>DAOUMN010000041.1:0-38370 GCA_034411135.1 Bellilinea sp.
GCGCTCCAATAGATCAATCGCCGTGAGATGAGGTGTTGATAATCCCAGATCATCTAAATATCCAGGAACAGCTCACGCCAGTTACTCGAATATGCCTGCCAGATTTTTTCAGCCGCTTGCTCAGCACTGAGCGCCGTGGCAGGCAACCGAAAGGGTACTTTTTGCCACAACCGGGTAGCAACAGCACCCGGGCGCACCACCACAACGGTCCGTCGGAGTTCTTTGCGTAAAACCTCACCCAACGCCTCCACTCCGGCTTTGGCAGCCGCATAGGCACTCAATCCAGGCAGCCGCATTCGCTCACTGACCGCCCCCAGGATATAGACCGGGCAATCTTTACTCAACAACGGCAGGCTGTAATGGAGCGCATTATAAACCCCTTGTAAATTGGCATCCAGTATTCGAGTCCATTCGGCTGGGTTCGTATCAGCAAATGGCTTGGAAAGGATGTCCCCGGCTGCATAAATCCACCAATCTACCTGCTCAATTTCCTGGGCAATTGCCAGCACGGCATTTTGCACCGAAACAGGTTTTGCCAGCTCCGCCTCGAAGGTATGCGCCACGCCGTTCCCGTTCGGTTCGGAATGGCGAACTGTACCGGCAACCTGCCAGCCTTCTCGAATCAGGAGTTGGTTCAATCCAGAACCAATTCCCCCATTAATGCCCCAGATCAACGCCGATTTGGTCATCTTCCTCCTGCCTTAATTCATCCAACACATCCAGAATTTCCCGGTTATCGGGTATATCCGACATGGCTGCGGCATAATGCTTGTATCGAATACATCCGTTTTTATCCACCACAAAAACAGCCGGCATCCTGCCCAGTTTGAGCAGGTTGACTTCCTGATAAAAGCGGCTCGCCACTTTAGATTGAATATCCGCCAGACCAATGAATGGCATATTTTCATCCTGCCAGAAACGCTGAAAGGCTCGTGGTCCGTCTGGACCAAGGACGATGATCTCTGCCTCCCGTCTTGTGAATTCCGAATAGTCTTGACGCAACTGCGCCATATGCTTCACGCAGTATGGTCACATGAACCCGCGGTTGAGAACCAAGACAACCGCTTTTTTGCTACGAAAATCTGACAAACGCACCGGATTTCCATGGGTGTCGGTCAATAAAAAATCAGGCGCTTCGATGTTAATACGTAACTGCTTCATTGCCGCTACTCTCCTTGCAAAGCATTCAAGAATTGGATTATGGCTTCCAGAAAAGGCTGTGGGCATTCTTCTTGCGGTACGTGACCACAACGTTCAAATAAAACCAGTTTTGCCCCAGGAATTTCACCCGCCAGCCGGATGCTATCCTCAGTGGGAACAATGCGATCATCGTCCCCGCTGACAACCAACACAGGCAATTCCAACTCTTTCAACCGCTTGCCCAAACCGGATTCGCGGCTGGCTTTGGTTAATTCCCACAAAGCCCGGTCCCAATTCGCCAGTTGCAGTGGCTTTCGGTAATTGGCAATCACCTCATCGCTGATTTTTGAAGGATCGTGCCAGGCAGCCCGCAGAAAGGCATCACCTTGTTCGCCAGCCAACGAACGGGCAAACCACGGCCCCAAGCGTTCGAAATGCGGCGTACCCAACAATGGACGTATCCAGGCGGGTGCGCCGCCGCCCGCGTAAATAGCCGCATCAACCAATACCAACGCAGAAATCCGTTGCGGAAATTCCAAAGCGGTCGCCATTGCAACGGTTCCACCTGCCGAATTACCAATCAAAACCGCCTGCTGAATTCCCAGTTTATCCATAAGCCCGATTGTCAGGCGGATTTGTGATTGGAGACTGTAAGGCGATTCCCCGCTCCATTCACCCGGCATGGGACGTTCCGTCAAACCGAAGCCCGGACGGTCAAAGGCTATCACTGTGCCGTGCTCTGCCAGCGGTTGGATCACTTCGCGCCAGGAATAAGTGCTGGCGCCAAAACCGTGCAGAAGGATCATCACTGGTTCTCCGCTGCCCGCCTGTTTATAATGAAGATCAATCCCGTTAACCTCGACAAAACGGCTGTCTGCGTCCACCAGATCACTTACTGGCAGCGGTTCCGGAAGGGGTGGAATGGGAATCACCAATGGTCCAATCAGTATCACCGCCAGGACAATCAAAAAAAACAAGCCGATCGTTCGTATCGGTTTCATAACTTACTTCCCCTCACCCGAAAGTTGCTGCAAAAAACGGGCTGTTTCTTCGATGATTATGCCTTGTTGCTCTTCAACCGAAATCAGCGCCCTGCCGTCACCCGGTTGTTCTCCGTAAGCCCCAAACTGCGCATGATTCCCGCCAGAAATTTCCACCCAGCGGGTGTTCTCGGGCAACAACGTGCGTGACGATTCGATCTTAATGCGGCTCGCCAGGCCGTCTTCACTACCATAAACAGAAATCACCTGGATAGGTACATCTTTAAGATTATTGCTTTCCGCCGGGTAAGAAGCCCACAAAACCAGCCCCTTCACTGCCTGCGGGTTTTGATAAACAAAATTCGCTGCCATCGCCCCACCCAGGGAATGACCGCCAACTGCCCAGGTGCGAATATGCTGGTTCGCCTGGATAATATCCATCGCGCGTCCCGGCGAGAATACCGCCAGGTTGAACGGCATAGCAACTAGATAGACTCCATAACCACGCGCTGCCAAACCTTTTGCAATCGGCGCGTATGAGCGGTAATCGACTCGCCCGCCTGGATAGAGGATAAATCCACTGGTTGGAGTTATTCTTGCTGGAGTAAACTCCAGCCAGGTCGATTTTTTTTCGACCAACACTTCACCATCGCTGACCAGGGCTTGCTCGGCAGCCGGTAGTGGTCCAAGTGGTGTGTTCGCCCAAACAACGAAGCCTATCAATACTACTAAAAAGAAAATCGGGAAAATTAAGAGCCAGCGTTGTCTAGGGAGTTTCATTTAGTCATTCCATTCGGTATAATTTTCATGGCTAATTGTAAATTACGCCCGGTTCACAAACAAGGCAAAACTGTACAATGGTTATACAAATCACTGTTCGCCTATCTTAATGGAGATGAACAATGAGCCTCGTATATGATCGTTTTGCCCAGGTGTATGTTCGAGGTGCATACGCCAATTACACCCGCTGGGTGCTGGAAAAAATACCCCCTCTGCTGGAAAACTTTGACCTTCCTCAATCGGGTCGACTGCTCGATCTCGCCTGCGGTGAAGGGACTTTCCTGGCGGGCATGGCTGCCGGCGGCTGGCAGGTTACCGGAGTAGATCTTTCTCCCGCCATGTTATCCTTTGCCAGCCAAAAATTTTCCACCGCAGCCAGGCAGCCTTGTCTGATCCATGGTGATATGCGCGAATTACACTTCGAAAATGATTTCGATCTGGTCACCTGCTGGTACGACAGCCTGAACTATTTATTAACCACATTCGAGCTTAATGCAGTTTTTAATGGGGTATTTCGAGCACTCAAACCCGGCGGTGCGTTTCTTTTCGATATGAATACTATTTATGCATTGACGGTTCACTGGCAGCGCAATGCAGCGTACGTGTCTCAGGAAACGCCCGATCTGATCGAAATCCATATTCCTTCTTGCGATTACGACCTGCAACGGGCAAGCCTGCGGATTCTCGTATTCACCCGCCCAGAAGGCCGCGATTGCTGGGAACGATTTGAGGAAATTCACACCGAACAGGGATACCCCCTGGCAGTCATTCAATCGTTGCTGCGCGAATGTGGTTTCGATTTGCTCGCCAGTCTGGGAAACCTGAACGATTTTTCCCCACCCATTGCGACCACCCCACGGGTGTGGTTTGTTGCCCGCAAAACCGCTTAGCCCAGGCGGTTTAGGTTTAATACCTGTCGCCAAATATCCGCGAACATCTCTGCCGTCAACCGACCAGTTTGGGTATTCTGACGGCTTGGATGATAGGAAGCAAGCAGCCAGGGCTTTCCTGCCCCAAGAGCATAAAAACCACCGTGACGAAAATCCGGCAGTGGTTCGCCAGGCAGGAAATAGCGGTGAACGCGTTCGAAGGCAATCCTGCCCAAAGCAACTATACCTTGCATATTTTCCAGTAATTCAATTTCCGCCGTCAAAAACGACTGGCAGTTGTTCATTTCCTCGCGGGTTGGCCGGTTGTCCGGTGGGGCGCAGCGACATACCGCGGTGATGAAAACCCCTTTCAGTTTCAGTCCGTCATCTTGATTTAATGCTGTCGGCTGGTTGGCAAATCCTGCATTGTGAAGCGCGTGGTACAGAAAATTGCCAGAGTCGTCACCAGTAAACATTCTGCCGGTACGATTCGAACCGTGCGCTCCAGGCGCCAAGCCGACGATCAACACCCACGCAGCAGGATCACCAAATCCGGTCACCGGTTTTCCCCAGTAATCCCAATTCTGATATGCCCGTCGGCGCACGCTGGCAACATGCTGCCGCCATGCCACCAGCCGAGGACAGCGCTCGCAAGCGGTGATTTGCGCATTGAGCGCTCCCCAGGCTTGTGGATCGTATTCCAATGAGACTAGACCTCTTCGATATCGATGCGGACCGTGTTCAAACGCACCGCCGGGCTGTCAACCTTCATCGGATCGCGGGCTGGAATGGACAGGAGCACGTCCATACCAGAGATTACTTCCCCAAAAACTGCGTGGCGATTATCCAGCCAGGGGGTGGGTACATGAGTAATGAAAAATTGCGAACCGTTAGTGTTTGCACCAGCATTTGCCATAGAGAGAACACCTGGTTTGTCGTGGCGCAGGTCTGGGTGAAACTCGTCGTCGAAGCGGTAGCCTGGTCCACCACGTCCGCTACCGGTTGGGTCACCGCCTTGTGCCATAAAGTCATCGATTACACGGTGAAAGATGGTATCATCATAAAAACCCTGCTGCGCCAGGAAGACAAAATTATTGACGGTCTTGGGTACCTTGTCCGCATGCAGACGGACAACGATATCACCTTTTTCGGTAACAAAGGTGGCGTTGTAGCGTTTTTGGCTGTCGATCTGCATGGCGGGGGGTTTTGACCACTGTTGTATCGTTTTGGACATGATTTCTCCTTTGGCAATGAATAACAAATTGTAACCTACTTTATCAATAAATCAGCATTGTGTCTCCAAACGAATAAAATCGGTATTCCTGCCGGATGGCTTCGGCATATGCTTCCAGTATCCGTTCACGACCCGCAAAGGCAGACACCAGCATCAGCAGAGTAGAACGCGGCAGATGGAAATTGGTGATCATTGCATCCACTGCCCGAAAAGTATACCCTGGCAGGATATAGAGGCGAGTATTCCCGCTGAAGGCGGCAACCCGCTCACCACCCACGGCATGGTTAGCCGCGCTTTCCAGAGTGCGCACCGAGGTAGTGCCCACCGCGATAACCCTGCCGCCCGCGCGATGCGCCGCATTGATTTGCTCCGCCGTCTCGGCGGTCAGTTCGCACCACTCACTATGGATTTGATGCTCGCGCGGATCATCCTCATTCACCGGTGCAAAGGTGTCCAGTCCGACATGCAGGGTGATACGCGCGAAATAGATGCCCTGTTCGCTCAACTGGCTAATCAATTGCGGGGTAAAGTGCAAGCCCGCGGTCGGGGCAGCCGCCGAACCCGACTGGCTGGCAAATACGGTCTGGTAGCGCTCCGGATCATCCAGCCGCTTGTGAATATACGGCGGAAGCGGCATTTGCCCCTTGATGGATAAGTACTCCTCCACCGGGCTTTCGAATTCCAGCATGCGGCGTGCCCCGTCCAGCATTTCAACAATTCGTACCGGTGGACCATCCTCCAGTTGCAAAATAGTTCCCTGGCGAACTTTTTTTCCCCCTACCAATGCCTCCCAGTATGTTTCGTTTTCACGCCGCAACAACAGAATTTCCACTCGACCACCGGTGGCTTTTCGGGCAAAGATACGCGCCGGGATCACCCGCGTCTGGTTGATCACTAACACATCCCCGGCTTTTAGAAATTCACCCAATCGATAAAAAAAGGTGTGCGTCAGGTCGCTGCTTCGCCGGTCGAGTACCATTAGACGGGCATTATGGCGTGGTTCGATAAGGTGTTGGGCAATCCGTTCCAGCGGCAGGTGATAATCAAATTGGCTGGTTTGCATGGATGGTGGTTGTGACAGTGCGATTATTCCCCCCCGTTGGAATCAAAAAGCGTTGGCTGGCGATTGTCACCGGGAAATAAAACACCCAAATGCTCGTATGCCAGTCGGGTTGCCACCCGTCCTTGCGGGGTACGATCAACAAAACCGAGCTGCAGCAGGTAGGGTTCTACAACATCCATGATCGTGTCAGCTTCTTCGCCAATCGAAGCGGCAATGGTGTTCAACCCAACAGGACCACCGTTATATTTTTCGATCACCGTGCTCAACACCCGGCGGTCAACATCATCCAACCCCAAGGGATCCACATTCAGCAGGTTAAGCGCTTCCTGGGCAACATCGCTGGTGATTGCACCGTTGGCGCGCACCTGAGCGTAGTCGCGCACTCTCCGCAGTAATCGCAATGCCACTCGCGGTGTGCCCCGCGCGCGGCGGGCGATTTCTTCAATGCCACTTTCATCCGCCGGCACTTGAAGCAGTTGCGCTGCTCGCCAGACGATTACGCTCATGGCAGCCAGGTCGTAGTAATCCAGCCGGTATACTGCGCCAAAGCGCGCCCGAAGTGGAGCGCTGACCAACGCCAGCCGGGTGGTTGCGCCAATCACAGAAAAGCGAGGCAATTTCAATCGAATCGAACGCGCCGAGGGACCTTTGCCAATAACGATATCCAGGGCAAAATCTTCCATCGCCGGGTAAAGCACTTCCTCCACTGCTTTCCCCAACCGGTGAATCTCATCAATAAATAAAATATCCCCCGCATGCAGGTTGGTCAATATAGCAGCCAAGTCGCCTGCCCGCTCGACTGCCGGACCGGCAGTGATTTTAATGTTGACCCCCATCTCGTTGGAAAGCACATGTGCCAGGGTGGTCTTACCCAACCCAGGCGGACCATAAAAAAGAACGTGATCGAGAGGTTCCTTGCGTTGACGCGCCGCAGCAATGAGGATGGAAAGATTTTCTTTGACCTGATCCTGCCCAATCACATCCGCCAGGTGACGCGGACGCAGCGCTTGATCCAGACGATCATCCGGGCGCGCCTCGGGTTGAACCAAACGGTTTGCGGATTCGTTCATGGCAACGATTATACCCTCATTCCAACACCTGAAAGGGTTTATAATGGACAAAATCTACACCGAGGAGCCTGTATGTCCCAAGTGTTCATCTCTCAACATCCCCTGGTCTGGCATAAACTGGCAAAACTCCGCTCCGTGAAGACTGAACCTAAAAAATTTCGCGAACTGGTGCGCGAAATCACTGGACTGCTTGCCTACGAAGCTACTGCAGATTTAAAGACCAACCCGGTTCAAGTTGAAACTCCGCTCGGCGTTGCCCCAGGTGCGGAATTGCTTGAAAAAATTGGACTGGTGCCTATTTTACGCGCTGGATTAGGAATGGTGGAAGGAATCTGGGAATTGATGCCCTCCGCCGAGGTCTGGCACATCGGCATCTATCGTGACGAGAAAACCCTCAAGCCCGTCCAGTATTACAATAAGCTGCCCACCGAACCACGTGTGTCGGTTTGTCTGATCCTCGATCCCATGCTGGCCACCGGTGGCTCTGCCGTGGCAACGGTGGATATCCTCAAGAATTGGGGGGTCAAGCGAATCAAATTCGTTGGCTTGATCGGCGCTCCGGAGGGTATCGACAACATGCAAAAACACCACCCGGATGTTCCTATCCACCTCGCTGCGGTCGATGATCACCTGAACGAAATTGGTTACATTGTTCCAGGCTTGGGCGACGCCGGCGACCGGCAGTTTGGTACCGGATGAAAAATTATCCCCCAATTTGAAGCATACAGCGCCCATTCGGGCTAATATGCTCTGCCAGCAAATGCCTGGCGGGCTTTTTCTCAACAGCTTCCTCTAGTAAAGGCAGTATGGGTTTACCTACCCTGAGTGCGGGCAGGAGAGGAATTTCCAGATCGCTCATTAAACAGGGGCGCAAATTGCCGTCCGCCGTCAGGCGCATCCGGTTGCAGCGCTGGCAAAAATGTTGTTCACTCAACGGAGAAATAAATCCAACCGTGCCTTTCCCGCCCTGCAGGCGGTACGGAATTGCTGGACCCGTATCATTCGTCGCATCAACGGGCTGCAAACCCAATGGCAGCAACCGAGCCATGATATCCTCCACCGGCATAAACGTGGATTCAGGTGGTGGAAAACCCTCTCCCCACGACCCCTGATTTTCGATCGGCATCAATTCAATGAATCGCATGTTCCATGCCCGTTCAAGGGTCAGTTTTGCCAGGTCAACAATTTCGTCATCATTGACCCCGCGCATCACAACCGTATTCACCTTGATCGGCGTTAATCCATACCGCTCTGCCGCATCGATCCCGCGCCATACAGCAGCCAGCGAGCCGCCGCGGGTGATACGCCGGAATTTATCTTCTTGTAATGTGTCCAGGCTGATGTTGACTCGTCTCAAACCCGCATAAGCCAGTTCCGCAGCATACCTCTCCAACAGTATGCCATTGGTGGTCATGCTGACATCTTCGATCCCTTCAATCGACGCGACCATCCGCACCAGATTTGGCAGACCCGCCCGCACCAGTGGCTCCCCGCCGGTAATGCGGACTTTACGGATACCATGAGCCGCCGCCACGCTCACAAATTGGGCGATTTCCTCGTAGCGCAGAATATTTTCATGGGCAAGCGGACGCACACCGTCCGGCGGCATACAATACACGCAGCGAAAATTACACCGGTCGGTTACAGATATCCGCAGGTATGTGATCTGTCTTCCAAATGTATCGCGCAGCAATGAAGGTTTCTCCGGGGGAATATTAACCATTCTACCCTAATCCAAGACTTTTTCCACCTAACCATTATCATCTAAACCGGATGATCTTTATCAAATTACCTCCAATCCGGTAAGCTTGTTCAGCAGACGGTGCAGCAGGAAAAACGGAAAAATCAGAGCAATATGCAAAAAAATGCTGAAGATAAAAACCATCGCCAGCGCAGTCAGACCACGGTTGAGTGGGGCTGCCAGGTGAGTAAGCATCCAATCACCACCTCCGGCAATAAGGACAACCATAAAGATCATGGCAATAACCAACCCAAACGGCAGCCAGGCACGCCGGTCTGATGCTGAGGGCAACATGGTTGAACTGATGGTGAAAGCCAGGTAGAACCATAACCAGAAATCCGGCTGTCGCAGCCAGTCAGGCAATCCCTGCCTGAATTCGTTCAGAGATAACCGAAGTAGGGGTTCAGCCAGTCCCAGCAACCCCAGTCGCACGACCGCTATCCAGCCAACCAGCAACACTCCACTGAACAATGGGGCAGCACCAATCAAGGTCTCTCGCAAGGGATCACTGGGTTCTGCCTCGACATACCCAAGGCGTAGACTGCCTTCTGGCTGCAATTGCGGAATCAAGGAAAATTTGCCGGTGCGCACGCGTAAAAGTTTAGCTGTCAGCAAATGACTTAATTCGTGAATCAATACTCCGGGGAAAAACAGCACCGAAAACAAACCCAATGCCAACACCGGGCTTCGGGTCAGCAATAAAAAAACCGCCTGGATCTCGTGGTGCAACTTGCGCTGCACCACGAGATAGATCAACAGGCTAACGAGAAAAAAGATCAGCCCCTCGAATGACTGAATAGAACTCACCTGGCTGCAGCGTTGACAATGCCAACAAATTCTGCCGTTTTCAGACTCGCGCCGCCTACCAGCGCCCCATCGATTTCCACCTGGCTGAAAAATTCAGCCGCATTGGCTGCAGTTACTGAACCGCCATACAGAATGCGGATATTCTGCGCGATGGAAGACCCAAATAGTCCGGATAATGCCGGACGAATGATTTCCGCCAGTACACGGTTGGCAACTTCGCCGCTGGCGGCGCGCCCGGTGCCAATTGCCCAAACTGGCTCGTAAGCAATCACCAGTCGAGATGCATTGTCTTGACTAATATCCTTAAGCCCATCACATACCTGGCGTGCAATCACCTCGGCAGTCCTTCCGGCTTCGTTTTCTGCCAGAGTTTCCCCAACACAAACAATCGGGATCAATTGGTTGGTAAAAGCCGCATGAACCTTTTTGTTGACCGTCTGATCCGTCTCGCCAAAATAAGTGCGACGTTCGGAATGCCCAATGATCACGTACTGGCAAAATTCTCTTACCATCGCAGGGGCAATTTCTCCAGTGAACGCCCCCTGGGCTTCCCAATGCATATTTTGCGCCCCCAGACCGATCTCGGTACCAACCAGCATGGCAGAAATGGGCATCAGGCTTGTAAAGGGCGGGCACAAAACCCGCTCAACGGAAGATACCGCTTGTAATCCAGGCAGCATTTCGGCTACCAGTGCGCGGGCTTGCTCGACCGTTTTATTCATCTTCCAGTTGCCTGCAATCATTGGTTTACGCATTTTTCCCTCCACAAAAAATGATAGCTATCCCGATTATACTTTACGTTTCTCCTTTATCAGGGTATATTTCATGTTAACCAGGCTGGCTGGATGATCGCGGCAGCCACAATGTGTCTGTCGAGGAAAGTCCGCACTCCTCAGAGCGCGGCGCCGGGTAACACCCGGAGCGGGGCAACCTGCTGGATCGGGCCACAGAAACAAACCGCCTTGCCATCAGGCAGGGCAAGGGTGAAAAGGTGGTGTAAGAGACCACCGGAGACCGCAGCAATGCGGCTGCCAGGCAACCCCCGCCGGGAGCAAAGCCAAGCAGGAACGAGGGGCTGCTCGTCCCATTTGAGTTCCGGGTAGGCTGCACAGAACCGTCTGGCAACAGCCGGTCGAGAGAGATGATCATCCCCTGGACAACCGTCCCACTTGGGATACCCTGTCGAGGGACAGAATGCGGCTTATAAGCCAGCCTGGCATTAACCAAAAAAACAATGCCGGACTAACCCTGTCCGGCGTTGTTTGTCAATAATTAAGAAAATCACACACCCAGGTAGGCTGCTTTCACCTGTGGGTTTTCGGCAATTTCCCGGGCAGTTCCAGAAAGCACAATCCGGCCAGTCTCAAGCACATAAGCGCGGTGAGAAATGGAAAGAGCCATTTGAGCATTCTGTTCAACCAGCAGGATACTGGTTCCCTGCGAATTGATGTCCTTGATGATATTGAATATTTCTTCAACCAGGATTGGACTCAAACCCATTGACGGCTCATCCAACATCAACAGGTTGGGGCGGCTCATCAAACCCCGACCAGTTGCCAGCATTTGCTGCTCACCGCCAGAAAGAGTGCCACCCAGTTGATTGATGCGCTCCTTAAGCCGCGGGAAACTGGCGAAGACGCGCTCCATAGAACGCTCGATTTCGTTGGCATCCTTACGAGTATACGCGCCCATCAACAGGTTTTCTTTCACCGTCAACGGGGCAAAGATTTTACGCCCTTCCGGCACATGGCTGATGCCCTGGCGCACAATTTGATCAGCCGGCATCATGGTAATGTCCTGATCCTTGAACTTGATCGAACCGGTTCGGGTACGTAGTAGACCGGAAATGGTGCGCAATGTGGTGGATTTACCCGCGCCGTTCGCTCCAATCAGGGTAACGATTTCACCTTCTTCCACATCAAAAGACACGCCTTGCAGGGCATGGATCGCGCCGTAATAAACATTTAAGTCCTGGACTTCAAGCAGCATGTCCGGCTCCTTTTCCTAAATAGGCTTCGATAACCCGCTCATTTTCCTGGATTTCCCTGGGTGTTCCTCGGGCGATCACCTGACCAAAGTCCATTACCGTAATATAGCGGCAAATACCCATTACCACCCGCATCTGGTGTTCGATCAGCAGAATGGTTAAATCGAATCGGTCATGAATAAAGTGGATCAGATCCATTAATTCAAGAATTTCTTTTGGGTTCATGCCCGCTGCTGGCTCGTCAAGAAGCAGCAATTGCGGCGCACATGCCAACGCCCGAGCGATTTCGACCCGCCGCTGTTGACCATAGGGCAGGTTTTTAGCGATCTCATTTTGCAAATTCTCCAAGCCAAAAATCGCCAGGAAATCCTGCGCCTGTTCGGTCAATTCCCTTTCTTTGGCATCGAATTTCGCGTTGCGGAAAATGCCATCCGGCAACCCGTATCCAGCGTGAGGATGATAGGCAATACGGACATTGTCCAGCACGGTCAGATTGGAGAACAGGCGGATATTTTGGAACGTTCGTGCAATACCCAAACGGGTAATTTCAAAGGGTTCCAGACCCACAACAGACGTATTATTGAAAACAATGTCACCCGCAGTGGGAACATAAATGCCGGTGATCATGTTGAACACAGTGGTCTTGCCTGCCCCGTTCGGTCCGATCAAACCGGACAAATCACCTTTCTGCAGGGTGAGGTCAAAGTTGCGTACTGCGCCCAGACCGCCAAAGAATTTGGTCAGGTCGTTGATGTTAAGGATGGTGGAGGGTGATGTCGTCATTGAATTCACCTTATATCCCGCCAGCAACCGCATCCGATTTTTCGGGCAAGGGTTGTGCGCGTGGTTTGATTTGTTGGGGTTTTAAGAAACCCCATTCCACGTTACCCAACAAGCCCTGGGGACGAATCAACATTAACAGCAACAGGGTAATCGGGTAAAGCACAAACCGCCAGGTTGGCGCTTCCGTGCCCATCTGACTGAGCAGTACACGCAACAACCCTTCCAGGAAGAAAATCCAGCCAAATGACGCCGCTATCGTTCCGGTCATACTGCCCAACCCACCGAATACGACAATAATCAACGGGTTGAAGCTTTGCAGGAAACCAAATGTGCCTGGGCTAAGGAAGCCGATGAAGTGCGCGTACACTCCACCCCCAATACCTGCAAAGAAGCTACCAACCACAAATGCCATTAACTTGGAACCAGCGATATCGATACCCATCGCCTTGGCAGCTACTTCATCCTCGCGCACGGATATGATTGCCCTTCCGGTGCTCGAATGAATCAGGTTACGCATTATGATGATCACCGCCACCATAAAGAAGAATGCCCAGAACCAGGTGGTCAACTTGGGAATGCCTACCATGCCGCGCCCACCTTTCATTTCAGGGAAGGGCAAAATGGTGTCCGAGTTGATCATCAACACATTGACCACAATCGTGAAACCCAGCGTGGCAATGCCGAAGTAATCCGAGCCGAGCGTCAACACAGGCAAGCCAAACAGAAAGCTGACCTCAGCCGCAAAAACACCAGCAAACACAATTGCCAGGAAGAAAACCACCTGCAAGGCAATTGGGGAATTGAGTACGCCTGGGTCTAAGCTGGTTCCAAGTAGTGGAACCAATATCGGGTTGATGGCGTTGGCTATGAAAACCGCAATCGCACCTGCCAAAATGGCTCCAATCAAGTAAAGCGTAAAGGATGAGAGTACCGGAACACCTCGCAGGCGGTTCAACCAGCGACCAATATAAATCAATATCAGCCCGCCAAGGATCGTTCCAATGCCCACAACCAGCAAACCACGCGCATCTCCATTGATCCAGCGGTAGGTGATGTCTGCCGCGGTGTATGCTCCAATCCCGTAAAAACCCCATTGCCCCAAGCTGAATTGACCATTGAAACCGTAAATCAGGTTCAAACCCAGGGCAACCATGGTCATTGCGCACGCTTGGAAGAGCAAGCCGCTGTCAAAATTGGTCAAGATTTGAAATCCACCAAAATTGGTGAGAGCCAGCTGCACCACGCCAAACGCAACCACCACACCGATATACTTCACCCAACGGTTGGGATGAGCTAAGACCCACAACAAACCATATAAATATCCAAGGATAGCAACGATTTTAACAATTGATCCCAGGAGAAATCCAAGTTCCATGAGGGCTCTCCTTAAACTTTTTCTTTTTCCGGCTCACCGAAGATGCCGGTGGGTCGAATGAGGAGGACGATGATCAGGATCGAGAACGCCACAGCATCGCGCATGGGCGTGGAGATATACCCCATCGTCATGGCTTCCGCCTGCCCCATGATCAATGCACCAACGAAAGCCCCTGGAATACTGCCAATTCCTCCAAGAACAGCCGCAACGAAAGCTTTCAAGCCCGGCAAAATCCCCAACTGCGTCCAGATCGAACTGTACGCAATTGCGTAGAGCACACCACCGAGACCAGCAAATGCCGCACCGATGGCAAAGGTGAACGAAATTACCGAGTCGACGTTGATGCCCATCAAACGAGCTGCTGGTTTATCATAGGACGATGCACGCATGGCGATCCCAATTTTCGTCCGGCGCACCAGGAACTGCAAGAACAATTGCACCAGAATTGACGCAATAATGATGATGACCAAAATATTGGAAAAAGTGACTGCGCCATCTGGTGGTGCTTCACCCGGTCTGATTAGATGAATCCCATCCTTGATATACCACGCCACCACTTCAAAGGGTCGTTCGTAGGGTATGAAACGGGGCGAATAGACGAAGTTCAAAGCCCCGAAATATTCCAAGAAAAAAGATACGCCAATAGCGGTAATCAATGCAGCAATACGTGGCGCGTCCCGCAAAGGCTTATAGGCAACCCGTTCGTTTGTCACCGCCAACAGCGCACAAATGATCATCGAGAGCAGAATAACCGTTATAGAGCCAATTACTACACCCACACCGGGTGAAAGAGCTGGAAAAGCCGCCAGCGGCCATTGGTGCAAGCCAAAACGGGCTACCGCATAATAAGAAGTAAATGCGCCAACCATAAACACATCGCCGTGGGCAAAATTAATGAGCTTGACAATTCCATACACCATGGTATAGCCCAGCGCGATCATCGCATACACAAACCCAAGTTGTAAGCCGCTGATAAAGAATTGGGCAAACAAGGTCGGCTGACGGATTAAGTTGCTGACCAGGATCACCGCAACACCAACAGCCAGCAAAAGGAAAAAGCCCTGCCCCACCCATGCCAGGGGTGGTCTTTTTTTCTTCGTTACGGGGGGCATGACTTGTTGTGAACCGGTTAATTGTTGCATCGGTCCAACACCTCCAATACTCGAATAATATGATCTACAAAGAATGAGCTTTCTTGCCGGGAATCGTCGAGATAAGAACGCAAGATGGAGGGCAACCTGCGGCTGCCCTCCTATTCTCATACTTCCCGCAAAACCGCAAGTTTAGGGGTTGACAAGAGTCTCGAACTTAACCCCATCTGGTTTGACCGCCAACAAAGCAGCCGATTTAACCGGGTTATGATTAGCATCGAAGGTAATCTTGCCCGAAACACCGTTGAAGGTGATCGCTGCCAGGGTATCCTTGACCTTGGCAGTATCATCTGCGGTACCGGCATCGTTGATCGCCTGCAGCAGAACGTTGGTGGCATCGTAAGCCAGGGCAGCCAGAGCATCCGGAACCTTGGGATTACCGCTCTCATCCTTGTACTTTTCGCCATATGCCTTGAGGAAGTTCACAACCTCGGGACGCGGGTCGTCCGGCGAATAGTGGTTGGTGAAGAAGCCACCAGCTGATGAAGCAGTATCCAGATCCGGGGAATCCCAGCCATCACCACCGATGAAGGGCACATTGATGCCTTTCTCTTTGGCTTGCTTGGTCACCAGGTTGACGATGTTGTAGTAGTCCGGCAGGTAAACCACCTCCGGTTTGGTGTCTGCGATTTTACCCAGGATGACCGAGAAGTCGGTATCCGTGGAGGTGTAGGACTCAGTCCCAACCACTTTGCCACCCATCGCTTCAAAGTTCTTGGCAAATTCGGTTGCCAGACCCTTTACATAGTCATTCGCCTGATCGAGCATCACAAAAGCGGTCTTGGCGCCCAGTGTATCCATGGCGAATTTCGCGCCCACAAAGCCCTGGAAGGGGTCGATGAAGCAAGCGCGGAAGATGTAGGGTTTAACATTGCCATTAGCATCCACCGTCACCTGTTCGTTGGTGGAGGTCGGGCTGATTTGGATTACACCCTTGGCATTGGCAATTTCAGATACCGGAATGGAAGCCTTGGAGCACACTTCACCAACAATGTACTTGACGCCATCCTGATCGATAACCTTGTTGGCAGCATTGACCGCCGGGTCAGGGGTGCATTGGCTGTCCTCAACAATCGGGACAATCTTCATACCGAGCACGCCACCTTTGGCATTCCATTCGTCGATCGCCATCAAGGCACCATCGCGGGTGGACACGCCAAAGGTAGGAACAGGACCGGAAAGGGGTGCCAAAATGGCAACTTTGAGTTCTTTCTGTGCGCCAGTACCACCACCCTGAGCGCAGGCAGACAAGATCAGGGCTGCAACGATCAATAAACTAAATAATTTTACGAAACGCATTTTTCTCCTCCATTTTTTGGCATTGAATTGAAACCGTATTCACTTGATCCATCCCCCATTTCGTCACCTACTTCTGGTTGGCAACGTTTGTGAAGCTTGATGACTATATGGAACAACACCACCTCCTTCCAAAGGGTATTTTTATACCAGCCAACAGAATTATGAATTCGGGGAATACAACAAAGGGTAGCAATTTCACAAAGTGGGAAATTGCATGATGATTATAATAGAGAATGATGGAAAAATTGTCAAGTATTATTTCTTAAGTAAAGTGGATCGATTACTTGACATTTAGATTTATAACCTGTAAGATAAATCAGTCCAGCATTTATCCCTTTTCCCCCAAACGATGGAGTTCGGAGAAATATGTTGAGGAAAACCCTATCCCAACCCAATGTTGTGATTCCCTTATTATTTATTCAATTTTTCCCCATCCTGTTGCTTCCGCCAGAATCCTATTCTCCTACTACTCAGGAATGGTGGCTGCCGCTCCTGCTGGCTATACTGGCACTGGTCTCGGTCATTCAATTGGTCTTCCGCCGCGCTGACCAAACCTGGCCCTGGTATTTGATTTCTTTTGCTCACGGGTTCAATATCATCAGCCGCCTGATGCTCCTCATGCCGCGCGCCTCGATAATCGTAGATGGTGCTGTGCGGGTAAACACTGTTTACGTCTCACTGACCCTGATCAGCATTTTGATCTCGGCATTGTATTTGCTATATACCGATTTGCCTGAAGTGCGCATGAGCCTGCTCACGCGGATTACCAAGCGCGAAGCATAGTCATTCACCCAGTAAGCATTAATGAGAATGCCCCCTGTCACGCTTAAGTGAACGGGAGCATTCTTTTAATGGTGGGATGACTTCACCCTACGTGTTCCATCCCATCTGAATTGACATCCATCATAGCAAGAAAGACATCCACCACTCGCGGATCAAAATCCGTGCCGGTGCAACGCTTTAACTCAGCAATGGCATCTCGGTACGATAATGAAGAACGATACACACGGTCGGTTATCATCGCGCCGAAAGCATCAACGACCGCAAGAATTCGCGCACCCAGGGGGATCATATCCCCGCTCAATCCATAGGGATATCCCGACCCGTCATAATGTTCATGATGCGCAAGCACATATGAGGCAACATCGGTCAAGCCGCGCACCATCCGCAGGATCCGCGCCCCAATTTCCGGGTGTTGGCGCATAATCGACCATTCCCTGTCACTGAGCGGTCCTGGTTTATGCAGGATCTGATCCGGTATGCCAATCTTGCCAATATCATGCAAAAGAGCTGCGCGGCGGATATCCTGAACTTCACGGAAAGAACACCCCATGCGGATGGCAACCTGCTCCGCCAGCCGGGTAACCCGCCGGCAGTGCGATCCTGTCGAAAGGTCTCTGGCTTCCAGCGCCTTGGACAACGCCAGGACAATTTCCACCACCGATTCCTCTTCGGATATTGCCACGCCTTCGCGCTGGATCGCCAGAGCAGCCTGGGTGGAGAACATCATCGCCAGGCGCAATCGCTCGTCAATTGGTTCGAAACGATCAAACGCCAGAGCGAATATCCCCACCGGTTCCGTATCCAGTCGCATCGGATACAGAACCAGGTTTTCGTGGGCTTGAAGTTTCAGTGCCCGGCGTTCTTCCTGACTCACATCCCCGTTGCGATGTCCCACCAATACCGGGGCATCGGATAATACAACTTTTTGTAAAAATGCGTTGAGTTTTTGATAATCGCGTTTTCCGGGCTCTGCCCGATGCAAGGAGGGCTGATTATGATAGTAAATTTGGCGATGGAAATTCCCATTCGCGGCAAGGGTTAGAATTTGACAATGCTTAACATCCAATAATTCAACCGCCTTGACGGCAATTTCATAAAGCAAACTGGACGATCCTTCCATTTGCAGCCAGCTGGCTGCCAGATCGCCCACCTCCCCCCAATGTTCTGAAACAATCGGGGTTCCAGTTTTCTTGAGACGGCTAAACAAGTCGCCGCCAAAATAGAGATTCCCTGAGATCATGGAGTCCATTCCTTGGATCGCTTCGGTACTTCTACAACGAACTTCCAGGGAAGCGGTTGTTACTCGATGTACCCACTAAAGTAACCCGATAATCGATATGTTTATTCCAGTTCAATCTCCACACACAGCCGATTGAATCGAACGACTGGCATTATAGCCATTCAATTGCGAGGCAAAATCCGCTAGAGAGGTCGCACGGATTGCTACCAGCCTGGAGCGATCCTCGCTGCTCAGGTGAAATGCTTCACCGGCAAAGCCGGCAGCCAGTGCCTTGGCAGGATTGCTCAACAACAACTGACGGAACTGAGCGCTGATAACCGCTGCGGTCAAGATACGCCCATATTCCTGGGATACTTCCCGGTAATCACTCTTCTTGCTTTCAAAAAGACTCGGAGTCATTTCGATTTCTCCTTCTCCGATTCGGTTATGGCTGCGCCAACCGACCATAGCAGCCAAAACGCGCCAACCGCTATCAAAACATCGCCCGCGCTGAAGGCAACCCGGTAGTACGGATTGTCAGGCGTTCGAAAACGATCTGAAAGGAATTGGAGTTTGGTTTGTTCAACCGGCAAAACAATGTCCTTCCCGTGCCCTAAGCGCTCGCCGATTTGCCAGGCGCCTTCGGGCGCATCCGGGACCAGCCATCGCACCGTATCAGGGCTGATCGGCATAAAACCGCCGTTCAGTGTGATAACGACCAGATTTAAGATCAAACCCGCTCCAAGCAACCAGAAGCCGGGAGTCTTGCGGTTGAACCATGCAAACACCAACAGGATGGATTGTGAAAGAACCAGACTTACACTTGCCACCTCATCCGGGAGAATGGATCGCGTCGGTGGAAATGTGAAGGCGAACCACTGAAGGATGAGTGCCACCAGCACCAACCAAGCGTACCGCAGGCGATAGGGCTGGTATGGGCGGTGATTGATTTTTGCTCGAACTAGACCGAATGTCAGACCTGCAATAACTGCCGCGAGTAAAATCATTCAGGCAATTGGTTCGGTTGAGTTACCAGCCGGGGAAGAAGATAATGCTGTTGATGATCCCACCACCGGCTTCCGGAGCGCCCGATCCCAGAACGAACAGTGCAACGGTCATGACAAACAACACAACGCGGGAATTGATCTTTTTCATTTCAGCCTCTCCTCAAAATTTGTTTTATGATATGCCTAGTTTAACCAGGGGTAGGCTTCCAAAGAGGCTTCCGTAAACCGATTTTTCGGTCTTTTTTTTCGATTTTTGGATTTTTTAAGGTTTTAACCTGGTCATTTTGGAAAATTTTAAGATTCAATGGAAGCGCTCAAGCCCGCATTTCCGGCCGTCGGCGATTGCGGGTCAGCAATTCAAACAAAGAAATTGTCTGTGGACTGGGCTGCACACCCAATTCGCGCTCCAACAAGTCACGCAGGCTTTGGTACTGATAAATGACCGCGCTGAGGTTGCCCATCCCGGCATGGATGCGCATGACCAACTGGTGTACAGCTTCGTTGGTTGGATCTTCACGGATATAGCGGTTGGCAAATTCCAGCGCTTCTACCGGTTGCGAGGTGTCAATGTATTGTTCGATTAGGCGCTTAAGCGCATCGAGATACTTTTGCCGCAGCCGGTCTCGTTCCGGAAGAGCCCACTCCTCATTAATTTCTGGTAGGAAATCCCCCTTATACAAATCGATTGCCGCGCGATAGTGTTTAATAGCTTGGTCTGCTTTTCTTACCAGACCGGCTTGCTGGATTTCACGATTGAAGGTTTCAAAATCCGCCTCGTAATCCATACTACGATTAAATGTATAAATATCTTCATCAAATAAAATGACATCCTTATTAACAGCATGCCGAAGTCGGTAAATCGTATTCTTGAACCGCAGTTTCAGTTCGGAGGGCGAAATATCGGGCCAAAAATACAAACCCACCTGCTCTTTGGTCAAACCATCCGGGTTGAGCATGAGAAGTAGCATCAAGTCTCTGGCAGACTGTTGACGCCATTCCATACCGGTGATGATATGATCTCCAATGGAAATCTGAATCCTGCCCAGGGTCAGAATAGTTAATTCGGGTGGTAGCAGCGGCACCAGCACGGACTGACGGCGCAATTGCCGGCGTACCACGGGCAATTGTTTTTCATTCTGACGGACAACATTTAGGATAGGCGCCAGGCTCACGCGGATGCTCTCATCCGGAGAGGAGGATCGGTCAAGCAACTTCACCAACGGTTCACAGGCGTTGGCAATCACATTATGGAACTCGGCATTTCGAATGATTGGCAATGCGCGATCAAGGTATTGTTGGAACTCTGCCCGGCTACTCAGACGGTAATAAACCGCCAGGAGAAGCAGCTGGCAGCGAATGGCTTCAACATGGTGCCGCTCGTGGCTGAAATATTCTTTTGCGCTGAGCAGATCTGCCTCGGCAGCAGAATAATCTCCCTTTGCCAGCGCCACCTTTCCCGCCATCCAACGGCACAACGCGTCCTCATACTGCGAACCTGCCTCTGCGGCGATCCTCTTGGCTTCGACCAACGATTTTTCTGCCGAAACAATTTCTTCCCGGATTAAGCTCAAATCGCTTTGCACTAGCATCAGGTAAAAACGCAGAAACTGATCATTGACCTGGGCTAGCACAGTTTGTGCTTTTTCATATGCCTCTCGTGCTTCACGGATTGCCCGTACATCTTTGAATAAGTCGCCAAGACTGGTCAGGGCATAGGCTTCCAACCTGGAATATCCGCCCATCTTGGCATACTGGATGGCGCGTTCCAATTCATTCAAAGCCATCTCGTATTCGCCTGCCAGGGCGTGCAGAACCCCCAGGTTATTTAAAAGATTTGCCTGCCAGACGATATTGCCGCTGGTTTGGTAGTAAATCAAGATATCACGGTAGATGTTTTCTGATTGATTTAAATCGCCAAGATAGCGATACACCACTGCGATTTCCATGGCAACTTTGGCTGCCGAGTCTTCATCCCCCAGTTCAAGGAAACCATTTCGAGCAATCGTCAGCCATTCAAGCGCATCACTGATCTTCCCCAGGTAATTTTGTACCATTCCCTTGGAATGCATCGCCGCAGCAATCAAATTGCGCTCTGTTGGGGTTGTCTTTAGAATTTCCAACGCATTTTCCGCATCTTCCAGAGCGCGAGGATAATCTCCAATCATCCGATATGCACCCGAACGGCGAATTAATGTGTGCGCCCTTAAACTCGGGTTGTCTGCTTCATTCAGCTTCTTTAAAACCAGGTTGAACAACTCGATACCGGTATTTGCATCGCCCAGCATGACCTTTACCACCCCCTGCAAAGAAAGCAGATTTGGCGATCTTTCGATGAACAAATTGGGGATGTCCTCCAGCCAGGTCTGCAGAGTCAAGATCCGCCCCCGCGAAACCAGCAGCGTGCCAGCTGTTTCAATCATATTGGCTTTGGCTGTCTTTTCACCCAGCCGGTCGTAAACCTGGTATGCCCGTTCCCATTCGCCAATTTGCTGGTAATAATCCGCGAGTTTCAGTTGCAATGCGCGTGCTTCCGCGGGGTACTCCTGGATCATCCGGTTCTGTAAAAAATCGCGGAACAAATGGTGATAGCGCAGCCAGATATGGTCCTCTTCAATTACGGGCAGGACGAAAAGATTGTTGCGCTGTACCTGATCCATCAAATTCTGCCAATCTTGCTCAATACTCAGCGCCGAACCAATCACTGTAGCGCAAATGGCAACATCAAACTCCTCAAACAGCGAGGTGCGGTAAAGAAAGCGGCGCAGTTCTTCGGTTTGTTGCTCCAACACTTGCTGCGCCAGGTAATCGTACACACTTACCCCGGCAACTTTTCGTGCTTTAAAACGGGTCACCACCTTGCCATTTTCCACTTGAGTGGAAAGGATCAAACCGGTAATCCATCCTTCCGTCAGGTGAGCCAGCTCATCCGCCTGGCTATCTGGCAAAAGAATGTGAAAATTTTGCAGGTAAAGGTTACGGATCTCCTCATGCTGGAACGCCAGGTCTTCGAAGCCCAAACCACCCACCAACGAGCGCGCCACCAGCAGAGGCATATCTGCCAGCGGCAGAAGGCGGCGTGATGAAATTACTAGGTGACAGTTTTCATCAACCAGCAATAAGAAACGATTGATGAAATAATTGATCTCGCGGTTGTTCTCGACCAGGTGATAATCATCAATGATCAGCACAAAATGCTCGCTAATCGCGTCGTAGGCATCGTTGACTATCAAAGATACCAACGTGTCCAGGTTGAGGTGTTCCTGCGGTGTTGAATTTAGCGCCGGAATGCAGGTTTTACCAAAATCCGGAAAAACCGTCTGAATGGAAGCGATAAAATACGCAATGAATCGTTGTGGTTCGCCGTCCAATGCATCCAGTGAAAGCCAGCAAACCGGCATTGCAGATTGATGGGCATAATCGATCAGCAGAGAAGTTTTACCATAGCCAGCCGGAGCCGCGACAATGATCAGGCGTTGTTCCACCAGTTCATCAAAAAGGGATAACAGGCGCGGGCGTGACAGGATATCCGACCGGCGGCGGGGTAGGATGATTTTGGTTCGGGTTATTGGAATCGTGATTTCCATGGTTAACTCATAAATCCCACACCCATCGGCCCGCAAGAACCCGATAAAGACACAATAAAAACCCCATCCTGAAATGCAACTTCAGGTGAATAAAAAACCAGCGACATTCCGCTTTTCATTTATCCGCACTCTTGGAGTTCTTATTATCATATCAAAAAAACATCAGATGGGCTATCTCGAATTCTTCGATTCGATGATCACTTTGTCCACCAGCAGGATTGTGCGTTTGGGTAATTCAAAAGAATCATTGCATTGCCAATTTTTGCATTACAATCTTCGGAAGGTTCCATTTTACCCAAAGACATCATCAAAACTGCGTGAACCAAAAGGGAGTAGGCAATGGAATATAAATTTCTCGGAAAAACTGGTGTTAAAGTCTCTTCGTTGTGTTTTGGATGCATGTCCTTTGGCGGTGATGCGGATGAAGCCACCTCTGCACAGTTGTACAAAATCTGTCGCGATGCTGGCATAAATTTTTTCGATTGCGCCAATGTTTATTCCAGCGGCAAGGCGGAAGAAATTTTGGGGCGTTTGATGCAGGGCGATCGCGAAGACTTAATTATCACCAGCAAGGTGTATTTCCCCACCGGTAAAGATGTCAACGCCCGTGGGGCTTCCCGCCGGCATATCTTTCGTTCAGTGGAATCGAGCCTCAAGCGGCTGCAAACCGACTGGATCGACATCTATTTCATTCATCGTTTCGATGAATACACCGATCTCGAACAAACCCTGCGTGCCCTGGATGATCTCGTCCAACAAGGCAAAATTTTATACCCGGCTGCCAGCAATTTTGCCGCCTGGCAGGTGATGAAAGCCCTTCATCTTTCCAATACCCACAACTGGGCACCCTTCGAAGTGCTGCAGCCTATGTACAATCTGGCAAAACGTCAGGCAGAGGTAGAAATATTGCCCATGGCGCAAGCTGAACATCTGGCGGTAATCTCATACAGCCCTTTAGGTGGCGGTCTGCTGAGCGGTAAATACGGCGCACGCGAACGACCAGATTCGGGCAGGTTGGTTGAAAATCCGATGTACCAGGTTCGTTACGGCGATCCAGCCGTCTATGATCTCGCGGAATCGTTCCGTCGTTTTGCCCAGACGCACGGTTTCGAGCCCGCCCCGCTGGCAGTTGCCTGGGTTGCCGGACATCCAGCCATCACAGCGCCCATCATCGGTGCACGCAACCCGGATCAAATAACCAGCATTTTGAAATGTCTTGAGATTCGGATGACCCCCGAATTACGCGAGGAGATCTCCGCTCTTTCGCCTGCGCCGCCACCAGCTACTGATCGCAACGAGGAGAAATCGGCGCACAATTATGGTTCACGGTAATGCACAATCACTTTCTGCGCTATCGTAGAAAATGATTGTGCATTAAATTAATTACTATACATTTCCAACACAACCTGGCTGCCAGAAGCGTTTGTGCGATATACAAAGAAAACCCCGCCGGCTTCCAGCATAATCCGGAAACCGGGCGTAATCACCTCCGCGCAGGTAATGCCAGGCTGTTCCAAGCCCAGGCAGCTATCCTTCCACTCCATTCGTTCCACTTCCACCCAGCGGATGACATTGATATCGATTTGGAAAGCCTTTGCCAGCTCTGCCTGAGCAGCCTTCAAGGCAATTGGTACAATCCTCAGTCGTTCACCGGTTTTATCGCTGCGAAACTCATATTGAGCACTGCCAACAGCCAGAATACCCTGGTAGCCTGGGACGATGACTTCCGCACAAACTTCCTCAGCAGAAGGCAGTCCCAAACAAGAATTGGGATAATCAATCTGAGTGGTATTGTTAAAAACAATCTCTTCCGCACCGATTTTCAAGTTCGTTGCGATCGCTTCAATTACTTCATTGGGTAATTCAATCACAACCTTTGTCGGAATGGCAGTCGGCTGATTCGTCGTGCACGCGCTGATCCCAAGTATCACTGCCAATATCACTAGAAACAAAGCTTTTTTCATTCTTTCCTCCCGAGGCAGAATCACATGCCTGACTGATTATAATGAAAACGTGCTCAATTTTAGTCA
This sequence comes from Bellilinea sp., assembly GCA_034411135.1. Classification (GTDB taxonomy): domain Bacteria; phylum Chloroflexota; class Anaerolineae; order Anaerolineales; family Anaerolineaceae; genus Bellilinea. Next base: position 24,903 of record DAOUMN010000041.1, read on the forward strand.
CTTTTTTCAAAATCCGCTTAAAATAACTTGACTTTGGGACGAGAAAATTCACACAGGCTTTTAGTCACTTGCCTCGCAAGAGGATACAACCCAATTGGCACCGGATTATCCGGTCAAATTCGGTACATGTCGTTTTTTGAGAAAGCAATGACAAGCATCCCTTACTGTCCTACATACTCATGGCAATCATAAAGCACGTTCAGGAAATTCGTCCCCGGCTGGACGATGAATTCAATCCTGGTCCATTCCATCCTCGCACCCAGGCAATTGCCGAAGCATATCGGTGGGGCAAAGAACTGCACGCAGGTCAACTGCGCATGAGCGGGGAGCCTTATTTTGAAACGCATTGCGCCTGGGTAGCGGGCTTTGTGGACAAATTGGTTGGAAACGAAGCCTGGACAATTGCCGCTTTACTGCACGACAGCGTTGAGGACCAGGGCGAAAGCCTCGAAAAGATTAAACATCGTTTTCCCGGCAGATTGGGGGAAGAGATTGCCTATATCGTGGATGGTGTCACCAAAATCAGCGCCCCGCGCGATGGACGTTCACGGGAAATGGAAACGCTACGAAAAATTGCCCAGTTCCGTGATCCGGGCGTTTACCTGGTAAAACTGGCGGATAAAAGCCACAACCTGCTAACCTTACAGCACATGCCGGCTCATAAACGCCAGCAAAAAGCCAGTGAAGCCATACGGGCGTACGGGAAACTGGCGGGCATCCTTAATTGTTACCGCTGGCGGCGTTGGATCGAGGATATTGCCTTCCCCTATGCCGAGCCCGAAACGTACCAGTTTGTTAAACCAATCATCGATGCCGATCCACGCCTGACGTTGAATTTCATCAATCCGATGATGGACGAACTTGGACTGATCCTGGATAAAGCCGGGATCAATGGATCGGTGGAAATCACTGTCAACGGTTACTGGCAATCCTGGCAAAAGTTGCGCCGCATGGCGCGGGCGCGGAAAACATCCATGAACTCTTTTCAGGATGTCAACGACCTGGTTAGTTTTCGTTTGGTCGTGGAAGAAGCCGATGAAACCGACTGTTATGCCTTGCTCCCACGAGTAAATCGTTTCCTGGGTGCGTACCTGGATCATAACCGGTTTGATGACTACATCGCCTGTCCGCAAAACGGCTACCGCGCACTTCAGGTGACAGCCTGGTTGCCCGATTTAGGAGCTGTTGAGGTGGCAATTGCTACACGGGATATGGAGGGCGAAAACCATTGGGGGGTTGTCTACGCCCTGCAACACGGTAAAAACATTGATGCCTACCGCCCCTTGGAAATTCTTACTCCCAGCGGTGGGGCACGCTTCCTGCCGGAAGGCTCAACTGTTCTGGATGCGGTGGCTTCAATCCAGCAGGAATTTTTACTGGATAAAATCAGCGCCGTAAAAATCAACGGTTCTCTGGCACGACTGTCGGACCGCGTCCAATCCGGTGACATTGTGGAGGTTATCACCGAGGGAACCCGTCAGACACCGAATGAAAAATGGTTAACCTTTGCGAACAATTCCACATCGCGTCTGCTGCGGTCGGTGCTGATCACCGAAGCCCTCAAACGTAGTGCCGAAAAAGGACGTCAGGTGATCAAACCGGTACTACTCAGTCAGGGCATTCTTGACCTTGAAGATATTCAGGCACTCGATGCGGTGCGCTTCGATGTTTTGATGAGTCAGCTGGCATCCTCTGGCCTGGAGGATTTATACGCTTCACTCGGTTCCGGCGCCATTCGTCAAATGGACCTGGCGGATGCTCTGGAAAAGGCTGGTATCAGTCAACAAAACCTGAACTGGAACACCATTTCCATCAGCGGAGGAAACAACTCCAACCGCCCCGGCGTGTTGGCGCAGATTGCCCAATTGGTTTCTCAAGTGGGAGGTAATATTCTCCGATCTGTAAACAATACCAGACCGGATGGAGGATTTTATTTACGTCTGGTGATCAAAAATCTGTCCCCCCAACAGCGTGAGGCGTTGTACCAGTCCTTCCAAAACAGCGGAATCGAATTCGAAACCCTGGAAGTGGCGTGACGAATGAAAATCGCCCTTCTTTCCGACACTCATAACAATATCCTCACGCTGAGTCGTGCCATTCAATGGATTGAACAGCAGAAGATTTCCACCCTGATCCATTGCGGCGACCTCACCACAATCGAAACCGGTGCCCTGCTCCGTCAATTTCGCGTCATTTTGACCTTTGGCAACGGCGATTTCACCAGCGGCGCACTCCATGACCATTTTCATACCATGAATAACCAGTCATACGCCGGAATGCATTTCGAAGGTGAAATTCACGGCAGCCGGATCGCAATTACCCACGGTCACATCCCCGGCAAGGTGGAAGCATGGACTCACGAGCAACGCTTTGAGTACATATTCACAGGTCACACCCACCGACGCCGAGACGAACGCAAGGGTATCACCCGGATCATCAATCCTGGCGCGTTGGGTGGTTTGCGAAAAGAATCGCATTCCTTCGCCATCATTGATCTTCAAAGTGGCGACCTGCAATGGATCAACATCGACTAAACCATCTCTTTTTCTAGGCTATAATTTATTCATGGACTCACGAATAACTCCCCTGGTTATTGCCATTGCTGGCGGTTCTGGCTCCGGTAAAACCACTGTTGCCTCCGAAATTTTGAAAAAAGTCGGCAGCCATCGCATTGCCTATCTGCCCCACGACGCCTACTATCGGGACCTGAAAGACCTGCCTCTTCCCCAGCGTGAAGCGGTCAATTTCGACCATCCCAATTCGTTGGAAACATCACTGATGATCGAACATATCCGCAGCCTGAAAAACTGGCAGGCAATCGAATTGCCGGTATATGACTTTACCACCCATACTCGGACTTCACAGACCATCCGAATTGAACCACAGCGGGTTATCCTGGTCGAGGGTATTTTGATTTTTGCCGAACCCCTCTTGCGTGAATTATTCGATGTAAAAATTTTCGTTGATACCGATTCCGACCTGCGCTTCATCCGCCGGCTGGAGCGAGATCTTCGCGAGCGTGGTCGCAATACCGAATCCGTTGTACGCCAGTACCTCAACACCGTTCGCCCCATGCATATGGATTTTGTCGAACCATCCAAACGCTACGCCGACGTTATCATCCCAGAGGGCGGCTTCAATACAGTGGCATTGGAAATGGTCATTTCTCGCATCGAAACAATGCTGGAAAACAAACAAAATCTCTCCAATGTCTAAAGAAACCCGCCTCACAATCGCCCGCATTCTTGCTTTGGTGTTTGTTGTTTCTTTAACCGTTCTGCTGTATCTTAACCGTGAAAAAGTCAGCCAGTTGGAAGGCTTGGGTTATCCTGGCATTTTCCTGGTATCCTTACTGACGAACGCAACCCTGATTCTACCGTTGCCCGGGGTGCTGGTCACATCCGCCATGGGTGCTGTTTTTAATCCATTGTGGGTGGCGGTCGCCGCTGGCAGTGGCGCCGCCCTGGGCGAACTCTCCGGCTATCTGGCGGGTTTCAGCGGACAGGGTATCGTCGAACGGACAAAGTGGAGCGACCGCTTTGAAGCCTGGATGCGCAGGTACGGTCCGATCACTGTTCTAGTTTTATCCTTTGTCCCTAACCCGCTTTTTGATGTGGCGGGTATTACGGCTGGGGTTCTCAAAATGCCGTTGTGGCACTTCCTGCTGTTTTGCTGGATCGGTAAAGTGCTGAAAATGATGGTTTTTGCTTTTGGCGGTTCGTTCATCCTTGGTTTAATTCCTTTCTAACTTTCCACCCTTGCGGAGGAGACCATGACCCAATACTCATCCATCGATGCCTATCTCGATACGCATCTTGAAGACAGCCTTGCCGAATTAAGCCGTTTATGCGCTCAGCCAAGCGTATCCGCACAGAACTGGGGTTTATCAGAGACTGCAGAAATGGTTGCCACCATGCTGCGGCAACGCGGCTTCGAGACAGATATTCTACCTACTGCTGGTGCCCCGGTGGTGACCGCCTTCCGTGCAGGGCGCAGTCCGAAGACCCTGTTGTTTTACAACCACTACGATGTTCAGCCCCCGGAACCACTCGAACTGTGGAATTCACCTCCGTTCGAACCCACTCGCCGGGACGGTATGCTGTTTGCTCGCGGGGTGAGCGATGACAAGGGTCATCTGGTCAGCCGCTTGTTCGCTATCGATGCAATTCTTACCGAACAGGGCGAACTTCCCTGCAATGTTAAATTCGTCATCGAAGGCGAAGAGGAAGTCGGCAGCCTGCACCTGAAAGACTTTATCGAAACCCATGCCGATAAACTGGCTGCCGATGCCTGCGTGTGGGAATTTGGCGGGGTAGATCACCGCGATGTGCCAATGCAATATCTTGGACTGCGCGGCTTGTGTTACGTTGAACTGAGCATCGACACCGCTAATCAGGATGTTCACTCCGGGCTGGGCGGTTCGATCTTCCCCAACGCTGCCTGGCGGCTGGTCTGGGCGTTGAACACCCTCAAAGGCACGGATGAACACATTCACATTCCGGGCTTTTATGACAACGTCAAAACACCTTCCGAGCGTGACCGGCAGTTGATGGAGTTGCTGCCTGAAACCGCCGAAGAGTACCGCAATCGCTACGGTATAAAATCGTTCTTAAGGGGCTTGACCGGCGGGGTTGAATTGCGCATTGCTGAGAGCCTCGAACCGACCTGCACCATTTGCGGATTGACCTCTGGCTACCAGGGACGTGGCTCAAAAACCGTTTTGCCAGCCCGTGCCAGCGCAAAAATCGATTTCCGGCTGGTACCTGACCAGACTCCGCAAGAGATTCTTCAAAAACTACGCGTTCATCTTGACCGCGAGGGATTCAACGACGTACAGATCGAATTTCTAGGCGGCGAAGCGCCCGCACGCACGGATCCCGACCATCCTTTCGTCCGCTTGGTGGTTGAATCTGCAGCGGATGTGTACGGTATGCCGATGCAAATCGTGCCGATGAGCGGCGGGTCGGGTCCTAATCATCTGTTTATCGAAAAATTGAGCCTTCCAGTGGTCACAGCCGGCATTGGACATCCAGGTTCACAAGCCCACGCTCCGAATGAAAATATCCGCCTGGACCTGTACTTAAAAGGCGCAAAACACATCGCCCGCATCTTAAACGAGTTTGGGAATTCTGCCAACCATTAAGTTGGCTCAAGCAATTACCGTAAATCAACCTCAACCCGGTCACCCGGTTTTACAGCCAGCCGCTGCTGGGCATTTCCGTTGACGACGCAGATGCTCAACCAACCGGAACTATCAATCATTGCTATCAAGCTACCTGGCATGTTTTCACCAAATGTGGTACTCAACCGGTCAATCCGTTCCTTGCCAATCCGCACCGCAGTAATCTCTTTGCCAGCCAGCATTTCTGCGCTCAGGCTGGTGATCAGGTTGCCAAACACATCCGCCATCAGAACCTGCCCCACCAGCCCACCTGGCACAGGTTCAGGCTTATTGACGGCTATACGCAAAAGAGGGGTTGTCAAAGGGCTGCCCATCTCTTCCAGGTGAACGCCATTTGCCAAGTGTGCGGCACATGGTGCAAAAATATCTCTCCCATGGAAGGATTTACTGACCTCCGGCAACCAAAATCGCGGTTGATCCAGCTCGACCGCTTCGACCCCCCAACGATTCGTCTCAGCGTGTTCCAACGGCAGCGTTAGTAATCCATTGTCCGGCGCAACAAAGATGTGCTCGCCAATCCGAGCGGCGATGGCTCGTCGGCGTGTTCCCACACCCGGATCGACCACGGCAACATGAACCGTGCCGGCAGGAAAATAATGATAAGCTTGCCCAAGGATCAACGCCCCATGAGTCACATTTTGCGGCTCGATCCAATGCGTCAGATCAGCGATTTGCGCATCAGGGGCAATCTTCCAGATTACCCCTTTCATGACTCCGACAAAACCATCCCGGTCTCCGAAATCGGTCAGGATAGATATGACTGCCATAGTGCTTCATTCCGGGCGTAAAAACTCAATCTGCCGCAGTGAATCTTTGCTGTTTTTTACTGCCGTTATAGTTAAGAGACACTTCGTGCAAGGCTTTTTGGATCCGTCGCTGCAGGTACGGTGAGAAAAAGCCGAAATAACGCTGCTGTAATTCAGGATTCATCCAGTCTTTACCGGTGATCGTCTTGCGGCAGTTTGGCGCCCCGCAGTGGCACTCGAACTCGTCATAATCTGACGAGTCGCTCATCGCATAATCGAAGCATACTTCCTCACCGATGGCAATATCGCGCATCGCCACCAGCGAAATTGGTGAATCCAGACCTGAATTCGGATTGCATGAATGATTGAAATAATCGGCTGGCTCACCGTGGGTTACCGGGATCATGTACAGATCCTCATGAATCTGGATGCCGTGAGTTTGCCGGTCGATCGGTAAGAATTGCAGCTGATCGCCGGTAACCACCTGTCCGCCCCACATTGACAGTAATTCGCCCGCCGGAATGGGCTCAACAGCATACAACCCAAATCCGCCCTTTTCAGGGCAAGGGCGTAATTCCAGTTTGGGTGAGCAATAGGAAAACGATAGAATCTCCATTTTTCTCCTTGGAAGAAAGATTTTTTCTTAACCTCGCCGGAGACGCCCGGTCTTTGGTTAAATTGCCATGGTTATTCACCATGAGCCTGTCCTGGGCGGCATGACCCGCCCACAATACGCCATAACGACCGCCTTACCGCGTTGATTAACTAAACAAGATGGAACGCGGCGCAATGTCGAGGCAAAAAAATTGGCTCCGCACGGCTGCCTGCTTCCGCCGCGGTGCCAAAACTCTCCCCTCCCGCCTTAAGCGGTTTGTTGGGAAATTCGTTACAGCATTTTAAGGTGCGTAACGGACAGACGCATGCCTTGCCAGGGCAACTTTCGGGTCAGTGATGGCGTTTTTCGATCGAACGCCAACCTTTAACCGGGCAAATGGATAATTGATTATATCGAAAAATCAGCACAACGCAATGTTTCCGCACTATTTTTTTCGGTCAATTTGAGTCTCTACTCCTGCTCTTTGACTTGTGCCGCCGGACAAGTTCGTTTTCAACGTCCGCCAGGCTGATCTCTTTGGCTGCCATCAAAACCAGAGCATGATAGGTCAGATCGCTGATCTCTTCAATCAGCCGTTGCCTGCCTTGCCCTTTGGCAGCCACGATAATTTCCACCGCCTCTTCGCCGATCTTTTTCAAAATCTCATCCTCGCCTTCAGCCAATAACTGGCTGGTGTAAGAATCGGCACGCGGATTTTCTAATCGGTAGGCAATGAGATCAAATAACCAGGCCAGCGTCATGGATCATTCCTCCTTCCAGGAAAGAGTGCCTGCCGGTATAGATTTAAGATTACGGCTAAAGCAAGTAGTGACACCGGTGTGACAGGCAGGACCATGCCGGATTACCCGCACCAAAAGCGCATCGGCATCACAATCCACAAATATTTCCACCAAGCGCATCAAATTACCGGAGGTCTCTCCTTTGCGCCATAAGGTTTTACGGCTGCGTGACCAAAAGTGCACCAGACCAGTCTGCACGGTCCGCGTGAGCGCTTCAGCATTCATCCACCCCATCATGAGAACTTGCTGGGATTCGACATCTTGTAGAATTACCGGGATTAAGCCCTCGGCATTGAATTTCAAGCACGGGAGATTGGAAATCATTAGATCACCTCATTTGGAATACGCACACAGATACCCTGCTGTTGGAGAAATTGTTTCAGTTGGGAAATCGGGACAATCCCGTCGTGAAATAACGTTGCTGCCAGTGCTGCATCGGCACCCGCGCCGCCGAGCACATCAGCGAAATGCTGCAACTCGCCCGCACCTCCCGAAGCAATCACCGGTACGGGCAAGTGGGTTGAAAACTGGCGGGTTAGGTCGAGATCATAGCCCTGGCGGGTGCCATCCCGATCCATGCTGGTGAGAAGGATCTCGCCTGCACCAAGTTCGACTGCCTGATGCGCCCAATCCAGCGCATCTAGCCCGGTTGGGGTACGACCGCCATTCACATACACTTCCCAACGGGGTATGTCTCCACCGGGTACCCTGCGGGCATCTATAGCCAACACAATACATTGACTGCCGAAGCGTTCCGCACCCGCGGAGATCAGGCTGGGTCGGCGCACTGCCGCCGAATTGATGCTGATTTTGTCTGCTCCAGCCAACAACAGGCAGCGCATATCATCCAGGCTGCGAACCCCGCCACCAACGGTCAGCGGCATACGGATTTCTTCCGCAACCCGCGCAACCAGATCGAGAACAGTGGCCCGCCCGTCAGGGGTCGCCTGGATATCAAGAAATACCAGTTCATCCGCCCCGAGCGAGTCGTACAGCCCAGCTTGCACCACCGGATCACCAGCATCGCGCAAATCAATAAAATTGATTCCCTTCACCACACGTCCGTGTTTTACATCCAGGCAGGGAATGATACGTTTAGCCAACATTCGATCCTCCTTTTCCAAAACGGGTGAGCAATTTATCCATTTCCAATTTTCCGCTGTAAATTGCCTTGCCCAGGATAACGCCCGCCAATCCAGCCCCGCGGGCTTGCTCAATTTCGCTTTCCTGTGCCACCCCGCCGGATAGAACCACCTGGAGTTGCGTATCCTGCGCCAAAGCTGCCGCCTGGCGGATATTGCCACCGCTCAACATGCCGTCGCGCTGGACGTCCGTAAAAATGACCCAACGCAGCCCGGCGGCGGTATACCGTTCGATCAACACCGCCGGGCTGATTTCCGCCGCCTGTTGCCACCCGCGCACTTGCATCTCCCCGCTGCGAACATCCAACCCTATGGCAATTGATTCACTGCCCAGGCGAGCCAGTACCTGCAATGTCAGGTTTTCGTCCTCCACAGCTACAGTACTCAATACAACCCGCGCAACACCCAACTCCAGTAAAGTCTCGATCGCCTCTACAGAACGAATCCCGCCGCCAACTTGCACATTTACCCCGACAGCAAACGCGTAGCGGACAACCTGTACCAGGGCATTCCGGCTGGTTTGATCTGGTTCTCCCATCGCTGCGTCCAGATTGACCACATGCAGCCATTTGGCACCGCAATCAATCCAGCGGCGGGCTGTCTCAACAGCATCCTGGCTGTAGATTGTTTCCTGGGCAGGGTCTCCGCCACGTAAACGTACCACCTTCCCGCCGCGCAAATCGATGGCTGGGAAGAGGATAAATTCCCTAACAGCACCCATGTTTACTATCCTCACAGACTCAAAAAATTGGACAACAGGCGTTCACCTGCCGCTTGGCTTTTTTCTGGGTGGAACTGCACCCCAAAAACCAGCCCTGTGCCAACAATGCTGGTAAAGTCCACCCCGTAATCGGTTTGCGCCAGACTGTAACCCGGTACATGTGGCTCACAGTAATAACTGTGATTGAAATACGCGTAAAAACCAGGCTTTAATCCGCTCAACAATGGCAGCGATTGATGGAACCAGATCTGGTTCCATCCAGTGTGCGGGATTTTATATCCCTCACGCGGCGGAAATTGCACTACGTGACCAGGAATCATGCCTAAACCCATGTGCGAGCCCATTTCAGAACTTGTTTCCAGCAACGCCTGCATGCCTACGCAAATACCCAGCAGCGGTCTGCCCCGGCGGATAAACTCAGTCAGTGCATCTACCAAATCGAAGTGCCGCAAGCCCTGGATAAAACGCCCGAAAGCGCCAACACCAGGCAGAACAATCCGCTCTGCGCGTAAAAGGTCATCTGCCCGGTGTATGACTTTCACCTGAGCATTGCATTTGTTTAACGCACAAACCACCGAGCGCAGGTTACCGGTGCCTGCGTTTACCACCGCCACATCTCGCAATCGCTCAATCATTCATTGTTCCTTTCGTCGAAGGAATTTGACCCGACCGGCGTGGCTCGATCCGGCTGGCGAGACTCAGTGCTTTGCCCAAGGCTTTGAACACAGCTTCCACCTGATGGTGATCATCCAAACCGTACAACACACTTGCATGCAGGTTGCAGCGCGCCCGTATGGCAAAAGATTCTAGAAAATGTATAAACAGACTGGTTGGAATGCCGCCCACATGAGGAGAGTGCCAGCGTGCCCGCACCACACTATATGGCCGTCCGGAAAAATCAACAACCACCCTTGCCAGGCTGTCGTCCATTGATGCGTAAAAGGATGCCATCCGCACTAACCCGGCTCGCGAACCCAATGCCTGGTCAAAGGCTTCACCCAACCCCAAAGCAACGTCTTCTACTGTGTGATGATAGTCAACATGAAGATCGCCTTGCGCCTGCAAGTGCACATCAAACAAGCCATGAAACGCCAGTTGCGCCAGCATGTGGTCGAGGAAACCAATCCCTGTCGAAATCCTTTGCTCGCCGATTCCATCCAAATTGATCCAAATCGTGATTTTCGTCTCGCGGGTTTCACGGCTGATTGATGCCTGTCTATCTGCGGTAATGTTTGGACTCATTCAACCACCTCGATATTTCTTAATGCTTCGATCAGCACCTTCCGGTCTTTCGCCCGCCCGATGCTGATGCGCAAATAATTTTGTAGATACGGTGTATCGAAATAACGAACAAAAATGCCTTGCTTCATCAAATCATCCTTAACTGTCTTCGCTGACCGCCCATTAACCTTGCAAAGGATGAAATTTGCTTGTGATGGCAGCGGCTGCAACCAGCTGAACTGGCCCAAATCAGCCAGCAATTTCAATCGCTCGCGCCGTATGCGTGCCAGGTTGTCCGCCAGTAGCTTCAATTCCTGTAGCGAGGCAATTGCCGCTGCGCTGGCTGCGGTATTGACGTTATAAGGTTGCTTGACTTTCCAAAGAGCAGGCAGCAGCCAGTCTGGGAAAATTCCGTAACCGACACGCAAACCTGCCAAACCCGCCCATTTGCTAAACGTCCGCAGCACAATGACGTTATCCCGTTCCAACGGTATTCGTGCCTGACTACTCTTTTCGCCTGCACGCCCTCCGGCGTCGGTAAACTCGATATAGGCTTCATCCAGAACGATCAGGCTTTTCCATGAGAAAATCCGCGACAACTGCTCGGGTGAGATCAGCTGTCCATCCGGGTTGTTGGGCGTCGCCAGGAAAACCAACTTCGGTCTTTGCTCCTCAACCACTTGTTCCATGCGATCCAGGTCGAGCCCGAAATCCGGTCTACGCGGCACCTCGATTACTTCCGCCGAGTTGATGCGTGCATCGAATGCATACATGCCAAACGTTGGTGGCGCGATCATCACCCGTTCGCCGGGTCGCAAAATCACCCGCATCACCAGGTCAATCAACTCATCCGCGCCGGCTCCCACCAGGAGATTGGCAACCGGAAGGGTCAGAAAATCCGCCAGTGCACTGCGCAAAACGCGGTTTTCCGGATCGGGGTAAATGTGTCCCCACGCCAGGTTGCGCAGAGCTTTGCGAGCCAACGGAGCCATGCCGTAGGGATTTTCATTCGCATCCAGCTTGATAATTTCCTGCGGCGACCGCCCCACCCGCTCCGAAAGAACTTCGAAGGGTTCGATGGGGACATACGCCGGAATTACCTCAAATCGGCGCTGTATATCCTGACGCAATTTTTCGTTCATGCCTTTACCCCGCCGAAAATGGGTTGCAGCCCGGGCGGTGTGACTTGTTCCAGTGCGCGCACCATAGCCACATAGCGCGGAGGTTCTTCATCGAAAATATACGTCACCGGTACAACCACAACCCCGCTGCCGCCAACCGCCCGCAACTGGTTAACCGCCTGGTAGATTTCCGCCTTGCTCACCACCACATGTACCGCATACCAGTCTCCATTCCCCTGCGCAGAATATACCGGCGCCAGTGTCGGTCCCTGTAAGCCGCGAATGGTGCAATGATCAAATATTCGTTGCGCTACTGCCTGTGCGGAATTGCCACGCATATTGGCAAACACCGAATAGTTCTCAGCAGCCCGCAAGTGTGCTTCGATAAATTCGAGCAGGTTTCTCGCCAGCTGTTGCGCTGCAGGGCTGCGGCGTAGGCGGTTGAAATTGGCGATTAACACAGCCCGAGAGTCGAGAATCGTGCCACCTGCTATCTTTTTCAGCCGGTTGTCGCGGAGAGTTTGCCCTGAAGCAACCAGGTCGCTGATCATATCTGCATAGCCGATGGCTGGTGCTGTTTCGAGCGTTCCCTCTGCCGAAATCAAATTGAAGGCAATTCCATTTTGTTCCAGGAAATACCCACTTAATTGTGGGAATTTTGTTGCGATTCGCAGTGGACGAATTAGGCTTCCCGCGTAAGCGCGTAAATCATCCAGGTTATTGACCTTCTGCCAATCCTCAGGCACAGCCAGGCACAGGCTGCACTGCCCGAATTGGAGATCATCGTGGATAATCAGCAATGGGCTTGGCTGCGGTGTTTTTTCAAACACCATATCATATCCAGTAATACCGAAATCCACGCTGCCATCTGCCACACTGGCAACAATATCCGCTGGGCGCTGGAAGAGCACCTTAAGGTCCGCAAGGTCGGGCAGTATTGCCTCGTACTGGCGGGGATTGGGTTTATAAACCCGCAACCCACATGAGTCGAGGAAAGCCAGCGCTTCTTCTGCAAGCCGCCCCTTGGACGGGAGTGAGATACGAAAACTTGCCATATGCATATCCTTTCTGCAATGGATAAAAAATCCCCCCGCCGATAGGCAGGGGGTTGGTTTGCTGTTTAGAAAAACAAAACTACCCGCTCACCTGATTCGGCGGAGGGGAAACATGAACATGATGATGATTGCGCTGGGTCACAACAACAGACTTAATATCATTTTTCATCATTATTAATTTTACTTTTCATTTCCAAAATCTGTCAACCCATATCGTAAAAACGCTATACAGACCAAAAACCCAAATCCAGTTATAAAAACTCTGACAAGAACCAAAACCGAACAATCATCTACCTGCCTTTAGCAACGAATTCGTTCTTTTTACGTAAACTACCATGAGGTGAAACAAAGAAATGGATACTCGACCCGGATGTCTTTCAGGATTACTCAAGTTATTTTTACTCGACCGCCTATTTGGCTGGCTTCAATCCAAGGTGGGATTCGGCAGCGGCTCCTGCCTGGGTTGCGGCTGTGGCACCGTCTTGTTGATCGTCTTTATCCTGCTGGTGCTCTCGGTCATCACCGGCACTGATTGGCTGCGAATCGGTTTCTAACAGGTTTGCAGTCACATACTTAAGACAGCCAGGCGGCATAATAAATCCACCTCACCTGGCTGTCTTTTTCCCGGTAAATGCAAATTTTTCAACCGGCTCGAATGATAACCGGGAATCCCCAAGGCGATGAAAGCATCCAGAGAATATCCCAGCTAAAGCAATACAAATTCACTCCAAAGGACAGGCTATGACTTTTGAATCGAACCATGTCATTTCCACTTCAGGTTTAAGTAAATAACGTGAGTTCGGGATAAGAGAAGGTTTCCAAATAGAGTAAACTTTTGTTACCACACAAAAAGCCAATCCAAAGGAAACCTTCAATGAAAAGTTT
>DAOUMN010000042.1:0-91544 GCA_034411135.1 Bellilinea sp.
TGCAAACTTGTGTTGCTAACACGCTCTTCCGCCGCACTCACGGTTATCCTCTCACCGCACTCCGCGCTGCATCATAAATGCCGCTAGCAACCAAACCAAGTACTAAACCATATGCCAATGCACCAAACCAGTCAGCAAAAGACACAAGCGGTGCCTGTGCATACCAGTATGCCACACCGATTACAGCACCAATGAGCATGCTAACGGCATTTAATGCTTTGCCCTCTATCCCAAATCGCTTTACCCACTCTACTAGCGCGACAACTAACACAACCAAAGGAATGCCATTCACAACTTGTTCCATATTTCACCTCATACTTTACTCACCAAAACCCGCAGTGCCGTTTTTGCGCTGCGTTCCAAAATTGCCCCCACCTCATACTGAGTACCTGCAAGCTGCAGCCGATCATCCTGTTGCAAATCAGTATCTGCTGGTAACGTCACTATGTATTCGCCATAAGCCGTGATTGCACCACCTTGCACGACTTCACCAGCCTGGCGCTGACTTGGCGCCAGCCGGCCTTTTGTCGTAGCAACCGTCTGCCAGGCTTCTGTCCAGCCACCAGCGTCATCTGATGTACGTGTCAAACGCTGGATGTAAACTGTGTCCGGCATGTGCAGCTTCTGCGTTTCGCGAATGGATGTAATCTCACTTTCACCGAGCGTCATCGCTGTTGTCCTTTAACTTTGGATAAGCCTGTGATTTCACCGTATGCAGTGCACGGCGGGAGCGGTAGTATCGCGCTTGTTGCATGGCTTGCTCGTATGCCTGACTGCGCTCAAATGACGCACCATCTGCGGTGAAATCATACTGCCCCGCCAGTCCCGCCGCTTTTTCAGCCCAAACATCAGCCGCCGCCGCATTCAGGTCATAGCGCGGCGTCCATCCATCTTCTTCAGGGAACAACCCGTTGGCATCCGGAAGAGGATACCGCTCAATAATAGATGAAAGGTTGTTGTCGGAATACTCCTCAACAGTTACCCCTGTCATCCTGCGAACCACTTGGATGTCCGCCGCGCTGACCATATATCACCTCAAACTACGGAAACTACGGCACAAGCACCGCGAACGGGAAGCGAGTAGAAGCATTCGAATTGGCTTTGGTCGCCGGGTTAGGCAGTGCAATACCTATACGCATAACCGCCCGAAGTGCAACCATGTCCTGCTGCGCCAGGTTGTAGATGATGGCATTTGTGTTATCAGTAATGACAGCCTCGGTCAACACCTTGTAGGTCACATCCTGACGGATGGAATATACCAGATTCGACCAGTCACCAACGAACATCAGCGCAGACGCCGGATCAACAGCGTTGTTGCCTGGAAACTCAATAGGCACACCATCGAGCAGATAGCGATTGGGCTCCTGCATCGAGACGGTGAACAGCGGCGCGCCGGCGGGGACCAAAGCAGTGCCATTGTAAACTTTCTCGCGCAAACCACGCAGTTTGGAGCGCATCGAAAGCGCAGCCACAGCACCGGTCACACGGAACCCGTCCTCTTCTACCAGGCTAAAGATCCCACCTTCACCAAGCAGAACGTCATATAGGTCTTTTCCAGAACTTTCCGCGGTGGACAGATCAACCTTGTGAGCGGATGGAGCAGCGCCAAGAATGCCAGCCCCACCCATGTTAGTACTCCAGGATGAAGGAATATTGGTACCAAGCAGAACCGCCTGGTCAATCGCCTGCCCAAATGCTTCCTCGATGCGCGGACGAATTTCACCCCAAATGTCATAACTTGCATCGTCCAGCACAGCCTCTGGAATTGGAACAATCACGGCAACTTCTTCAGCCACCAGATACTTGTTTTGCCAGGCAGCCTCAGAAGTTTGCTTCAAGCCAGTATCTCCGGACACAAAGTAAGCGTTTGGTAAAGCAGACAAAACCGGCACTTTCTGTTGACCAGAAGCCATGTTTGGTAAGCGCCGCGCCATACTGAGTAAAACAGAACGAGCAACGACACCCTGGATAATCTCGCGAGAGACTTCTTCGGGAATAAGAGCACCAGCATCGGTGCGGTCAATCAATGAGTTGTAAGGCATCTCAAACCTCCGTTAGGATTGTCTATTTGCGACCCGAAGATCGCCGAATAAAATCGTTCATCGAGTAGTGCGCCTTTCCGCCGGCGCCGTTGCCGGCCCCAGCGCTGCGCGCAAAATTGTTTGCCAGATACGGCTTCTTCTGGATCAAGGTTTTGAGGAGCGCTTCAATGTTCTTCGGCTTTCCGTCATCGTCGAAATCCACTTCCTTCAGGTCAATCAGTTTCCACGCCGCTTCCGGGTCAACGATTCCAAGTTTTGCAGCGACATTCTCGATATGACGCTGAAGCATGATTTCCTGACGCTCACGCTCCCAATCCGCCTGCGCCCGCTCCAGCTCCGACAGGCGCTTTTGCAATCGTTCTTGCTCAGTCATCTTGGCCTCTTCATCAGCCTTGACTTTGCTTTCAAGCTCGCGCAGGCGTTTGCGGTATTCAGCCGCTTCTGCTCGCAATTTGCGCACATACTCAGTATCAAAGCGTTCTTGCTCCTCCACCACCTGGGCTTCGGGCTGCTGTGCAACCTCCTGGGTTGCGCCTTCTGTGACCACCTGGGTCTTGGATTCGTCAGACATCGTTCATCACTCCGCCATTCTTTTGATGGATTCTGGAGGTTCTTCCTCTAGTTCTCGATACAACCGCAACAGCGCCCGCGCCGCTCTGCGCTTCTCTTCCGGAGACGCCTTCACGCCTCCCCGCGCACCAGCCAGTGCAGCCGCGGCTGCATGTACCCCATTCCGATTCAGCGTGCCGTCCGGCTCACGCACCGGTAACTTTGCCTGCACTTTTGCCGTGTACTCCGACTTTGGCGGTTTAATCAAGCACGCCTCGTACCACTGCTCTAACGTGTAGTCGCTCTCTTCAAATCTTGACCAAGGTTTATCGCTCACCGCCATCGTAACCTCAGTTCATACTCAGTACCCATGCTCCACCGTGGTAATCGTGTGTCATCGCCAGCATCCGTTCCCACGTCCACAAAACTTCAGTGTCAAGAGAAATCGTCCACATAAACAAAACCCGGAAACAACGCCTTTCGGCATTGCTCCGGGTTCAACTCCCAGCCAAGCAATTATTCAATCAAATTATAGCACAATTTTTCAATGTTTTTCAATACTCAGTAGACTTTTTTTTCAACGCCATTTCGAGCATGACCAGACTCTCGCCCTCTCCTAACAGTTGCTTATCATCTGGATGACGCTTCAACCAGGCAGCCAGTTTCTTGCGCGCTTCTTTCACTTCATCAAGCGTTTTGGCACGCAATATCAATTGGCGTAACTGTTCGCGCTCCACATTTTCCATATCTACTTTCCTATCCAAAAAGACAAAATATTTGCAACCTCATAATAATCTTTCTCAGAAAAAAGGTCAAGCAAAACGGATACTCTCTGTGACAAATCAGTTTTCAACAACATAAGATAAAAATCTAATTCTGAAAATTCTGTTCTAGAGCGAATGTTTTCAAGTGCATCAACAAATTCTTGGTAACTGCCATGATGACCAGGATATTCTGGATAAACCATCCCGCCAATTGTACGCGCTAATCCTTCAACCGTCCCCTCTTCCAGCATACGATACTGTTGGTACAACTTCTCTGTCAAACCATTCGAACGTCCATGTAATAACTCATGAATCAACGTATGAATGTCACTATCATCGCGTAACCAAATATTACAATTCCATTCTTTTGCGCCCCAGGCATCCGGCAAACTACTACGCGATTTGATAAAAATTTTGCCGCTCCACTTTTGTTCACCACCAACAATTTCTTGCATTCTAGCATCAATCTCTTTGGCAATTTTTTCTACTTCTTCACGAGTTTTGCCAAACACCTTTTTCTTTGGAGCAATCAAATACTTTCTTGCATCAATTCCTAACTCCGCCAGGCTCTTCTCATATCTGTGCGTCCCCCACTCTTTCGACCGCTTTCGCCCAACAAAATCACTCAAACTTAATGTCCCCTTTCGCTTTCCCTCTCGCCATGCCGCCCACTTCGCCGGCCCCAAAATCCCGATCTGCTTCTCCGCCGGCAATTTATCAAACAGCAGCACGCCTGGTTCAATTTCCGGATTCGTGTCTGGAACATCAGACAGGTCAATTCCGTACTGTTTCCCAATTTCCGCCCAGGTATGAGTTTTGGGTATCATCGCGCATCTGCAATTTGGATGTCCATCAAGAATTTCTGTTACCTTGTGCTCAGTTCCGTGCATTGCCCAGCAAGCAGCACACGTCCGTTCATCCGTTGCGCTGTGCCACACCCAGCCCTTCACGATGTCACCGTTCGCCTGGTAACTTGCGCGCATTGCTTCGCGGTGCGCCCGCAGTGTTTCCGTCCGCGCAATCGTCAGCGCCCTGCTCAGTGTCGTACCCAACACCTGGCGCATAACTCGCGCAACCTCACGCGGATTTTGTCCAGCAATAATGCCCTGCACAAGAGCATCTTCGGCAGATTGCGCACCGCTTTCAGATATGCTCATCAAGAGCCGATGCAGAGGACTGTCTGCCTGGGTCATACCGAGCATCGTTTGCACAACCGCGCGGTCAATCCTGTTCCAGTCAATCGTCAGACCCGGCGGCGGATTACCCAGAGCCAATCGCGCTAACCGTTCCGCCTGTTCCTCGGCTGTGCGGACGGCTTCAATCTGTTCCTCGCGCACTTTTGCTTCAGCGTACTGTGCAAATGTCTGTAATTCCCGAAGCACCTGATTCCGGAACGCCCTCGCCCGGTTGTACTGGTAAATCCAGTCTTTCCCTGGTTCCTCGCCTCGTGCCTTCATTGCTTCATACTCAGTATGCAAGCGCTCTAACTCCGCCCGGATGCGCTTCCACACTTCACCGTAGACGCGCACAATTTCACTTGCCGCCGCGCGTTCGCGCCTCAGCAAATCTCGTCGGAAGCGTTCTATCGCATCATAAATTTCGCCATCCGGCATTATTGTCCTCGATCAAATGCTGCCAGAAGCTGCTCGCCAAGACTGTCACTGCTCACTTGTTTCGCTTCACGCAGATCGTCAATTTCTGCCTGCGTCCAGCCTTCCCGCTTCAGACTGACCTCCAACGGAATGCCGGCTTGAATGTCCATCAAGCGAATCCTCGCGCTGACCTCCGGCTGGACGGTCTGCACATTCAGCCAGTTCACTACTACATCCTGTGCGATCACATCAGCTCCGGCCACTTGCAGAGCAAATGCTATTACTTCTCGCCATACCGGTTCAAATCGCTCAATTCTGTCACGCACTTTGAAATTCAACGGGGCTTCCATCGCCACAAGAGCATCACCCGATGGATGGCCACCCTTTGTGTAGAAATAATGCAACGGGACCCGGGTAATCCGGCTAATGTCTGCTGCCAGTCTTTCAACTGCATCTAGGTAATTGCTCAGGTCCGTCGGGCTGAACTCGCCAACCTGGGAAGCCTGCCCCACGCCGTCACCGGCTGGAATATGCCAGATTTCGTTTGGTGCATTTTTCAGGATGCTCACATCTGCATTGCTGATAATCCACCGCTGGCGGAATGCGCCGTACTCCGCCGCTACCATCATATCGGTCAGTAGTTTGTTGATACCGTTCTGGATGGGAATCACGTCATACAGGTCACCTTGCAAAAAGCGTTCGCGCAGTTTGAAGTGGAAAACCGGGATTCTCCCAAAAGGATTAATGGCTTTCCCCTCCGGATACTCAGTATCATCCGGAACAAACGCCTGCCACGTGCCCACGCTGGCCGCTTTCTGTTTGGTTCGGTAGTACTCCAGGCGATCCGGATAGTACAGAATCATCCGGTAGCACTCATCATCTTCGTTGACCCACATCTTCGCCGCCATGCGCATCTGGCGCGGATGGTCCTGGTGATAAAACGCATGGCACAGGCGCGGGTCGTTGTAGTAAATCTCCACCTCACCGGTTTCGGCATCTGGCCAGACAATCAAATAAGCCTCACCGGTGATCAGCGCTGCCTCATGGACATCATCGGAAATAATGGTCAAGCGATTATCAGCCCAAATTTGATGAAGTGTTTCCTGAAAGTCTTCCGGAACCGTCATGTCACCGATTTGAATGCGCTCTTTGACTGCATCAATGACCAATCGGCACCAGTTTTCTGTAAAACGCACCTGGGCCCCCTTGAAGATATCCCTCAACCGCTCATTTGCATACACAAGCGGTTGATTGCCATCGTAATAGGCAAAGGCATCCGTATGTGCCGGACGTTTTGCCATAATTGCCTCATAAGCCATCTGTAAATCACTTTTACTCATCCCTGCCAACTCCTTGCCGACATAATCACAATATTCAAAGCATTGAACGCTCCAGTACTTGCATCCATGATGTCATCGTGCTGAAGGTCGGGCTGTCCATGCATATGATTGAGCCATTCCTCATTCCATGTACCCTCAACCAACGAAATATTTCCCGCTTCAGCCTGCGCGCTCATGGCACGAGCACGGGCGATTTTGTCACCCTGGCTGACAACCGCTCGCGCGTCTAGCCCGGAAAGCAGTTGCACCAGCCGGGCCGCCTCGCGTTTGGACGCCGATCCAGGTTCTTGTTCCCACCGCACCATGAACATCGATCCTTCCTTCTTCGCCCGCTCTGCCATCTGGCGGCTGAGATTGACGAAAGCCCGCTCCACTTCCGCGGGACCGGCGCGAAACGCCTGACAATCCAGCACGTACCACCGACCGCCGACCTTACGAAGCGTTACGGCAGCGGTATAGTCAGGATCGGTTTTTGCCAAACTCTTCTCCGTTGCGGCAAAGTCCCAGAAAATACAGGTCTGCCCACCTGCTGGAGCAGCCGGGACAATTGAGAACCACATCCGATTGAACACCTTACCGGCGCTTGGCTTCACCTTCCAGTTACCCAACAGCAGTCGCTCTCTGTCCACCTGGGGCAATCCCTTCAGATTCGCCAGATAGCCAGGGTCTTTGTCCATCAAAATCCCGTTGTCGTAAATGCTGGCAGGAATAAACGTCATAGACTTCGGAGGAATATCAGGGTACTGAGTAACAAGCGAAGCCGAGTCATCTGCCCACTCAATACGATCACCCACACGCACGAACCAACGCAATTTACCGCCCCGATCTGAAACAGGGTATCCATCTTCACCAATCCACCAATCCAGCAGATTAGCAAGCCAGCCAGGCTCAGGGTTGCAAGTGGCACGCACGTAAGGCTTCACGCCGCAAGTAGACCGGTTTCGCGAAAGCATGTACCAGAACTGCGGTTCCGTAAACGTTTCCAACTGGTCAAACTCAATCAGGGCAATCTGTGCACCGCGCCAGGCTGATAGATCTGTTTCATACTGCAAGTGGGCAAATGATACCCGTGCTCCAGACGGAAACGTCCAGCGCATATCGTTTTTGTTGAATGTTGCACCAAAGAGAGGATAAAGGCGCATGCTTTCATCAAGAAGCCCCTTTTCCTTTGTAATCTCCGGCATGGTGCGCCGGAAAATCACCGCGCCAAAATCTGGATTGTTGATGTGATAAAGCGGCTCAAGCAAAAGCGCAAACGTCTTTCCTCCGCCTGCCCCGCCACCAAAGATGGCAATATCAGCGCGTGAGCTGAGAAAGATTTCCTGTTTTTTCTGAGGTCGAATTTCAATCAATTCCATCTTTTTGTGGCAGGTAAATACTGACCTGTGTTTGCATCTGGTTTTGCTGCACACGATCTACAAGCAGCCCCTGTGATTTTGCAATAATGTTTAACGCCTGCTGTGCATCATGCAATTCAATTTGCCACCCGAGTCGCGTCTTTGTAATGCGCTTGATCAGGTAGCCATATTTCTGTACCATGTCCCAGTTTGGTTCGCCATTTAAACGCAGAAACAAACTGATATCTGCCCGCGCCTGTTGTGCCAGACGCGCAATCACCTCATCCGCTGTCATGGAAATTTGCCGCATTCGTTCAGAAATGACAGCAGAAACACTCGGCATTTTCAGAAGCGCCGGCCCTTGCTTGTTAGGGTATTTGTATCCAGCTTCTTGTGCCGCCCTGGTTGCATTCCAGGTCGCCAGATATGCCTCAATAAATCTCTGCTGCTTTTTCGTCACCATACCAAGTTATACCCAGAAAACAAAAACCCGAAGACAGCTTTTACACTGCTCCGGGTCAAACGCCTCGCAAGCTACTTATATTATACATCAGTGGAACTAAAATCAATATTTGGTTTAATGCTTTGTGTGACGGATATTCGATATATCGTGTTGTTACGAATTTCAATACGAATTTCGCCATACCCTGTCATGGAACGAATCTGCTCTAAAACTCTCAAAAGACTTTCTATTCCTGGCTGCCCGAGATATTCAATCAAGCGGTTAGATTCGCTTTTTGTATTATTCATCCAACTTTCCTCTATCATGATTGTCTTTTGTGCCTTTCCAGTGAATGATCACGCGCTCCTCCAACAGCCTCTGGAGTCGTTCTTGCTCCTCTTCCAAGACGCTCGCTCGTCTCTGTTCAATCTGGGAATCCGTGATACCGCTGTAATAGTCATGCTTAGCTTCTATTTCCTCTGCGATAAACTGTTCAGCAAACAGAGGATATTTTTTCTTCACTCTCCGCTCTAATCTCTTTTTTCTAATGCTTGACAAATTTTCCTGGCTAATAGTTTTGGGTGGTGCGGAAACAGATTGCCAGTGAATGCCGTAACCGCTACCAAACAGGTTGTGATGGTTGTAATACTCCATCACTTCATCAGGACAGATGCGAGCACGTGGATCATCCGAAGGGAAAAAAAACTCAGCAAGAACCCTCGGCATTCCCTCTGGCGGTTTGGTATAAGGGTTATTCCATTGTATGTTCCAAACTGCGCCAATCATATGTTACCTTCCAATACATCACTTTGACATCCCTACAACCTTCCACCCAGCGCAAAAATCGCTTCGCGGTTACTCAACCCATACAACATTCCGTACAGGTTGATAACATCCAGCGGCTTGGGAAAATTGCAAACGAAACACCCACACACCTGATGCTCGATATCAACCCAAAACGATGGATTGGTATCATCATGAAACGGACACTGCGTAACATAGAAATGGTCTCCCGACTTGCGCAGCGGCGATCTGAAAAACTGCTCGATACTGAATACCTTACGCACTTTTGCAATCAGATCGTCGCCCGGCAGGTTATCAAAGCCGCGCGCTGCCGCCTCCCATGGGTCGGAGACAGGTAATGGAGGAGAGACGGTCTGAATAACTGGATGGACATCCTGAACACTGAGTAGCAATTGTGCAGGAAGGACATCGGAAAGCGCCTCAATAGTTGGAATAAAAAATGGTGTCAGCGGCGTGTAAATCGCGCCTGACTCGTGAACACTGCCTGGACCCGTCACCAGTCCATAACGTCCTTTGATGTCAATCTTGCCAATGTGCTGATTACGTACTGGTTGCAGTGATCGAAAATAGACATGCACTCCGCGTCTTGAGCGCACCGCAAATGCTCGTTTGATGACGCGGTAGTTTGGCAATTGGGCAATCCAGGTTTGCCATCTGGTGTACTCAGTAAAGTCATCGAAATCAATCACCGTCAAATTATTGAAGCCAGTCACAATGCCTAAGTTAACGTGTTGTTGTGACCAGCGGATAACATCATTCTGTTCTGGTTGTTCCTGCTGATAAGGGGTCCACTTCAAAAGTGGTTTTTTTGAACCGTGTTCCAGAGGGACAACCGAAAAACCTGCGTTAAAGAAGGAAAGAAAAAAACTATTCATAAAAGTCTCCGTGCAGGTTTTGCAGGTTTTAAAGCCAGTTTTCTATTAATATGTAAAAATCTTTTCCAGACTCGCACGCAATCAAGATATATTAAGTGATATAAAACCTGTAAAACCTGCATAGTAATTTTCATATTAAATAGAAAATGCCCGAAAAACCTGCAAAACCTGCATTTTACTGATCGAAACAGTACTTTGTCATTGTTCCGCCGCGATAATCCATTGTTCTCATTCTGAACCTCTGCTTCAAATAATCTGCTGTATTCTTCAATCTCCAACCGAAAGACTTGACACTGCGTGGCCAATCGCTGTCTGGTTTATTGTTTCCAAACAGCAGATATTGGCTCTCAACATACAACTCTCGTGCTGTCACCCATCGGCCAATATTTTGCGGGTTACTCAACCAGGCTTCAATGGCTTCGATGATAACCTCGCCCTCGGCCAGAAAGTCTCGCTGTTCGTTTTTGATGATGTTTACAATCTCATCCCACAGATTGGTTTTCTTATTGGCCTGGCTGATAACGCGCCCTAACGTTTCCCAATCTGCCATACGCAGTGGGCTGCCGACCGGAATTGCACCAGTGCGCAATTCGGCTATGGTGCGGTTCAGGTGGTTAAGTAGTTCAAACCAAAAACCGTTGCGATTTTTCTCGATCCATTCAATAAAATTCAATTCCTGACCGCGCTGGTCGTCTGGAATACGCTTCATTGGCAAAATGATTGTGCGGTCGGCCAGGTCGTCTCTGCGCAGGGTATCTGGTGTCCTGGCAGTAATGGCTAACCAACAGCGATAGCGGATAATTCCCATTTCCTTGGATGTAAAAAGTTTACGATACTCATCGGTTGCGCCTGTGCTGATTCTGGCAAGTTTATCGCGCATCCAGGGTTCGAGTGTGTCCATGTTGTCCATCACATATAGATGGTAATAGTGCGCCGCGACGGTCAGGGCGTCGGGTTTTTCAGGTACGCCAGATATATCCGCGAATTGTCCAAATAATAACTTCATCAAAAGCCGCAATGCCATGCTTTTTCCGCTGCCCTTCTCCCCCAGAAAAACCATAATCGGGCGCGTGGGACACAGTTCGGTGAAAAAGAGCGTCTGAATCCATACCTGAAACAGCCAGCCGTACAGATCAGTGCGGTCCTTCCAGAATGGTATCTGGCTGATGGTGTCGAGATAATTTATGTCAATCGGGTCAGGCTGATAGGGCTTCCAGGTGGGAAAATCATAAAATAACACCGGGCCTTCGCCGTTAATCTCAGTTTTGATTTCGTCCCCGTTCAGAACATACACGGTGCCGTCGAAGCGCGAAATTCGCAAGGTGCGTGTTTCCCGGTCGTAGTGGGCAAACTTGACGACTGGGATTGTTTCAGCATGGCGAATGGCGGTTGTTTTTGCTGCGCTGGTGATCAAGCCGAATGCCTGTGTTGATGGATTTGCGCCTGTCAACATGTGTAAGAATGCTTCCCAACGTTCTGTATCCAGATCGTATAGTCTGTGCTCGTCATAATACAGGTAATAGTAGTTATCGTCGCTCAACACGAATTTACCGTGCCGTGCCAGCCAGTCCACAACCAGTGCCTCGATATTGCTATGGCGAATAATCGCCGGGCGTTTGTCGGGGATCAGTTCGTTTTCAATAGCACGCTTCAGTCCGGGATCAGGAGATGTAATCAGTTTGGATGTAATTCGTTTTTGTTTTTGCTGGTTCGCCTGTGCGCCTAACTTCATCGCATTGTAGCGACTTGCTACATGTTGAATCATTAATGACAGGTAACTGTAGATGGCGACCTGAAGCACGCCTTGATACTGAGTGTTCAGTGCGTCGTAAATGGCATCTTCGATTTGGTTCGGATTTTCTTCGGCTGCGTGGTATAGTGTTTGCCAGGGTTCAGTTGTGACAGGGATATCTGGAAAAGTATTATTCAGAATGGCGGTTGCTATTGCTTCGGCATCTGCACGCCAAGCGTTTTCGTCATATTGGCCGAACGCGGCGCGCAGAATTTCGGCATCCTGGCCAGGCAGCGTTTCGCCAGCGTATTCGGTGATGGTTGTGGCAGCGTTGACCATGTTGTCATCCTGGCAGATATAAGGTTGATATGGTCTCTGCAAGCAAATTGGCGCGGTCGGCAGTTACCGTTTGCCCACCGGTTGCAGCGGCCAGACGCTGCAGAAACTCTCGCCCGGCTGGATGCTCTTCCGGTCCCACGTAAATCGTAGAGATCTTGTTTTTGTATGTTTTGGCAACGGCAAGTGTATCCTGTTCATTGTCCGGTTCACCGTCGCTAATCAAGATAAACTGCATGCCCTGTACGTCGGCAATTTTTGCAAATTGCAGTGCCTTTGCCATGTTTGTGCTTCTTCCAAGATACGCAGGAATCCCATTGGGACAGAATAAGACATCGTCTGAAAATGCAATAACGGCAATCTTGCCCGGATAATTAGTTTGCAAATTGGCCAATTCTTCGCATGCTACCTCGTAGCGGGAGTTTCTCCCGCGGCTGTCACGGGTACTCATGCTACCGCTGGTATCCACGATGACAATAAGATTAGCATTGACAAAAGTTTCAGCAATGCTTTTATTTTCCTGCTTCGCAATTGCGCCGAGTGAACCGGGAACGATTGCTGTGTTCATTTCTGTTCCTCCAATTCTTTGAGCCGCAGCCATAATGCCACTTCGACATCCGTAGCCGGAAAGACGTTTTTGGACTTTCCGAAACGCAGCATCCATTCGCCCGCTTCATTTTGAAAAATTTCAAATTCTGTTTCTTTGAATTTGTGGACAATATTCGTCGGTTTTTTGCCCTGTCTTGCCAGCTTTGAGTTTTCTAAATGATGCCGTTTAACGACAAACATTTTTTTAGTCATCAATCCGCCTCCATATAATGGTGCAGCTTGTACAATCGCGCCGATGATGAAAATAGGCATGAATGGCTTTATAAACTTTATCCTTGTTGCTCTCCAATTTTGCCTTTTGAAAATTTTTTACAGCCTCATCAATGCCCAAATCGAGCGTTTTTCCGATTTCACATAGATGTTTTTCCGATTTCCACATAGTGTCCTCACGTCCAGTTCCAAACCGGTTCGGTTGCACCCATTGGCCAGGACGCCACCAGCGTGCCTTTTTCGGTCACAATGTCTTCCCACTGCAAAATTTTTTGAACGACAAATCGGCCAAGCCGCTCATACCCCTCGGCAAGGATGTATCCGCAGCGCAATGGAGCGCGGTAACCGGTTCTAATAGACAATTTGTTTATAGAAAATTTGTCTACGCTGAATTGCAAAGATGCTTCAAAAGCTAATCCTGCGTCATACTTTGCCCGTTGATTTGGATTGTTTAGGATCTCATAGGCTTCTTTGATCTTGATAAACATCTCTTTGGCATTGGGTTCTTTGCACACATCCGGGTGCCACTGCTTGACCATGCGACGGTAGGCGCTCTTGATTTCCTCATCCGTTGCGGTGCGCTGGATGCCGAGAACGCTGTACAAAGTCGTTGTGTTTACATACTGAGTACTTCCCTCGAACCATTCTCTCAAGACGCTCTCCGGGAAGATAAAAACCCATTCTTTTTGGGCATTCATCCCGCTGGCTTGATACTCGTCTCCAGCAGGTTTCGTGCGTCCCAGATACCAGACATCACACACGCGCGTGATCAATTGCTGTTGATTGTTTCCGATCGTTATCGTTCCTATATCCTCGCCGTAAATTTGCAGTATCCAGTCGCGCACCCTTCCGCAATACTGAGTATCTACCAGCCAAACTTTTGCTATTGGATCAAACCGCCGCGCGCTGGCGGGCAATCCCTTGATCAGCGCCACGAATTGCGGATTGTATGGCGTTTGCACCACCAGCGCGCCGTTGGATGTGGTGACATGGCATTGGTTTTGGCGAGCTTCACTGCCAGAGTCAAACATACCGCCCTCTGCAGTTGGCGTAAAAGTCGCAGTATTTTGAATTGCATCGCCAGGTTGTGGGGTTCAGCGGAAAATATTCCTTGCTAATGCCTTCCCACACCCGTTTGACCATTTCGAAGAGGAAAAACAGCTCCCCTGGTTTGTGGCTGTGTTCCAGGATTTGGACTTGCGGCGTTTTGGTTTTTACGAACACAAAATGTTTGAAGCGCCAGTTGACTTCGAAACCGCCCTGGTTAAGCGCCGCCAGATAGAAAAGGGTTTGCAGCGAATTATTTGCCTGATCCTGCGTCCACGACTTGGCGGACGTTTTGAAATCCGCCGGTGTGCCGTCTTCGAGGATGACGTCAATAAAGCCGATTACCGGCACGGGGACACCCGGAACACGCAATTCCGCCTTTCTCTCAATCATTGCGCCGGCACTGTCGCGGCGAGGTTTTATAGTATTTATCGCCGTCTGCACTTCTTTGTTACTCAGTATGCGAATCCCTTCGTTGTAGTGCAGTTCGGGTGTTTCGTCAGGTTCTAATGCAACGTCTTCTGTGAAAGATTTACCGAATTCTTCTTTCCAGATATCTCCCCAATTCGAGTGATTCTGGATCATGCGCTCTACCGTACCGTGAAAGGCGCTGCCAAAAGCCAGCGCGCTGGTCTTTTTGGTTGGCTCACCGGCAATATATTTCCGCCGCCAGGCTTCCGGGCAGTCCAGGTACATGCTGATGGATGAGTAACTGAGATGCTCTACCATTGTTATGCTCCCTTGAGGACCGCGAAGACCATTTCTACTTCTTCCTGCGTAGCCGGAATTTTTCCGCCGTTAGCTTCCATAATTGCGGCAGGTTCAAACTGTTCCAGCAGTTGATCCAGCGTGATTTGCGGCTTAGTCGGCACGGTTGCAGCTTGTACATCAATCACTTCTCCGCTGTCCGTAATAGTTACGCCGAGTTCTTCCGGCATCTTCATAATGGTGGTCATTCCGGCGGTAATATCCGGCGCGGCGACATCGGCGGCAAAACCTACCGCGCGCCACATACACATCTGTTCCGGGTATTTTGTCCATCCACTATCCGGTTTGACCAGCCCGGCGCGTTTGGCATCCTCAAAGGTGAATTGTGCAGTGTATTCAAAACCGCTTTTTCGTTTGATCGTGCAGGAATGTCCCAGGTAACTGCCGTCTTCCTTCGTAAGGCGTTTGATTTCTATTTTCTCAATGTCGGGATGCGAATGCAGAAGCGCCAGAGCGCCGCGCGGCGAAAGTCCCGGCTTTCCCTGGATAACGTGGATAAATTCAAAACTCGCGGTAACACTCAACCCAAGCTCATAGCCTTTCAGCATGATGGCCGCCGCCGCTTCCTGGCTGACCACACCGAACAGGCGCGATTTCCACATCACCGGCGCCATCTGGCTGATCATCTGCCAGATTTGCGGGGTCAGTTCCCGCTGTTGAATCGGAACAATGGCAAGTTTTTCGTCAGACATGTGCTTTCTCCTTTTCAAAAATGGTCAGTTTTTCTCTATCCTGTTCATCCAGATTTAACTCAATCGTCTGTTTATCTTTCAATCCCAAAAATCCGCGTACTTTTTGTCGTGTTGTATCGCTGATTGGAGACTTGATGCTCATATCGGTTAATCCGACAATCGCGTGAGCCAGAATCCCTCCGCTCCACTCCAGAATCATCCGCGCTCGTTCCAGGCCGATGCCCGGTAAACTCATCAAGAAAACTGACTTTGCGTCTACCGGAATAGGCTGTTTTTGCGGCAATATGTCCACCACGTCATCATGCTTGCGATTTGCCAGCATATTCACAACCCCCCCATACTCAGTATCTGAAGGGCAATGCACTACGTAACAGCCCATTTCCTGCACGGTCAATAGTGCTCCCTGCACCGCGTTCCACGCCCAGCCGGTTTCACGTCCGGTGTAGACTTTGCCGTTGTGATCTGGGCTGAGTGTGCCGGTCACGACCAGGTATGGCCAGTACGTTTGGGATTTCCCCTGCAATTGCTGATTGATGCGGTTGTTGACCAGCCGTCCAATTTGTTCCAGCAGTCTGCCGTCTCGCAAACTGTTGAGCAAATCATCGCTTGTCTTTCGTTCAATTAACAGGATATGCCCGTCGTCACACGCAACCCAGGCGTCTCCGGCTTGCAATAGGGTTATTGCTGCGCCCGGGAATTGATGCTGGATGTAATCTGGTTCTCTTTGGTCTATCATAATTGCTGATATAGCCATCTGAGTGCTCCTGATTTTTTTGGGCGGGCGTCTGGCTACCAATAATTTGCAATGTGCCTCGCGCCCGCCCTTGCGAAGGAGGATCACCGGGTGAAAAGGACACCCGGCTAAAGCGGCAAGGAAGATTTGAACTTCCATCTGAGTCTTAATAACCCGCTCTACTGTTGAACTATTGCCGCATGTCAAGGTACAAGGTTGCCGGTCTCTCCCGGCTGTCACGCCCCCCGGCAAGTTTCCAAAGGTCTCACTTGCCGCCCGTTGTAGGGACTCCTTGCCCCTACACCGCCAAGGGCTGGTGACTCAACCCTTGACCCCGCCTCCCAACACAGCCGACGTATAGCATGGTAAAGAACTTGCGCCGTTCCAGACGCCGCACGGCGCAGGCGTGGGAGGTGTCACCATGTACTGTCCACACTCGTCAAGCGTTCTATCCGCTTTGGCACCCGCCATTGCAGGCAGGTCTGTATTCTCGTCTCTCCGAGCCGTCACCCTGCCTTTTTCCCGCCGCTCATGTCTCTTTCACCACGTGTAGGGTGCGACGGGCTTCACCTGCCTCGCTAGCAAGGTCAGGTTCGCCAAACCAGCCGATGGGACTTGCACCCATCAGGATGTTCCATCCTGCCCCTTTGGCGGCTGGTTTAGATCATGTCACTTGTCAAGGTGCTGTTTCAGGCGAATGGGACTCGAACCCATCATCACGCACCTGCCGCCTGAAGGTTTTGAGCCAACACTAGAACGGAATTTCTCTTTCTTGATCAAATGCGCCGTCATCGGCAAGGGCGCAAAGTTCTTCAAATAGTCGTTGATCTTCGCAGTCTGGTATTAGGTCATCGGGTGATGGCGGCGTACAGTCCAATTCATCCTGCCAGTCCGGATAATCCGGAATCAGGAAAGTGATGTCATACATGGTTCATTTCCTCCGCAATCATCTGCATGACTTCTGGGCTGTCAGCTGTAAAGTATTTGCTTATAAGAGGTTGTTGTGCAATTTCTTTTTCTATTGTTTTAAAGACAGCGTTCAAATCAGGCATATCGCGACACGCATTTTTCACGTAAACTTTCAAAAACGCTAATGCAGTGTCTCGCTCTTTGTTGCCATTGCGCCCCCCATCATACTGAGTATCTTGCTTTGGTGTTTTGCCGGAGTTTGCAAGGTAATCCGCGCGGCACTCCGCTTCGTCCTTGAAAATCTGTAAGAACTTGAGCGTGTTCTTCTCTTTGACCACGCCGTTGCTGTCGGTGTAAGTCACGACCTGCCCGCTTCTGTCTGTAAGCGGCACGGTTTGCACTTTCACCCACGATCCGTTCAGTTGTTTCGGAGAAATGCCCAAATCGCGGATGCTGGGAAGCACAATTCCAGCCCATTCGCGGCTTTCGGCGATCATGTTGCGGACAATGTCAAAGCTGAGGTTCATCTCTGTCAGCGGGTGGACGATAATGTCAATTGCCGTGCGCCGCAGGTCCGGGTTATGCATCTGCGGATCAAATTCCACCTTGCCCACCCCCTTCTCCAGTACGCACCACCACGATTTGGCTTCGCATTGTCCCCAGATAATGTTGGAAAACTGGGGTTCGCGGGCCTGCTCTGCGGTATCCCAAGGATCAACAAAATTTTGTGTAGTCATTTCTGCTCCTTTATGGTAAAATAGAGATGTAAAAAGTTTTCACTCTTTCCCTAAAGCCGCCCCTGCCAGGGCGGTTTTTTATTGAAGTAGTTCGTATCCGGCGTTTCGCATATAGCGAATCACATCTGTCAGTTTTTTCATCTTCTCCTTGACAAATGCAGTGACGTTTCTGCCGTCATGCTCCTGGATGTAGATCCCCCAACCGCGGTCGGTCATGCAAATCAGTGCAATCCGGCCATTTTCGGGGTTGACCATACGCAGCTCTGGCCGCTCCGCACACTGAGATGCCGCATATGCCGCTGTTCCGTGTTTTGCCACGGCATGGTATGACAATACCACCATAGCAACGATAATCAGCGCCAGAACAATCGGATACGGCGATAGAGTTTTTGGATTAGACATCGTCATAGTTGTCATCGTCCATCTTCTCAGCTTTCTTCAACCTTCTAACCTCATCCACTACGTCTTCCCACAGATCAAGGTTGCCGTTCGCCAGCGCCTCGACCCAATCAGGAATATCACGCCTGTCATACTCAGTAAGCACATAACGTGCAGCGTAAACCAGCGATGGGTGTGGTTCTGGCAGTGCCAGGGCATCACTGATGAGAAACAGGATTTTTTCAAGTTTGGACATTTTTCCTCCTACGGTCTTGTCTGCGCACCTTCTCGCTCCAGCAGGCGCAAAATTGTTTGTAAAGCGTGTACGGCTATGGCTAATCTTCTGATTTTCTCCGTCTCGGTCACCTCCTTTTCAAGTAACGGCTCAATTGCACGCAAAGCACGGATGGCTTCTTCGGCGCTTCGGTCACGCGCTTCTTTGGCCGAGTTTGGCCACTCTCTGGGCTTCGTCATTTTTTGACCTCGTCCAGCATGGCGCGCTTTGCTTCATCGCGTGCTTTCAGGTATCGGGTAATGGACCCGATAATCATCGGCGTGCCGGTGGCGCCAAACGCGCCCAGTGTCAGCAGTGCAGCAGGAATACTCAGTATGGATACGCCAACCAGTGTCATCACTACTCCAAATGCCACGATCAAGCTCAAATAGCCCTCTGTGTACCCTTTCCGTTCCAGCCAAGCCACCAGTGCGTTGTAGCCGATCCCGAACAGCAACAGCCCAAAAAAGACCGCCGCAATCGTTCCATAATCCAACCGGATTTCGCACGTCATGCTTCCTCCGCTATGATGATCTTTAAAGATTTGCGGATGGAGGAGATTTCATCAATGGCATTCCGGATCGTAAGTCTTGCATTTGCGAAGGACTGGGGATCGCGTTCATATTCTCCCCAATCGACCATCTTTCTCGCAAATTCAAGGCTATCTTCGATTTCAGCCAGTTTCTTAACGATCTCTTCCATCTTTCTCCTCCTGCACCCGCTCACCTGCCGTCATTGCATCCGCCACGCTGATCACAGGATTCGGCTGGGAATAGCGCCGTGCCCACTCTTGCCGTATGAGCCATGCAATCTCTGATGATACAGACCGCTGATCTTCATCGGCAAGCCGTTTAGCCATCGCCTCGACTTCTTCGTCGACTCTGGAAAATAAGACCGGCATATTTGCTCCTTTCTTGAAACTTATTGTTTCTTGCTAGAAACATTATAAGACAAATGATAGCAAATGTCAATAGGGAGAAACATATTAGATGCTCTCAATCAACGATTTTTGTGTAAAAATGTTTCTTGTGGATAACGATTTTGGATTGTGGTTGCAACGCGAACGGGAGAAGAGGGGCTTGACACAAGCAAAACTTGCCACAAAAGCAGGCTTGAATCGCGCTGTAATCAATAAGATTGAAAATGGACAGAGCACTCCAACGCCTGATACGTTACAAGCTATTGCTGATGCTTTGGGTATTCCAGATGAAATAATTTTCCGCGCTGCTGGATATATACGATCCCCATCAGATACTGAGTATCAAGAGGAATTCCTGCACCTTCTGTCACAGTTGTCCCCCCAGGAGCGTGAAGAAATCCTCGAACTTCTGCGCTTCAAAGCTGAACGTCAGAAGACCAAACCGAGCCGGACGCCCAAACCGGCTCGAACGGTTTTAAATGAGAAATAGAACATTGGTTCTAAATTAGAAAGGAAACGCTGATGACAGAACCTTATTACGATAATAAAAGTCAATACGAACGAATTCGAAGTTACATTATTCCCGGTGAAAATCTTTTTGCCGTTTACGACTGCAAAGGTGGCGGCACCGGCTTTGTCGGAATCACCGATCAACGCATCATCTTCTACGATCAAGCCTTTCTGACCAAAAAGAAATCAATGGTTTCGATCCCCTACAATCAAATTGTCGGGATTGCTTCGGTAGATGAAGGGGTCATCTTTCAGAACAGCGAAATTACCCTGCTCACCGCTGCTGGCAATTACACCTTCCAATTCCGCGGTGCAGATAAAGCCCACAAGGCCTATGTTTTTATTATGAATCAGCTGCTCAACCAGTCGCACCCGCAAATGAAAGGCTGATGCTCTTTATCCCAATTACATAATCATAAGATAAGAAAGGACGGCTTTGTGGCCAATCGTCTCTCGCGCGAAGAAATCATGTGGATGCTGTATCGGGCATGTTGTTTGTATGTGGACAATTGCGAAAGTGCACCGGATTGGGTTCGCGCCGTTGCCGGGGCAAATACGGATTTGCTGGAGGAAGCTATTGAGGTTGCTTGGGAATTTTCTTTAGTGGATGACACGGATCAGGATATTGAATACGAAGATTAAATACATTTGTCCTCTTGCTCTGCACTTTAAAACCCTTCACCTTAGACCTCTTTATCCTGCGATTTTTAATAGTAATCGGTCTAAAGTCGCCGTGTCTCGGTGAGCGCATGGGGTGCAAGAGGTCGGAGGTTCAAATCCTCTCGCCCCGACTAAGACGGAACACGGATCGTGTTATTGTTCAAAACTGACATAATGTCAGTTTTTTTATTTCTCCTGCTTAATCAATATTTTTATCGATCTTAACCGGCTTTTTAGAAACTATTAAGTTTCCATTATTCCGCTCAAAAAAAGCGTGCCGAGCACGATCATCGCTACTCCAAATATTTGCACCCGATTCGGCTTTTCTGCTGTTCCGCCCCAGGCAATAAGAAGAACAAACAGAGGAGTGAGATCCGCCACCGCCTTAACCACCGCTGGGTGTCCGAACTGGAGCGCAGTCAACAAAGCCAACCACTGCCCAATCACAAATACCAGGCGTCCGGCGATCAACCTTCCGCTGAAAAGATTGAGCCAACTCATCTTAGGTTTGAGGGTAATCCAGGCAATGAAACCAATTGCTGCAGCCCGAATCAGGTAATAGGTATACGGATTGATTGCGCTGTTCGAAAACAGGACTTTTAAAGGGTACATACTGGCAGCGAACAAAAAAGCTGCACCAAGTGGGAAGACACTCTCACGGGTAATTCTCAAACGGTTATCGATGTTTGCTGTTGCACATCCACCAACAAGGGTAACCGTCCCGCCTGTCAGCAATATCACTGCTGCGATCTGCTCGATTTTCATCCCCCCCGCCAAACTGCCAAAAGCCGGGGCAAGCAACAGCACAAACAACGGTGAAACCGCCATCAAGCTGCTTGCAGTAGTGGTATCCAGTAATTTGAACGAACGAAAGTAAGCGTAATTTGCCAAACCATCCAGACCAATTGCAAGGAACAACCAGGCAGCAGTGTATTGGTTAAGTTGAAGATGCCAAAAAAGTGGTGTGGTAGGTGCAAGCAAAACTGCCATTAATACAAAATTGAAACCGATTAAGTCCCTGGCTTCGATCTGGAGCCGGGCAATTTTACGAGCCAACAGGTTGGCAATTGCACCAAACAAGGCGGAGATGACTGCCAGGAAAACTGGGAACATCGGTATAATTATCCATCAAACCTCGTTTTTTACCCCGTTTTATCATTTCCAAAAATTCAAAGGCAACCCTTATGGACTCATTTTTCAGCAAAGATTTCACTGGTCCGGCATTCGAGTTGTTCGGTCAGGGGCATCTGATCGCACTGGCGGTCATAGTTGGCATTAATCTTTCGTTTATTTTCTGGCGAAAAAGCGCCACTCAGACGCAGCGAAAACTCTTTCGTTATACCCTGGCAGCTGTCTTGCTCATCGATGAGGCTGCCTGGCATCTTTGGAACGCCACAACCGGACAATGGACGATCCAAACCATGTTGCCGCTGCATATTTGCAGCGTTTTCGTGTTCTTAAGTGCCTACATGCTGATCACGAAAAACTATCGTGTGTATGAGTTTGCCTACTTCCTTGGCATTGGTGGCGCAACGCAGGCATTATTGACCCCGGATGCTGGCATGTACGGGTTCCCCCATTTTCGCGCTTTTCAGGTCATGATTTCGCATGGCGCTATCGTCACCGCTGCGGTCTATATGACAGTAGTGGAAGGTTTTCGTCCAACATGGAAATCCCTCGGTAAAACTATCCTGTGGGGTAATGTGTATATGCTAGCTGTTGGAGCAATCAATGCCTTGATTGGCTCGAATTATTTATTCATCGCCCGTAAGCCGGATACCGCCAGCTTATTGGATGTGCTTGGCCCCTGGCCATGGTATTTGCTCGCACTGCAAGGAATTGGACTGGTGATCTTCCTACTTCTTTACTCGCCGTTTGCCATCCAGGACTGGCGCCACAAGCAGAACCGATTGACACCTGCCAGCTCCTGAAGCCACGATCCAGAGATAATTGGTCTGATTTTGTTTGGTATAATTTCGGCTGAAATGTCCACCCGAATTTCACGCCGAGATTTTCTCAAACTGTGCGCCGCTGCCGGGCTGGCGGGGCTGGCTTTTCGCCCTTTTTCTGGCTTCGAGGAAGACAATCAGAAAGATGATCTGATTCGCATCACCATTCGGTCGGTCAGCGTGTATGCACAACCTAACGATAAGAGCCAGATCCTCTTCCAGCGCTTTCGCGATGAATTGGTCAATTTATACTACGAAGTTGAGTCGGAGGCAGGTCCGGGTTACAATCCAATCTGGTACCGCGTTTGGGGTGGTTACATCCATCGCGCCAACACCCAACGAGTACGAGTGCAATATAACGATGTAGCTTCCTTCATCCCTGAAGGCGGTCAGGTTGCCGAAGTAACCGTGCCTTATTCACAGGTAATGCGCTACACTTCGTTTTCCGG
This sequence comes from Bellilinea sp., assembly GCA_034411135.1. Classification (GTDB taxonomy): domain Bacteria; phylum Chloroflexota; class Anaerolineae; order Anaerolineales; family Anaerolineaceae; genus Bellilinea. The sequence goes on from DAOUMN010000042.1 coordinate 22,658, forward strand.
TTGGCAACCGCTCTATCGCCTGTACTTTGAATCGGTGCATTGGATTACCGGAGTTGACGAAGGTCCCGATGGTGAACCGTGGTACCGCATTCTGGATGAATTACTCAAAATCGAATACCATGCCCCGGCTTACCATTTCCGCCTGATTCCACCCGAAGAATTAACCCCCATTACGCCAGAAGTTCCCCATCACAAGAAACGGATTCATGTCAGCCGTGCCCGCCAGACCCTGACCTGTTACGAAAACGACGAGATTGTCTTTCAAACCAGGGTCTCAACTGGCTTGAATTACAAACCCGAAGGTGAAATCCCCTGGGAAACTCCTCGTGGCGATTTCAACATTCAATCCAAGATGCCTTCAAAACACATGGGCGATGGGCGTCTGAGCGGCAATCCTGAGGATTACGAACTGCCCGGAGTACCCTGGACGATGTTTTTCGAGCAAAGCGGAGTTGCCTTTCATGGCACCTACTGGCACCAGGATTTTGGTATTCCCCGTTCGCACGGCTGCGTCAATATGCGTACCGATGAAGCCAAATGGCTCTTTCGCTGGGCGCTGCCCATATCAAAACCGGAAGACATGGAACGCCGTGGCTATGGAACACGGGTTGTCGTTGAATAAGGATTGTTTGTTTTTTCAGGTATTTGTTTCTGGTAGACCGACAAATTCTCGGAAGACCTGATTACCGAGCAGCCAGCCCCGTCGCGTAAGGCGCAAACAGCGCTGAGAGGTATCCCCAGTCCATTCAATTAATCCATGCCGGACTAATTTCTCGATAGGTTTTTCAAAGACAACGCCGAGCTGTTTTCCAAACCGCTCCAAAAAGTCCTGCTCGCTCACCCCATCCTCAAGCAACCGCAAGCCGACCATCATGGTTTCCTGCATCTCGTTCCAGGTTGAGACCGGGATCACTTGTTCGGCTGCCGGGCTGCCCGGAAATCTCAACGCTTTGCCTTCACGAATACGGACGATATACTGTGGAATACTGCGCACATTGACCGTCCGCGCGCCGCTCCAATAGCCATGAGCGCCGGCGCCCAGCCCAATGTAGGGCAGGTTTCGCCAGTACTGCAGGTTGTGGCGGCATACAGCCGGGTGGCCGTTGTTCTTTCGTGCCCAGTTGGAAATTTCATAATGGTAGTAACCTGCCCTGTCGAGAAAATCACAGGCAAAGTCGTATTCATCGGCTGCCAGGTCATCATCCGGGAGTTCGACCAATCCGCGTTCGACCCATTTCCGAAAGGGCGTACCATGTTCGACTGTGAGCGCATACAACGAAAGATGCTCAGGATGCATACCAGCAGCCAGTTTTAGGGTTTCCTGCCATCGCTCCATGGTTTGCCCTGGAACACCAAAGATCAGATCCAGGTTTAATTGCCCGAACCCCGCCTGTCTGGCCCATTCTACAGCACGAATGACATCGATGGTATCGTGTTGCCTTTCCAGCAAGCGCAAATCCGCTGGGTGGGCGGACTGCATCCCCAGGCTGATCCGGTTGAACCCCAACCGGCGTAATCCCTCCAGCGCAGCACGGTTTAATGTGCCCGGGTTTGCTTCCAGGGTAATTTCCGCGTCTTCCTTGACATCGAAGGATTTCCGGCAGGCTGCCAGCAGCGAGCCCAACCCATCCACCGGCAGGTACGACGGCGTTCCTCCGCCCAGGAAGATGGTACCAACTGTCAAAGCAGTATACAGGCGGTTCGTTACCTGCCGGGCTTCTTCACGCAGCGCTTCCAAATATGCCGGAATTAGATTTTCCATTCCGGCATAGGTATTAAAATCGCAATAGGCACAACGATGTCGACAAAATGGGATATGTATATAGAGGCTCACCTCGGTTGACATATACTGAGCATATCACAGCCGATGATTTCCTGCAAAATAATCGCACCCCTTGTCAAATTCCTGAATGTGTTATAATCTCAACCGCCGGGGATTTCCCCGGCATCCAATTGAAAAAAGCCTATGAGTCCTGAAGATATTTCCTCTAAAACAAAAATTTGTCCCACCTGTGGAACAAAACTGAGCGCAAATGCAACCCGCTGTCTGGTGTGCGGTCGGCGGTTCGAAAGCGAGCCCCAAAATATTCCTGGAGAGAAGAAAAAAGATTCCAGAGTAGTCGAAGGACCACGCATGCCCACTTTGACGCTCTCCCTTCCCGTCGCGCTTGGTTTACTGTTGCTCATCCTGGCAATCGGCGCCGGGACGGTATTCGCCGTAATGCAAAATTCGCCAGCTGCGATCTCAGCCAACACGACACCCAGCGTCACCCCCAGCCTTACCCCAACTATCACTCAGACACCCACCGCCACGGATACTCCCACACCGCAACCCACTTTTACTCCGTTACCGCCCTTAGAGTACCGTATTCAGTCCGGTGATAATTGTTTGACCATTGCCTTCAATTTCGGCGTTTCGGTCAACAGTATCATTCAATTAAACAAACTTTCACCCGCTTGTGATAATTTGGTGACTGGCAACATTCTTCTGATCCCGCAGCCCACCCTGACCCCTTCACCTCAGCCAACCAATACCCTCAGCCCCAACGAAGCCACCGAAGTTGCCTGCCAGATGTTCCCCTATACGGTAAAATCCGGCGATACACTCAGTGGTATTGCTCGCAATTACAATGTTTCTGCCGAGGCGATTAAAAGCTACAATGCGCTGCCTTCGGATGTTGTCTATGAAGGTATGAACCTGAACATTCCATTATGTGAGCGCTTGCCAACTGCCGGTCCCACCCCCACTCCAACCAACCCTCCGCCTTATGCAGCGCCAAACCTCTTGTTGCCCGCCGATGGTGCAATTTTTACTGCTGCCAATGACTCGGTCACACTACAATGGGCTTCGGTTGGCACGCTGCGTCAAAATGAGGCTTACGCGGTCAGCGTCGAAGACGTCACCGAAGGTAAGGGCAGACGCTTGACCGAATACGTAACCGACACAAAATATATCGTTCCGGCATCTTTCCGCCCAACCGACAACACCCCGCATGTGCTGCGCTGGTTTGTTGTCCCCGTACGCCAGATTGGCACCTCCGCCGATGGAAAACCCATTTACGATACTGCCGGAGCAGCCAGCACATCGCGCACCTTTGTCTGGTGGAGCACAGGTGGGGCGCCTCCATCACCAACCAGCACCCCGTAAGCTCTATTTGATAAAAACAGACCGGGTTGTAAAAAAACAACCCGGTCTCATTCTAATCACTCAGGATCGCCTTATCTGGCGTGCTCTTCCAAAAAACGAGTCGCTTGAATGGCCGCAGCAGCGCCCATCCCCGCTGAAGTAACCACCTGACGATAATGAGGGTCCATCACTTCACCGGCAGCAAAAACCCCTTCAATGCTGGTGCGCATTTGCATATCGGTCACGATATACCCTTGCGGAGTCATTTCTAACTGCCCTTTGAAGATCTGGGTGTTGGGGGTATGTCCAATGAAAATAAAAACCCCATCGGTGGCTAACTCGCGCACTTCCCCGTTTTTCACATTTTCCAGTCGCACCGCGTTGACGGCTCCATTACCAACGATTTCACGGATCACCGTATCCCAAATGAAATTGATCTTGGGATTTTCACGCGCCCGTTTCTGCAGAATTGCCCCGGCACGCAGTTCATCCCGCCTGTGAACAATAGTAACATCTTTCGCGTAGCGCGTCAGGAACAGACCCTCCTCTAGCGCACTGTCGCCACCCCCAACAACCACCACTTTTTTATCCTTGAAAAACCAGCCGTCGCAAGTGGCACAATAGGAAACTCCTCGACCGGTTAACTCCTCTTCCTTGGGTACTCTCAGGTGATTGGGACTGGCACCAGTAGAGATGATCAGAGTCTCCGTCAGGTATTGGCTGCTGTAAGTATTGACTTTAAAGGGACGTTCGCTCAAATCGACCGAGGTAGCCAAGTCGTACTCAAAGCGTGCCCCAAACCGTTCGGCTTGCTGGCGGAACAATTCGCCCAGCTCTGCTCCGCCGACCCCCTCAGGAAAACCGGGATAATTTTCAATAGTATGAGTTAATGAAGCCTGACCGCCCATCTCGGTGCCGGTCAAGACCAATGGGCTTAATTCCGCCCGCGCGGCATATAGCGCCGCCGACAATCCTGCCGGACCGGAACCAAGCACCAGTACTTTTTCGATTTTGGTTTCTTTGCTCTTCGCACTCCCCAAAGAGACATCCGAGAGGTTGAATTCCATGTTAATCTCCTCGATGATTGTTTTATTCCAGAGTTTAGATGAAAAAATCCGCAATTGGTTACATGCAACTATGCTTTGGCTTCGGCGTCGGTAATCCTTAATGCCTTGTCGATCACATCAAACCCTTCCGCTAATTGGGCTTCCGTGATTATCAGTGGAGGTAGCAGTAAAACCGTATGCCAGTGGGTGTACAAAAAGACTCCCTGGTCGAGTAAATACTTTCGCAATGTCATCATTTCCGGACTGCTATGGTTAAAGGCAGCCATAGGTGTCTTGTTCTGACGATCCTTGACCAGTTCAATGACCCCAAACAAGCCGATCGAGCGCACTTCGCCAACCGAAGGATGCCTCTCTGCCAGCTCCGCCAGCATATCCGCCATTACCTTGCCCATCGTGTGGGCATTCTCGACCAATCGGTCTTCCTGCATGACTTTAATGTTGGCGATTGCTGCTGCCAATGACAGCGGGTGCCCGTTGAAGGTCAAACCACCTTCGTAAACGCGTTCGTTGAACGCAGCTGCAATTTCTGATTTCATTGCCACAGCACCTAGCGGGGCATAGGCGGAAGTCAAACCCTTTGCGATGGTAATGATATCCGGTTTAACCTGCCAGTGATCCACGGCAAACCACTTGCCGGTGCGCCCAAAGCCGCTCATAACTTCATCGCAAATCATCACAATTCCATAGCGATCACAAATTTCGCGCACACCCTGCAAATAGCCCGCCGGGGGAATAATCACGCCGTTTGTCCCGGTCACGGTTTCAATTAATATGGCGGCAATGGTTTCCGGACGCTCATACTGGATGATTTCCTCCAGATGATTGAGGTAATCGCGGGTGAAGTCCTGTTCGGAAATGTTTGGGTTAGTGCGGTGAAATGTGGAACGGTAACGATAGGGATCAAGAAAATGTACTACCCCCGGCATGGTGGTTGGTTCCCAAGCCACACGGCGCGGATCCCCGGTCAGCGAAATTGCACCATAGGTCGCACCATGATACGACCGATAACGGGTCAGCACTTTGAATCTCCCGGTGTAGCCACGGGCAAGTTTGATCGCATTTTCGTTTGCGTCCGCACCACCAAGGGTAAACAAGAATTTACTCAACCCCCCCGGAACGATCTCGGTCAGCAGGCTGCACAACTCTGCCCGCGGGCGGGTAGCCATTTGAGGTCCGGCAAAAGGTAAGTCTCGTGCTTGCGCAACCATTGCTTCGATCACCCGCTCGTCGCCGTGCCCGATATTGACGCACATCACCATCGAATTCATGTCCAGGTAACGCTTGCCGCTGCTGTCCCAAAAGTACACCCCTTTGGCTTTGGCAACCGGAATGGGATTGACTTTTCCCTGGGCAGACCAGGTCCAAAAATTATGCTCCAGGCAGGTTTTCAGGAAATCATCATGAGTATCGTCAGCCATAAGTTGCTCTTCATTGCAATAGTGGGATTGTTACCTCAATCCTATCATAAAATTTTCCCGCCGGATAATTTGGCTTGGATGGTTATGCTATAATCCTTTCCATTCGACCACCCCAGCCAGAGAAACCATGCCTGATCAACCAGTTTATCCTGACCAGCGTTACACCCCGGAGCAACTGCTCGCTGCTTGTCAGGGAAGCATCCACCCGCAAGCTGCAGTCGGGCTGCAACTGTTCAACCAGGGTGAATACTTCGAAGCACACGAGGTGCTCGAGCTAGCATGGCGAGACGAAACCGGCGCGGTACGCGAGGTGTATCGAGGCATTCTCCAAATTGGTGTTGCTTATTATCATATTCTTAATCAAAACTATGTTGGCGCCATAAAAATGTTCGCCCGCGCCAAACGCTGGCTAATGCCGTATCCCTCTCCTTGTCGGGGTATTGATTTGGACAGCTTGAGGAGGGATGCTGCTCAAATTGAACACATTGTTTTGGAATTGGGGGTAAATGGCTTACACCGCTTCAACCCCTCTCTGCTCCAACCAATTATTTATAAACAGGATTAAATATGAACCCGCTTTTACCCTTCGAAAATAAAATTGCGCTGGTAACCGGAGGTGGTCGTGGTATTGGACGAGCCATCGCGCTTCTGTTTGCAGAACGCGGTGCCCATGTCATCATAAACTATGTTCGCAACCAGTCACCAGCAGAAGAGGTCGCCGCTGCAATTCATTCATTAGGTCGGAAAGCAGCTGTATTCCGCGCCAATATTGGCAAGATCGACGATATCAACCACCTGTTCGATTTCGTCGAAAGTGAATTTGGTGGGTTGGATTTCTTCATAAGTAACGCGGCTTCCGGATTCAACCGTCCTGCCATGCAGCAAAAGGAGACCGGCTGGGATCATACCATCAATGTTAATGCGCGTGCATTTTTATTTTCCGCACAACGTGCTGTTCCACTGATGGAAAAACGTGGCGGTGGCGCCATGGTAGCCATATCCAGTCCTGGCGGGCAACGCGTTCTTCCAGATTACATCGCCGTTGGAGCGAGCAAAGCTGCTCTGGAAGCCCTTACCCGTTACCTGGCAGTGGAACTTTCCCCGCTTAACATCGTCGTGAACGCGGTGTCACCCTCCCTGGTCGAGACCGATGCATTGAAACATTTTGCCTCTCTCTCCGATGCCAATGTCATCCCCCGCGCAATTGCGAACACACCGGCTGGAAGATTGGTTCAACCGGAAGACGTCGCTAAAGTGGCTGCTTTTCTATGCACACCAGATGCCGCCATGATCCGCGGTCAGGTGATCGTCATTGACGGTGGTTACACCCTGATCACGCCGGGTTGAAACGACTTAGATTATTCACGCAGTAGCACCACTCGGGCTGGCGCACCATCGCTGCCACCCAATTTGAGCGGCAGACACACCAGCTGGTAACGCCCGGATTCGACATGGGATAAATCCAATCCTTCAATCACAACCACCCGGGCTTTCAGCAAAATCTGGTGCGTTGGACGGGATAGTTTGTACGGCGCGACGGAGAGATAATCCACCCCCACCAGTTGGACACCTCGATCAACAAGGTACTGCGCCCCACCGGCATCGACGCCAACAAAATCGGTTTCAAAGGTCTTTGCTCCATCCTGCCAGTATTGCGAATTGCGGGTGCGGAACAAAAGCCGGGTTGCACCTTCCGGCAATTGCACCTTTTCGAGTGTCTCACGGGTAATAACTTTCACCTCATCCGGAATACGCACCACCCAGACTTCGCCAATCAAGACATCCAGCGGTAGCGTTTCGACCGGCTGTCCCTCCGGGATAAAATGAAACGGCGCATCCACGTGCGTGCCGGTGTGTACACCCATATCCAGCCGTGAGACATTGGCGTTTGCCCCTTGTTCCATCTTATTCACCCGCTCCAGCACCACTTTGGGGTCACCGGGCCAGGTGGGTAAATCGGGGGTTATGGTAAGGGTAATATCAAAAATGTCCATGGCACATTCCTCAAACTAATTGATTTATGGTTGGTATGGTCCCCATCCGGCTGCTGAAAAGATGGCTTTTAAGAAATCCTGCCGTTCGGCTGGCGTCATTGGACGCGGACGTGAATAATCTTCCAGGTAAGCTGTCAGCAGCTCGGTGGAGATGTGCTTTCCCTTATAAAACACATGCCGGTCAATAAACTCCTTGCGCGTTCCCTCCGGAATTGTAACCGTATCCACCCACATTTGGTCGAAAAACAGGTTGCCTAAACCATAATGTATAAATGAATTTCCATAAAATTCCATTGCCATCGGATGATGGGCTTGAGAGCCGCTGACAATGGCCGCCCCAGCCTGCGCCGGTTTGCGAAAATCCTCCTCCTCGAAATTCAGCACCCAATGCCGGTAGGTCTCGAAGTATTGGAAAGTAAAGATCACAATATAACCTTCGTTGGTCAACTGGTTCACCCGTTCCTGAATCCATTCATAATCGCAATTTGCTACGCCGGGCAAATTTTCGCCCGCCCAGATATATTCAGGTCCCGCCGGATTGCAACCAAGAAAAGCAAAACGATTGCCATTGTGTTCGATGAAAGCCGCGTCCCGTGCGGATTTTTCATCTTCGCCAGCTGCATAATATGCCCAATCACGCTGACGGTACAGATCCAGCGAAAACAGCAGCGCGTCCCGTCCCCAATCAACGCCATGATTACCGGTAAGTTCGAGAATATCCGTACCTACATGATCAAGTAGTTCAATATACTCCGGCTTGCTGCAAAATATCAACGGCATCGGAGACATCTTCGGATCCGGGCATTTCGGCGAGAAGGAAACCTCATTGCTAATGTGAGTCAGGTCAGCATCGCGCAGCCAAGGAAGAATATCCTCTGCAGGGTAGGTCATTCCCTTTTCCTCCATCCGCACCGCGGTTGCCCGTACCAGGGCGGTGACGCCGGTCATCACAAGCACCGTCAACCGGTCGGGTTCCCGGTTACCTCTGGGCAGGGTCAAGTCTCCCTGTTCCAGGAGAAAGTTTAACCGCTTTAGGGCTGCCGGTTCGCCGCCCCATTTGAAACTTGCGGTTAGAGGATATGCCTGGGGATCGAAGCGATTGCTAATTGGTGATTGCTCCTCCAGTGGAATCACCTTCCACCGTGGTTCGAGCGCCTCGAAAGGCACAATTGCAAGTACATCCCGCTGCGCCCAGGCTTCTTCAAGCAGGTTTTCTTCCGGCACTATCCTGACCGTTGCACCGCTTGGCTTTCCAAGCCAGGGGCGCAACGCATCAGCGCTATTCGAACTGACCAGGACGACGGGCAAATCCAGCCTCGAATTCCCCATCCACAGGGATTTTAAATCCTCAAACGCTATTTGCTCGATCAGGGAGGAAAACGGGCTAACCAAACAAAATATCCATTGAAACACCGCCTCTTCTGGCTTTGCAGGCTCAAGCCACAGGTTAGCTGTGCTTCGCTCGCTGATGACTCGAATGAGATTTTGAGCCTGCATACCCTTTACCAACCCCGCCGGCAAGTCCGGCGAGAACCATAAACGCAATTCAACCTCCTCGGTCGGCTGCGGACTTAAGGTAGAGGTCGGGATGACATTGGTTGGAGTGGAAATTTTTGGCAGGCTTGGGGTCACACCTTGCATTTTTTCCTCATGCAACGACGTCGAGGGTATTGGACCGCATCCATTCAATCCCATTAGTACAACCAACCAACCGATCAGTAATCGCTTCATTGCTCTCACTCCTCTGGCAGCCATCCACTGACACGAAAATATGCTTCCAGCATCTCGGCTCGTTCCTGTGGATTCATGGGGCGCGGGCGGGCGTAATCTTCCAGCATGGCGGTCAGCAGTTCAACACCCAGGTATTGCCCATTGTAAAAAATGTGCCGGTCAATGAACTGGCGGCGATGAAGCGGAAACATCTGGTCGAAAAACAGGTTGCCTAACCCATAATGCATGAACGTATTGCTGATAAAACCAAAGCCGTGCGCCACATGCGCCTGGCTCCCGCTGACAATCACCGCACCCATCCGGGCGACCAGTTCAAACTCCTGGCGAGTCAGATTCATCGGCTTTAGGTCTTCCACTTCATAGTGCTGAAAGGTAACAACTGGCAAATACCCCAGACTTGCAAGGTGCGAAATTTCATTTTGCAGAAAATCAAAATCACACGCCGCCGGACCGGGAGTTTTATCACTTGACCAGATATTTTCCGGTCCCGCCCGGTTGCAGCCGATAAAAGCCAGGCGGTTCCCATTGTGTTCGAGCAACAGGGGTTGGCGGGCTTCCTCCGCATTCCGCCCACCACCGTAGTAACGAAATCCTTCGTGGTCATATAAATCCAGCGTAAATAAAAACGCTTCTATACCCCAATCCAGCAGATGATTTCCGGTCAGCTCGATCACATCCACGCCAGCGTTATGAAATAATTCAAGATACGTTGGGTTGCTGCAAAATCGTTGTCCTCTACGCAGCGGGACCGCTGGAGGACATTCCTCATAAAAAGAAACTTCATTACTGACGTGGGTAATATCCGCCCCCCTAAGCCAGCTGCCAATGTCTTCTGCTGGATAATTGACTCCGATTTCCTCCATCCGTTCGGCTGTCTGACGCACCAACGCTGTAGTGCCGGTCAGGATCAACGAGGTAAATCGTCCGGCTTCACGGTTGCGGATCGTTTCTGGCACCCGCAGGGCATCCGGTACAGGGGTTCCGATACTGGAATGCCAACCCAAGGGAATTGTTAATGGGTATTTCTCGGATTCGAATTCCTGATCCAACGGGGACCGTTGATTAACCCGCAGTACCTTCCAGCGCGGTTCAATCTGTTCAAACGGGATAATAGCCCAGTCATTGCGTTGCTTCCATGACTGTTCGAGCAATTCATCCGCTGCAACCACCCGAACAAACAACGCATCAGGTTTTCCCCACCGGCTGGAAAGGACAGCATGAGTTTCTGCGGAGAGGATTAGTCGAATCGGATGATCCTTGGCGCTGGGTTTTCCTCTCCATATGCGCATCAATTCAGCAAACGAGATGCCGTCAGTCACCGTAGGAAACGGCGCCACCAGAGCATAAACCCACTCCGCCTGTACAAATTGTTCCCTATTCCCCCCATCCAGCGGCTTCAATACCCACTCAGGTTTTTGGTTGTCTTGCACCCATTCGACCGAGACGGGAAATGCAAGGCGGTCGATCAATGCCTGCGGCGCAATAGCCGCCACCTCGATACTTTTCTCTTTGGATGGTGTAGGCGTAAAAATTGGAGGTGATTGGGTTAAGAGGACCTCCGTCGAAGTCGCCAGGGATATTGGAATTAGTGCAGGTTCGTTCGGCTCAGGCTGACCAGCCCCGGCATTAGCTGGCACGCACGCAGTACAAATCAGCAAAGCAACAAAGATGCTGATCAGCCCGCCATTTTTTAGTACTCGTTCACGCAATAACAACACGGCGAAATTATACTACCCGCAAGGTTATATATTGACAGTGAGTTGATAGAGATTGACAGTCGTTCTCGTTATAATAACCTTTGAGAACCGACAAGGAAGGAAATCACATGCGCGAAGTAGCTGTTTTGGGAATTGGTCAAACCAAAATCGATGAACACTGGGACAAATCACTACGCATGCTGGCAGGTGAAGCAGCCCTGGACGCACTGCAAGATGCTGGCATTAACAGTGTGGACGGGGTATTCGTTGGCAATATGATGTCTGGCTCAGCCAACCGGCAGCAACAGCTGGGCGCATTCGTTGCAGATTGGATTGGTGTGCGTTACGCCAACGCCATGCATCTTGAATCCGCCTGTAGTTCGGGCGCAGCCGCCTTCCGCGCCGCACTGTTGGCAGTCGCCTCCGGGGTGATGGACATTGCCCTGGCAGTGGGTGTCGAAAAAATGACCGACTCACCTGGCGACGAAATTACTGCCGAGCTGGCAACTGCAGCAGATGCAGATTGGGAATCTGGTCAGGGTATCTCATTTGTCGCCTTGAATGCGCTGATCATGCGCCGCTACATGTACGAATTTGGCTGGGCGCCGGAACATTTTGCGCCTTTTTCAATCAATGCCCATGCCAATGCAGCCCACAATCCAAACGCACGCCTGCGCTCACCCCTCACCGAAAAAGATTACCTCAAAGCACCCATGGTCACCCCCCCAATTAATTTGATGGATGCCTCCCCCATGGGTGATGGTGCTGCTGCTGCGATTCTGGTGCCTGTAGAGCTGCTCAATCGCTTCCCTCCCCGCACCGTGGTTAAGGTGCTCGCATCTGCCGCGGCTACAGACACCATGTCGGTTCACTCTCGCAAAGTTCCGCTGCACCTTAGCGCTGCTGAAAAGTCTGCCCTACAAGCTTACCAGCAGGCAGGCTTGAAACCCGCGGATATTGACGTTTTCGAACTACACGATGCCTTTACCATCATAGCAGCCCTATCGCTCGAAGCAAGCGGATTCGCAGAAAAAGGGCAGGCACCTCGCCTGGCACTGGATGGCGAGATTCGCCCAACCGGCAAGGTACCCATTGCCACCCGCGGTGGGCTAAAGGCTCGCGGTCACCCGGTCGGCGCTACAGGGATGTACCAACTGGTTGAAGTGGTACAGCAGCTGCGCGGAGAATGTGGCGATACTCAGGTGGCTGATGCCGCCATCGGCATGGCGCAAAACATTGGCGGTAGCGGTTCGAATATCATCACCCACATTCTGGGACGCATGTATTGATCGTGTAGGGTGTTTTCGAGAATAGGATCGAAAACACCCTTTCCCTAATCTGCTTCTCATCAGTACAATTCAACCATCCTAATCTTATAGAATGGATGGAAATTATGCCGCAAATTCATCAAGAAACGCTGGTCGAATTTCGCCGAAAAACCTTTCGGTTGAACGATCAAGACCGTTTGCGTACCCAACAACAGGCAATTGATTTTGTCAACCAGCGCGGATTCATCTTCTTCTGGCCCATACAGGGAACCATTCTGCCCAGTCTGTGGACGGCAGTCGCCGGTGAACGCCCGGTGGCGGATGAGCACGATGACCCTGGTCATGTTACCTGGGGGTGGAAGGATGAGCTGCTTGGAAAGAAGGTTTGGTACTACGCCCGTATATTGCGCCGGAAAAACACCATCCTTTCATTAGAATGCCTTCCGTATTTTTATGCCCTCTCTCCAAATTATGGCGATCCCGAACAGGACTACCTCGAGCAATACGAAGTGGGTTTGCTCACGCAGGAAGCCAGGCAAGTCTATGAAGCCCTCCTGCGCGAAGGTCCACTGGATACGATTTCGTTGCGAAAAGCCGCCCGGCTTTCCAGCGCTGAAAGCACATCCCGCTTTAACCGAGCGTTGGATATCTTGCAGGTTGAATTCAAGGTGTTGCCAATCGGTATTGCCCAGGCAGGCGCCTGGCGGTATGCGTTTATCTATGATCTGGTGCACCGCGAATTTCCGCTCCTGATTGAACAAGCTAGGCTGATTAGCGAGCAGCATGCCCGCACCCACATCTTAACCCGGTACTTCGAGTCGGTTGGCGCTGCGACAGAACAACAAATCCGTTTGATATTGAACTGGCGCAACGAGGAAATTAACCGGACGCTGCAAATATTGATTAACGGCGGTCTGTTGGTGGATCAAGTTTCGGTTGGAAATCAGCCCCACCCTCACTACGCACTCAAACGATTGGCAGGTGAATTCACCGCTTAGGACTCTGATAAGAGTATAATAAATCATCTCATTTGAACGCCAAAAAAAGGAGTGACGGATGGAATTCCACGTTTCCCGCCAGGCTCGCGACCGATACGATTTCGACACAACCCTTTTTTCGTTCAATGGGAATGTTGTCTTTGCCAATTTTCACGCTGCGCGCCAGTTCGCTCAAAAGATGAATAACCAGCGCGATCTGGTCAACTTTCCTGAAAAAGCGGTCAAAGCTGGGCAAATTAACGCCATGGGATTGATTGACGAAATTCTCCACCTGGTCGTTGCCCAATACCGCTCTCAGAAGAATCCGCAAGTCATGGAACAGGCGCTGGTGGAATTAGAAAAAGCACTCGGTAAAGAGAAACTCGAAGCGATCTTGCTTTTGTTCACCCAGGAATTCCCTCCGCTGGTAGTGTACAGGCGAGAAATCAGTCCTCAAGAATATCTTGCCGGACGATCAGAAAGCGGATCAAACCGCGCTAACACATTGGAAGAAATTCTTCTCCTTTGGATTTCGAATAAAAACCCCGCCCTCTCACCATACATCGAACTATTCGATGATGACCCCATCAGCCGCGGAAGTGAATATCTGCGCGCCTTGCAGGAACTATATGCCTTCTTCGATACCCAACCACGCTTTGGTCCTGATATGCAGAACCTGATCGACCTGCTGCGCGCGCCCGCCCTTGCCCATCCTTATTCACTTACCGACCAGTTAGAATATATCCGACGCCGCTGGTCGGATTTGATCGGACGCTATTTGTACCGCCTGCTCGGCAGCCTCGACCTTATTAAAGAAGAAGAAAAACTACCCTTCATGGGGCCCGGACCAGTGGAAATCCCTGCGTTCGACCGCCTCGCCGTGGAAGGCGAGCCTGAAAATTTCAGCCCTGACCGCGATTGGATGCCCAGTCTGGTGCTGATCGCCAAAAATTCCTACGTCTGGCTTGACCAGCTCAGTAAAAAATATCAGCGCCCCATCAACCGGCTTGACCAAATCCCCGACGAGGAACTGACGCAACTGGCAGAATGGGGTTTTACCGGTTTATGGTTGATCGGTTTATGGGAACGCAGCTCCGCCTCGGCACGTATCAAGCAACTTTGTGGTAACCCGGAAGCCATCGCATCGGCTTATTCATTGGCAGGCTATACCATTGCCGCCGATCTGGGTGGAGAAGAAGCCTATCGGAATTTGCGCGACCGCGCCTGGAAATACCATATACGGCTCGCTTCCGACATGGTCCCCAATCACATGGGAATCGATTCATCCTGGGTGATCGAACACCCGGATTGGTTCATCTCGCTGGATTATAGCCCTTTCCCCTCGTATTCTTTCTCGGGTCCGGATTTATCCAGTCATCCCGGTATCGAAATCTTGCTTGAAGACCATTATTACACTCGCAGTGATGCCGCAGTGGTGTTCAAACGCATCGACCGCAACACCGGTCAGGAAAAGTATATCTACCATGGCAATGACGGCACAACCATGCCATGGAACGATACCGCTCAGCTCAATTATCTCAACCCGCAAGTACGTGAAGCGGTCATTCAAACCATACTGGAAGTCGCCCGCCGTTTTCCCATCATCCGCTTTGATGCCGCCATGACGCTCGCAAAGCGCCATTACCAGCGCCTGTGGTTTCCAGAACCCGGCACCGGCGGCGCCATTCCATCCCGCGCCGACTATGGGTTAACCAAAGAACAATTCGACCGCTTGATGCCCGTAGAGTTTTGGCGCGAGGTCGTTGAGCGAGTCGCCCAGGAAGCTCCGGATACTCTCTTGCTGGCAGAAGCTTTTTGGCTAATGGAAGGATACTTTGTGCGCACGCTGGGCATGCACCGGGTGTACAACTCCGCTTTTATGAACATGCTGCGCAACGAAGACAATGCTGGATACCGAAAATTGATCAAAAGTACCATTGAATTTGAGCCCGAAATACTCAAGCGTTATGTGAATTTTATGAACAATCCGGATGAACGTACGGCAGTTGATCAATTCGGCAAGGGAGATAAGTATTTCGGTATCTGCATTCTCATGTCCACCCTGCCGGGATTGCCAATGTTCGGACATGGTCAAATCGAAGGGTATTCCGAAAAGTACGGCATGGAATTTCGCCGCGCTTATTGGGACGAAAAACCTGACCCATACCTGATTGAGCGGCATAAACGCCAAGTTTTTCCGATTTTGCACAAACGCCCGCTCTTTGCTGGGGTGGACAACTTCTTGTTGTATGACTTCTTCACTGCAGGCGGCTGGGTTAACGAAGACGTGTTCGCCTATTCTAACCGGCTCGGCAACGAGCGGGCACTGGTCGTGGTGCACAATAAATTTGCCGAAACAGAAGGATGGATCCGCTTTTCTGCTGGCTACCGCGCCAAACAGAGCGATGGTGGAAAATTAACCCAACGTTCGTTGATCGAAGGTTTGGGGTTTTCTGGACGAGAGAACCATTACCTGCTCTTTCGCGACCTGCTGGAAGGTCAAGAATACATCCGTCCTGCCAGTGAATTGGCGCAAAAAGGATTGCACCTTCAACTTAACGCCTACCGTGCGCACGTATTCTCCGACTTTCGCGAAGTCCACGATGACGAATTTGGCTCCTACCGTATGCTGTGCGATTATCTGAACGGGCGTGGTGTTCCTAGCATTGAGGAGGCGCTGCGCGAATTGTTGCTCGCCCCAATCATCCGCCCCTACCGTGAAATCATCAACAGCGGCTACCTCAATTATTTACTGAACCAACGAATAACCAGCGAGGAAGATATCTTCTCCGAAAAAATCCTGGATGAAGCGGCTACAAAACTGGATCACCTATGCGATGGCATTCACGCTATGACGGGTTTTAATGCCAACCGGGACATAATCCGCACTGGAGTGCGTCGTCAGGTGGAGTTGATCCTCCAGCTGAATGCACCGGAAAAACTGCTGCCGTTACCCGGTCGCACTCGCCACACCCAGGCATTGCAATTCATCCAGGCTGGTTTGGAAAACCACCCCGACCGGTGGTTGGTGTTGCTGGTATTTGTATTTCTCAACCAATTAGGGATGCTATCTGGAAAGGATAACAGCGAGGAGCAAATACTAACCTGGATTGAGGAATGGCACCTCACCGAACCATTGCAGGAAATTGCCCATGCAATCGGCGTCGATCCTGCATCCATGTGGAAAATATCCCCCACATTGCGAATGTTGATTGCTCACCAGAACTGGTTCAAAAAGTGGGGACTGCTGCCTACCCCGCGCATTTTGGAAAACTGGTTGTCCGACTTGGAGGTACAACGCTACATAGGAGTTAACCGGTATAAGGACGTGCTCTGGTTCAACCATGAAGGTTTCGAGTCATTTGTTTGGTGGATGACCACACTGGCGCTGATTGACACCGTCCGCCGTCCAGATGCCAGCCGGGCTGACTTGCTTGAAGCGTTGCTGGGTGGCTTTGAGATCGCTCAAAAATTACTCCAGGCAGAAGAGTCCTCCGCTTACCAGATCGTCAAGTTGATCGACAATCTTAAGGAATTGGAAAGCGAAACCGCGTAGAGGTATGTTCATGAATGATTTGAGCCACGAGCGATGCATTCATCCCCAACGTGGGACTGCGCCACTCAGCCGCCAAGAAATTGATCAATGGCTGCCGCTGCTGCCAGGATGGGAATTAATCGAGATCGACGGAATTACGAGATTGCAACAAACATTTCGCTTTAAGAATTACCTGCGTTTGCTGGAATTTGCTCAACAGCTAGGCACCAGGGCTGAAGAGCAGGATCATCACCCGCGCATGATCGTCGAATGGGGCAAAATAACCATCCAATGGTGGACACACACCGTCAACGGTTTGCACCGTAACGATTTCATCATGGCAGCTGTCACCGATAAACTTTTCCACTCGTTTTCAACGATCGACTCTACCTGACGAAGAAGAGGTGATATCATGGGACATCTTGTACGCGACTGGATGAGCAGCCCGGTGGTTGTGATCGATCCGGATAGCAGTGTTTCCTATGCCATGACCTTGATGCGCCGCCGGAATATTCACAGCCTAGTGGTGATCATCACGGAAGAGATTCATACCAACTTCGGCATCCTGACAACCACCGATATTCGAGACAAGATCATCGCCGCTTCGCGTAATCCCGCAGAAACGACTGTTCGGGAAATCATGTCCATGCCGGTGCAAGTTGCCCACCCGGAATGGACACTAACCGAGTGTTCACAAAAAATGCAACAAAAGAATATCCACCACCTGCCGGTTGTGGATGAAAAAAACAATCTGATCGGCCTGATCTCGGCTACGGATCTGTTCATCGCCGCCGAGGAAATCGGTTGGGAGGCTGGCAAACAGTCAAAATTTTCAGATTGAAAAGTAACCGCCGCTCCAGGCAGGCATTTCAATCAGCCATTCACCACCGTTTCGGGTTACCGAATACGAGCCACCGAGCAGATCAACGGGCGGATAGTCGCCCGGGTTCAGTGACGGATTGGCTGCAATGGTCAGCCGGCTGGTTTGCGAACTGAAATTCGCGGCAACTATCACCCGCTGATGACCATCCTGCCGGATTACTAAAAGCTTATCATGGTTTCCATTTTCAGCAGGGAATTCCAGGTTTCCATAGCGAAGCGCAGAATTGGCGCGGCGAACCTGGATTAACCGCTTCACCCATTCGCGCAGTTCCACATCCCAAGCAGTTTGATCCCAAGGAAAAGCACGCCGGCAGTCTGGATCTTTACCGCCTTGAAGCCCAACTTCATCCCCGTAATAGATCGCCGGTGCGCCAGGGAAAGCAAACATCACCAGATACGCCAGACGTACTTTTTGCATGTCGTGATTGAGTAGCGTGATGATCCGCTCGGTATCGTGGGAACCCAGCAGCAAATACATTCCATCCAGATCTTTCTCGCCGTAGGCGCTGCGGATGTACTCCAGGCGCGACAGGAGTTCCTGGCAGGTTGCCGATTGGTTCAAGCCATCCAGAATAATGGAACGCAGCGGGTAGTGCATCACCCCATCAAAATGCTCATCATTCACCCAGCGCGGCTGTACATTCCAGATTTCCCCCACCAGGTATGCGTCTGGATTAGCGCTTTTGACCGCCTGGCGAAACTCTGCCCAGAAGGTATCGTCATCAATCTCATTGGGCACATCCAAACGCCAGCCATCAATACCTTCGTCAATCCAATAGCGGGCAACTTCCAGAATATATTGACGAACAGATGCTGTGCGGGTGTTAAATTTTGGTAAACTTTTATATCCCCACCAGGCTTCATAACTCCTGGATTTTCCGGGACCGTATGCATCTAGAGGAAATTTGTGAATGTGGTACCAATCCAGATAGGGTGAATGCGAACCATTTTCCAGTACATCACTAAAAGCAAAAAACCCCCTGCCGCAGTGGTTGAATACCCCATCCAGGATAATCCGAATACCTCTGCGATGGGCTTCCATCAATAGATGGCGGAATTCGTCCAGATTACCTAACTTCGGGTCGATGCGAAAATAATCGACAGTGTTGTAACGATGCGTCGAAGGCGACAGAAAGATTGGATTCAGATAAATCGCATTGATGCCCAGATCGTGCAAATAGTCAAGATGTTGTTCGATACCCGCAAGGTCGCCACCCTGAAAATAATGGGGATCAGGAGTGCTGCCCCAGGGCTGCACATTGGCAGGGTCATTTGACCGATCACCATTAGCAAACCGGTCCGGGAAAATTTGGTAAAACACAGCATCCTTGACCCAGCCTGGTATATGCATCACGGACTCCTGAATGAAATATCTGCCAGTAACCGTTGGGGTTGATGACGATACGTCTCTACAAGAAGTTCGCCACGCGACAACCTCAACAAGGTATCATTAAAAAAACGATTGACCGGAGTGGTAATCCCCAATTGTGTTCCAAAACGAACTACTGCGCCATTCAGATAATCAACTTCAACATTACCTCGTCCCTGGTGCAAATCGATGTGAAAAGATGGCATTTTCCCACCCCTGCCCGCTGCCAATGTTCGGCGAGCAATGAGCTGGCTCAGTCGCAGCGGCAGGGAACGCATTAAAAATGCCAGCATGCGTACAGGTGTACCAGGAAGATCAACCACCGACACGCTGAGAGCATCCATCACTGCCAGGGCTTCGCGGATTTGAGTGGCTTCTAGATCGAACAAACCTGGGTCGGAAAAAATTTGCGCGGGTGTGTAATCCAAAATTGCCGAGCTGGCATTTGCCAGAAGGTTGGTGAGCAATTTTGACCATTTCATCGCCCACCCATCCGCATAAAGACGGGCATTCAACCCAGCCCGATTGAAAGCTTGTGCTACGGATTCTGCCAGGGAATGATCACTCGCCAAGCCAATGCCGCGCTTGCGCTCCAACACAACCTGACCAAGCCCTTTTCTGCCCACCGCGCTGGTCAGTGTACCGGTCAGAACACGATCTTTTCCCAGCCACTCAGCCAAAACAAGCTCATTTTCGACCCCATTTTGCAAGCTAAGCACACCTTTAAAATGTTCTCGCCACGGTTGCAGTTGGTGGGCAACGGCGGCAGTATCAAAGGACTTTACTGCCACAACCACCAGATCAACGCTGTTTTGATCAAGGGCTTCGTCAATGGAACGAACAACCCCCATTGGTTGGAAGGAAAGAACCTGACCCTCGATCTCCACCTGATATGAATAGACGTTCTTATCCGTGCTACTTGTCTGCCGTTCGACAAATATCACTTCTTCGCCAGACAGGCACAGGCTACCGCCAATGTAGGTGCCAATCGCCCCCATTCCAACCATTAAGTAGCGCATATCTCCATGCCTCTCGATGTTTTCAGGTTTACGCCCAGTTGCGTGCACCGCGAACGAAATCCAACCCACTCATCCAGTTCTTCCCGGCGGGTTGTACCTCAAGAAGCACCAATCCACCCTTGCTCGTTCCAACCATTGGAAAGCGCTCATATATATCTCGCTCGCCGGGTTCCAGATGCGGAGCATCAACCACCTTTGACCGCCTGACTTTAAGAAAATCTCCATTCCAAATCAGGTAAGCACCTGGCCAGGGGAAAAAAGCTCTAACCTTTCGTTCCAAATGAATTGCAGGCAGGTTGAAATCCAATTCACCCTGTTCTTTGGTGAGCATGGGTGCATAACTGGCGGATGTTTGGTCTTGCGGTCGAGGTTGGATGGTGCCATTTAGATACGCCGGTAGTGTTTCCATCAACAATTCGGCTCCACTCTCCGCCAATCGTTCACTGAGCGTTTCTGCTGTATCTTCCGGCAAGATTGGCAGACGTCGTTGAGTGAGGATATCCCCGGTATCTACCCCGGCATCCATTTTCATAATCGTCACACCGGTCTCATCATCGCCATGCAGAATAGCAGCCTGAATCGGTGCAGCACCACGCCAGCGCGGCAGTAAGGATGCGTGAATATTGATGCATCCCATCGGCGGCAGATCCAGCACATTTTGGCGTAAGATCTGCCCGAAGGCTGCCACCACTATCAAATCCGGTTTCCAGGCTTCCATCTGCTCAAAAACACCCGGCTGGCGTAATCGTTCCGGTTGGATCACATTAAGCCCCAGACGGTCAGCCAGTGATTTGACAGGCGGTGGTTTAAGCGCTTTTCCTCGTCCTGCTGGACGGTCTGGTTGGGTTACCACACCAACCACAGTATATTGTTCCGCCAAGGCGCTCAACGCCGGCAGCGAAAATTCCGGCGACCCCATGAAGATGACACGTACGGGCTCCATAAGCAAAAATTTTAACACAGATTAACAAAGTCACCCTGCTTAAGGACTGGTATTTCTTTTCAAACCGATATACAATATTTTGCATAGTACAAACAGTCTTGTTCGTTTCGCAAAGGAGGAATCTTCCAATGTCTGATATGCCCGTGTCTCCGGATGGCGTGACCAGTGATGATCGGTTATGGGCGCTCTTATCCTATTTACTAACCCCCTTGATTCCCATCATTATCCTGCTCATGGAAGACAAGAAAAACCGCCCCTTCATTAAAGCCCACTATATGCAGGCTCTGGTTTTGGGGATCGCCCTTGTGATCTTCAATACCGTTTTGGCATTCATTCCGATCGTTAATTGTATTTCACCTATAGTAACGCTTGGTTTGGTGATCTGGCTGGCAGTTCGCGCCAACAAAGGCGAATATATCAACCTGCCGGTTATCACCGATTTTGTAAAAAATCAAGGCTGGGCATAATTTCAACCTATCAGATTCCAACTAAACATGCTTCCACCGGAGTACCACAGTGGAAGCATGTTTGGTTCTACATGACCCTCTACAGCCAGCGCGCTTTCAGGTAAAATTATCCTATGTCTGATTCCCTCCTGCAGGCGGAAATTACCCGTGAGCTAAACCTCGCAACAAAAGCACGCCTGGACAAAAATGAAGGCATGGCGAGAGTTTGCGCTCGCCGAGCAGCCGGGTTGGCTGCGCGCGCATTTCTTGCATACCGCGGTTGCTCATCACCTAACCCTTCCGCATTGGACGCACTCATCATCATCCGCGACCACCCGGACTTACCCCAGGCGCTCCGCCAACATGCAGCCCACTTAACCCGACGTTTATCCAGGAACCACGAACTTCCGAATACCGTAGATCTACTCACCGAAGCTCAATGTTTGATTGCCAAGCTCGATTCTTTAATCAGTGGAGGGAAAATTGACCGATAAGCCATCCGTTATCCAGTTTTATGGCACTACCTGGTGTTATTCCTCGCGCCGTGCGCGGGCAACGCTTGATGAGTATCAAATCTCCTATGTTTTTATCGATATCGATGTCGATATGGATGGCCGCCGTTATGTCGAGCAGGTCAACAATGGTAACCGCAGCGTCCCAACCATCCTGTTCACGGATGGTAGTTTATTAGTCGAACCTTCCATACAGCAGTTAAAGGAAAAACTGGGACTGACTTGACCCAACCTTAAAAAATTTTCCGCATAATCCGAAAAACAAAATACGATAACGCGCCCAACGCCAATCCTCCGCCAACCAGCATCAGAATTAGCGGTGTGTTTTTTGCTTTTTCGATGCGCACACTTTTTGGCTTGTTCAGTCTGTCCGCCAGTTTTTCGATAAAAAACGGGTCGGGCTCAATCGGCTTGAACAGCATTTGCAAATCGCTTTCAAATCCCTCCAACGTGACCATTTCCCGCCTCTTCAATCAGTCCTTTTCGTTCCCTTGTGGGTAAGCCACAATACCGATCGTACCGGGTCCCAGGTGAGCAGCAACCGGCACCGCCAATTCCGTGATGACAATTTCTCGTACTGTGGGAATGGCTTGCTTGATCTTTTCCACCATTTCCTGGGCTGCATCCGGTGCAGCAGCATGAACGACTGCCAGGGAAGCAACCGTATTACCAACCCGTTGCTGCACCTGTTCGATCACCCGGTCGAGCGCTTTTTGGCGGGTTCGCACCCGCTCGGACATATTCAGCAGTCCGTCCCGCAACACAATGATCGGGTTGATGCGCAATAGTGAAGAAATGGCGGTTTGAATTTTGTTGATTCGTCCACTCAGGTAGGCAAATTCCAAATTTTCCAGCGTAAAAATGACCGTCAACCGGTCGCGCATTTTTTCCAATCGCTGAACAATACGGGGAATATCCCAACCCTTTTGATTGAGTAAACGGGCTTCCCGGCACATAAATCCAAGTGCTGCCGATCCAGCACCCGAATCAAAGGGCACAACATTCAATTCGCCAGCAATCTCATCCGCAGCAGATTTTACTGCTGCAAACGTGCCCGAAAGTTTACTGGCTAAATGAATCGAGAGAATATCTTCCCCTTTTTTTGCAATGGAACGGTAAAATTCCATGATTTGATGGGGTGAAGGCAGCGAGGTTTTTGGTGGAAGCCGCTTTTCACGCACCAATGTATAAAAATTGTTTGTATTGATATCTCGACCCTGCAAATAGGTCTCTTCGCCGATCACAATGGAGAGCGGAATCACATGAATGCCATACTCCTCCTCCCATCCTATAGGCATGTCTGCCGCTCCATCAGTAACGATTTTGATCATGTTTATTCTCCGCTCAGATCTAAACCCAATTCATCGCGCAACGCGATTAACGTTCGATGGTATAAACTCTTTATCGCCCCTTCACTCCTGCCCATGATTTGAGCGATCTCCTCGTTGGATAATCGTTCCACAAACTTTAAGATAATCAGGGTTTGACGGTCTTCCGGCAGCTGCTGCAACGCACGAATCAATCGCTCGATTTCCTGTCCCTTGACCAATGCACTTTCCGGGTGCTCTCCATGGCGAATAGTGTAGGCATGGTCTTCCAGTGGAACTTCCTTGCGACGCTTATTGTCCCGGTGCCAGTTTGCCACCAGATTATGTGCAATTCGATACAACCAAGCGGTGAAAGGCAGTCCCCGATTTCGGTAATTGTGAATGTGGTTCAAAGCCCGGAAGAAGACCTTCTCCGTCAGATCTTCTGCGTCATGAACGCTTCCGGTACGGTAATAGATGTAATTGTAGATACGTTTGACGTATCGTTGGTAAAGAACACTAAAGGCATTTTGGTCGCCCTCAGAAGCATGGATGATGACCTCGGCGTCACTTAAATCTTCCACGATTTCATCCTTGCCTTTTTAGAAGCCGCATTGTATTAACCCCGATCCTCGCTAGAGGTTTCACCCATAATTTCTCATTTCTCAAGCAGGTTGATATTGAAAACAGCGTCAAAGGGGAATCGCTTTGCTTTCTATTCATTATACAAATAAATTAGACCCGTTAATTTACTTTAATTCAATAGCTTTCTTGACAGCGGCATAAGCATCCACAATTCCGTACCCAATGCCATTGGCTGGAAGTGTGGCGGCATCGACGCACGGCGGGAGCACGCCCGAATAAGGAGTGGCAGTTTCGTACAGGATCTGGCGGGTTTGATCAATATTGCCAATTAGGCCCGGATTGGCAGACCACATCAACGCCACCACACCCGCCAGATGCGGACCAGCCATCGATGTACCACTCATTGTCATATAGGAACTGCCCGGAAAAGCCGATATGATTTCTTCTCCAGGCGCCAGGATCTCGGGCTTGACTCGTTGGCTTCCGTCTATTGTTACCGGACCAACACTGCTGAAGCCCGCCAAATCTCCGAAACGATTGATCGCACCAACGGACAGGACTTCCGCGTAAATCGCTGGTGGAGAATCTACGCTTTCGCAGCCGGCATAACCGGAATTACCAGCTGAGACCACCACGAATACCCCGGCTGCCTGTAGCGCTCGCACTGCTGGAAGGAAGACAGTTGCATCACACCCTTCCACTTCCGGGCAGCCCCATGAATTGTTCAACACCTGTGCACCCAACGCCGGGTTGCCGTCCATGAACGAATCACCACCTTGCGGAAAAGGCGCAAGCATAAACTGCCAGCAATCCAAATACAAAGCCGGATTGCCCAGGTTTCGTGCCAGGTTAACACATCCGATCCACTCTGCGCCGGGTGCCACGCCGCTTTGTGCGCCAAGCACAGTCGCCAGGGTATGAGTGCCGTGCCCCCCAATATCCACCGGTTCGAGGCTGCCGTACCACGGATCGAACCAGTTGTTATCCGAATTTCCTCCTCGACCCCGGTACTGGGAGGCAACCTCAGGATGATCGCCTTGCACACCTGAATCGGACGCCCCAATTAGAATACCTTCCCCTCGGATACCCAGTTCTTGCCACACGCGCGGCGCTCCAATTCGATCTAAATTCCATAATTGCGTTTCCGAAAGTTGAAAAAATTCTCCCGGCAAAGTCGGAATTGGCTCAGCCAACGGGCGCAATCGCGGACTGGGTAGAATCCGCTCTACCTCCGCCCTGCGTGACAACCACAACCGGATCAGTGGTCCACCATCCACTTCGAGCGCATTGACCAGGTAATATGGCTGGTAACCAATCTTGAACCGCTCCAATTCGGTGCGCAAGTCTGCTTGGCTTTGCTCCGCGGTTTGTGTTAATGCCCGAAACACCGCCGTACGCTTCTCTAGCGCATTCTTGGGCAATTCGTGTAGCGGAAATTCGACCTGCTCTTTGAGAATTACGAACAATCGCTCTCCATAAAATCCCGGTTGTCCAGCCAGAAAATGGATCAATCCCGCGCCCAGCCAGATCATTGCAGCAGCAACCGCAAAAATCATTGAATATCGCCAAATGGCTTGCTTGCTCATCACAAGCCAGAGCAGAATTCCACTCACGAGGGCAACTAAGACATGTACCGCTACCATGCGCGCCGCATAACTGATTAATTCGCCCGCGCCGCTGGCAGTAACGAGCATCAATTCATCCCCATCCAGGAAAAGCAAGGGCAGTCCGGCGCTGATAGCCGTCAGCAATCCAACGGCACGGTACCCAACAGAATCACCGGATGCCCAGGTATACTGCGCAAAAACAGCCAACAAAAAGACCAGGCTAAAGAGTGAAAAAAGCAGGCTTAATTGTATGCCGACCATCGGCAGACTGGCTGCTAAAATGAGTAGGTTGAGCCCAATGCACAGACTAAGATGAACTTTATTAGTCTCTCGCCGGGCAAAATCACTTTGCATCCACCGCATTTTGAAAAATTCTAATAGAACAGCCAAGTACAATCCCAACAACGCGGCAATTGCAATTCCCAGCAAGACATCCACCGGCGATCCAAACGCACCCCAGAGAGCGTATGGTATCGCAAAAAGACCGCCGATCGCCAGCACAATCCAGATCAACCAGTGGTACTCCGTTTGGGCTATTGGCGGTTGATTCCGCTCAATTTTTCGGCGCGTAAGCACGATCAGGATTAATAGGCTTGTGATTGTAATGAGAGATACGGTTTGCGAATCGGTCAATGCCAGCATCCGAGCCGGCAAGCCCAACACACTCACCAACCCCGCCAATATCCAGGTGCGAAAAAAAGGCTGATAGGGACTACGTAACACCGATAAAACGCCCAGTGGCAAGAGTATGGCAACAGCATACACACCCCCCAGTAGAAATCGAACGTCCGGCAGTCCCAGCGAACCTTCAAAGAGGAAATTCTCCAGCAGCCACATGCCTGCCAGGCTAAGAATGCTGGAAAGCAATACCCAAATTACACTCAAAATAAAAAGTGCAGTCCACAGACAACCTTCATCTTGACGTTTTGGTTGTATCGGAACGGCGGGTTCACTTATCTCGTTGGATGACACTACACTCAGCAAATTCAATCCTCCAAAGGGATGACGAACTTACCATCTTTGTAAAGCAATTCCCCATCAACACGAATTTCGCCGCCCTGGCGCAAATCGCAAATCATATCCCAATGAATGGCTGATTCGTTTTTGCCCCCGGTTTCCGGGTAACTGGAACCGAGCGCCATGTGGAAACTTCCGCCGATCTTTTCGTCAAACAGGATATTGCGGGTAAATTTGGTAATACCTTCATTGGTGCCGATCGCAAATTCACCTACATAACGAGCGCCTTCATCGGTATCCAGGGTCTTCAGTAAAAATTCCTCATTTTTCTCCGCACTGGCTTTAACCACTCTGCCTTTTTCGAGCCACAGGCGCACCCCGCTAACCTCCAATCCGCCGAAGATCGTGGGA
Source organism: Bellilinea sp. (assembly GCA_034411135.1). GTDB lineage: Bacteria > Chloroflexota > Anaerolineae > Anaerolineales > Anaerolineaceae > Bellilinea. The sequence continues at coordinate 49,510 of DAOUMN010000042.1, forward strand.
TAGGTAAAATACACCTGACCTTCCAGGCTATCCTCCACGGGTCCAGTGAATACTTCGCCGTCCGGAACGTTTTCATGGCAATCGCAGTTAATAAACTTGCGGTTCTTAATACTCAAATGCAAATCCGTTTCGTTTCCGGTCACATGGACGCGTTCTTTCCCCTTCAACCATTCGACAATTTTCTGCTGCTGCCTGGACACTTTCTTCCAGTATCCCACCGGGTCATGGGAGTCCGGCATCATCGCCTGAAAGACAAAATCGGTATATTCGTCCAGGCTCATGTCCGCATCCTGGGCATGCGCATTGGTGGGAAACTGCGCCAAAGTCCAGCGAAATTCCTTGCGGGCAGCTCGTTCCAGATACGTTTTGAACAACGGCTGCTGGGCGCGGGAAAAAGCCACCTTTTTTTGAGGATCAATATTGGAGAGTGCTTTCGTATTCTCATCTCCCAGGATATTTATGGAGCAGTCATACGTTTCGATCAACAGTTTGCGTGGCGGATCAATGAAATTCAACTGATCCAGGCTGGCTGTCTTATAAAATATCTCCTGTGCCCGCGAAAAGGTTGGCATTAATAGGGGATAACCACCTGCCTCAATTACCTTTTTATACACAGCCAGGAGAAGTGGTTCGGCAATAACACCGCCGCGAATCCACACCTTGTCGCCCGGCTTCACCGCAACGGAATAATTAACCAGCATATCGGCCAGTTTTTCGAATCGAGGATCGAACATGAGAACTCTCCTTGTGTTGTTTGCCATCCCTTATCGGGGCTATTGTTGATAAACCAATCAATACCCCGATTATTTTACCACCGACCCACTTGCCGGATTCTTGTCCTTGTTATAAACTGAAGCAGGAAACCGAACAGGAGGGAATTTATGTCCAGCTTGCAGGAGTTTACTTGGGTCGGTGATCATCAAATCCAGTACTATGGTGTTAAGTGGCTGCCAGTTGAACGACCACATGCAGTCATAGTCCTGGTTCACGGCTTGGGTGAACATTGTCTTCGTTACCAGCATGTAGCCGAATTTTTTAATCAACACGGTATTGCCCTCTTCGCCAGCGATCATGCCGGTCACGGTAAAAGCGGCGGCAAGCGGGGACATGTTGATTCCTACGACTGGTTTTACAGTGAAATCGATACTCTTCTCCAATACGCTCGCCGGGATTTTCCAAATCTACCAGTGTTCCTCTACGGACATTCTCTCGGCGGGAGTATTGTGCTTGCCTACAGCCTGACAAAAAAACCCGCCGTGGCTGGTGTTATTGCGACTTCACCTGGCATCAGACTGATTAAGGATCCAGGTATTATGTTGCTGTTCGGCAAGATTCTCAACCGAATTGCGCCGTCCACCGCTCTGAACAATGGGTTGATCGTCGAGGGAATTTCGAAAGACATTGGGGTCGTGCAGGCTTACAAGAATGACCCTCTCGTCCACCCCTGGGTCTCCGCTCACCTTGCCCTGGAGCTGATCCAAACCGGGGAATGGGTGCGCGCCAACGGCGAACACTTTTCCTTACCTTTGCTGCTTCTGCACGGCAACCAGGATATCCTGACTTCAGTGGATGGTTCACGCGAGCTGGCTGCGAAGAATAATCCGAACATCACTTATATCGAATGGGAAGGGGGATATCATGAATTGCATAACGAGCCGGATCAACACAAGGTTCTCAATGCCATCTTAAACTGGTTAAATCCGCGAATTACCCCAATCTGAACCGCTTTCCATTACAACTTTCACCCCAGGTCAGGATGAATGGTCTTGACCCGTGCATTTCCGCAGACTACAATAGAGACGGGCGCGGTGCATGGATTGCGCGCAGCTGCACTGCAATTTAACAATTACCCCCATGGACTAAGAGGAGAGTGCCGATGACTGATTTCCTGATCCGTGGCGCCTTGGCAGACGTGGACCCCCAGGTGCACGATCTGATCCAGATCGAAACCGAGCGTCAATTTCGCAAGCTTATCCTCATCCCCAGTGAGAGCGCGGCTCCCCAGGCAGTCCGGGAAGCGTTGGGGTCGGTCTTTCAAAACCTTTACGCGGAAGGTTATCCAGACGAAGAAACTCGCTGGATGAACGAGGACGAAATCCTGGATTACACCGCCCGATTGACCCATTTCAGGCGCTATTCAGATCCTCGTTATTACAAAGGCGTCGAATACGCTGATATTATCGAATCTCTTGCCCGCCGCCGCTGTGCAGAAGTGTATGCAACACCCAAAATCTCGGCGGATCAATTATTTGTCAATGTACAACCGCTATCAGGCGCACCAGCCAATAACGCTGTCTATCACGCGTTGATAAATCCGGGTGATACCATCCTGGGCATGAACCTGCTTCACGGTGGACATCTAACCCATGGTTCATCAGTTAACCGTTCCGGCAAGTTATATAACGTCATCCACTACAATGTCGACCCGCAAACCGAAAAAATCGATTATGACGCGGTTGAAGCGTTGGCACTCGAACATAAACCGAAAATTATTATTGCGGGTTATTCCTCCTACCCTTGGGTGCCGGATTGGGCACGCTTCCGTGAAATTGCCGATAAAATTGGCGCAATTGTTCTGGCAGATATCTCTCACATCGCCGGGTTGGTCGCCGGTGGTGCTATTCCATCTCCGGTTGGGATTGCGCAGGTGGTGACCTTCACCACCCACAAAACCTTGATGGGACCGCGCAGTGCGGTGATTCTGACCCACGATGCGGCTCTGGCACGTAAGATAGACCGGGCAGTCTTTCCAGGGGAACAGGGTGGACCGCACATACACGCCATTGCCGCCCTGGCGACAGCGCTCAAAATCACCAAGACCGAGTCCTTCCGCCACTTACAGCACCAGATCATTCGAAATTGCCAGGCGCTTACCCAGCGTCTTCAGGAGCGCGGATTGCGCATTCCCTATGGTGGCAGCGATACGCATCTCGGCAATGTGGATTGTAAAACTATTATTGGTCCCGATGGATCGCCGCTTTCTGGCGACTTGGCTGCACGCATTCTCGATATCGCCGGAATTGTCCTCAACCGCAACACAATCCCCGGTGACAAGACTGCGCTCAACGCTTCCGGCATCCGCTACGGCACCCCCTGGATTACCCAGCGCGGTTTGAAAGAAACAGAGACGGTCACCCTGGCAGATGCCATGGCGGATTTGCTCCTGGCAGTTAAGCCCTATGCCCTTGAAACCCGCAAAGGGGACGCCCTGCGCGCTAAAGTTGACTTTGATGTGCTCGAAGATGTCAAATTGCGCGTGCGCAGCCTGGCAGAAAAGGCTGGTTTTGATCTTCACATTGGGCGGTCAGGTTATCCTCACTTTTTCTTTATCGATGACAAACCCAAAGTCGAATCACAATGGACAGCGTACGATATTCATGGTCGCGGTGTGCGCTCATTTGTCAATTACGTTTTCACCAGTGATAGTGAAGCTCTTCAGCCCGGGGAAACGCAGCCCAGCAGCCTGGTAACACCCAAGGGAGTCGTGGATGGCTTTCTCAGCTGCCAGGCAGCTGACCATTTCCGCTTTACGCTGGCAGCAGAGACTGCTGGGCTGGCAGCGACTTGGCTACGCGAATTGTCTGATGGCTATGTCTATTTTGATGAAGACTTGCTACGGCGCATACCGGGACCAATGTATATCACCGAGGCAGCCGCTCCAGTGGAAAAGCCTGTGGCTCAAACAACGGCAACGACTCATCTAAAACCATTTTTCATCGGCATCCAACAAGAGGCTGCTCCCATCGAATTACCGGCATTCACCTGGGAGGAAAAAGAACCCGAAAACTTGCGCCGCACGCCACTTTTCGAAACCCACCGCCAGCTCGGCGCAAAGATCATCCCCTTTGCCGGTTGGGAAATGCCGGTCTGGTACACGTCGGTTGTCGAGGAGCACCTGGCAACCCGCCAGGCGGCCGGTTTGTTCGATGTGGCTCATATGGGCGTCTACCAGGCAGAGGGCGCGGACGCAGCTGTTTTCCTCGACAGTGTCTGCGGAAATGACATTTCCGCTCTGGAAATTGGCGAGTCGCTGTATACCCACTTTCTTGATCCTCATTCCAACGTGATCGATGATTTGTTGGTGTATCGGCGCGGAGCGCAAAAATATCTGGTCGTTGTAAACGCATCCAACGATGATAAGGATTGGGCATGGCTGAACGCCGTCCGTGAAGGGCGTGTTCTGGTTGAACCCGGACAGCCGGCTGCCCGTGCATTTGGACGCAACGTCATTCTGCGCAATCTTCGTGATCCTAAAGAAGGTGCGGATCAGCGTGTCGATATTGCCCTGCAGGGACCCAAATCGCGCGAGATATTGCTCGCGCTCGGAGTGGATGGAGATACCCGGCGACGCATTATGGCGCTTAAGCGAACCGAGTTATGCGAAGCTGTGGTAGGCGGGATTGATCTGGTTGTATCCCGCACCGGCTACACCGGAGAGAAGATGGCTTTCGAGCTGTTCGTCCATCCCGATCAAGCTGCCCAATTGTGGGATGGACTGCTCCAAGTCGGACAGCCGCTTGGGCTCAAACCGTGTGGTCTGGGCGCGCGCGATTCACTCCGCACCGAAGCTGGTCTACCGCTTTATGGACACGAAATGGGCGGCGACCTGAATCTCGGTGTTGCTGAAGCAGGATTTGGCGCTTACGTAAAAACCTACAAACCCTGGTTCATCGGGCGTGCCGCATTTTTAGAGCGTGAAAAGTCCCGAAAAGGTGTGGTGGTGCGTTTCCGCTTCAGCGAAAAGGGCGTGCGCATGGCTCATCTGGGTGATCCGGTTATCGACCGAAAAGGACGCACCATTGGCGTCGTCACCAGCTGCGCAATCGACTCTGACGGTTTCCTCACCGGGCAAGCCTTTGTCGAAATCAAAGCCGCCGAGGAGGGTACGCCAATCATGATCTTCCAATCCGCCCCGTCCAGTGCGGGCAAACCACCTGCAGAGCTAAAAACTGGAGACCGGGTCTTGCTTCCCAGCGCGGCTGTTATTATCAGCCGCTTCCCCAAGTAGTTCTGTTCACCAGGTGTACAGGTATGATGCGGTACACCTGGTGATTTTATCGCCCAATGATCGTATCCAAACCAACCATTTTCTATCCAACCAAACCAAAAAAGGAGAGTAAACAAATGCAGACCCCTTGGGATCACCGCTACGCCCAGCGTACGCAACGGATGAAAGCATCCGCCATTCGTGAGCTCCTCAAGCTCACTGAACAGCCGGATGTGATATCATTTGCTGGTGGTCTTCCTGCCCCAGAGGTGTTTCCAATTGAAGAGTTCAAAGAAGCGTGCATCCGCGTACTGGAAAAGCAAGGTGACTTTGCCTTGCAATACGGTTCCACGGAAGGTTACCAGCCGCTCCGTGAGATGATTGCCCGACATACCAGCCGCTATGGCATCCAGATTTCCGCCGATAATGTGATGATCACATCCGGCTCCCAACAGGCGTTGGATTTGATCGGCAAGGTTTTCATTAATCACGGTGACCGAATTCTGGTCGAATCACCCACCTATCTTGGCGCTTTGCAAGCCTGGAACACCTATGGCGCTGAATACGTGACCGTTCGCACCGACGATGACGGCATGGTAACCGAGGATATCGAAGAATCCCTGCGGACGGGACCAAAATTTATTTATGTGTTACCCAATTTCCAGAATCCGATGGGCGTAACCGTATCCCTGGAACGCCGTGAGAAATTGGTGGAAATGGCAGATCGGTACGGCGTGCCCATTGTTGAAGATGACCCCTACGGACAGCTGCGTTTCGAAGGCAAGCATCTGCCTGCCGTAGAAGTTATCGATGCCCGCACACGCGTCCAAAATGGTCATTACACCGGCAATGTCATTTACCTGAGCACCTTTTCCAAGATCCTTGCTCCTGGCATTCGCCTTGCCTGGATCATCGCTCCGCCGGAGGTGATTCGGAAACTGGTATTAGCCAAGCAGGGGACGGATTTACATACCGCAACTTTTAACCAGGTTGTAGCTTATGAGGTCGGACGCCACGGTTTTCTCGATCAACACGTCAAAAAGATTTGCGATGTCTATCACGAGCGGCGCGACGTGATGTTCGATGCACTTGAAGAGCACATGCCCGAAGGGGTCACCTGGACCCGCCCAGAAGGTGGCTTATTCCTTTGGCTGCGTCTACCCGAACAATGCGACGCTACACAACTCTTCCCAGCGGCGGTGAAAAACAAGGTTGCCTACGTACCCGGCGAGAGTTTCCACCCCAATGGCGGCGGCAAGAACACCATGCGGCTGAATTTCTCCTACTCGACCCCGGAAAAGATTAACGAAGGCATTGCACGCCTCGGTAAAATGTTGAAGGAAGAAATCTGTGCCACTCAAAAAGTGTATCAGGCTGTAAATACAAACTGATTACTGAGTAAACTAAAACAAAAAAAACAATCCTGCTTCAAAAAACAGCAGGATTGTTTTTTGATGAATAGAAGCCTTGCTCAGCGGTTATGTTGCCAGATTTTGAATTCCTTAAGAATTGAACCGCCAATAAACTCGCGAATGATCGAATTATCCGGAATTAGATCAAGATCGATCGGTATAAACCATTCCAGAAACGCCAACAGTCGCTTGGCTTCGATGTATTCATGAGTGCCGAAGGGCACTTGGCGTAGCAGCGGCTCGACTAGTGGCTTGACCGCTGATAGTTCATAAACAAGCGCCGAATTGAAAATCTCATCTGCATTTTCCTGATACGGAAAGATGTGATTTTTCTCCCCGCGTCGCACTGATTCCCACCGTCCAATGGTTTCCAGCGCTGAATAACCCCGTTCACGCGCATCCCGCACAATACGGCGCAACAGTCGGGTATCGGTGGTTGAAATGCGGTTATAGCGGTCAAGGTTCAATTGCGTCAGACAGGAAATGTAAATCCGTATAGTCTGTTCTGCCGGTACATTGGGAAGCAGGTGAGGGTTCAGACCGTGGATGCCTTCGAGAATGATCAATTGTTCCGGGGCAAGGCGTACCACTTCGCCGGGAAAACTCTTGCCAGCCCGGAAGTCAAAACGCGGCAGCTGAACTTCCGCACCTTGAACCAGGTAACGTAAATCCTTTTCCAGCCGGGGAGTATCCAGCGCACCCAACGATTCGAAATCATAATTTCCAGCTTCATCGCGTGGAGTGTGATCACGATCCACAAAGTAATTGTCCATCTCGATCGCAAAAGGTGAAAGCCCGTACGCCAATAGCTGCACTGACAGACGCTTCGAGAAAGTGGTCTTCCCCGAGGAAGAAGGACCGGCAATCAGAATGATTCGTGCTGTGTTGGCTTTTTTAATGATCTGCTGGGCAATTTCCGCAATTTTCTGTTCGTGCAGTGCTTCCGAAACCAGGATAATCTCGCGGATACGGCTTTCTGCAATACCATCATTTAAAGCACCAACACTCTCGATACCCAGGTTGGACAACCAGGCTCCATATTGCTTGAAAGTGCGTAGAAGAATCGGGTAATCCGGCATTGGCAATAACTCGTCCGGCGCGTGGCGGCGTGGATAGCGAAGGATAAATCCCTCATCCAATCCTTTCAGCCCAAACCAACGCAAGTAGCCGGTGGATGGCACCATATAACCATGATGATAATCCCGGTGTTCGCCCAGTTGGTAGAGAACAAGGTGATCCTTATTACGATACTTTAGCAAGCGAACCTTGTCCTCATACCCTTTTTCCTTAAAGTAATCCACCGCTTCTGTAAGAGGTACATTTTTTCGCTCGAAAGGCAGATCTTTTGCCACCAGTTCACGCATATATTGCTCAAGGCGATTCAATTCGTCCCGTGATAGTGGCGCTCTTCCACTAACCTGACAATAATACCCTCCGGATGAAACCGAATGGTCAACCGTCAGACTGCCGGTTGGGAATAAATCTTCAAACGCCGCTTCGAGCAGGAAGGTGATTGATCGCCGGTAAATACGCGCCCCATCTGCGCTTGCCATGGTAACTGGCTCAACTTTCGAATCAATCGCGATTGGAAAAGTCAACTCGCGCAATTCATGGTTAATGATTGCCCCCATGACCGGCGGCTGATCCCATTCCGGCATGGCTTTGAAGAATTCGACCACAGGTGTGTTTCGGGGACCACGGAAAACACGCCCATCCGGTAAGTGGATTTCCACGTTATCTCTTGGCTGAACAGCCTCTATACTCAGAGGGATTTTTTCAAACATGTTCGGGCTCTTCATAAGGTTGGAATGGTAAGTATGTCCTTACCCACTATTCGCGTATATTAATACTATGCCAATTTCCAAATTCAGACAATCGACAAAACTGCAAGGGCGCTTTTCATACGCCCTTGCAGTAAAGCACCCACTGGTTAATCAATTCACGGTCGAATTAATTCGACCTGTGCAAAGTCATCCGCCTTCAATGTATCTTCCTGGCTGGGAGAAAATCCGCCGAGCATCTCTTCCTGAGTCGGAGCTGCGCCGGCTGCCCAGATCAGATCAAGGATACGCGTGTGATTCTTGCTGCCTTCCGGCGCGCCGCCGAAGCGCCATTGCGCGGCTCTTGGTTCTACATCACGCACCCGCCAGACCCCTGCTGAAGGATACCCTTCCTGTCCCAGCACAGCGACCACGAACCCCCAGTCTGCCGGATCACCGCCTCCCAGTGCCTCACGTGGAATGCGCACCGTCACGGTTCGTGCTGCCGGATCAACCAGGATCTTCATACCGATTTCCGTTACCTGAACCGGTTCCAGGGTATCCGCCTGAGGTGCCACAACCTGCGGAGTCCACCCCTCCAGCCAGAGGGCATATTCCCACCCATTACCGGCTGTCAAGGCAGCATTGCGTCCTGGCAACAACAACCGCGCGCCGCTGGCTTTGCCCGGATCTTGATCGATATAAATATCGATCGTCTGGATCGCCAAGCCGCTGGGAGAACCCCACGGATTAGGAATGGGTCCGTAGAAACCAACCCGAAAGATCAGATTCTTGTCATCATAGGATACGCGGAAAGATTTTAGATCGAATGCCTTGTTTTGAAAGACAGCGTCGGTCGGGTACGTATAGGTACCCGCTCCATGGTCATCACCTTCGGGGTCTTCGATCTCAAACAATATGGTTGAAAGTCCCAAATCCGGGATAACAAATTGGGCAGGACCTTTTACAGGGAACAAAGCCTGTTCCACGCCTACTCCGATCAAGAAGCGGTATTCGTCCCCGGTTTCAAAATCGCCCAGTATTCTGAGTGGGATTGCCATTTCCAACTCGCCAGCGTTGGCTGCCGCCTCACCGAACGAATTCAGTTCTGTCCAACCCTCACTGCCTGCCTGGTAGAGCACCGGTGCAGAAGCACCGTTCCATAGCAAAGCATGACTGGCTGCCATTCCCAACAAAGCTGGCATTTCACTCAACGTGTAAGGAGAATTGGACTTCATCCGGCGGTCCTGGATGTAAACCGTGATCGGGGTTTCCAGTGTGCGCGCCATCGCTCCTCCGCCTGCTGCTGAGATCCGAATATACAGGTTATTTTCATCCATGGCGTAAGCAAACCCACGGATCGGGCTACCCTCTGCAATAGGATAAGCAGCTGCCTGGTCCCATTCGCCGCCACCAATCACGCCATCAATTCGAGGCGTTGAAAGACCCTGCAGTGGGGTTTCCGCGCTGACAGGTCGAGCTTGAATGATAGGAACATCTACAAAGGTTGGGACTTCCTCTCCCAATGATTCAAAGACCCTGCGCAGCAAGGCACGAAAGCCGACATCGAAATATTCATCCTGCCCTGAATCCTGGTCGGCACCATACCACCAGAACCAATCCGAACCTTCCGCCAGCAGCATGTAATCCAGTGCCTGGGCAATAGCTTCGGGCGATGCCTGACGAACTTTCGAGATGTCGTATTTTGCCAATACTTCGCGTGCCTGGCGTAAATATTCCCAGGCAGTATTTTCCTCAGGCTCACCAATCCAGGTATCATAATTCGGGCTGAACCATGCCCCTGGGAAGAGGTTTTCAATCAGTCGTTGTTCCGGAAATTTTTCAAGATACTCGCTGGGCGTTATGGTACGTATGGTCTTGCTGTCTGATAGCAACTGGTAAAACGTGCCAAGGAACTCAATGCCATCATTTTGATAGTACTCCCAGGCATTTTCGCCATCCAGAATGATGCTGACCACATGTGGTCCCGCAACGGATTGTTCCTTTAACTTTTCACGGATATTCTCCAGGCGTTGCATCAGATCTTTGGCAGCCGCCGTACCCGAAACACCCGAGTAGGTAAAACCGATCTTGTCGGATAGTACCCCATCACGGAAAAAGACGGCCAGCTTTTCGCCAGCCTGGTTGGTGACATAATATGGGCGGTACAGATCATCCGGCTGGTTGACAGTTTCTTTGTTATCACGGGTAAAACCATCCATACCGAGCGATTTTGCCAGCACCGGCTCACCAGTCGCCATCCAGCTATATCCTGCCCGTAGCACAAACGGCACCATAATCTGAGCCACCGCGCCTTCACCTGGCCAAAGCCCGCGAGGTGGTTGCCCGAAGGTGGTTTCGTACAATTCCACGCTTCGTTGTAAATGGGTGAGCGCATCCTGTGGGTAGGAAAACTTGGGCGGCAAATCCGCACCCGGGTTGCCGATTGCCTGTAAATTGGTATCAATCAGCAAAGGTAAAATGGGATGCGCGTAGGGCGTTGTGGTGATCTCGATCTGTCCGGCTTCCTGCATCTGGCGATGCAAAGGAACAACCTCTGCCATCACACGGCGCACCTCGTTGAATAAGATGGTTTTATCTTCTTCACTGAAATTGCCACCCCGATCAACCAGTGCCTTAAGCGGCGGATGATCGAGGAACATTGGATCGAACCACGCCAGGTTGAACCAGATTTGCAAATCGCGCAAGTCTTGCTCTGTGAAGCTCATCAAAGCTGCCTCAATGGCAGCTGCATCGGTTCCGCCGCGCTTGTCCAAAAGTTCCTTGTACCGCGGGAAGCGGGCAATAATTTTCTCCCAGTTCACATCAAAGAATCGTTGCAGGATGAATTGTTTGTCTTCTACACTGAGCTCGGATGCAGGTTTTTCTGCCATCACCCAATACAGGTCTTTTGCCTGATTGCTGACAAAATCATCCAGTTGGCGCAGCAGCACCGGTGTAAGGTTGAATGTAACGTGCACATCCGGATATTGCGAAACCAGATATGCCATATCGTAATAATCCTTGGTGGCGTGTACCCGTACCCAGGGGCGGGTATAAACTCCATCATCGTTTTTATAGTACAAAGGTTGATGCTGGTGCCAGACCAGATTGAGATAGAGAATGTTCTCCTCAGATTGTGTCTCAGGGGTATCGGTTGGTTGCTTGGTATCAACTGGCAACGCATCGGGCAAGCGGGTAGGTTCGGGTAAAGGCACCGGTTGCGTTTGACAGGATGTCAATCCGATAATCAAGGTCAAAAAAATAACAAAGAAGCGGTATAACCTGTTCATGCAGCACACTCCTCACTGGTTTGAATCAACTATTTGCTCAGGGCAGCAAGGTCGAAGATTTGCAATCCATCCATGGCACTGCCAATCCATAGTCGCCCCATCGTGTCCATTGCCAACGTCAACGGTTCACCACCCGAAAATCCCGAATTGGTCGATCGATAGATAACCCACTGATCAATGCCATTGAAGTATGACACCAGTCCACCCGGTTCGGTTGGAAAGCCCATTCCCAAATAGAAGCCGCCATTCGGGGCTTCAACCATCGTGCGAATTATAGAAGACGGTATTCCAGACGTGCCCAGGCGGAAAAAATTCCAGACTTCACCATCCCAATAAGCTATTCCACCACCAATCGTCGCCATCCACACCCGGTTTTTGGAATCCACCAATAATTGCGAAACCCCTCCCCAACCCAGATCCCGGTTAGAAAAGTCCCAGTTTTTCCATTCTTCACCCTTCAGATCGAGGCGCGCCACCCCTCGCTTCGTCCCAACCCACAAGAATTCACCTTCAGGAAGCGTTTGTATCAGCAGAGTAAACACGCTGTCATCGAGTAAGCCACCGTAAAAATGGCTATACGAAATCCAATCCGTTCCATCTAAAACCGCCAACCCTTCCAGCGCACCAACCCAGACCCGTCCACTATCATCCTGAGCAATGGCTCGCACCCGCGCTGCGGGCAGTCCCATATCAGCGGCACGGAACGACTGCCACACGTCACCCTTTAGCCGGCTAACCCCAAGATCGGTGCCAAACCACAAACCTCCCTCACGATCTTCAAAAATAACCTGAACCTGGTCATTAATAATAGACGAATTTTCTGTGTTGAATATCCGGCTGTCCTCGCCCCATGGGGAACCGGCAGATACATGCCACAATGCCGCACCTTTTGATGTTCCCAACATCATGTCACCATTCGAGCGCAAGGTTAGATCGTATATCGTGTTCGCAGGCAGCGGTGAGGTAGCTGCCGCTAATTGCAGCCAACCTCTTCGCGCCAAAGCCCGATCATATTCGTAGGTGACTTTACCAACTACAACAAACAACGTAAAGCCAATCACCAACCACCAGAAAATTCGCGGCGGCTTGGGTAACATTTCTTCCAAATAATCCCAGTAATTATCCTGCGCCATAACCCAATCATAAGCGCTGCGTAAAAACCCGGATGCCAACATACACAATGCTGGAATGACAATCAACGAATATTGCGGCCATTTGGTCGGATAGATCAGTAAGAGAATGAATTGGAAAACAAACCAGCCTGCCAGCCAGGGTTCTTTACGTCCATGAACATAAATCCCTACCGCTCCCGCCCAAAAAATAAATTCATCCAGAGTCAGGAAGAAGAATACCCGCGGATGCCACGGAAGCGCAGTTGCCACCCATATGAACGGTTGCCACCACGGGTAACCAGCTCGCATCACATCTACACTTTGTGCGTAACGGTTGTGGAACAAGAGTGTGTCCACCAGGCGGTTGAGCGGATCGTTCCACAGATAAGGATTGAGCATTAAGAACATCGCCGCCGCAAGTCCGCCCCACAGCAGCACCTGACGGAGAACGATTTTCTTGCGATGCTGGACAATCAGAATAATTACCGGTATGATCGTCAGTCCGTACGGATACTTTCCTGCCACAGCCGCACCAAATGCCGCCGCTGAAACCCACAACAGTCCCTTCGCAGGTTGCATGGATTGCTCGAAGAAGCGCCGCAGCGCCAGCATTGAGAGCAGAGAAGCGAACAAAGGAAATGCCTCTAAATACACCTGGCTGGTATATTTCAGACTATAAGAATGAAACGCTAGCATGAATCCTGCCAGAGGATCCACCAACGAAAGCAAAAACACCTGTAAGACCCCAAACAACGCGCTGATGCCACGGTTGAAATAAAACTCAAAATCCGGATTGGTCGCCTCGCCTTGAAGCAGAAAAGGCAGGCTGTACATGATTTTGACCAGTGGGGGATGCTCACGATTGGCGTCATAGTCAATAATCCCCTGCCAATCCCCCTGGCGAATGAGCTCCGCATATTCTCTGCCTGCACGCATATATACCGGTTCGTCCGCATCCAGCGGTAACTGCCAGACTGCCCAGGCATGCAGCAGCGTGGTGAGCAAGACGATCACGGCAATTGTGTGACCGCGCTTCCACCAGCCAGGCAGCGCGCGCAGTGGAAAATTCAAAATTTTAGAAAGCATAGATCTTACGATCCGAAGAGCATAGGCTGATTTGAAACACTGTCATGGATTTATCACTAACTGGAAGATCGCAGTTTGATAGGCTTGTAAAACCGGCAAAGGTTTGTAGGCTTCGAACCCACCAGTGGCAGGCACCGAAAGCTCGCTTGCGGGATGATCCCCGTATAATGAGGACAGGGTATATTCTCCCGGAATCAAACCATCCACGATCGTCAGTTGATACTCTGCGATGGGTTTGTCACTCAGGTTTATCACCACCAGCACCTGATCGTCCGCGCTTGTTCGCAAATATGCCAACACCTGACTATTGCCGCTTTCCAATGCCTTCAACAGTCCTTGCTGTAACGCGTTCGATTGTGCCCGCGCACGCAACAGGTGTTGATAATGACGCAGTAGCGAATCCGGATTTTGCAATTGAACAACCACGTTCTTCTCGATGTAATCTGACTTTGGAAAAATCCACGGTGTGCCGTTAGTAAATCCAGCTTTAGACTCAGCCGACCAATGCATCGGCGTGCGAATATTTTTATGGTCACCCTGCCCGGTTAAACCGATTTCTTCGCCGTAGTAGATGAATGGCACTCCAGGACTGGTCAAATATATGGACGCCGCAACGCGCGCTTTGCCTTCATCGCCCATCATCACAGACATTACCCGGTCCTGATCATGATTGGTCAGGAAGATACCCATTGTTCCAGGCGGGAATAGTTTGGTTTCGAAAGTCAACGTGTTGGTCAGTGATCCTGCGTTGCGGTTGTTCACACCACTGAGTATGGAGCGTGCAAGGTCAAAATTAAACACCATATCCAGTTCATCATTTTTAACGTAACGCACCGCTTCAAAACTATTCGACCAAACCTCACCCACCGTGACCGCCTGCGGGTTAATCGCCTTGTAAAAGGCAAAGAATGCTTCGAACCAGGCATGAGTCTGGTCTGTATTCTCTTGGTCACTGCCCTGCTCAATCAGATGCTTCGCGCCGTCCACCCGAAAACCATCCAGACCGATCTCCTCCAACCAGAAACGTGCAATTTGCTGGATTTCATCTGTCACCACCGGATTTTGCAGGTTTAGGTCCGGCATCTGATCCCAAAAAAGGGCATAGTAATATTTCCCGTTCGATGACCGGTGCCAAACTTTTTGTCCCTGCGGACCAGAAAAACCGGGGTCTTTATCTGCCCAGATGTAATAATCGTGAAAATTGGACTGGGCATCTTTGCCAGCCTCGAACCATGGGTGCTGGGTGGAAGTATGGTTGATGACAAAATCCATGATCACCCGGATACCGCGCTTATGAGTCTCCTCAATTAATGCCTTAAAATCCTCCATTGTCCCATAATCCGGGTTTACCTGGTAATAATCCGTAACATCATAACCGTGATAGGAAGGAGAAGGGTGGATTGGCATCAGCCAGATAGCATCGATTCCCAGATCATCGCCCCGGCTGGGGTCACCATCGTTGAGATAATCCAATTTTTCGATTATGCCACGAAAATCTCCAATACCATCCCCGTCACTGTCGTAAAAACTGCGCACGAAAATCTGGTAAAAAACCGCGCTTTTCCACCATTCCGAATGTTCGGATGGTTGAATGGAGACGGTTTGTGTTAATTCTGGCGTCATGATTTCGGGGGGCGTGGGCTGAACAGACACGCAACCCGACAGAGCAAGCCAGATAAGACTTAATAAAATTAAGATATGAGCCAGTTTATTCATTTACTTAGAATTGCTCCAGCTAACGGTGCCAGGGTCAAGTTCGAGTCGTTTTCACTGGATTGAACCAGTACTTCTTCGCTGGTGGAAGCCGCGATTTGCCAGACACCCGGCAGAGGTATGACCTGCAAGCCGTCGCTCAAATTGAGGGCGATTAAGAATTCCTCGTTTTCCTGGCTGCGCTTGAAAACCAGCCAGGCATCTTCTACTTCAACCACATTGCGCGCGCCGCGGCGCAATGCGTTGGATTGGTGCCGCAGCCGGATCAAGGTCTTAAAATAGCGCAACAAATCCTGATCCTGTGCATCTCCCCAAATCATTGGTAAGCGCGACTCTTCCGGTACACCGCGCTCCCCCTGGCGCACATCGCGCTGCTGCGACAAGCCAACTTCAGTGCCGTAATAAATGACCGGCGGGCCCATCAGACTGAATTGCGCCAAGGTTGCCAGACGCAGCCGGCGTTGATCGTTTCTCGCAGCCCATAAGAAACGATTCATATCATGGTTATCCAAAAACGAAGGGCGGGAAAAATCAGTCGGAAAATACCGTTCATGCCGGTCAAGGAAACTGCTCAACTGGCGTGCGTTCCAACGTCCAAAAGCCATCGACTGACGTAAGGCTTCCAACAAAACAAAATCCAGGGTACCATCCAGCTGTCCGTAAAAAGTCAACTGCACATCCGAAGGGTCAACAATTTCACCAAATGTCCAGCAATCCGGGTTTGCCTGGCGAGTAACCTGGCGGAATTCCGCCCAAAAATCCGGTGCAGGTCCAATGGCATAATCCACCCGATAGCCGTCCACTCCAAAATCCAGCCAGAACTTTGCCACATCCAGCATGAAACGACGCGCCTTTGGATTCCGCAGGTTCAGCTGGGGCAGACTTTTGACCCCAAAGAAGGTTTCGTATTCATCCGGGTAGGATTGGAAGGTGAACCAATCGCGGTAGGGGCTGAGCGGGTTATTTATCGCATCCTGAAAACAGGGATGCCGGTTAGATATATGATTGGGTACCAGATCGAGTAAAATCCGCAGCCCTGCCCGGTGCGCCTCGTTCAACAAGTCGCGCAGGTCCTGTTTACTGCCCAGGCGTGGTTCGATGTCCATTAATTCGGTTGCATCGTAGCCGTGATGACTGGGACTGGGAAAAATTGGTGTTAGCCAAAGGGTATTGACACCCAAATCATGCAGATAATCAATTTTTTCGGTGATCCCGCGCAGCCTGCCACCATAAAAGCCATTTGGTGAAGATGGTGTCAGCCAGCTTCGATCCTTTCCAGGATAGAACCGGTCGGGGAAAATTTCGTAAACGATTGCATCGTGCGTCCAAGCTGGCAGTGGGTCGTTATCGACATAATACCCAAAATACCGTCCCTCGTCCGAAAGCACCTCACCGCGGTCGGGAATTTCCACACCAAAACAATAGCGCACCAGGCTGCCTACCGGAAGTCCTGGAATCACGGTTTCGTAGTGACAGCGGTAGCCCCACAATACGGTATCCCACTCTGTGCGCATCAACTGCATTGGAGCAGCAAATCCTCGCTGGGCAATCCCGCTCTCGCCTAGGGGGTCTTCACCGTTACTCGTCCAGTAAACCCAGGCTCTACGGACATCATGAGCGGGTCCAACGCTCAAAGTCACGCGGACAGGTTGAGCGGGTAAAGGATCCAGTGGTTCGCGTTGAAAGTTATGGTAAACGCCACCCCTGAAGCCATATACCCGCTCCCGTTTCAGTTGTTCGGTTGCTAATGTGCCAAAAATGAAATCGTCCACAAACTAACCTTACATCGCAAGTATTAACCTTTGACGCCACCCACCGTCAAGCCGGATTCGAAATAACGATTGAGCGCCAGGTACACCAATACAGTCGGGATGACCACAATCACCGCCCCGGCTGCAAACTGTCCCCACGGTACCGCCACGCTGTTGGCAAGCGAATACAGCGCAGGCACCGCCAGTTTGACCGAGTCCGGGGCAGGCACAAGCACGGAAGAGAAGATGAAATCGCCCCAACCCGTCATGAAAGCCAGAATGGCTGTCACAGCCAGTGCAGGACGCGCCAAAGGCAGGGCAATCAAAAAGAAGGCTTGCACTGGCGTTGTTCCATCGATCTGCGCTGCTTCTTCCAAATCAATTGGTATGGTGTCAAAATAACCTTTTAGATTCCATGTGCAGAAAACCAACGTGGCAGAGGTGAAAGCCATCACCAAACCAGCATGCTTTCCATACAAACCAATGGCAGTCAACACCTGGGCAATCGCTACCAGGGAAAGGATTCCCGGAAAAGTCGAGATGGCAAGCAGGAAGATCAGGAAAAATTCACGCCCGCGAAAACGGAAACGCGACAGCGCAAACGCCGCTGAAGTGCACACGATCAGGCTGGCAATTGTGGTAATCGCCGCGACCTTGAAACTGTTGGTCAGCCAAGTCAGGTAGGGTCGCTCAAACAACATGAAGCGGAAGTTTTCGAAACTCCACTCCACCGGAAAAAACATCCCCGGTAAGCTGAGGGTGTATAAACGTCCGCCAGCCCGCCCGGAAGCCAGAATCGCGAACCAAACCGGATAGAGCGCAAAAATCACGGCCATCACCAGAAACACGTACTGCATTATTCGTACACTAAGAGAGGTTTTCTTGATCATGATTCGTACGCTCCTTTCGTGATTCTCGTGATCCGCAGGCTATACAGGGTTGCCAGGAACAGCATGATGAAGATCAATACAGCAAACGCCGTCGCCCGACCGTAGTTTTGCAGCTGGTAAATTTGGCGGTAGGCATACACCATTACAAATTCCGTTGCACCGGGTGTATCAGCGCCTGCCAGAGGTCCACCAGCAGTAATCGCGTAAGCCGTGCCGAACATCTGAAACGCGGTAATCGAAGTCAAGACCGTGGCGGGCAGCACAGCCGGGCGGATCAAGGGCAAGGTGATATTACGCAACTGCACCCACCAGTTTGCGCCATCCACCTCTGCCGCTTCGTATAACTCGACCGGAATCGATTGTAACGCGCCAAGAATGGCAACCATAAAGAATGGATAGGAAAACCACAGGTCAGCCAGCACAACCACAGCAAACGCACTGACCGGATTTTGCAACCAGATCGGACCTTCAACGCCGATCAATGTCAGCAACTGGTTGATTGTCCCTTGCTGACGGAAGAGGAATTGCCAAACCAGCGCCATCAGAATCGCAACCGAGGAAGCACCCCATGGAACAAACAACGCCACCCGGAAGAAGGTCTTGCCTTTTAACCGATTGTCATTGAGGATTAATGCCAGCGCAAGACCAAACAAGAAGGTCAGCGGAACGCGGATGGCAACGAACAGGATCGTCCGCATGACCACGATAATGAACGGCCCGGTTTTCATTAACTGATCGATTGCCGCCCGCAGCGAGATCAAATATGCCAAACCTGCTACCAGAGCAATCGCGATCAGCCAAACCATTCCAGAGGAAAGCGGTCGTTCTATTTCCCGGTCAAATCGCCGGTTAACATAAACCGCTGCAATCAACGGTGTAAACACCAGGAAAATTTTGCCAAATGCCAGCAATCCATCCGCGGCAAATAATTTTCCAAGCAACGCTTGATAATTGGCAAACAGGGGATCTGCCAGGCGATAGGGTGAGCCCAAGCCTCCCTGGGCTCCTTGACGAAATTGAGGCCAGCACAATGGATCGAGAATTCCGGTCAGGACAACATCGCAGTCTGGTTTGGGGCGGAATTTATTCCGATTGGTGAATGAGACGTAGGTGTTCAAAACAATTGGGTACACATTGAAGATCAAAATACCAATAATGGTTGGTAACAAAAACAAAGCGATGGTTAGACCTTTTCGGCTACCTTTCCAGGTGACCATAGCGGACTCCTCTCTCCATTATTTTTTGAGCAATGGATATAAAAAAAGGAAGAGGGAGAGCCAGAATTGGCTCTCCCTGTCGTGCGAAAAGAGGTTTACTTCATGCCCGCAACGGCTTCTTCGATGGCAGCCTGGGCTTCGCTCAAGGCAGTTTGCGGATCCTGAGCGCCGGTCCAAATGGCGGCAGAGGCGCGACCCACCGGACCCCATTGAGCCGAGGAGAACGGCGATGGGGACATAGGCACACCGATAGCCAGGGCATTGCCGAAACCAACTACGGCTGGCAACTGGGAAACTTCCGGATCTTCCAGGGCGGCCGTCTGGGCAGGGATGGTTTTGTTAATCAGAGCCAGTTTCTTCTGCACCTCGGCACTGGTGAAGTACTTCATCACTTCCAGAGCAACTTCGGCGCGGCCGCGATCCACAGCGTTTTTGCTCAGCATGAGGGTCTTGATACCGACAAAAGGTTTACCCATTGCAACCACCGAATAATCCACGCCGGCTTCCTCGAGCCCGGCAATCGCCCATGGGCCTGTCCACCACATACCTACTTTGCCTTCCTGCAGGGCGGCATTGCAGATGTCGTAACTGTTTTCTGCCAGGGAGACGGCTTTCAGTTTCACCAGCCATTCTGCCGCAGCCAGTGCTTCGGGAGTATTCATGTAAGCCATGCCTTCTTCATCCACATAGGAAGGGATGCCGAAGCCGAAGTAAATCGGAGACATGTGGTAGGCATCTTCAGCGCCGAAACCCTGGTTGCAGATCAGAGCGTTGCCGGTATCCGCCTTGAACTTCTCAGCCTTTGCCAGCAAGTCGTCCCACGCAAACGGATCAGTGGGCAGATATTCATCGGTCACCACGGCTTTGTTGGCAACCAATCCAATACCTTCCATGGTCTCCGGCAGTGCCCAAATCATGTCCTGCCAGACAACACCGTTGATGCCCGACTCGGTATAAATGGACTCGAGATATGCCTTGTCGATGCCAAAATCACCCAGAGCAACGATATTCCCAGCCAGGGCTTGTTCACCGATTTTGTCATTCGCCCAACCGATGATATCGGGACCCTCGCCAGCCGGGATGGCTACATTCAAAGCATTGCCAACATCTTCCGGTTTGGACAGGTCGATCTTGACACCCGGATTGGCAGCTTCAAAATCCCGGAAAGCTTGCGTGATGGCTTCCAGATATTTACCGTCCCACTGGTGCCAGATGGTAATGGTTACCTGTTCGGCAGACGGGGGAGTGGTGGGTTGCTCCGGAGCTGTGGTGGCTTGCGCGGATGGTTGGGTCGGCTGTGAAGGCGCAGTGGTCGGCGTGGCAGCTGGCTGGCAAGCCGACAGAATGAACGCGGCGATCAGCAGAATGCCGATCAAGGGCATAACTTTCTTAGTCATCTTTTCCTCCATATTTTGGTTGCTGTTTTTGCCCTCACTAGAGGGAAACCCTTTTATGTAAGGGTTTTTTAGAAACAAGAGATACTCCCGAAAGACATGGCTCGCTCTGTAAACCACCTCCTTTCAAATTCAACTCGATTCGGCGACTCGATGTAAGCTCATTGATATTGCCTGGGCTATTGCACCCATGCCAGAGGAACGTCTGCCCAACACGGCAGCCGTGATATCGACTGCCTGAGAAGCAACCAACAAACTGCGTTGCTTGACCGTTTTCCGGACTGGATCCAGCAGCAAATCACCAACCTGGGCAACTCCACCACCGATCACCACCATAGATGGGTTGAACAAATTAACCATGCTGGCAATCGCGGTGCCGAGAAAATACCCCGCTTCTTGCACCAGGCGCTGGGAGAGATGATCCCCCTTACGGGCAGCCACGATCACTTCTCGGGCAGTGATCGAATCCAGTGAAGGTATTTCACTTAGGGAGGTCCGCTCACCGCGCCGCACCGCCTGGACAGCTTTTCGCGCAATTGCCCTGCCGCCTGCCAATGCTTCCAGGCATCCTCGGTTGCCACAAGTGCACAACGGCCCATTTTCTTCGATCGTAATATGACCGATCTCACCTGCGCAGCCTGTACTGCCGCGATAGATTTGTCCGTCGATGAGCAATCCAGCGCCAATACCAGTGCCCACTTTGATATACGCCAGGTTTTTGACGCCACGTCCTGCACCGTACGCCCACTCACCTAATGCACCAAATTCTGCATCATTACCAAGTGTTATCGGGCAACCCCAGGCGTTTTGCAGCCATTGGCGTATCGGAAAACGATCCCAACCGGGCATGATCGGTGGTCCACTGACCATTCCCGCGTCGGTGACGATCGGTCCAGGTACACCAACCGCGATCGAACAAATGCGCGATAAATCCATACCCAGCTTTTCCAGCCAGGATTTCATCAGGCTGTCTACGTAGGAGAGACAAACCTCCGGTCCTTGCAGAATATCCAGCGGTGCACTGATTTCATCTAAAACTTTGGCAAGATAATCTGCAAGGATTAACGTAACATGCGTGGCACCAATATCCACGCCAATCACCAATCCGCCTTTTGGATTGATTTCGAGGAAAATGGGACGCCGACCGCCAGATGTCCCCCCATTGGTTTCACGTACCAAACCAGCCAGAATCAAATCACCAACAATCGCAGTTACGGCTGCGCGGGTTAACCCCAATTCACGGGATAGTTCGATCCGGGAAATCCCCATCGGGCTGAAACGGATCAAATCAAGAGCAACATGTTTGTTAAGGTTCTTAACACTTGATTTGGGTACCTGCCAAACAGTAGTTGTCACAGCCGTCCCTATCCCCGATTTCTTGATACGATTATAACATTATCGGGAAAAATGTCAAGTAACTTAACATAAATATTGTTTTGGCACCCTTCAAATGTCCATACATGCACAATTATACCATTTTGCAGCACTTATTCGTTATAATCAACCTTATGCACACCCCCGATCAATGGCGTCTCATCAAATCCACCCCTGCCTCCGGCGCCTGGAATATGGCACTCGACGAGGCTATTCTGGAATCCACTGCTGCGGGCAAATCACCACCTACCCTGCGTTTATACGCCTGGGAACCGGCCTGCCTCTCGCTCGGCTACGCGCAACCATTTAAGGATGTTGATCTGCGCTCCTTGCTGGAACATGGCTGGGATGTGGTACGCCGCCCAACCGGTGGTCGGGCAATTCTGCATATCGATGAATTAACCTATGCTGTTATTGCCCCGCAAAACGAGCCGCGCGTTGCCGGGACAATTCTGGAAAGTTATCGCCGTCTTTCTGTTGCGCTAGTCGAGGCCTTGCGTCAAATTGGACTGCCGGCAGCCGCCGACAAGGAATATCCACTTCCGCAGGGAAGCCAGCTCAACGGAGCGGTGTGTTTTGAAGTCCCATCCAATTATGAGATCACTGCCAATGGAAAAAAATTGATTGGCAGTGCTCAGGCGCGCCGGTTTAAAGGTGTGCTTCAGCATGGCTCCTTGCCGTTGTATGGCAACCTGGCGCGGATCACCATGGCGCTGTCATTCAGCAACGAAATGGAACGCAAGCAAGCCGCCCGCCGCCTCTTGGAACATGCCACGACCGTCGAGACGGTTCTAGGATACCCAATAAGTTGGGATCAGGCGGCTTTAGCCTTCGAGCGCGCCTTCTCGACCATCCTCGGGCTTGAATTAATCGAGGGAGAACCAACAGCCGAAGAACTTCATTGCGCTGAAACCCTGTTCGTTGAAAAATACGCTCATCCAAGCTGGACAGAGCGAATTTAACTCACCAATTATTTGCCCTTGACGAAGATCACGTCCTCATAGCCAAGGCTGCGAAAAAGGCGTCCAAGGTAACTTTCCGCATTCATCTGTGCCCAATCCAGGATGCCATCCTGAATGGCGGCTTTTTCGATCTCAGCTTCGGCAGCCTGACGCGCCAGCGTTTCCAGGTTGATTTCACCGCGCCGCAGCAAACCAGTGTTTCGATCGTATACATACGATAAATCATTATCCAGCCAGGTGATAAATACCTCGGCAGGCGGCAGGCGCACATTCAATACCTGGTTCTCCACCCACATATCGCCTGGCTTCAGTTTTTCTAAATCCACCCCGGCAATCACCTTGCCGTGCCCGACAAACAGCAGTCGGTCGCCGAAAAGAAATTTCAGTTCGCTCTGCCCGGTCTCGGCAGTGATGATTTTTTCCATCGTATATTGAGCCGTTTCCAACCTTGCCAGGGAACGGATTTCATGCAGGATAGTCACTGGATCCGGCAGCACAGTTGGGGTAGGATTGAATAAAAGTGCCGATTGCGTTGCCAGCACATCTCCCATCTGACCAACCGGCTGAAGTGCCTTTTGCGTAGTGGCTGAAAGAGTGTTGACCAACACCAGCATCATCACCCCAAACAACAATAAAATCACAACCAGCCCAACCAGTCCGGCTTTTATAATCGTCTTGGCGTTCATTTCCATTCCTTAACACACATTCCGTCAACCATCACTCGATAAGTCCGATTATAATCAATATATCTTCTCATGTTTCAACTTCCACGCAGCTTCCCAATTACCTCCTGGTAAACCAATGAGACGGCGTCCTGGCATATTCATCCTGCTTTTCGCCATTCTGTTAACCGCCTGCGAAGCGGTATCAACGCCCACCCCAACGCTGTCACCCGTCCTCACCCAAACAACCGAGATCACCCCCACCGCCACCATCCCGCCGCCCGGCACAGAGGGCAACCCACTCCGTTTGGGTTTCGTTGTGGAAGGTGAATCGAATCGCCGCAACGACCTTTCACGCCGGGAAATCGGTGCATACATAAGTGAGCAAACCGGGTTGGTAATCGAGATCGTCCAATTCGCAGACCCACGTGACCTCTTTAAAGCTCTCAAAGATGGCAAGGTAGACATCTTCTGGCTGCAACCCTTGACATATATTTACGCCCGCGAACAGCAGCTGGTCAAACTCGGACTGCTGACCAACCATTTTGGCACCTATTACTACGGCACCCAATTCATTGCCAACGTTGAAAGCGGTTTTATCTCCTATTTCGATCCATCCGCGAATGTCAGCACGGCAGACGCTCCAACAGCGCTGGCGCAGTTGGATGGCCGCCGCCCGTGCTGGGTCGAACCCGGTTCGATCTCCGGATACATCCTACCAGCTGGCATCCTCGAGCAACTGGCAATCGAAGTGCAAAGTGCGGTTGTGGTGCAAACTCATACTGCCGTAATTCGTTCTCTATACATTAAAGGCATTTGTGATTTTGGGGTTACTTTTTCAATATCGGGTGATCCACGCACCGCCAGTCAGGTTACCGAAGATTTGCCCGATGCTCCGGCGCGAATCGTCATCCTCTGGCAGACCAACCCGGACATACCCAACCTCAACCTGTCCTATGCCGCCGCACTGAGTGAATCGCAATCAAAACAAATTAACGCTGCCTTGATCGAGATGGTCAAGACCAGCGAGGGTAAAACCCGCCTGACCCAGGCATTGGATGGCTATGATGTGCAGGACTTGCAAGTGGTTGACGATTCGGTCTATGATCCACTGCGCGCAGCCATCCGTTGGGCTGGCGCAGATGTATCACAGTGGATCGGTCGCTGAGCACAGTTCTTTGCGTGCTACAGTTTGGCACGAACCTTGTATGCTTGTATTAAACCTCACGAAGGCAAAATACAGCATGGTAAAATCGGCGCATGATCAAAAAATTCATCAAAATCAGCCCTCGCATTGCCGGCTTGACCGGCGTGCTGGTATTGCTTTCGCTTGGCATACCCAACCTAGTCGCCGAATGGTATGCCCGTGCACGTATCTTTCCGCCGGAACAAGCCCCCTCCGCACCGATCGCAATTGTTTTTGGGGCTGGGCTAACCCGTGATGGTCGCCCAACGCCGGTATTACGCGACCGGGTGTCTGCCGCTGCTCAGTTATATTTTTCGGGTAAGGTGGAAAAATTGTTAATGAGCGGTGACAATCGCTTTGTGGACTATAATGAGCCTGGTGCCATGCGAACTTATGCGCTGTCATTAGGTGTGCCGGATGATGCCATCATTCTGGATTACGCCGGTCGTCGCACGTATGATACCTGTTACCGTGCCCGTCACATCTTCGGCGTGAATCGGGCGCTTCTGGTTACCCAGCAGTTTCATCTACCGCGGGCGGTGTTCACCTGCAATGCACTGGGCATCCAGGGCAATGGTGTGATTGCCGACCAACGTACCTACAGCCGGTTCAGCCGGCACTTTTGGCGGATACGGGAAATACCCGCCACCGCGCGGGCATTTGTGGATGTGTATGTCACCCGCCCTCTTCCCGTTTTGGGTGAACCGGAACCCATCTTTGCTCTCACACAAAACGAAGTCAAACCAATTCGCTAACCCATACAGGTGAACCCATGAATCGCGACGAAGCCCTGGCAATTGTTCGAAGCTATGTTAAGAATGAAAATTTGGTGAATCACATGTTATCAGTTGAGGCAGCCATGCAGTTCTATGCCCACCAGTATGATCAGGATGTCGAGTTGTGGAAGGTGACCGGTTTGCTGCATGATTTCGATTGGGAAATTCACCCCAGCCTGGAGGAGCATCCTGCCGCAGGTGCGCCCATCCTGCGCCAACATGGTGTCTCGGAAGAGATTATTCAGGCCATTCTCAGCCATGCCGATCATACGGGTGTCCCGCGCGATACCCTGCTTCGTAAAGCCTTGTTCGCATGCGACGAAGTTACCGGCCTGATCACCGCAGTTGCCCTGGTTCGCCCTTCACATTCTCTCTATGACCTAACCGCTTCATCGGTCAAGAAGAAATGGAAGGATCGCGCCTTTGCGGCTGGTGCCAACCGCGAAGAGATCGCCCGCGGTGCGGACGAGCTGGGTGTAGAACTATGGCAGCATGTCGACAACGTTATCTTGGCTATGCGCAGTATCGCCCCTCAATTGGGGCTTGAAGGCAACCTTCAAAATTACCCAACCCATTCATAAAATCTATGTCGGTCTTCAGGGAGGTGAGCCAATGGCTTTGACAGGAAAAGGGTTCTTCATCTGGAAAATTCCCAGTTGCGAAGGAGGAAACCCTGAGGCAATTGCCCAAACTGCCCATCTCGCCGGACTCAGCCATGTTTTAATTAAAATCGCTGATGGCGCCTGGCCAATGAATATCGACCGAACGAATAATCTTGATCTGGTGCCACCTGTAGCAGAAGCCTTACGTAAACGAGGTATCCAGGTATGGGGCTGGCATTACGTTTATGGTAATGATCCAACTGCTGAAGCCAACATCGCCATCCGCCGCATTGAGCAGTTAGACCTGGATGGCTACGTAATTGATGCCGAGGTTGAATATAAACAACCCGGTAAAGATCGTGCTGCTCAGCGGTTCATCGCCCGGCTGCGTGAAGGATTACCCTCTTTGCCAATGGCGCTATCTTCTTATCGGTTTCCCTCCTATCACCCCCAATTGCCGTGGAGAGCTTTTCTCGAAGGGGTGGATTACAACATGCCCCAGGTTTATTGGGAAAAAGCCCACAATCCGGAAGCTCAATTGCGCCGCTGCCTGCGCGAAATGCAAGGGCTTACTCCATTTCGCCCGGTCATCCCCACCGGACCGGCTTATAAATCCGGCGGATGGGCGCCAACTACCCAGGATGTCCTCGAATTTCTTAACACCGCCAAATCATTTAGCTTATCTGCAGCCAATTTCTTTTCCTGGGATGACTGCCGCCGCAGACTACCAGAATTATGGGAGGTAATTGGTCGTTATTCATGGGTATCCCAGCCCCAACCACCCGATATCGTCCAGCGTTACCTGCAGGCGCTGAACAGCCGTGATCCTAACCAAGTCGTTCTGCTCTATCACCCGGATGCAGTTCACATCACACCGGCAAGGGTCATCCAGGGCAGCCAGGCAATCCGCGCCTGGTATCAAACCTTGTTCACACAATTACTACCCGGTGCGGTTTTTACGCTTTCGAGCATTTCGCAAAGCGGCAATACTCGAAACATCACCTGGACAGCCCAAGCTCCAAATCACGTGGTCAAAAACGGTAGTGACACGCTTGGAATTATGGACGGGCGGATTGCCTATCACTACACCAACTTCACCGTTGGTAAATAAACCGCAGTTTATTTACCGGCTGGCTTGCGCCGGGCAGGAGTTGACTTCGCCGTTTCTTCCGTGCTTTTCTTCTTAGCGCGGGGCGTCTTTTTTTCGGTTGAGACACCACTTGTCCCACTGGCTTTGGGCGTTGTACTTCGCCTTGGTTTCTGCTCAGGTTTCGCCACCGATTTCGTGCCAGCTTTAGAGACCGGGCGTTTGGTTGCAATCTTGTCTGCCTTTTCGCTCTCGGGCGTCCCCGCTTTGGGTACTGCGCGGCGGGTAGGCTTTTTCACTGCTTGATCCAGCGAGGTAACGCCCGTTCTATTTTCTATCACTTTGCTGGCGGTTTTTCGAACCGGCTTCCCGCTGGCTTCCGCCTTTGGCGCGGTTGATTTTCGCTGCGTTGCTGATGTCGAAGTTGCTTTACCCTTTTGCATTGAACGAGAGGGAGCAACCGGTTTTGTTTTTACAGCAGAGGCGCGGGTCTTAACAACCGAATCGCTGGCTGTCTTGCGTCGGACAGCCGGTTTTCCGAGCGGTAATTCGTCCTGGATGGGCTGGCTGGGTTTAGGGGTTCGCACGCGAGTTGGTACACCCACCGGTAAAGCCTTTCGGTCAGATCCGGCGGACTCGGCGGTGCGCGGCTTGCGGCGGGCTCGCGGCGCTTCCTCGCCGCCCCAGAACAACAAACCATTGATCAATGCCGAGACTTCAACAATGCGCTCATTGCCACGCAGCTCAACCAGCCTTTTACCGCTGGAAGCTCGTTTACCGGCTGGCAGGCTACCAATTTCCACGGGTTTTGCAGCCAGGCTGGTGAAATACAACAACCCGATGTCCTGCTCATTGCCGCTCAACATTCCAACCAGTTCCTGCCCCTTTACCGGACGGCAGGCGATGATCCCTTGCCCGTACCTGCCCTGCCGCACTGTTTGGGATGCCGGTATACGCCAGGCATTGCCCGTACCGCCAACCAGCATCAGATCGTGATCGGGACGGAAAACCGCCGCACCAATCACCTCGTCACCAGGACCTAGCTTAATTCCGCTTACCCCGGCAGCCACCAGCCCCATAGGGCGCACTTCCTCTTCCGCAAAGCGAATCATCATTCCCTGCCGGGTGACCATAACCACCTCACGGCTGCCATCGGTGAGCAGCACCTGCCTTAACTGATCATCCGGGTTGATCTTTACCAGAACAAATGCCTGCGCAGAGGGACCGGGCAGCTCGCGTAAATCCGATTTCTTGATCATTCCGCGCCGGGAAACAGTCATCACATACCGGTCTTCACCTTCTTCTAACCGGGCTGGTGCCGAGAACATTTGTACCACGGTCGTATTGCCGTTGAGCGGAGAGGCTTTCACCAGCGGAACTCCATCCTGGAACGATTCCACATCCGGTAGGGATTGCACCGCAATAGCCGCAGCACGCCCATCTTCGCCAACCAGATACAGGGTATGATGACTGCTGGTGAGCAGCGCCAAACGAGGAGCGCTTCGTCCACTAAAGCGCGGCTGTTTTTCGAAACCTACCCGGCTGATCAACCCATCTTCCGTAATACCCACCCACACTTTCTCCTCAGGAACCAGGTCGGTCGTGGTTAGCACGTCGCGGGCAGTGGAGCCCTCCTTAAGCGCCACAATCTGAGTCCGTCGCCGGTCTGCGTAGGATTGCCGGATGGAAAGCAATTCGTCCGCCACCGCCTGACGCAATTTCTTCGGAGAACGCAGCAATTCTGTCAATTCCTTGATCAACGCCACAACTTCTTGATATTCCAGTTCAATTTTCTTTCGCTCGAGCGCAGCCAGACGGCGTAATTGCATTTCCAGAATTGCGTTTGCCTGAATTTCTGTTAATTTGAAGCGCTTGATCAACCGGGTGCGGGCATCTTCGACATCCTGGGCTCTGCGGATCAGGGTGATGATTTCATCCAGATTGGCGAGCGCAATTCGCAATCCTTCCAGAATGTGCGCACGCTGGCGGGCTTTTTCCAGATCGAATTCACTGCGCCGTCGCACAACAGTGATACGGTGATCAAGATAGACACGCAATGCCTGCTTCAACGATAACAGACGCGGTTCACCATCTACCAGTGCAAGCAGTGAGATACGAAACGTGGATTGCAAAGGTGTCCGCCGGTACAATTCGCGCAGCACGTTTTGTTCTTCTGCCACTTTGTTGAGTTCAATCACAATGCGCATGCCCTGGCGGTCCGATTCATCCCGCAAATCACTGATTCCTTCTAGATCATTTTCACGCGCCAGTTCGGCAATTCGCTCGATTAATGAAGCCTTGTTGATCTGATATGGCAATTCGGTGATGATGATCCGGCTTTTCCCCTTACCCATTTCCTCCAATTGCACTTTGCCACGCAAGGTCACTTTCCCACGGCCGGTTGCGTAAGCCGTCAACAGATCCTCGCCGCCATCCTCCTGCAGGATGATTCCGCCAGTGGGAAAATCCGGTCCGCGCACAAATCGCATCAGGTCGCCAACATTAACATCTTCCAGCTTGTCCCAACGATCGAGCATGAAAATCAATGCATCGATCACCTCACCCAGGTTATGAGGCGGGATGCTGGTTGCCATACCCACCGCAATACCGGACGCCCCATTAATCAACAGATTGGGCAAGGCTGCCGGCAATACTTCGGGTTCGTTGAGCGAATCATCAAAATTTCGCGTAAAATCCACCGTGTTGCGGTCCAGTTGCAACAATAAATCCAGCGCAGCTGGCGTCAATCGCGCTTCGGTGTATCGCATTGCCGCCGGTGGATCTCCGTCCACAGAACCGAAGTTGCCTTGCCCGTCCACCAACGGATAGCGCATGGAGAAATCCTGCGCAAGGCGCGCCATGGCATCATATACCGCCTGATCGCCATGGGGATGGTATTTTCCTAATACTTCGCCAACAATACGAGCAGATTTTTTGTAGGCAGAATCAGCCCGCAATCCCATGTCGTACATACCGTAAAGGATCCGGCGTTGTACCGGTTTTAAGCCATCTCGTGCATCCGGCAGGGCTCGCGCCACGATGACGCTCATGGCGTAATCCAGGTAGGATTGCTGCATCTCCAGATCGATATCCACCCTGCGAACCAGACCTATTTCCATACCAATCACTCCTATTAACCCATTTCGAGTTGAATGCGCCGTTGATTGATACCAACCATGCGATTCAGTTTATCATGGTTTGGCTTTCATCACGCTTAAAAAACAACCGAGGGCTATTCAGCCCTCGGTAAGCGTAATCCCGAATAACTCAATCCGAACTGGTGATATTAGCAACCGAAATACGGTGCACTTCGCCTTCTTTGCCATCCTGCCCCGCCTGGAAACGTCCGTGTTGGAAACCGGTTCCCGCCGGGATCAACTTGCCGATGATCACGTTTTCTTTCAAACCAAATAGGGGGTCTTCGGTACCGGCGATTGCTGCGCCCGCCAGCACTTTGATTGTGTGCTGGAATGAAGATGCTGACAGGAATGAGTCGGTGCTCAGCGAGGCTTTGGTCACACCGAGCAAGATTTCGGCAAATCGGGCAGGCTGTTTGCCTTGCTGAATCATTTGTTCATTGACCTTGCGCAATTCCAGCCGATCAACCAGATCCATAGGCAGGTAGTGCGTATCACCCGGGCGGATAACCTGCACACGCCCCAGCATTTTGCGAATAATCACTTCGAAGTGCTTGTCGTTGATGTTTTGACCCTGGGCACGGTACACCTTCTGGATTTCGACCATCAGGTACATCTGGCAGGCTTCCCTTCCTTTGATCTTGAGGATCGTATGCGGGTTGAGCGAACCTTCGGTAAGGGGTTGTCCCGCTTCAACATGCTCGCCGTCCTTGATCAATATGCGTGACGTCGATGGAATTTCATATTCTTCTGATTCGCGCTGCTCGTAGGAAACGATCACTTTGCGCCCTTCGATGCGCACCCGTCCGGTGTGCTGGGCAGTGATCGAGGCTTCGCCTTGCACCGCAATTGGATCGCTCAACGAAACCGTACCCTCGTCCTTGACAGTGATTGTCCAGGATTCGGGCACATCGTATTCATCACTAACCAGTTCGCTGTGCTCAACGCGCACCACGCGCTGATCGCTGTATCGGTCGGACTGGATGATCTTTGCCACACCCGAAATGCGAGTGATGACAGCTTCCCCTTTCGGCGTACGCCGTGCCTCGAACAATTCTTCCACGCGCGGCAGACCAGTGGTAATGTCGCCGCCAGCCGCAACACCACCGGTATGGAAGGTGCGCAGGGTTAGCTGCGTGCCAGGCTCACCGATGGACTGGGCAGCCACAATACCGACCGCGGCGCCTAAATCGACCATCTTGCCGCGCCCCAAATCCATGCCATAACACTTGGCGCATACCCCGTGCACCAATTCACAGGTCAATGGAGAGCGCACTCGTACTTCATCGATACCCGATTGAAGCAATTTGCGAATCCGGTCGTGATCAAGCATATCGTCGCGCTCGGCAAGGATTTCACCCGTCATGGGATCGATCACCCGCTGTGCCACCATGCGTCCGTACAGACGCACGCTCATTGGCTGACCAGCAACATCATCCGACTTGCGGATCCAAATACCATCCTGTGTGCCACAATCGATCTCATTAACGATCATATCCTGGGCAACATCCACCAGGCGGCGGGTCAGGTAACCGGCGTCTGCCGTACGCAACGCGGTATCCGCCAGACCTTTACGCGCCCCGTGTGTCGAGATGAAGTATTCCAGCGCAGTCAACCCTTCGCGGAAGTTGGACTGGATCGGCAGACGAATAATGCGTCCTGCCGGGTCAGCCATCAAACCACGCATCCCCGCCAGCTGTGAGATGGGTCCGAAACCACCTTTGGTTGCGCCAGAATTCGCCATGGTTGCCAGGTTTCCGGTCGGATTCATCGCCCGGCGTACCGCGTCAGCGACTTCTTTGGTCGTCTGTTGCCAGATTTCGATTTCGCGCTCATTGCGCTCCTGTTCGGTCAGCAGACCGCGGCGGTAGGAACGCTGTACGTTTTCAATCTTTTGTTGTGCGTTCTCAAGAATGTCTTTCTTGTCCACCGGCATGGTAATGTCATCCACAGCGATGGTCGCACCGGAACGCATGGCATACTCAAAACCAATGTCTTTAACTCGATCCGCTACATCGGTGGTAATTTCCTCCCCGCAAAACTCATACACATCGGCAATTAAATCTTTGACACCGCCCTTGTCCAGGGTTTCGTTGACATATTGCACTTCGGGAGGCAGAATACTGTTGAACAAAGCTCGTCCAACGGTGGTTTCCAGGGTAACCTTGCGCGGTTTTGTCAGGCGCGATCCCTGATCATCGTACCAGGTTTCCACCAGCAAATGAATGCGGCTGTGTATATGCAATTGCCCCAGTTGGTAAGCCAGCTCCACTTCGTCCAGATCAACAAAGTGCCGCCCATCACCGGGATGATCAACCTTATCCGTCATGGTCAGATAATACACACCCAAAACCATGTCTTTGGATGGGCTGATGATCGGTTCGCCATCTGCCGGTTTGAGCAGGTTGCGTGAAGAAAGCATCAGATCGCGCGCTTCGCGCACAGCTTTTTCAGATAACGGCACATGAACCGCCATCTGGTCGCCGTCAAAGTCCGCGTTGAATGCGGTCGTCACCAGCGGATGAAGCTGGATGGCACTGCCTTCGATCAAGATCGGTTCAAACGCCTGGATGCCGAGACGGTGCAGAGTCGGCGCGCGGTTCAGCAAGACCGGGCGATCCTTAATAACTTCTTCCAGCACTTCCCAAACTTCCGGGCGGTTACGCTCGATGAACCGCCGTGCACCCTTGACATTGGCAGCGTATCCATGCGACACCAAGCGGGCGATCACAAACGGGCGAAACAGTTCCAGCGCCATGGTCTTGGGCAATCCGCACTGGTAAAGTTTCAGGGTAGGACCAACAACAATCACCGAGCGGCCGGAATAATCGACACGTTTCCCCAGCAGATTGCGGCGGAAACGCCCTTTTTTGCCCTTGAGCATGTCACTCAATGATTTAAGCTCGCGTCGGCCACGCCGCGACAGCGCTTTGCCACGCTGCGAATTATCAATCAGCGAATCGACTGCTTCCTGGAGCATGCGCTTCTCGTTGCGCACGATGACATCCGGCGCGCCAAGTTCCAAAAGTCGTTTCAGGCGGTTATTGCGGTTAATCACTCGGCGATACAGATCATTCAGATCCGAAGTGGCAAAGCGGCCACCATCCAACTGAACCATGGGGCGCAAATCGGGGGGGATAACTGGTAAAACAGTCAGAATCATCCATTCCGGTCGATTCTGCGAGCGGCGGAAAGCCTCGACCACCTTCAAACGGGTGGTTGCTTTTTTGCGCTTCTGTTTGCTCTTTGAAGTGCGCACTTCGTGCCACAGTTCATCTGACAATTTTTCCAGGTCAAGCCGGCGCAATACATCGTAGAATGCTTCAGCGCCCATATCTGCCCGGAAAACCTGCCCCCAGCGGGACTTAAGTTCTCGATAGCGTGTTTCGGTCAAGAAAGTGAACGGGCGCAGTTCCTGCAGTTCATCGCGCAGGCGCGAATTGGCATTTTGAGAAATATTGGATTGGTCCTCAAGCTGGTTGCGCAACCCTTCCATCTCTACTTCTGCCTGAGCGCGAACTTCCTCAATCTGCATCTTGATCTGTTCGAGATCGCGTTGAAATTGATCACGGAATTCATTTTCCAGTTCATCCAGGCGTTCTTTGACCACCCGCTGCACTCTACCAATGTGCTGAGCGTTGACAGCCTCACCCGCGGCAACGATTTCCGCGTTGGCAGCTGAAAACACAATTGCTGTACGGGTCGGATTGCCAATCTTGTCCTGCAGCTGACGTTCCAGCGACTGACCTTCCTGAATCACAGGTTCGAGCTTTTGGGCAATCAGCTCATCCCGTCGGGCTTCCATATCCTGGCGACGCTGATTCAACTCACCGATTTTGCGGTCACGCGCCTGTTTGACTTCCAGAATACGGTTGTTGATCTCGGCGGCTTGTTCACGTTCAGAAACATTGATCTCGTCTTCCAGTCGCTTGAGGGCTTTATTGCGCGCATCTTCATCCACATATGTGACGATGTACTGGGCAAAATAGAGCACTCGGTCCAGGTTGCGACGGGAAATATCCAACAGCAAACCAAGATAAGAAGGTACGCGGCGGGTATACCAGATATGAGCAACCGGGGTTGCCAGTTCGATGTGCCCCATTCGCTCACGGCGCACAGAGGCGCGGGTCACTTCCACACCACATTTGTCGCAAACGATGCCTTTGTAGCGCGGGTTCTTGTACTTACCGCAATAGCATTGATAATCTCGCGTAGGTCCAAAAATGGCTTCACAAAAAAGCCCGTCTTTTTCGGGGCGCAGTCTACGATAGTTGATGGTTTCCGGCTTTAATACTTCACCATAAGACCAGCTACGGATAGTCTCCGGAGAAGCAAGGCTGATGCGTAATGCGACCAAGCTTTTCGTTTCCACGAAGTTGCCTCCTCTTTTAATAACCCGACAATTTAAACAAATAGAGGCGCTTGAGAATCCCTCTCGCGCTAGATTTTCTGGTTAAAATACAGCCGATGCATGCATGCAAAACGTAATTATAGCACAATTCTACGAATTGCAAGAGACTTGCTCAAATTCAAATTCATTTTTTAAGGTTTACTCCACCCTCTTCCCTGACTTCTTCCCTTTGACCTGCTCCTGTCTGATTGTACGGTAGCTCTATGAAAAACGAACTGCCTTTGCCCAACTGACTTTCGACCCATACCCTGCCATGATGCCGCTCGGCTATCGATTTGACGATCGCCAGCCCCAAACCGGAACCACGCTGCTCGTAGGCTTCACGCCGCCCGCTGCGGTAGAATTTTTCGAACAGGCGCGGCAGGTCTAGTGGTGCAATCCCTATACCGTTGTCATGCACCTCAAATACCAACCGGTCAACGCCCGGACGCAGCCGAATGATTACCTGTCCATTGGAGCGCGTATACTTTATTGCATTGTCAACCAAATTGATCAGCGCTTGCTGGAGCAATGCCAGATCAGCCGTCAGGGTAACCCGCTTCCCATCTCCGCTGCCTTCGAAAATCAAAGCAATATTTTTCTGGGCAGCCTGGGGCTGGTGTTGACGCAGGATATTTTCCACTACCACCGCCGGATCAACCTCCTCCAGGTTGAGCGAAATACCCGCCTCGATTCGACCCAGATCCAACAAATTGTTAACCAGATGGGTCATATTCTCGACACCCGACACCATCTTGTTGACATAGTTTTGCTGCTGCTCATTCAATTCGCCTACCATCGAGAGCATGGTGGTGTAACCACGCATCAGCGTCAACGGGGTTCGCAGATCATGACTAACCGTGGCTACAAATTCCGACTTGATCGAGTCGAGTTCCTTGTAATGGGTTATATCTCGTAAGACACACACCTTGCCCAGGTGCTGATCTTCGCCAGTTACTGGCGCAACACTGGCATGGTAGATTTTTCCGTTCGAAAGGCTGATTTCACGGGACAGGATTCGCTCTTCGAGCGCGCCCTGGATTAATTTTACCAGACCATCCGCAGCGATCACATCACTCAGTGAGCGACCCGGCATGGCGGTGGAGATCAATCCAGGTATGTGCATGGCAGCCGGATTGAGTAGTAACAGACGATCTTTCTCGTCGAACACCAATACCGGTTCCGGGGTGGATGCCAGCACAGCTTCCAACCGCCGACGCCCAATTTCTGCAAAGGCATACAAGCGCGAATTGGCAGCCGCCAGGGCAGCTTCGCTTGCCAACGTACTCAAAAAGCGCACCTCGTCTTCCGCAAAGTTGTGCGTATGATCATACGCCAGCCAGAGCGCACCGTAGTAAGTATTTTCGAAATACAGCGCAAAAGCAATCAGGGCTGCCGGATGCGGTTTTCCATTCACCGGAGCGATCCGCCGTACCCGGGCAGTATTGGGAATGGAAAGCATCTGGTGTGAACGCATCTGCTCGAACACCTGCAGATCAAGATGATCGAAGAAATTCGTCTGAGAACCTACGCCAATGCGCACCAATTGATCACCATCCAGGTCCATGCGGGTTTCCTGGATCATTACCGCTCGAGCAGACACCGCCTCGCTACTTAATGCAGCGTTGAGAATGGGTTGGATAGCCTCGCCAATTTCCAGATTTGCTGCCACTCCCTGGCTAACCAGCAATAATTTATTCAGTTCATCCAGTCGGTTTTTCAGGCTGATGCGCATGTGTTCAAATGACTTACCCAATCGCCCAACCTCATCCACCCCGCTGCTCAAGATAGGTTGATCCAGATGCCCCTCAGATATCTGGGCAGCCTGCTCGGTCAGCTGAACCAGGTTGCGGGTCACCACGCGCACAATCCCGAATACAAGCAAAGCACCCAGTCCGAACAGCAGTATTAAAATTCCGAGCATGGGTATGGCTATTTGCAGCGCAATTTGCTGGGCAATACTGGCAGGAACGCGGGCAACCACCTGCCATGGTCGCCCGGTAACCTGTTCGGCATACAGCAGTTGGCGGGTTCCGGTTGCCGAAACATCCTCGTACAGTCCACCACCCGCTTCAAGACTGCCGATATATACTTCTGCTGCGGTCAATGGAGAAGCTACACTGGTCTGATAGAGGATCACCCGATTTTCGTCGAGCACAAATCCTTCTCCACCCTCCGCCAGAACACCCGCCAGCGCGGACAAGGCAGGTTGGGTAAAGGGATTGGATTCAAAATCCGTTCGCCCGAGGATTGCTCCAAGGGTTTCCCCGCCCTCATCTTTGATCGCTGCAATGAATGAAACTTGTGCCGAGCGCTCACCTGGGAAGGGTGAATGGGTATACGCCTGGATCAATACCCCCTTAAGAGCAAAATCAACTCCGGTTAACTCATCCGCCGATAATTGCGCCTCCTCTGCGTTGGCTTCCGGGTACATGCCCAACGGATTCCCACTGCTATCGAAAACCATTAATTGGCGAAAGTACGGAACCGAGCGAATGCGGTCCATCAGGTGTAGGTTCAATTGCTCTGGAGAGGCTTGCACCAGTTCTGGTTTGGCAAAATCAATCAATAGACTTTGCCCGGCTTCCAGGAAAAATGGTAAACTCTCGGCTGCCACACGGGTCATGCCCGCCAGACGCGCCTCCATCATGCGCCGGGCTGCCTGTCCAGCGACCCACCAATCGCCAAGGATCAGCATCACCAGCAGGCTGGTTGCCAGTGGCAGGGTGAAGATCACAAAGCGTGCCTTTAGGCTTTGCTCGGAAGGCGAGGGCACAAGTTCACGCGGTTTTCTCCATGCGCCCGGGGCAAATAGGTAAACCAATTCCGCCAAAGTTCCGGCAATCAGCAGCTCGACACCACGGGACAGGAAGTATTGCCAGTTTTGGGTTAAGGCAAAATCAAGCCTTTCTGCTAGCGAGCCAGGAATAGAGAAAAAAGAACTGAGCAGGAATAAAGGAATAAACCCTACCCAAACAAGCATCACCGCAAAAACCGGGTGGCGGATCAAGGAGTAAAAAGAGGTTCGGTAGTTCTGTCGTATGGCGATACCGAGCAATAATCCTAACCCACCCAGTTCAAGGATGGAGAAAATATCATGCGAAATAAAAAATGAGATAAAGATCCCTGCCACCAACCCAATTAACGTCGACGCTAACGGACCACCCAGTCCGGCAGAAAACAACAGCGGCATGCCCAACAACGCCAAAATAATCGGTTGGCTCATTTCAACCGGTAAATTGGGCAATGCGCCTGTGTTAATCAAGGGTAACTTAACTTGAACCACCACTGCAGCAATTGGCAGCGCAGTTGCTGCTGTAAGCAACACTCCCCAGCGAAATTGGGCACGGTAGTAACGCGACCGCCAGACCGCCACAAACCCCCATACTAAGAACAACGCCAGGAGTATCCAGCCAACCCAGCCCGCAAATTGAAAGGGCAGGTTTACATAAGCAGCAGAAGGAAGTTGAAGGCTGGAGATTTCCATAAGTGGGTATTGTGATTATAGCATCGCTCTGTAGATCAATTACTTGATTTGGGGCAGCGGGATATAGCCTGCCTCACGATTGAATCGCCTCCACGCCAGGGAATACAGCGGATTTATATGCTGTTCGGGAATCTGGCGGATCAAATCCAGCCATTCTACTTCTGCATTCTGAGCTGCTTGGAAACACCGGTGGGTAAATATTTCACGGCTTGCGGCGTCCATAACTCTGATTTGTGATTCTTCCGACACAAAAGCATCTTCCAGCGTATCCCGTTGGGTGGCCATTGCATTTGCCCGCAATGGATAGTTTCTCAGAATTTCGCGGTGCAGTTGCTCATGCCGCCAGAATAAGGTTTGCCCATCGTAGTTGCCGGTTGGGCGGTTACCCAAATCCGGCAGCCCACTATCGATCCAAACCGGCTTAAAAACGCTCAAGCATGGCGCGGCGGTACCTGTCAACCAATGAGTTGCTCCCTCAGCCGTGATTCGGCTGACCATTGAGCCAACCGACTGACTGGCACGTACCGGGCCATAACCAGCGTGCATACACACTTCTGCGCCGGTCAGCCCACGATCGATGCGGCGGGGAGACGCGCCAACAGCACCATGCGCTCGCAAAGCTGAAAACATACTTTTGAGGGTGATTTCACCTTTCTGGCGCAATAATTCTTCACTGGAACACACTTGCCGCCGATGGGCATCACTCAAGCGTGTGTACAGAAAATCAGAATAGCAGCGAGCAAAGTGGAAATCCTTTCGTGATTTACACCAGCCCCTTTCAATCGCATAAGAAACCATGTCCGCAGACGCCATGTCCCACTCTGAGCCAATGGTCAAGGCGTTTGAAATTGTGCGCACATCCTCCACTTTCTCCGCTGCCCAGATCCGACCAGCGGTTTCCAAAACCCATGCCGAAGAGGCATCAGCAATCAAGAAACTGTTGTGATAGTAAAAAGGATGTTTGAAGCCACAATTGCCGCCCTGTCCGTATTGTTCAAGCAAGGCAATGATGCCGTGAACCGCCTCACTTGCGCTACGGGAGCGTTCCAGCGCCAGCCGGATGAAATCCATCCCGATCAAACCTGGTTGTTTGTCGTACGGAACACGTGTGAATACGGCTTCGTTGCCAATCACTACACCATGTTCGTTTGCCCCCATCTCCGCCCCCCAGATCCAAAACGGCTTTGCCAGCAATACCGCAAAGGTGTGCTCAACTTGCGGGATCTGGATATATGTGCAATTTACCTGACTTCCTGGAGGATAATCTGCCGCCGGAATATATTGGATTTCGTGCGCCTCGTTGGGCTCGCGGTCCGAATTTTTGGCAAACAATACCGCACCGTCTTTGGTGGCATTACCCAGCGCAACCAGCGTATCGCACATATTCTTTACCTCGTCGAAAAAAGTTATCCCAGTTGGAACAAGACCTCGATTTTGGTCCACTCCCCGGGCTTGCTTTGGATGTTTAACATGCCCTGATGAATATCGACGATCTGGCGAACAATTTCCAGACCCAGACCCGTTCCTTGCCTTTCATAAATTTTCTTTTCTTTTTGAAATAATCTGGACAAGCCAGCCACCTGTTCGGGTGTCATTCCTTTCCCCTCATCCTGGATCACTATACTATAAATTCCCTTTTCCCGCTGGGCATGTCCCGTCACAAGGATTGGCTTGCCAGCCGGCGAGAATTTGATCGCGTTGTCAAGCAGCTCTTCGAGTAAACGTTGCAAATAGGCTTCCGAAACGCAGATGCGGGCATTATCAACTTCGAACCGGAAATCTTTTTGGCGCTGCTGAATATCACCCAGTGCTTCTATGACGTTCAGCAGATTGGCTTGAGAAATCGTCACCCGTGCGTGCCTGGCTTGGTTTATTTTCTCCGCATCGGTCAGGATCATCTCCAGCTCGGCGAAGAGCAGATATTTTTGAAGAGAACGCAGCAATCGTTGACCAGCTGCATGGATATCGTTGATAATCTCAAGCGTGCGGATATTTTCATCCACTGGCTTTAAGTCATGGATAAGGAATTCGGAAAATCCTAAAATCACGCTCAAGAGAGTCAATAACTCATGTGGCATGGAAAAACTGATGTTGTTGCGCATCTCGCTGAGTTTTTGTTGCGCCTGAGCGCGCAATTGATCATGTTTCAACAGGCGGGTTTCAATTGCCTGCAACAACTCTATCCGCGTGAATGGCTTGGTGATGTAGTCATCCGCGCCTAATACCATACCTTTGCGCAAATCGCGATTCTGGGTTTTTGCCGTCAGAAAAATGAAGGGTATGGTGGCTGTAATCGGACTTTTGCTCATCACAGTCAACACACCGTAGCCGTCCACTTTGGGCATTAAGATATCGCATACAACCAGGTCAGGGAACTCCTGCCAGATGCGATGGATTCCCTCTTCTCCATCCTGCGCTCCAATGGCAATGTAACCTTCTTCGTTGAGCAAGTCCATAATATTCTCGCGAATATCGTTTTCATCTTCGATCACCAATATTTTTTTCATTACTCTCCGCTCCCCCTTCCTCAATCAATCAATACACCAGTGGGATTCGCACCGAAAAAATTGAACCGCCGCCATCACGCTCGGTGTAGGATATTTCTCCTCGCAACGCATCAACCAATTTCTTAACAATCGTCAAACCCAAGCCGGTACCCGGCACCGATTCTACATTCTCACCGCGGTAAAACGGGGTATATAGATATTCACGATCTTTTAGTGGCACTCCAATGCCTTGGTCGTGAACCTGCAACACCATCTCCTCCGTGCTGGTGGACACTTCGACCAGAATATCACCTCCAGGTCTGGAGTATTTTACAGCGTTCGAAACTAGGTTTGCCAGGATATTGCGCAAGGCACGCCGGCCAATACACACATTTGAATTATGAATATGATATTGAAAGGTAATGGAAG
This sequence comes from Bellilinea sp., assembly GCA_034411135.1. Classification (GTDB taxonomy): domain Bacteria; phylum Chloroflexota; class Anaerolineae; order Anaerolineales; family Anaerolineaceae; genus Bellilinea. The sequence continues at coordinate 90,703 of DAOUMN010000042.1, forward strand.
GCGTACGGGGATTGGATAGGCTTATCTCATTTATTATTTCTTCGCAGAACGGGATCAAACCCGTTCCGACAGGATCGTCCTGTGCTGCCTGCACCTCAATTCGATTTACTTCGAGAACCTCATCTAGCATCTGGTCAAGCTTTTGTGCCGCCGACTTGATCCGGTTGCGGTGCTCAATCAATTTTTCCTCACCCCAACGGTCACCATAATGTTCCAATAATTCTATGGAAGACAGGATAGTGCTGAGCGGGGTTTTAAATTCATGAGTCATCATAGTGAGAAAGCGATATCGCAAAGCATTCATTTCCTGCTCCGCAAGCAGCGCGCGTTGAAGTTCCTCCTCCGTCTCGCGCTGTCGGGTAATATCGCGGGCTACTGCCATGACAAACTGCAAATCCTTTTGCGGATTCATAATCGGCACCAACCAGGTGCCCAGCCAGATATTGGCATTTTGGATCGTTGCCGGATTTTCAGTATAAATTGCTTGCCGGGTGGCGAACACCTGACGGATGAACTTTTCAGGGATCAATTGTAAAACCAGGTCGTAAGGCGGATGCCTGGTATTCGCATTCTTAATCCCCAAGGCATGGCGGGCATAGCTGTTCAGATAGTCCACCTTGCGCCGGTTGGAAATCAGGATAATCAAATCATGGGACGCTTCCGCCAGCGACCGGTACATTTCCTCCCGCTGGCGAATGGCTTCCTCGTACTTGCGTTGCTCGGTTACATCTATGAAATAGCCAACCCCTTCAACCGGGTTACCAGACGCATCGCGAAGCACTTTGATTTCTTCGTGAAGGTAATGGTAACGATCGTCAGCACATAACAGCCGGTAATCCATT
>DAOUMN010000043.1:0-7755 GCA_034411135.1 Bellilinea sp.
CGCCAGCCACAGTGAATTTAGACCTTCTTCGACCAATTGACTGTAAATCGCCAGGAAAATCACCATAGAAGGCGCAAGAGTAGCCAGGAAAAGCCCAAGATATCCACCAGGTATTTTTTTGCGGGGCACATGCGGTATGGAAAAACGCAGTTTCCATAATGCCAGGAATTGCACAAAAAGGACCACCATGTTGAGAAAAACATCCACCACGACCAGAAAAGCGAAGGGTTGCAAAGAAAAAATGGAGAATAACACACCACATAAAAGAATGGCAACATACGGCGTACCATACACCGGGTGGACTTTGGTTAAGAAAGACGGCATCATTCCATCCTCAGCCATAGCAAATGGTACCCGTGTGCCACCCAATCCGTTTCCAATGAATAAGCCAATCATACTAAGAATCGCAGAGATCGTCACAGCCAACCCCAAGGTATTTGCCAATGGACTGTTACGGGCACCGCTAACCTTCTCCCCAATCGCATGGGCAATATCCGGGAACTCCCATCCCACCGAAGCCTTTGGGTCAACTCCCCATTCGATTAATTTTTGTTCGGAGATATCATAACCCGCCATTAAAGCGCCAATTCCAACACCAGTTTCAGGCTCTTCCTGCCCCCAAAGATGATACCTGCCATCCTCCCCTGCCCCGCCGAACATCCCTGCCAGCGTGGGCAGAGAGTAGGTCGCAATGGCAGCGATCAACACCAACACCATGGCAATCGGATACGTGCGTTTAGGATTGACAATCTCGTCGCCGGCGGCGGTAGGCAGTTCCCAACCCATAAAATTCCACATGACCACGAACAACCCGACACTTAATGCCCCAGTGATCGTTTCGCCTTCGGGTAATAGAGGTACTTCCATCGTTACACCCCCCCGAATCCACTGGTATATACCCAATGCCGACATGGCAATCAGCGGGATCAACATAATGATGCCTAAACCATTGGCGGTCATGCCTGCTAAACGAGCGCCACGCACATTAAGTGCGGTAATGATCCAGATCAAGATCAACGCCACGCCCCATGAAAGAATCCAAGCAGGCACTTCAATTCCATTGATCACGGCTCCAGTTCTCAAAGCCGGAATAAAATAACCGAGATAATACGCTGCCAACACCGGATAAATCGACACATCCACCCAGGCAACAACCCAGTTCATCCAACCTGCCATAAAACCAGCAAATGGTCCAAAAGCTTGCTTGACCCAATGGTAATACCCTCCTTCCACTGGCATCATTGAATTCATTTCCCGAACCATTAACATATTCGGAATACTGAAGACGATCGGGGTAAGAACGATCAACAATAAAGCCATGCCGGGACCAGACAATCCTACCAACGGCTCGATCCCAAATGCTCCCCCACAAACGGTAAAATAGATCAATCCAAACAAAGGTAGCAAAGTCAGTTCTCGCTTTAATTTCTTCGATTCCTGCACAATTTGATTGGCTTTTTTGTCGTTAGTTGTCAATTTAATACCTCCCATCGAGATATCCGTATAATCCATAAAATGATTGTTTTTATATCACATCTCCGATGATCGATACGTAAATTAATCCAATTTTTGCAAAAGATGTTTTTCGGCAATTATGAACCAAAACAAACTCCCCAAGTATGACAAAGGCAAATCTTGAGGAGTCTGTCTAGCGCAGGCCAATGAGTAGTAGATAATATTTACTTCATTTCGCTTAAGGTGTCCTCAAGGCGGTTGAGCACCTCATCGAGTTCAGCGTACGTAATCACCAGCGGTGGTTCGATACGAATTGTCGTTGCACTGATCAGAGTCCCCGCCACCAAAACTCCACGCCGGAACAAGCCGGCTGCAACCCGGTAACCACTAGCACTGTCCTTAAAATGCATTCCTATTAGCAATCCTTTGCCAGTAATTCTGTAAAGAACTTGAGGATAGCGACGGGCGATCTCGTTCAATTTTGCCATCATGTACTCCCCTTTGGCGGCTGCCGCTTCCCATAATTTTTCACGCAGTGTGACATGAATTGCCGCGATCGCTGCGCTACACGCCAATGCCCCACCGCCGGTCGTGGTTGTATGAATGAACGGATTTGGGTACATCATTACCTGCCAGATTTCTTCACTTGAGGCAAAGGCGGAAACGGGCATCACACCACCACCCAGGGATTTTGCCAGTGTTACAATGTCCGGTTCAATTCCCCAATGATCAACCCCCCATAATTTGCCCGTTCGACCCAAGCCGGTCTGCACCTCATCCGCAATTAACAATACTCCATAATGACGGGTAGCTTCACGAATACGTGTCCAAAAATCATCCGGTGGGACGATGGCACCCGCTTCACCCTGGATCGGCTCCATAATTACCGCGGCAATTTCAACCCCTATCTTGCCGCAAATATCCAGCTGTTGCTCGACAGCAGAAGCATCCCCGAAGGGAACATGGTAAACCGGTCCCCCGTATAACACACCGGGCGGTTGGCGGTAGTCCGATTTACCCATCATGCTCAACGCGCCCATTGTCTTACCGTGAAACCCTTTCAAGGCAGTAATAAAACCCGGTTTATGGGTGTACATCTTCGCTAGCTTGATGGCTCCTTCAACAGCCTCTGTACCGGAAGCACAGAAAAAACAATATTGGATATTTCCTGGCAAGATCTCAGCCAGCAGCCGCGCCAGCACTCCCCGCAATGGGTCAATCAATTCCTGAGATGGCATTGGCGTGCGATCGAGCTGTGCTCGCACTGCCGCCACTACTTCGGGATGGCTCCAACCCAGATCCATCATCCCATAACCGCCCAGGCAATCTATGAAGGTCCGCCCCAGGATATCCTGAAATTGCGCCCCTTTTCCGCTCCATTCGGTCAACGCCCAATCACCGGCTTCAGTGACCGATTTTCGATAATCCAACCAACCTTTATTGAAGTGTTCCGCAAAGTTGTGTTGCGACTCTTCGATAATCCATTTCGCCTCATCCTCACTGATGGTAGTTTGCTTGATGATGTTCAACCAGCGTTCAGAATATCCTATCGCTCGATCAAATTGGGAGGGCATGATCTTCTCCTGGGTAGAAAATAAAAACTACTGGCATTGCGCCGGGTTTCGATCATTCTTGATCTGGTTTTTGTTGCTCAAACAAGGATGCAGGTATCCGCCAGCGCGAATCATCTTTGATGACATAGGGCACCAGGGAAGTGATCGTTCGCTGTACACCGCGGATACGATCAATCACTTTGGTAACAAAATCGAACAATTCCTGGTTGTTTCGTGCTACAACCTGAGCACTGACATCGCGCTCGCCAGTCGAACAGGCTACATAGGTTACATTGTCGTATTGGGCAATTTCTCCTGCTACCTCAAGGATCATGCCGGGCTCAACCGTAATAAATAAATCGGCAGCTACAGGAAACCCGATTATGCCTGGGTTAACAACTGCTGTAACACAAATAACACCCTCCTCTATCAGGCGTTGGATGCGGTAGCGTACCGAGCGTTCTGTAATGCCGCCAATCGCGCGCGCTATATCACTGGCAGACATACGCCCGTCTGTGGTTAAGAGATCAACAATTTGCTTGTCAGTCCAATCGATCTTGACGTTCATGGTTATATATTCAGTATAACCAGATTTCCGATAAATACAATATTATCTTATTTTATTTCTGATTCGGCAATTAATCTGAAAGTTCTGTGCCGCAATATTTACAATATTGTGCGTCTTTATCGTGTCCACCGCGCTCGCAATTCGAGCAAAAGAATTCCCGTCCTCGTTTTTGTATACTTTCCTTACCTAACTCAATCGTTACTATTCCAGTAGGCACAGCGATAATACCATAACCAATTATCATCAAAACGGCTGCCAACAATTGTCCAATCGGTGTCTGGGGGGTAATATCGCCATAGCCAACCGTGGTCACAGTGACAATCGCCCAGTAAACACTCTTTGGGATGCTCGTATAGCCGGCTGTGGGTCCTTCCACCAAATACATAATTGAACCAATGATGAGCACGATGGATAAAACGGTTAACAAAAATACCAAAATTCGCCGCCAGCTGGCGCGTATCGCCCGGCGCAGGAGTTCCGCTTCCTCGATGTATTCCACCAGCTTAAGGATACGGAAAATTCGCAAAACCCGAAATACGCGCACGATCAGTAAAAATCGTCCCCCCGGGAAAAAGATGCTAATGTACGTGGGCAGAATGGCAATCAAATCAATTAGACCATAAAAGCTGCGCGCATACTTGAGCGCATTCGTTGAACTGTAGAGGCGTAAGATGTACTCAATAGTAAACAAGATCGTGAAAAACCACTCCAATACGTAAAGAGCTTCGCCATAGCGAGTGGAAATATCGCGAATACTGTCAGCCATAACAGCAGCCACGCTGAGTAGAATTGAGACAATCAACACAACATCGAATACTCGCCCACCAACCGTCTCATGTTCGAATATGATTTCGTAAAGTCGCTGCCGAATCGGGTTTTTGCGCATTGTTTAATTTTCCTGATTGGAATTATCATTGAAAAGTGAACAATCGTATGAAGAAAGTTACGCTTATAATTCAGGAATTAAGCAACTATTTTATTTCAAAGTGGTTATTCTGGATATGATTTTTCGCCAGCGGCAGATTGCCACCTTTAATCCGATCATTTTGGCAGTTCTTATATTGAGTGCATGCATTCCGCTCAATGCAACACCAAATCCGGCTAAGCTACTGACCTTACCCAAGGAGTATGACTGTGTAAGACCGGAACAAGAGCCGCAAATTGCCCGTGTCATTTCGGTTACAGATGGGGATACCATTGTTGTCGAGTTGGATAGTCACGAGTATCGCGTTCGATACATTGGCATCAATGCACCCGAATTGAACTCGGACGAACACCTATTTGCCGAAATGGCAAAACAGGAAAATATCGATCTGGTTAAGGGGCAATTGGTGGCTTTATACCGTGATACATCCGAAACCGATCGTTTCGATCGTCTGCTGCGCTACGTGTTTTCAGGGGAAGTCTTTGTAAATTATTCGCTGGTCGAAAAAGGTGTTGCCTGGCAGCGGGATTATCCCCCGGATAGCTCCTGTAAAGACCTGCTTGAACAGGCACAAACATCAGCACAACGGGCGCAATTAGGCATCTGGAAAAAACAATGACTATTATCATGACCGAGATTCTGGCGGTTGATCCGCTGCATCCACAGCCGGAGATTATTCACAAAGCTGCACAATGGATCAAAGAGGGTGCGCTGGTTGCTTTCCCAACTGAAACGGTGTATGGTTTGGGCGGCAACGCTCTCGATCCACAGGCGGTACAGCGTATTTTTCTTGCCAAAGGGCGGCCAGCGAACGATCCGCTGATCGTACACATACCTGCAATCGATTGGATTGACCGGGTTGTTGCCAGTATCCCTCCCTACACCGAATTGCTCACCCATGCATTTTGGCCCGGACCGCTAACCTTGATTTGCCCACGTAAGGAAATTCTGCCACTTGCTGTGACTGCCGGCGGCGAAAAGGTTGCCGTTCGATCTCCAGCCCATCCGGTTGCCCACTCACTGATCAAAGCTTCCGGAACGCCGATCGCAGCACCATCTGCCAACCGTTTTGGTCACACCAGTCCAACCCAGGCTTCCCATGTCTGGGATGATCTGGCTGGCAGGATCGAATTGATCCTGGATGGTGGAAAATGCCCAATTGGCCTCGAATCGACCGTTCTTGACCTGACAATAGATCCACCAACGATCCTGCGCCCCGGAGGGATTGCCCGCGAAGAGATCGAACGAGTAATCGGTCCAGTCAACCTGGCTTCCCGCGTCAACACAAATGGGTCGTTCGAACAGATCTCTTCTCCGGGAATGCTGGAACGGCATTATTCACCAACCGCCCGCTTAATTCTGGTTTCGGCAAGCAATCGCCAAAAGGCGGTTGCACGGATGCATAATCTAATCATTCAAATGACTGCACAAAATATCAAAATCGGTGTTTTGACGGTTGATGAAGAGGTTCACCACTATGCGAACCTGAACGTTGAGGTTGTCGTCCTCGGCTCGCTCCATGATCTGAGTCAAATCGCGAAGAATTTATTTGCCGGAATGCGCACCCTGGAGCAGGCAGGCATTGAAGTGATCCTTTCAACGGATTTTGGGCAAAAAGAATTGGGACTTGCAATACACGACCGCCTGCACCGGGCAGCCAGCCATATTGAAAAAGTGGAGTAAACCAAAACAAGCCCGGGTGTCCAGGACGGGCTTGTTTTGCTGAAGGAGGGGAAGACTGTTTTTTTTATGCGTCAACACAGTTATATCAACCTATTCCGCTATTGAAATCTGACGGTCGAATAGATTTCACCCTCGCAATTGGTATAGAGTCTACCTGTGCTTTCAACCAGTAATAAAAAAACACCAGCGAGTTTGGGCTTGCTGGTGTTTTTTTCTGTTAGCGGGTCAATCGATCAGGGGCGATCGATTTCAAAGCGTGGTGAAGTCCAGGTTTCCCAGTGCGCCGGGTTGTTCGCATCCCCCAGGGCTTTGAGCACCGAGAGCTTCAGGTAATATATGCCATCCGGCACTTCGAAAGTGCTTTGTCCGGCAAAGGTGACTCCATCCCACGTGAAGGCAAAAAAGCCACCCGAAGTGCTGTTGCGCGGGTAGTAGGAATCGTCATAGGCATAGAACCAGTATCGATCCGGTCCTTTGCTCATCACTTGGTAGACTTCTACCTTGAATTTGCGTGACTGGTGATCTAGGTGTACAAGGAGATAAGGAATATCATCACCTTCCATCGAGAACCACCACATCGGATCATCGGTCAGTTTGTAGAAAGAACCATCAAAGAGCAATGCCAGCCATGGGAAGCCAAATTGGGTCGGCGTAAGTACCTGAATGGACTGGTAATCACCAATGAAGCCGGCATACGGCACCCGATAGGTCTGTCCACCTTCCCCAACCGGACTCAGCACAATGTAACCGCCATATTGGCCCTTGTCAGGTGCTGCGGGCGCAGTTATGGTCACAGTGACCTTTGCCTTGGTCCGAGGTTTGATGGTTACGCTTCCCTGGCTGAAGGAAACCGAAGCAAAATTGGCATTGAAGGACGGCGAAAACGTGCTGCCATGCGTGCCGAGTGCAGGCACATGCGAAAGCATGAAGCTCACTTCGGTATTGCCTTCATTGGCAATCGTCAGCGTCCGGACTGCCGGACCACTCTGGCTTTCACCCACTGCCAGTTTAGAGGGTTCCACCTTGACCGTGGAAAGGATCGCGCCAGGGACATCCAACATACCTGCACCCTGGCGATGAACATTGTCCAAAAAGCCAAGACCAGGATTGCCCCACCAGACTGCCGGATCAGCCGAGTTTTGCAGCATGGTTCGCACCATACCCGCCGGTGTGTTCGGGCGAGCTTGCAGCAGCAGCGCCACCGCGCCAGCTACATGCGGAGAAGCCATCGAAGTGCCGCTGAGGGTGGCGTAGCCGCCCAATTCCAGTGGATAGGTTGAAAAGATCAAACCACCTGGTGCGCCGATATCCGGTTTCAGGCTGAGATCCGGCGCCAGACCGTACGAGCTAAACGAAGAAATCAACCCGCCAGTCGGATTGGGGAAGGATCCAGATTGATCGGTCCAGGTAAGGTCAACCGGACCAGCAGCCAACCGGGAGTCGATCAAAGCACCTTCCGTGTTGGAGATCGTCACCACCGGAATGGTAATTGCCGGTGTCCCGGCAACCGTTGCGCTAAATCGTCCAGCAACGTTGTTGTAAAGGACAACTCCAATGGCACCGGCTGTCTG
>DAOUMN010000044.1:0-53095 GCA_034411135.1 Bellilinea sp.
CGCGCCACTTTTACCGGATCATCGCCCAACAGAGTGCGGTCATCGCGGGTAAAAGTCATTGAAGCAACCACCGGCAGATGCGGTGCAATAGCGCGCGCCGCCTGGATGGCTTCCCTGACTTCATACAGATCGGTCATCGTTTCGATGATCAACAAATCCACCCCCGCATCGCTCAAGGCAGCGATTTGCTCGCCGAATGCCTGGCGGGCTTGCTCTGGCTGCACCCGCCCGAAGGGAGCCAAGCGCACCCCAAGCGGACCGATATCCCCCGCAATCAACACCTCTTTGAAGGATGCCATCACCACCCGGCGGGCTAATTCGACTGCCGCCGCGTTGATTTCCACAACACGCTCGTCCAACCCATGGTGTGCCAGTTTGAACCGGTTGGCGCCAAAGGTATTAGTTTGGATGATCTGCGCACCGGCATCGATATATTCGCGATGAATCGATGCCACCAGTGCCGGGTCGGTCAGGTTCAATTCATCAAAACAGCGTTCAAATGACACTCCGCGCTGATTGAGCAATGTACCCATTGCGCCATCGGCAAGCACCGGGCGGCTGGCATGAATCAAACTCAAGAATGGACTTTCTTTCATGGCACACTCTCACGATTTCAATAATTGTTCAACCCGGCTCTCGCCAATATTGAAGTAACGGGCGTCCGGGTGATGGATAATGATCGCCGCGGTGGATTGTTCCGGCACAAGTTGGTAGGCTTCGGTCAGCGTCATACCCAGTTCCGTTTCCACAGGCAGCAATTGGAAAACTTTTTCATGATCTGCCAGTTCTGGGATTGCGGGATAACCCCAAGAGTATCGCTTGCCCCTGCCTGCCGGAATGCCCAATTCGCGGCGAATGTGGCGGTGCAGGTATTCAGCGGCGGCTTCCGCAGTTTGCACAGCCAGCCCATGAGTAAAATACGCTTCGGAATAGTTGCCTTCCAACTGCAGCAAATCGAAGCGCTCACTCGCCCGCTGCCCAACCGTAACCACCTGGAAGGCAACAACATCCAGTTGACCGGAATCCAGTGAAGCAAAGTAATCCGCCAGGCACAGGTGCTCGCCTTCCATCTGACGTGGAAAGGTAAACCGAGTTAATTCTGCTGGGCTGCCTGCCTGCACACTGCCCGGTTCGTAAAGGATCAAGTCATTACCGTCAGACTGCACCGGAAAATACCCATAAACACCTTTGGGTACCAACCAGCCATCACGAATGGCTTCGCGTTTCATCCGCTGCAGGCGTTGTTCATATTCGATTTCCAGGGCTTCCCAGGCTTCACCGTGGGTATTTTTAGCGCCCCACGACAGACGGAACAATTCATTCTTAAAAAGGCACTCGAACACCGCCTCCAGCGGCATCTGATGCACCACTCTCGCCCCCCACGAGGGTGGGCGTGGAATGTCGCCTGCCGGTTGCACCGCCGAACGGCGGATGGATTCGGGGCGCGCCTGGCTGCGGGTTGCGCGTCCCACCTCTTGCTCGGATTCACGCCGGATCGCCTCCAAAAGCTTCTCCCGCTCGGGTGGATTGACCAGCACATCCATGGTTGCCAGTCCTTCGAAGGCATCCTTGCAATAGAAAACACCCGGAGCATAAATTTCACCCGATTCGGTCAGCAGGATGCGCCGTCCAAAGCGGCGGTTGATTGCCGCGCCGCCGATCAACACGGGAAAATTCAAATTGCGCCGCTGCAATTCATTGACAATCAAGGGCATTTGTTTGCTGGTACTGACCAGCAGTGCGCTCAAACCAATTGCGGTTGCATTGACTTCGACCGCCTTAGCAATGATCGTTTCCGCTGGCACTTGCTTGCCCAGGTCGATCACATCGTAACCGTTGTTGGAGAGAATGGTCTTGACCAGGTTCTTGCCGATATCATGCACATCGCCATACACGGTTGCCAGAACCATCAAACCTTTACTCACTCCTTCTTTCTTTTCGAGAAACTTTTCCAGGTAAGCGACGGATTTTTTCATCACTTCCGCCGACTGCAACACAAATGGAAGGATCAGTTCACCGCTGCCAAATTTGTCGCCCACTTCCTTCATCGCTGGCAGTAAAACACTATTTAGGATGTGCACCGCGCAATCGTGCCGGCTGGGGTAAATATCCCGTGCCAGAATTTCATCGATATCGGCTTCAACGCCATCCTTCAAACGATGAAGGATACGCCAGTGCAGCCGTTCTTCTGCTGCCAGCGACTGCAAAACAACCTGCGGGCTGTTGCCACGTTGCTGCGTCGTTGGCTCCAAACGATCGAGACAGGCAATAAAGCGCTGCAATGCATCCGTTCGGCGGTTGAGGATCAAATCTTCCGCCAGAACTCGTTCTTCAGGGGAGATTTCCGCGTACGGGGTGATGTGAATCGGGTTGACAATTGCCATATCCAACCCTGCCTGTACGCAGTGATACAACATCACGCTGTTGAGCACAGCCCTTGCGCGCGGTGCCAGTCCAAAGGAAACATTGCTTACCCCCAGTGAGGTCAGTACACCGGGTAATGCCGCCTTGATTTGGCGGATGCCCTCGATGGTTTCGATGGCAGAGTGGGCAAACTCCGTATCACCAGTTGCCAGGGTGAAGGTCAGGGCATCAAAAACCAAATCGCACGGGCGCAGCCCATGCTGATTGACAGCCAAATCATGAATTCGCCGCGCTATCTCCAGTTTTCGCTGTGCTGTTTTTGCCATACCCTGCTCGTCAATGGTCAGCGCAATTACCGCCGCATTGTACTGACGGGCAAGCTTAAAAATCTGGTTGGCTTTGGCGAGTCCCCCCTCCAGGTGGGTGGAATTGATCAGGCAACGTCCTGGCGCAGTTTGCAAGGCTGCCTCTAGCACGTCCACTTCGGTCGTGTCAATCACCAATGGCACGGGCACAGCGGATGCCAGTTTTTTGACCACTTTGCGCATCGTCTCAGCTTCATCAGCGCGTTCCGTGAGGGCAACACATACATCCAACCCGTGCGCGCCGGAATCAACCTGTTCGCGGGCAATTTCCAGAATGTCCTCGTAGCGTCCCTCCAGGATCAATGTCTTGAATTTGCGCGACCCCTGCGTGTTGAGCCGTTCGCCAATTAAAAATGGGCGTGGTTCCTGCAACATTGGTTGAGCCTGCATCGAAGAAGCGAGACGCGGCACCTGTAAAAGTGGTCGTGGTGGTCGCTGACGTCCGCCAACGCGCTCAACCAGCAAGCGCAGGTGCTCCGGGGTGGTACCACAGCAACCACCCACCACACTAATATGATGTTTTTCGACGAATTCGGTCAGCGCCTCTGCAAATGGCAGCGGTTCAAGCGGGTAAACCGCCTGTCCATCCACATTGAGCGGTAACCCGGCGTTTGGTATACAAGATACCGGCAGCGAAGTTTGTTCGCCCAGGTATTGGATGGGCAGGCGCATATGCTCTGGACCGGTCGAGCAGTTTAGCCCAATCACGTCAACTGCTAGCCCTTCGAGAATAGCCTGAACAGCCGAGATATCGGTTCCCAGCAACATGCGTCCGGTGGTATCCAAGGTTACCTGTGCCTGAATGGGCAACCAGACGGCAGTATCTTCAAAAGCGCGTTGTATACCGGTTATGGCTGCCTTAACCTCCAGGATATCCTGCGAAGTTTCGATCAGGATCAAATCCACACCACCTTCGATCAATCCACGCGCCTGCTCGCGGAAGACCTTTGCCAGATCTTCATAGGTCACATCCGATAATTCCGGGTCTTCCATCGAAGGTAGTTTTCCGGAAGGCCCGATCGAACCGGCTACAAAGCGCGGCTGTTGGGCAGTGCTGAATTCATCTGCCACCCGCCTTGCCAGGCTGGCGGCTGCACGGTTGATCTCAAGCACCTGTCCCTCTAACCCGTATTCTGTCAGGGTAATGCGGTTAGAGCGGAACGTGTTGGTTTCAATGACATCCACCCCAACCTCCAAAAAAGAACGGTGGACCTGCTCCACTGCCTGCGGGTAGGTGATCACCAGATAATCGTTGCAGCCCAAGGTGCGATCGCCGCCAAAATGTTCGGCGGTCAGGTTCATTTTTTGTAAACTGGTGCCCATAGCACCATCGAAAACCAGTACCTTCTGTGCGAGTGCCTGCAGATAAGCGGGTCGGGTCAGCTTGCGATTCATCATGCGCTCCTCGTTGTCGTGGATAAAAAATGCCTCTCGGAAGAGAGGCACACCGGTGCGATGTTTTGCTCTCATCTTCCAGAAATCCCGCTTGTTCGGCGGTCTCTGCCGGAGTTGGCACCTGCTGATTTTGCAGCGGTTGCCGAGGCTTCTTCGGGCCGGTCCCTCCACCTCTCTGGATGAGCGCCGGGATTTTTCCCGGACTGTATGATAAACCAAATTCTACCACAAATGGTAGGATTTTCAATATTTCGTCCCAACCTGTTCGATTTTATATAAGCTGGAGACCAACTGATAAAGAAGGATATCACCTGGCGCGAAGCGTGCATCCATTTCTGGCAGCTATCCAGCAATGAAATAGGCGATATTCAAGCGCGGGATGGTGCGGATAGGATATAATTTTGTTCAGAGGTTGCCTCGTGGAAAAATCTAAACTCCCCCCGTTTACATCATTTCTGGCTTCCGCGCTCATCTTGGGTGGGATCGGATTCGCCGGTCTGTTCCTGCTCTTCAATCTAACCTTGCCCACGCTCGGACCTCGCTGGTTGTTCTTTTTCCTGGCAACCATTACAACCAGCGGGTTGGCTCTGCCGGTAATCTACTTCTTCCACTGGCGATTTCCAAGCCCCAACCCGGTTACGACCGGGATTATCGTCCGACAGGCGATTTGGGTGGGGGTATATTTTGATCTGTTAGCTTGGTTTCAATTGGGGCGTTTCTTAAGCCTGCCGTTGGCGCTTGCCCTGGCTGCCGGGTTGGCAGCCATTGAATTTGCCCTGCGGCTGGCAGAGCGCAGCCGCTTTGTCGCCAACGATGAAGAATGATCTTCGCAAGCTCCCTGCAGTGGATCTGGTTTTACAGCATCCACGCGCCAGCCAATGGATTGCCCAATGGGGTCGCCCGCTCAGCCTGGCTGCCATCCGTTCCACATTGGAACAAATTCGCCTGTCGGCAGGGAATAACAACCCCCTGCCGGATTTTGACGCTATTCTGAACCAAACCGAGGAATGTCTGACCAGCTGGGTGCAGCCCAGTCTGCACCCGGTTATCAATGCTACTGGTGTCATTTTGCACACCAATTTGGGCAGAGCACCGCTCAGCGCGGCAGCCTTGCAGGCAATCCAGGATTGCGCCCAAGGATACGCCACGCTCGAATTTGACCTCGCCAGCGGAAAACGAGGCAAACGCGACAGCCACGCGCAGGCGCTGCTCACGCGACTGACTGGTGCCGAGGACGCGCTGGTGGTCAACAACAATGCTGCAGCTGTTCTGCTGGCGTTAACTGCACTGGCGCGCCGCCGGTCAGTGATCATTTCTCGCACACAACTAGTGGAAATCGGCGGCGGGTTTCGAATTCCCGAGGTCATGAAACAATCAGGGGCGCGCCTGGTGGAAATCGGCACAACCAACCGCGTGCACTTGCATGATTATGAAGAAGCGCTCAAGCAAAATCCATCCGCCCTGGTTTTACACGCCCATCATTCCAATTTTCGTATAAGCGGTTTTACCAGTGAACCTTCCCTGTCTGAACTGGTCAGCCTGGCGCATTCTTATCAATCGCCAGTGTTGGACGACCAAGGCTCCGGTGCATTGCTCGACACTTCAATCTTTGGCATTGCGCACGAACCCACCGTGCAAGAGTCGCTAACTGCCGGCGTGGATATTGTCTGTTTTTCAGGGGACAAACTGCTTGGCGGCCCACAGGCGGGAATTCTGATCGGTCGAGCCAACCTGCTGGCAAAAGTCAAAAAGCATCCCCTCACCCGCGCTGTGCGGGCAGACAAATTATGCCTGGCAGCTCTGTCTGCAACGCTGTTGCACTACCTAACCGACCAGGCTGTCACCCAGGTACCAGTCTGGCGTATGATCGCCGCCTCGCCAGAGTCGCTGTTGAAGCGGGCAGAAAACTGGAAAGCCCGTTTGGGATGGGGTAGCGTCATCCCCGGTTTTTCGACTATCGGCGGCGGTTCGCTGCCCGAAGAATTGCAGCCCTCTCATCTTCTCTCTCTTTCACTTCCCAATCCGGAGCGGTTTGTCGCCACATTACGCCGCCAATCCCCGGCGGTCATCGCGCGCATAGACGACCAGCACGTCTTGTTCGATCCGCGCACAGTTTTTCCCGAACAAGACGAAAAATTGCTCTCCATCCTGTCCAACTTGCCACCGACAAGATGAATTCCGCAAAACTCGCTATCCAGAGGAACTCGAATGAAAAACCAAATTGATGCCTTGATGGAAGCCCAACAATTGGATGCATTGTTGATCACCGGCAGCGCCATTCACAACCCGGCAATGGTCTATTTGACCGGCGGCGGACACGTCACCAATGCAGACCTCATTAAGAGACGCGGCTCGACGGGGGTGTTGTTTTGCAATCCAATGGAACGTGATGAAGCCGCCCGAAGTGGGTTGGAAATTCGCCTGTATTCCGACTATCCCCTACGTCCGTTACTTGAACAGAGTGGACAAAATTTTCCCCGCGCCATGGCACTGCGATACCAGAAAATGCTGGCGGATGCAGGCTTGACTCACGGCAGAATCGCCCTCTATGGCAAGGTGGAGGCCGGTCCCCTGTATGCCACACTTGACGAATTGAAACGCGTAGCACCCGAAATCGAATGGGTTGGTTTTGTCCAGGATCCAATTCTCCTGCCAGCTATGATGACCAAGGATCCGGATGAGATCGCTCGTATCCGCCAAATGGGCAAAATCACTACCGAGGTGGTCGCCCGCACAGCCGATTTCCTGACCAAACATGCTGTCAAAGGTGAGGTGCTGGTGAGAGCTGACGGTCAGCCGTTGACCATCGGCGAAGT
The DNA here is from genome assembly GCA_034411135.1 of Bellilinea sp. GTDB lineage: Bacteria > Chloroflexota > Anaerolineae > Anaerolineales > Anaerolineaceae > Bellilinea. Next base: position 6,941 of record DAOUMN010000044.1, read on the forward strand.
CAAGGGCAAAATCAACCTGTGGTTGAGCGAGTTGGGCGCAGAGAACCCGGAAGGCACAATCTTCGCCATTGGGCGGGATGCGGGTGTCCCCCACAGCAGCGGCAATGCCGCCGATCTGCTCCGCCTGGGTCAAACGATCGTTTTCGATATTTTCCCCTGTGAGGCTGGTGGCGGTTATTACTACGACTTCACCCGCACCTGGTCTTTAGGCTATGCCAGTAATGAGGCTGTTCAGCTATATCAGCAGGTCAAAGATGTGTTCGACAACCTCATTGAGGAATTGAAGGTTAACACCCCGTTTAAACATTACCAGCAGCGCACCTGCGATCTGTTCGAGAAACTGGGACATCCCACCGTGCACTCCGACCCCAATACCCAGGAAGGCTATGTTCATAGCGTTGGGCATGGTGTCGGGCTGCACATTCACGAAATGCCCTTCAGTGGTTTTACCGCCAGCGACGAGGACATCCTCCTGCCGGGAACCGTATTTACCATGGAGCCGGGTTTATATTACCCTTCGCGTGGGATGGGTTTTCGCATTGAAGACACCTATCTGACCCGTGCCGACGGCACCTTCGAAGCGCTGGCTGAGTACCCGTATGATTTTATCTTGCCCATGCGTACCTGAACCTGTGGTATAAAGTGGTTATGATTGGTAAATTTTCCTCAGAATTACCTCCCGCCCGTGTACTGGGAATTGAAACCTCGTGCGACGAAACCGCCGCGGCGGTGGTCGAAAATGGGCGCGCGCTGCTTTCCAGTGTCATAGCCAGCCAGGTGGATATTCATACCCAGTATGGCGGAGTGTTCCCGGAAGTGGCTTCCCGCCAACACATCCGCACAATTTATGCCATCGTCGATGAAGCCCTGCAGCGCGCCCACCTTGGTCTGGGTGACATCGATGCCATTGCGGTGACGCGCGGTCCCGGTCTGGCGGGATCGCTGGTGATTGGAGTTAACATGGCAAAGGGTCTGGCGATTGCTGCCAATCTGCCGTTAATTGGTGTCAATCATCTAGAAGGGCATATTTATTCCGCCTGGCTCTATCCTGCCGACGCTCCGCAGCCGCCATCACCGCCGCAATTTCCCCTACTTGCTTTACTGGTTTCTGGTGGGCACACCGAATTGAACCTGATCAGTCAGCACCTTGAATACCAGCGGCTGGGCGGCACGCTGGATGACGCCGCTGGTGAAGCCTTCGACAAAGTGGCACGGCTGCTGGGTCTGCCCTATCCGGGTGGTCCGTCAATTCAAAGAGCCGCCCAGGATGGAAACCCGCAAGCCTTCACCTTCCCACGCGCCCGACTGGAAGGTACCTGGAATTATTCCTTTAGTGGATTGAAAACCGCAGTACTGCGCACCGTACGGGACCTGGAAAGCCGCGGGCGAAGCCTGCCGGTGGCTGACCTGGCAGCCAGTTTTCAAGCCGCCGTGGTGGACGTGCTGGTGCAGAAAACCATCCACGCCGCGCGGGTGTACCAGGCTAAGGAAATCCTGGTTGCAGGCGGGGTATCTGCTAACGAAGCCCTGCGCAACGCATTTCTTTCCCAACGTGAGTTTCCTGTGCATATCCCGCCGCTTTCCCTATGCACCGATAACGCTGCGATGATTGCTGCCGCCGGTTATTTTCACTACATTGCCGGGGAGCGTCACCCGCTCAATCTCGACGTGCTGCCGACCTGGACACTTTCATGAGACCGGCGTATCTTTTTTATCAAGCGGACATCTAATGGTTAACCAAAGCCAGGATCCATCCGCCCTGTCGCTGACTGCATTAAAATCCGGCAACCGGGTTGAATTTGCGCGTCTGGTAGACCGTTACTCTGACAATATCTACCGTCTGGCGCTTAAATTCACCAGCAACCCGCAAGACGCTGAGGATGTCCTGCAAGAGACTTTTATAAAAGCCATGCGTGCCTTACCCGAGTTTGAAGGACGTTCCAGTCTTTCAACCTGGCTGTACCGTATCGCCGTCAATGAAGCTCTCATGCTGCTGCGTAAACGCAAACCCGATCTTTCATTGGATAGTGAACCGGAGGACGATTCTGAGGAAGGGTTGAGTACAAATGGGTTAATCCTGGCAGATTGGTGCTGTCTGCCTGAGACCGAACTGCTTTCCGAGGAATCACGCCATTTTCTGAATCAGGCAATTGCTCGGCTGCCCGAAACTTTGCGGAGTGTTTTTTTGTTGCGCGATATCGAAGGGTTTTCCATCCGCGAAACAGCGGAAACACTGGGATTGACAGAAACCAATGTGAAAACCCGCCTGCTGCGTGCCCGCCTGTTCCTGCGCCAGGAATTGTCCCGTTACTTTGGAGAGCGGTTGACGGAGTGGAAAAAAAATGGCTGAACACCTGGATTGCGGATCTTTACTCACTTCCCTGTCAGATTTCGTGGATGGAGAGTTGAATCCAGAAATCTGCCAGCGCATTGAGGAACATCTCAACGAATGCGAGAATTGCCGCATCGTCATCAATACATTGCGTAAAACTATTGACCTTTACCATCACAGCGAAGATGCTTCCACCCTACCCAGTGAGGTGCGTCAGCGTCTTTTCCTGCGCCTGCACCTGGAAGAATTTTTAAACCCACCTGGTGGAGAAATGTAACTTTCTTGCCTTGCAAGCATCTAATTGATCAATCAGAGGGAGTCGCCTAACCATGGGTGAGGATGCAAACTCAGCACAGGACACACAAACTGCCCAGCCCATTCGGCATGATTTCATCCTGCATGTGAATATCCTTCAACTCAATGCGCTCCAATACCCACCAACTGTAGGAAAACCCTGTCCGGCTTGCGGAATGGCGCTTCTTGACTACGATGGATTATTAAATCTGGTTTGTCCATTGTGCGGTTTTGGCGAAAGCGGCTGCTTCACCTGATAAAATTAAATCACCCATCCGGTGCGGATGGCGGCGAATGATGAGGAGGATACCCATGGCACCCATGCTCGATGAAGACACGCGCAAACAGGTCAGCGAGGTATTGACCACAATGGTCAATCCAGTTGAGATCATTTTTTTCGGCAGCCAGAGCAAATCGTGTGAATACTGCAACGACACGCTTGAACTGCTCAAAGAAGTGGCATCCCTTTCGGAAAAACTCTCCCTGCAAAGTTACGATCTGGAAAATGACGCCATCCTGGCAAAAAAATATAATGTTGATAAAACCCCGGGGTTTGTGCTGTTGAGTAATTTTGGCGAGGATCTGGATGACTTCGGCATCCGCTATGCTGGAATTCCCGCCGGGCACGAATTCACATCCCTGATCAATGATATTTTGATCGTTTCCAAGCGTGATTCAGGCTTAGCCGTCGAAACCCGTGAAGCGCTTGGCAAGCTGGATAAAAAAGTCCTGTTGCAGGTTTTTGTCACTCCCTCCTGCCCTTACTGTCCGCGTGCGGTCGTTCTGGCGCATCAAATGGCGTTGGAAAGCCCATGGATTGAAGCAGAAATGATCGAGGCAATGGAATTCAGCCAGTTGGCTGATCAACATAAGGTCTCTGGTGTGCCGCACACAATCATCAACCAGGGTAAAGGCGAGGTGGTCGGCGCTGTGCCAGAAAGCCACCTGTTGCAAAAAATTCTCGAAACCGTAGCCTGAGGAGTTCGATACATGGAAGCAAAAGCTGTATGGAAAGGTGATCTAACCTTTGTCGGCAGCGCCGATTCAGGGTTCTCACTGGTCATGGATACGCTGCGTGACGTCGGCGGCAACGAATCCGGTTTTCGGCCGGTCGAATTGATTGCCCTGGGCACCGCTGGCTGCACCGGCATGGATGTAATTTCAATCCTCAGGAAAAAGCGCCAGGAAGTGACTTCTTTCGAAGTGCTGGTGCATGCCACACGCGCCAGCGAACACCCCAAAAAGATCACCCACATGACGATCGAATATATTATTACTGGCAAAAACATCGACCCAGCCGCGGTCGAGCGGGCTGTGCAGTTATCGGAAGAAAAGTACTGCTCCTCGATTGCCACCATCCGCGGCGTTGTCGAGATTGATAATAAAATCGTGATTCAAGAAGCCTGATTACACAAAAACAGGTAACATGGACAGGTACTCACCAACAGTGTGAGCCTGTTTTTTTAGATTGTTTTACGGATTTGAACGAACCTGGCTGTTGATATCCGAGCATTCGCAAGCCTGGATGGTGCGCCCCTGACGCACCAGGCTGCCCAGGTAAGGGCGCTCGCCATTGACCGCCGTCCACCCCTCCAGGTTGAACGCCAGCGCGCCCGCCGCGGGGATCCATTCGCCGTTGTATTTTCGGGCAATATGGACATGTGTACCGGTCGCCTTGCCACCTTCACAAGAGGGCATCCCAATCGGGTCGCCAGAGCTGAAGCGTTTGCCCACTGGGGGTAGCGAGTCATTTGCCAGATGCAAATACACCACTGCCCAGCCCGTGCGCTCATCACCGTCTCCGTCCAGGTCAAGCACCACCAGCGCATCTCCCCGGCGCGCAATGACCCCACCCGCCACAGCAACCGCAGGATCGTCACTTGGGTGGCAGCCGCCGATCACATTTGGCGGGGCAAAATCCAGTGCAGCCAATGGCTCCCCCTCACCCCAGCCGGTATGCGGTCCACCGGTATACGCCCAGGTTTTGCCGGGAGAAAACGGCAAACGCATCTCTGGTTGGATTAGGCTGCCGGGTATATGTGACTCGACATTCTGCCAGGGATCGCCAAATAAAGTGGCGTACGTTTGATAAAATCCCTCCCCGCTGACAGCATAATCATACGCTTCTTTGGGAAGCACCTGGGCAAAATAGTAATGCAGGGCAACACTGGCAGCGTTTTGCCACGGATCGGGATTCTCGATCAAGCCTTCGCGCAGGTAAATCGTCACCAGGCTGCCGGTACGCCAGCCGTAATAACCATTGTTGAGCGTATTAGCCGCCCATAACAACTGACGAGCAATCCCCCTGGCAAATTGATTTCGGTAGCCTAATGGGTACAGGTCAATATCCACCGCGGGCTGTTCCTGGCTTAATCCACCCGTCTGGTATTCCAGAATCGCCAGCAGCAGGCGCGGGCTAATGCTGTACTCGGTGGCAATATAATCGATGATCTCCCCCCCGCGCCTTTCGCGATTGCCGATGAAGAACGAATAATTCTTGAACCAGCCAGGCTGCTCGTTGACATAAACCGATGCCCGAAAGTTTCGCTGGGCAGGTCCGTTGACGAATAGTGCATCCGGCACAATCTGGTACGGACTGCCCCACAATGCACGGTAATAGATTGGCATTTTCATGGGCATGCCGGGTGGCATGGTGGTCGCATCGGCAGGAATAAAGGAATTGGCAGCCAGGATTTCACGAATGGTGGTATTAAAACGCGCCGCCAGCGCGGGCAGCGTATCGCCGGTTTGCGCTGTGTAATCCACCAGTGTACCCGGTGCATAAGGCTCACGGGTTGGCAGCGGGGTGGGCAATGCTTCTGCTGGTGTTGCCGGGATGGATGCCGATTCATCGACTGCCAAAGACAGATCCATGCCAACCACAGCCGGAGCGCAGGCACTCAACAGACAGAGGAATGTCAGCAAAACAGCCCACACCTTGCGGCGAGGTGATTTAGTTGTCCGCATTGCCTGATCGAGCGATGCGGGTTTCATACGACCCGCACGTGCAGGCGTTGATAACTTTGTCATCTTTTACAAGACTGCCTTCATAAGGATTCCGACCTGCCACAGCCCGCCAGCCGTCCAGTACGAACGGCAGCGCACCATCGGCAAGCACCCATTCCCCATTATACTTGCGCGCAATGTGTACATGGGTGCCGGTCGAAGTGCCCCCCTCGCAAGAGGGGTGCCCTAGCACATCACCTTGCTGAACCCAGGTACCTACCTTTGCCCGGTTCAGGCTGGCAACGTGCAAATAGAAAATTACCCAGCCGGTTTGTTCGTAACCATCGCCATCCAGATCAAGAACAACCACACCGGTATCAGTACGCACGACTAACCCATCAGCAACCGCAGTGACCCAGTCCTCGGAGATATCGCAGCCGGTCACCAACGACGTGGGCGCAAAGTCCAGTGCTGCCCGCGCGCCGTCAGGCCCCCAGGCAGAATGCGGACCTCCCGTATACGCCCAAACCCGACCCAACCGGAAGGGCAGAATCAACTCCGGCTGGGTCAGGTTGACCGGCAGCAATGGCTCGACGGTTTGTGCTCGCAACCATGGGTCGCCGTACATTCTTTCAAACAATTTTGTGAAACTTTCCTCACCGCCGAGCACGCCATTCCACAATACAGGTGAATACAGCCGCGAAAACAGATACTGTATAGCGGCGGATCCGGCGTTCAATCCGGGCGCCATGCGCAGCCGCGACCGGTCAGAGAACTCAATCTCGGTCAAGATTCCATTTCGCCAGCCGTAATAACCGATTGAAATTTGCTGAACCGCCCAGCTAAGTTGCTTGTAGAGCCCTTTGCGGTCGACGTTGACAACGCCCATCGGGTAATCGGTCTGTGCCAGGTTGCGCGGTTGACCATAAACCCAGTTTGACTGGTATTCAACCAGCGCCAGCAGCAGCCGCGGGTTGATCGAGTTTTCGATCGCCACTTTTTGAATTACCTGCGCGCCGGTTTTCCAGCCGTCCGCCAGATATTCGCGATAGGTACTTATGTAGCCGCCCGCCTGACGGGCATAGGCATCAATATCGAAATCCAACGCCGAAGGCGAAAAGACGATCTCACTGTCCGGTAGGAGTAAATCACCCGGTCCGGTTTCGTCCAATCGGTTGGGGATGATTAACAATTTCCCGGCATTGATCAGCCCAGTTGGCGGGACAGGTTCCGGCGAGGTAATTTCCTCAACCGCAACGCCAAAACGTACCGCCACGGCAGGTAACGTATCACCAGCCTGGGTATAGTAAAGCACCGGCGGCAGCGGCGTGCTGCGAGTCGGCAGCGGTGTAAACACCAGTGGCTCAGGGGTATTTACGGATGGTACCGGCGTACCGGGATTGAGCACAATACCCTGGGTTGGCAGGGTTGTAGTTCCCTGTTCGGGATTGGGGGTAGGTAAATCCTGGTTTTCACCACCACCCGCCCCTCCCACAGGAAATAGCGCCGTGGCGGTCAGATCATAGTTGGAAACATATCCCTGCGAACAGGCAAGGATGGAAAAAATCCACGCTGTCAGTGCGACACTGATCGAGAAACGCCTAGCGGGAAATTTGATTTTCCGGAACAAGGCGATCCCAGGCTTCAATAATAACTCCATCTCTAATTAGCTTCCCATTATACTCTACACCATCCCCGCTGGAAATCCAACCGTCCAGCACAAAGGGAATATCTCCATCCGCGGGAATCCATTCGCCGTTAAACTTTCGCGCCAGATGAACGTGAGTACCGTTGGAATGTCCACCTTCGCAGGAAGGGTGCCCGATGCGATCACCGGCTTTGACGTGTATGCCGAGTATTGCCCGGTCAGCCGTTGCGAGGTGAAGATACAATACGTTCCAGCCGGTCTGTTCGTAACCGTCACCATCCATGTCAACCACCACCACGCCCGGCTCGGAACGTACCACCACGCCATCCGAAACAGCTACCACCCACTCATCACTGACCACGCAGCCCCACCCACCGTTTGGTGGAGCAAAATCCAGCGCCGCCCAGGCAGAGCCATCCCCCCAGCCGCCATGTGGTCCACCCGTGTACGACCAAACCTTGCCATCTTCGAATGGCAGCTGCATTGCCGGTTGGCGCAGGTCGGGCGGCAGCAAGGGCTCTATCGCATAATCGAACGGATACCCGAAGAAACGGTTGAACACCGCAAAAACTCCATCCGCTCCCACTGCTCGCTCCCAATCCGAACGGGGATACAGCCAGCCCATTAGTTGTTGAACACCCGCACTGCCGGCATTCAAGGTTGCATCCGCCGGGGTCAACCCACCGTCCGCCATCTGCCAATGCGAAACCCCATTAACCTTCCACAGATAATAGCCCCGATTGAGCTGGTTAGCTGCCCAGGAGAGTTGGCGGTACAACCCGCGCCGGTTGGGATCAAAAAAGCGCAGCGGATAATCCAGGGTGATTCCATCCGGTTGAGACCGGCTGACCCAAGCCGACTGGTATTCCAATACAGCCAGCAATAAACGCGGGTTGACCGAGTACTCACGCGCCACCCGCAGCACCACCTCGGCGCCGGTGTAGGGCTGATCGTCCAGCGTTTCGCGGTAAGCAAACAGGTAGCCGCCTTGCTGGCGTACAAAGGCAAAAATATCGAAAGGCAGCGCCGCTGGGCTGTAAACCAGCTCTGAATCGGGAATAATTTTGAAAGAGGGACCAGGAGGTTGAGGGGAAGGCGCGGGAATGATCACTTTCATGCCCGCCGGCACCAGATTTGGATTGGCAATCTGGTTGGCTTCAACCAGCAGTTCAATGCCGACATTGAACAAGTTGGCAACTTTACCAAGCGTGTCGCCGGGCTGAAGAATGTATTCTTCCTGTTCAGAACGCAGGGTCGGCAGAGGACGCGGTGGGTCTGGGGTGGGTGTATGAATCGGTGCGCCGGGTATGCGGGTTGGCGGAAGAGAAAATGGCAGCCCATGGGTCGGCGCGGCAATCGTACCTGTGTCGGATTGTGCCTGACCGCCCCCAGCGGGTCTCCAGACATCCGATTGCGGGGCTGGTTGAACACAGCGTAGCAGAAGAATGCTGACAACCCCCACAATGATTTTCCACGCTCGCGCATGTCTGGTGGTCATAAGTACCCTTACTGAAAATGAAATGGCATCCTTCGCCCGCCGATCAGATGGACGTGCAGGTGAAAGATGGATTGTCCGGCATCCGCGCCGGTATTGATCACCAACCGGTAGCCAGTCTGCACCAAGCCATGCTCAATCGCCAGATTACGGGCAACCCGCACCATATGACCCAGCAAGGATTCGTGTACTGCATCTACTTCATCCAGCCCGCCAATGTGCTCATTGGGAACAATCAAGATATGTACCGGGGTGATCGGATGAATATCATCAAATGCAGTCACCTCCCCATCGGCATACCGGACATGGGCGGGGGCTTCACCGGCGATGATTTGGCAAAAAATACAATCATACATCAGGCTTAACCAATTCTCTGCTAACTAATTTTACCTGTCTTTACGTGGAAGGTGATTCAAACGCCATCACAAACCTGTCACATGACAGCACAGCCAACGGGTTGCAAGAATTTGACCAGGTCAAAATACAGACAACAGAAAAACCCGTCTCAAATTCTACGCAAATCTGAAACGGGTCATTAAGCACTTGCACATTAATTGTTACAGGTATTACTCTGTTTCACCGCGGATAAACGCTTCGGTCATTTCCAGGGCGACCGAATCGCGGAATTGTTTGGGAGGTGTTTTCATGAAATACGAGGACGGTGCATACAAAGGTCCGCTGATCCCGCGGTCTAATGCCAGCTTGACACAGCGGATTGCGTCGATTACAACACCAGCCGAATTGGGTGAATCCCAAACCTCTAATTTCGCTTCCAGGTTTAGTGGTACTTCTCCAAAAGTTGTCCCTTCCATACGCACATAGCACCATTTGCGGTCGCTCAACCATGGCACATAATCGCTCGGACCAACGTGTATGTTATCTTCGGGGAGAGTGTACGGCAGCATCGAGGTAACCGCGCCAGTTTTGGATATCTTTTTGGATTCCAGCCGTTCGCGTTCGAGCATGTTAAGAAAATCGGTATTTCCGCCAAAGTTCAACTGGTAAGTGCGGTCAAGGCGCACGCCGCGGTCGACAAACAGGCTGGTTAACACGCGGTGGAGGATTGTCGCACCTACCTGGCTCTTAATATCATCCCCGATGATCGGCAGCCCGCGCTGGCGAAATCGCTCCGCCCAATAATCCGAACTGGCGATGAAGACTGGAATGGCATTGATAAAGCCGCAACCAGCTTCCAGCACCTGTTCGACATACCACTTGGTTGCCATTTCCGACCCGACAGGCAGGTAACTGACCACCACATCCGTTTTGGTTTCCTTCAAAATACCGACAATATCAGCGGTCGGACCCGGTGCTTTTTTAACCACCTGGCTGAGATACTTGCCCAGCCCATCGTGGGTCATCCCGCGCTGAACTGGAATGTCCAGCCGCGGGACTTCGGTGAATTTGTAGGTGTTATTCGGATAAGCAAAGATAGCTTCCGACAGATCTTTGCCAACCTTGGTTTCAACCACATCGAATGCGGCACTGAATTCGATATCGCGGATATGATAACCGCCAAGGTTGACGTGCATCAAGCCCGGCACGCGGTCACTTTCTGCCGCATTGCGATAGTAATGCACCCCCTGCACCAGCGAGGATGCGCAATTACCCACCCCAATAATTGCTACACGCACTTTTTTATCTTTTGCCATGTTTCTTTTCACAACTCCTTTGGAGGTTTAAGTATTATACAACCGTGCAGGCAGGCAGACCTTTAGAAGATCAATGCCCATCGAGTGCGAATCTCAATTCGACTTTTCTGGCTTCGAGTGTTGGGTTACAGGATAATACCACCCCGCCAATTATACATACATTTTAGTGTTTTATTTGGAATTCGTCGATACCATTGGTGGGGTTGGGGAGGAATAAGAGACCGAAATTATCTATTTTGTTTATAAATCTAACACAATTTCTTGGATTCACCGATATAATAATGATTACAGATTAACTTTGCGCGGCACGAATGCTCCACAGGTACGCGGAGCATTTTGTCAAAATTGGTGCTCGATGCAAAACCACTTATGACCAACTACTTAATGCCCGATGATTCATTTATGGTTCCCTCGGTTTACAAACCGAAATTGAATTATCGGATATTTCTTTTCATCCGCGACCCTAAAGAAAATCTGGAATTAACCGAGCAGATCAACGCGTTCGGATATCAAGTTAATCAATTCCAAGACGAAGAAGAACTGCTATCTGCACTGCGCTGGTCACTGCCCAATGCTATTCTGGTCTTTATCGATGGTAACGCACTTGGCTTTGAAGATTACGATCGCCTGGCTTCTAACTTAAAAAAACAAGCCAATCATATCCCCGTCGTAATCATCAGCCCGCAAGACAGTTTTGATTTACGCCTGCGCGTTGTGCGCAGTGGTGGATCGGCGTTCTTCGTTCACCCGGTTGATATCAGTACGCTGATTGGCTCGCTGGACGAAATTGCCAACCCAACCACCAACGTGCCCATGCGCATTTTGATCGTCGAAGATTCAATCACCCAGGCAAGTTATTATGCCTTGCACCTGGAAAAGGTCGGCATGCAAACCCGCATCGTCACCGACCCCCGGCAGATGATCCAGCCGATGATCGAATTTAACCCGGACCTCATCCTGTTGGATATGAATCTGCCGGATTGCAACGGCATCGAACTGGCACAAATGATCCGGCAGATGGAAAACTTTGTCTCGGTCCCGCTGGTGTTTATGTCCACCGAGATGGACCGTGAACGCCAGCTGGCTGCGTTGATGATCGGCGGAGATGATTTTCTGCTCAAGCCCATCAAGCCAGAACACCTGATCGCCTTCATCACGTCGCGGGTGGAACGCTTCCAAAAGATGCGCAGCCTGATGATTTACGACGGTTTGACCAACCTGCTCAACCACACCACAATCAAGGAGCGGCTGGTCAAGGAATTAATCCGCTCCGATCGCGAGAAGCAGCCGCTCGCCTTCGCCATGATCGACCTGGATCATTTTAAAGTTGTCAATGACCAGTATGGACATGCAACCGGCGACCGGGTTTTGAAGAGCCTGGGGCGCATGTTAAAACAGCGGCTGCGCCGTACCGATTTGATCGGTCGTTATGGCGGCGAGGAGTTTTCCATCATCCTGCCGAATACATCTGTCCTGGAAGCCGTATCGGTGATGGATAAATTGCGTGAAAGTTTTTCCCGTCTGCACCACCACAGCGGTCAAGGCATTTTTACCGTCACGTTCAGCTGCGGGGTGGCTGCCTTCCCCGAATTCAGAACAGCCACCGATATCAGTAACGCTGCGGACAAAGCCCTCTACGAAGCCAAGGAAAACGGGCGAAACCGCATTCACATGGCGAAGTAGCCAGACAACTACCGCCGAATGGCAACCTCGACCAGGATTTTGAGCGCATCCTTTTCAACAGTTATGGACTTGATCACCGCGTCCTGACCAGCATCGCGCACCTGATCTTCGATCACGCGTGACAAGGCTTCATTGGCTTTTTTGACGGCGTCACCGGCAAGATCCAAACCGGGGATGTTGATACCGGTGATTTCGACTTTGGGTTTATCATCCACCACCGAGAACTTCAATTCGACCTGACCGTCCATGCGCTGACCCAGCGGCAGTTGATACTGCCCACGGGCAACAATCCGGTCCGGTTCAATGAAATCAATATCCTGAACATCCATGAATGGAAGATTCTCTCCCTGGCTGCCTGCCACCGATTGGGCAGTCGAGATCAGTTGTTTGATGCTGTCTTCGCTCAGGGTAATCGGCACGCTCAATTTTCCATCTCGCAGGCTCAGGTTGCAAGCAAGCGACACCAGTCCCATAGCCAACACCCCCAGGATCAATTTCAAATTCTTAATTCTCATCCGTTATCTCCTCAAGAGTAATGACAGTAAGTACCCGTTATTCTACCGTAATATTTCGACCGCCAGGCGGCATACCAAAAAGCCTAACCGAAAATTAATTTGTTGAGACGATGTCTCTTGCATCAAAGGTCTACCGCTACAAGCCAGACCCGGTGGCAAAGCAGGACAATCCCTGCAGCCACACTGATAGTGAATAAAAACAGGGCTGGCACGTGTGCCAGCCCTGTTGGAGTCCCACATAACCAATTTATGGCAGTGTGCCAATCACGTCAAAAGTTGCCAGTACCTGGTCAAAGGCTTCCAGGTCGCTGTCCGTCATGGCGTTGAACAACACCGTCACCAGAAGCGAGGTTTTATTCTGGATCGGGCGGGCGGTGAGAACAACGAAAAGATTCCCGGATTGTTCACAGTTCTTGTACCAATCATAGGATCCCTCAAAAGCGCTGTCCTCGTACTTTTCCCTTCCCTGCCACTTGCAGGAACCTTCAAAGATCGACCGGTAATAATCCAGCAATTGGATATACCCCGCCAGTTTGGCAACCTGATCGGAAACACCAAAGAAAACGCCCGGCTCGTCAAAGTAATTATTAAATCGATCAAGATCAGCCGCCGCCGTAATACCCGAACCAATCACCTCCCCATCCGAAACCCACGGCGAACCGTCCACCTGCGTCCAGGCGGATGGCACGGCAACCTGAATGGCGCCGTAGTCATCCTGCACCAGCACATAATCACCGTAAGCCTGTCCAGCAGTGTCTTCGGATACATCCCCTTCCAGTTGTTGGGCAAACGAGAACGAGGTCTCCAGCGGCTTGCCATTCAACTCGCCATTCAGGAATTCCTGGGTGGAGAAGCGCAGCACCTCGATCGCCAGCGTATCGGTGGCATTGCGGGTGCGCAGAATATTGCAGTAATCCGTCATTTGACCATCGGTCGCCAGGATTAAGCCTTCCATGCGGGTGATGATGTCACCACCCTGCACGCCGGCTTTACTGGCAGGTGAACCGGATTTGACCGAGCTGACCCAGATACCTGATAAAGTGCGGTCTTCAGAGATTACCGCCTGTCCATTGATTCCAATCGACTCAAAGTCCTGTCCGGAGCGCAGCACTTCGATCACTTTCTGCGCGTCCCGAGCACGGATGGCAAAGTTCTGGTCGAAGCGATCATTGCCAGCATAGTTAACGCCAACCACCTGCCCTGACATGTTGACCAAAGGTCCACCGGAATTGCCACCACGGATGCGTGCATCATGCTCGATCACCGCCGGAACCGAAGCCCAAAAGGATTCGCCGTCGGCATTCGCTTTGGAGACAATGCCTTTGGTCAGGGTATATTCCGGATCACCGAGCGGGAACCCCGCTGCATACACTTCTACGCCGGGGGTCAAATCCTGGTTAGAGAAGGTAAGGAATGGAAGGTCATCCCCTTCGATATCGATCACTGCCAAATCCCAACATTCGGAAACGCCCAAGATTTTGGCATTGCGCGGGCGATCTTCACCAGCCAGGAACACCCTGAGCAGTGCTGCTCCGGTTACCACGTGGTTATTCGTCACCGCAATACCGGAAGGATCAATGATAAATCCAGTGCCGCGCCCCGCAACGTTATACAGGTTGCCCAGTTCAGGATCAATGAAACTACCCTGCGCTTCGATTTGAACGGTAGCGCTGCGCAGCAGTCCAAGAACATCCACCGGTTGGGTTGCCGTTGGCTGCTCCACTGGCTGAGGCGTCGGTTGAACATTTGCCGGGGTCGGTTCACTGGGAGCAGACGTACCGCACGCCGCAGTCATGCTCAAAATAACCAGAATCCCAATGATTAATCGAAGCCGCTTCATCTCTAGACTCCTTAAATTGGATAAAAAATTTCCCCCTGATCAATATCAGGATGGGTTTGCCTTGATTTTTAGTTATTTTTTGATTTTACTATGCTCCCCCAGATTTCACAGTATGATTTTTGAAATCACCCTGTTACCGCAAATATTAGCTGGTTGAAATTAATCCCTTGGGTGTATACAATAATGTTGACTAAGCAAATCATAAAATCGCGCTGACAGATCACAATTTCTATCCAGACTCGACCTTTGACAGGAGAAAATTGATGAACAAAAGCACTGCAATGCATGTTTGGTTGGTTGTAGCCATCGCAACAGCATTGATGTCGGGGCTAACGCTTACCCCGCCCAAAATTGTGCAGGCAGCCTCCGCCGATTTGGTAATCAGCCAGGTGTACGGTGGTGGTGGCAACTCTGGTGCACCTTATTCCCACGATTTTGTTGAATTATTCAATCGCGGGAACAGCACTGTATCCTTGAATGGGCTCTCCATTCAATATACCAGTGCAACAGGAACGGGAAATTTCGGCTCGGCTGCCAATCTCATCACCCCACTGCCAAACGTGGTCTTGCAACCCGGGCAATATTACCTGGTGCAGCAAGCCAGCGGGGGCAGCACCGGTATGCCATTGCCAACACCCGACATGATTGACCCTACCCCGATCAATATGAGCGCAACAGGAGGAAAAGTTGCTCTGATTAATTCGACCGCTTCACTCGGTTGTAACGGTGGTTCCACGCCTTGCTCGTCCGCTCAACTTGCCTTGATTATCGACCTTGTTGGTTGGGGTGGCGCCAATTTCTTCGAAGGTAACCCAGCGCCAGCCACCGCCAATACAACCGCCATATTCCGCAACAGCAATGGTTGTATGGATACAGATAATAATGCCGCAGACTTCACCGCCGCTGTCCCAGCCCCGCGCAACTCCGCATCGCCCTTCAGCGTGTGTGGCGTTCCTACCCCCACCAACCCAAGCGGAGTCGGCGCAGCTATACCTGCAGCAGTATATGCAGGTGAGATGGTGACCTTGGCCGTCAACGTAACGCCGGGCGACTTTCCGCTCAGTACGGCTTTGAGTGTCTCCGCCGATCTAACCACAATTGGCGGCGCGAATCCGCAACCCTTCTTCGATGATGGCAGCAACGGGGATGTATCCGCTGGCGACCTTATCTTTACCTACGCTACCGTTGTGGACTCTGCCACCACCTCCGGTAGTAAAAACCTGCCTGTTTCGATCAGAGATGCAGAGGGACGCAGCGCAACCACCAGTATATCTCTGCTGGTGCAGCCGCCGCTGATTGCCATTCACGCCATTCAAGGTGCAGCCCACATTTCACCCTACGTCAGCCAGCTGGTAAGTACTCAGGGGATTGTCACAGCACTTGCTGCGCGCGGGTTTTACATGCAAGATGCGAACCCCGATGCAGATGAAGCCACCTCCGAAGGTTTGTTCGTCTTCACTAATACAGCCCCTGTGGTGCAGGTAGGCGATCTGGTTCTAGTTACCGGAACGGTCACGGAATTTCGTCCCGGCGGCTCCGGTGGGCTTAACAACCTGACCCTGACCGAGATCGACAATCCCGGTCGCACCGTGACAGTCCTCTCTAGGGGAAATCCACTGCCCGCACCTGTCATTATTGGCGTGGGTGGGCGCATTCCCCCAACTGAAGTAATCGATGATGATGCCTTTGGTTCGGTCGAGACCAGTGGTTCCTTCGATGTAACCACCGACGGTATCGATTTCTACGAGAGCATGGAAGCAATGCGGGTTCAAGTCAACGATGCCGTGGCAGTCGGTCCGACCAATAGTTTCGGTGAAATCCCCGTCCTGGGCGACAGCGGAAGCCTGGCGTCGATCCGCACCAACCGCGGCGGAATCGTCATACGCCCGCAGGATTTCAACCCGGAGCGAATCATCCTGGATGATACTTTACATCCAACACAGATCGTTAATGTGGGCGACACCTTCACCACCCCAGTCGTTGGCGTATTGGATTACAGCTTCGGCAACTTCAAATTGTACATTACCGAACCACTAACGGCGGTTTCCGGTGAACTGGAACGTGAATTCGCTGCCAGTGGCGAAGAATTCCAATTGTCCGTTGCCGCATTCAATGTTGAGAACCTCAACCCCAACGATCCGCCAGCAAAATTCAGCGAGCTCGCCAACTTGATCGTCAATTACCTCGGCACACCGGACATCCTTGGGCTGGAGGAAATTCAGGACAACAGCGGCGCGACCAATAATGGTATTGTTGACGCAAATGTAACCTTTGACCTTTTGATTACCGCCATTCAGGCTGCTGGTGGTCCAGTGTACGACTACCGCCAGATCAATCCGCTGAATGGTCAGGATGGGGGGCAACCCGGCGGCAACATCCGGGTCGGTTTCCTTTTCCGTCCCGACCGGGTTACCTTTGTTGACCGTCCCGGCGGCACACCCATCACCGCTACTACAATCATCAGCACCGCGGACGGACCGGTGCTGGAGTTTAGCCCGGGCAGGCTCGATCCAACCAACTCCGCCTTCCTTTCCAGCCGCAAGCCTCTGGCGGGGGAATTCCTTTTCCGCGGTGAGCGCGTCTTCGTGGTCACCAATCACTTCAATTCCAAGGGCGGTGACCAGCCTCTGTTTGGACGTTTCCAACCGCCCGCACTGTTCTCCGAAGCCCAGCGGATTCAACAGGCACAGGTTGTGGCAGGTTTCGTCTCCACCCTGCTCAGCCTCGATCCGGAAGCTAACATCGTTGTGCTCGGTGATTTGAACGATTTCGAGTTCTCAGCGCCACTCGATATCCTCAAGAATTCAGGGCTGAACGCATTGATCGAAACTCTACCGCAGGAGGAACGGTATACCTACGTCTTCGACGGCAACTCACAGGTCCTCGATCACATCCTGATCGGTGATCGGCTGCTATCTGCTCCATTCGTCTATGACGTTGTGCACGTCAACTCCGAGTTTGCCGACCAAATCAGCGATCATGAACCCCAGGTTGCTTTCCTTTGCGTTGATCGCACTGCGCCACAGGTCAGCCTGAGCGTCACGCCCAACATACTATGGCCGCCAAAGCACCAATACGTACCGGTCAACGCAATTGTGACCGCCAGCGATAACGCTGACCCAGTTCCCTTTATCCAATTGCTTTCGGTAACTTCCAACGAGCCAGACAATGGTCTCGGCGATGGCGACACCACCAATGATATTGTCATCGTGGATGACTTCAATTTCCTGCTACGAGCCGAGCGGGCTGGTAAGGGCAGCGGTCGGGTTTACACAATTACCTATAAGGTCAACGACGGCTGCGGCAACACCACCATAGCCAATACAACGGTATTTGTGCCTCACAATCGTAGCGGACGTTGACTTCTCTTAACCGGTATTACAAGGACTGCAATGGATATCCATTGCAGTCCGCTTTCTAAATTGCCAGTCGGGATGGTGTAGGATGGAAAAAGCAAAGACTCAATTTAATGTCCACAATCAGGGCTTTGCCTTTGTCAATTCGTTTCAGGTCAAAATTCCAGTACACTACAAACTGCCTTTTGGCGGCATGGTTGACCTCAATGAAATTTCATTTGGGCTGTGCGGGGGGATGTGCTTTGCTGCATTGGATTATTTCCACGCCAAACTACCCATCCCAGAATTCAACACCCCTGCAGAGATTGACCACCGCCTGTATACTTACCTGTGTGAAAGACAATTGGACAGTCTAAAAGTCCCGGTGGTGCTCAAGATCCTGGAATGGATGCTGGTTGATGAAAAAATACTGACCACGCGGATGAAGCGCAGCGAGATTCCCAGACTACGCCGCCACCTCGACAAGGGTGAGCCGGTGGTGCTGTTGCTCTTGCGTGCACGGGGAATTAGCAACCCGACCCAAAATCACCAGGTTCTGGCAACTGGTTATGAATTGAACCCGGAAAATCAGCAGATGGTGATCGAGGTTTACGACCCCAATCATCCCCGGCAGCCTCGCTATATCCGATTATCCCTGGCTTCCTCCTCACCGACTCTCGATCTGGCTCAATCCAGTGGAGAAGCGCTGTTTGCCTTTTTTCTCCTGCCCTACCATTTCCAGAAACCGCCGCTCATCGTTCGTGAACCGCCTGCCGTAGTCTCGTTCGAAGTGCCGCTATTCCACCTGCGATGGCCGGTAGACAGCCGGCGAGTCAACCAATACTTCGGCGAAAATCCCGACTCGTATAAACCCTTTGGCTTGCCTGGGCATGAGGGACTGGATTTGTTTGCCCTGTCCGGTGCTAATGTTTACGCCGCTGCTGATGGAATGGTGACCCTGGCTGGATTTCCTAAAAATCATCCCTACGGCTTGCATATCCGTATCCAACATACCGATGGTGGCAGAACCTTTCATACGATCTATGGACATCTTTCGGAGACCCTGGTAAAAGCAGGTCAAACGGTCAGTGCCGGAGAACGCATCGGTCTGGCAGATAACACCGGCAATTCCTTTGGCTCTCACCTACACCTGACTCTCAAGATTGATGGCGAAAAGACCCCCGGTTACCCAGCCGGGATTGTTGATCCTTACCCGTACTTGAAAGACAGCATTGCCGAACCTTTGCCGCAGTCCGACCCGCTTCCACCGAGCGGAATTATAGTGTACACACTCTCAGATCTAAACCTGCGCACCAGTGGCAGCATCACCGCCGAAGTAATTGGTAGTATTCCCGGCGGCGAAGCATTGGAGGTGCTTGGTGAGAAATCCACCGCAGAATCAAAAATTGGACGCCAGGGCGAATGGTTGATGGTTAAAACCGCCAGTGGAAAAACCGGTTTTGTCGCCGCATGGTATGTTCAGGACGCCCGACAGCCCTTCCCACCCAGCGACCTGATTGTTTATCCCTTCGACATGGTTAACCTGCGCAGCGGTCCTGCTGCAACTTTTGATTTGCTCGCCACGGTTACACTCAGTGAGCCATTGACCGTACTGGGAGATGCCAGTCTGGCGGAAGCAAAATTGGGAAAAAACGGCGAATGGCTGCAAGTCCAGACCGAATCGGGGCAGCGCGGTTTCGTGGCAGCCTGGCTGGTACACAAAACCGGACAGCCTGCCCCCAAAAGTGAGTTGACGGTTTACCCAACCACACCGCTAAATGTACGTGCGCGACCCGCGGCAGATGCCCATGTGTTGACCGTGGCGTCCGCAGGCGAGCCTATGACTGTTCTAGGAGATACCGAAAGCACTCAAAAGCGGATTGGTCTTTCAGGAGAATGGGTAAACGTTCGTACTCGCCAGCAATACAGTGGTTATGTGGCTGCCTGGCTGGTTTCATTGACCGCGCCGACAGCGCCGCGTGCCGAGCAGCTTTCAACCTTGCGTGTCAGTCCGACCGCCGCCATCAATTTGCGTGCCCAGCCGAGTATCAATTCCCCACGGGTAAGCGGGGCAAATTTAGACGAAGTTCTCACGGTTATTGAAACCGACCGGAATGCCGCCCGCGACAAAATCGGAAAAACGGAAAATTGGCTGTTGGTACAAAAAGGCAATGGTGAATCGGGGTGGGCGGCTGCCTGGTTGTTGAAACAATTGCCTGGATAGGTCAAATCCAATTCGTGGATTGAATCTTTGATGGCAATGTGCTACTATACCAGATGGGATTATTGACCATTTTGGTTGATTTTATAATTATTGAGTGTCGCCGCAGAATAAATAAGCAGGATATCCATTGTGAAATGGAGAGCCGGGCATGAATACTACCGATCTATACCTCAAATGGTCGTCGCAATCCTTCGCTGAAATCGAAGAGCAAATCCTGCACGATGAAAATAATGCGGCGATTCGTGCGCTGCTTGGTGAAGATACCCTGACCGAAATTCATGTTCAACAGGCAAACATTTCATTTCGCCCAGGCCGCGCTAACGTTGTCCTGCTGCCCGGCATCATGGGGTCAATTCTGTCCAGTATTCGCGGCGTGACCAGCCTGCTTTGGATCAACCCACTGCTTTTCCTGCAGGGTAATGCCCATTTCCTGCGACTGGATGACAACGGGGAGAAAGACGAAAACCCACGCGTTGAAGTTGTACCCACCGGGCTGGAAAAACTTACCTACCTAAAAATCAGTCTGGCATTGAATCGCCAGGCGCTGCTACACGAATTTCCGTATGATTGGCGCCGCCCAATCGAATATAACGCTGACGTGCTCGCCGAAAGACTGCAACGCTGGGTGACAGGAAATAATGAAAAATTCACCCTGGTTGCCCACAGCATGGGTGGCTTGGTGGCACGTGCCTTTTTCGCCCGTCATCCCCGTTTTGCTGAAAATACTGTTCAGCGTTTGATCCAATTGGGCAGTCCCAATTACGGTTCACCCAACGCCATTGACACGCTTCTGCATGGCAACAACATGATTTCCACCGCCGATCGTCTCAATCGAAACAACGCCATGCGCGACCTGGTCTTCAACCTGCCAAGCGTCTATCAACTGTTGCCCGCCCCCAACGATTTTTTACCCGCCGATCTTGATGCGCCGATCAATTTCGATCTTTACCACGCCGAAGAGTGGGAATTGCCAGCCATCCAACAAAAATACCTGGACGCCGCCCGGAATTTTCACCGCCTGCTGGCTGAGTCCCCCACCTCTGTTCCGGTGGATGTAATCGCCGGTTGCCACATCGATACCATTTTCCAGTTCACCAAAGCCGAAGGGCGCACCTGGCAGCCCAAATCCAGTCTGTTGGGCGACCAATCCGGAGATGGTACTGTGCCGCTCTGGTCTGCCCGGCTTAAGGGGGCGCGGGTATTTTATATTCAGGAAAAACACCGCGACCTACCCGGCAATCGCAAGGTCATTGATGCTGTGATCGATATCCTCAACAATGGCGAGTGCAGCCTGCCGCAAACCCTGCCAGCTGCCAAACCCTTTTCATTCGAAGCCACGCCTGCGCCGGAATTGCAGGCGGAAACCTTGCGGGAGAAAATCGAAAGCGGAACGGTCGATCAACACGATTTGCAATCCTTCTTTGCTTTGTAGGAGGTTTTTTATGATCCCCTTTTTGTACGGTGTGTTGGGCGGCATATTGGGCGAGCTGCTGAAATGGTACTCCATGCGCGAGTCGCCTAATCTACCTGCCTACCTGCGCAGTCCATTCTATTGGATCGTCACCGTGTTGATGGCGCTGACGGGCGGCGGCTTGGTTTTAATCCAAGGCATTCAAGCCGATCAGCCCTGGCTGGCGATCAACATTGGCATTACAGCACCGTTGATCCTCAAAGGCTTTGCCTCCGCTGTGCCGGTTAAACCACCCGATCAGGGTGGCATTTCCTTCTCGCCAGAACGCGTCGCCAAACCCAGCATCATCAACTTCATCGCCGGGAGGTAGGTACGCCTTTATCCCCCATGTCATTCCCGGTCGCACCCGATTCGATCCTGGTTGAACTCTTTGGACAGGGCAGCGAGCCGCGATGCCACGTCCGGCTTAACCTGCCGGATGGCAGTCAACATGTGGGAGACCTGGATTCAACAGCACTCTTTGACCAGATCCATCACATCACCTTGCAACAGCCCTCCCCCGAAGTAATCCGCCAGACATGGGGGCAGATGTTGTTCCACGCCCTTTTCCCGGGAAGGCTGCGGGTTGAATTTCTTTCAGCCATCCGGGCTGCTGGACAACGCGGCATTCGGTTGAGACTGCAAATTGACCCCTATTTACCCCAATTGCAACGCATTCCCTGGGAGCGGCTGGCGTATCCGCAAGGCGAGGAATGGCTTGCCGTCGTAACCTCACCAAAAGTATTGTTCTCCCGCTTAAGCGCCACTTCCAATCCATGGGGATTGCCGGTGGACAGTGGTGCATTGCGCATGCTGGTGGTCATAGCCAGCCCGTTTCCTGAAAATCATCCCCTGTATGTCAATCCAGTAACCGAGCAGAACAATTTGCTCAACAGCTTGACCGGGTTAAAAGACCAACTGGACATCGAGGTGCTTTCCGGCACGGTCAGCCTGCCACAAATTGCGCAAAAACTGGCTCAGGGTAACTTCACCTTGCTTCACTACATCGGGCACGGCGAATGGCGCGAAGCCGAAAATCAGGCATACCTGCTGCTGACCACCACCTACCCAGATGGCAGCCTGGGGCCGGGCGGCGTTTCTGCGGCAGAAATCCATTCTGCTCTGCAATCGTTGCCAGTAAAACCGGCTCTGGTTTTTCTGGCTGCCTGTGAAAGTGCACGCTCATCCAGTCTGGATGCCTTTTCCAGCATCGCCGATCAATTTGTCCGCAACGGCTGTCCGGCAGTAGTTAGTATGCTGGAAAAGGTTGAAACCGGCTTGCTGCGTACATTCGCGCATGATTTTTACCAGACCCTTGCATCGAGCGGGTGTGTTGATTATGCTGTCAACCGCGCCCGGCTCGGACTGCTGGACAACCCTTATTTTCAGTGGGCTGTCCCGGTTTTATACATGAACCTGCCAGACGGGGCATTATTCGACGCTGCTCAGCGCTTCCGCCCTGCGCAGCGCCGTCCGTATAAATTCCTCTCCCCCTACCGGCTGGAAGATAGCGATCTTTTCAAAGGACGCGCGGAGGAAATCCGCGCCGTTGAAAACAGTATTCGTCAATTTCCCCTGACAGTGGTTTATGGCGCGAGCGGGGTTGGCATGACTTCATTGCTGGAAGCGGGAGTCATGCCGCGTTTACAGCAGGACAACTGGCTGGCAATCCGAATATCGGCTTATGACAATCTCGCCAACCAGTTTCGGCAAAATTTTCACCCCGTCTGGCGGGTTGGTGGTTCACTGATGGTACGTGGGGATGCGCCATTGGACGAGGTCCTGCTCGCCCTTGACCCACAGCGCTTCCCAAAAATCCTGTTGGTTCTCGATCAGTTCGAGCAAACCCGCGCGTTGGGCGAAGACTCCTTCACTCAATTACAGGAAGAACTCCAGCGCAGCCAGGACCGACTCGGCGGACGGCTGCGCATTGCCATTCTCATCCATGAAGATGCTTTGAACCGGCTGACCACCCTGCAGCACTGGTTTGATGGTCGCTCAGGCAAATGGATCTACCTGTCACCTCTCAACCGCAATCAGGCGCTCGAGGCGATCATCGAACCGCTGGATGTGCTCAACTGGCCCGTCACTCTTAACCGCGAATTGGCAGATCATTACATAGTCACCGACTTGAGCGCTAATTATCCAACCAGTACACGCGATAATCCGGAAGAAAGCGGGAAACCAGCCAGTCAGTGGGTTGATCCGGGACAACTGCAAATAGCCTGCACCTGGTTGTACGATCAAGCCCGGCTGAAACGCCCGCCGGTCATCGACGAGAAGCTGTATCTCGAAGAAGCCGGCGGCGTGGACGGTATTCTGGTGCGATACCTGGAAGAAGAACTGCTTACCCGATTTGCCGATCGTTCCAGTATTGTAAAAAACATTCTGGTCGCGATGGCATCACCTGAAATGTCACATTGGGTGCCCCCGGGCGATATTTTGTCCAGCCCCCTGTTTTCCGGCTTCCAGAACAACGCACCACAATTCGATGAGAACACGCTCATTTCGTTTATGGATGAATTAGTGCGTGCCGAACTGCTCACCCGCCAGAGCCGGGATGGGAGCGTTGCGTACGCCTTTTCCAGCCACACCATAGCTGATGAAGCCCGCCGGTTGGGGGCAGAAAAAATTCAACAGGCATACGCTGCCGGAGATGAATTAGAACGAATCTGGCGGATTTGGCTGGCTTATCAATTAAGAACCCGCAGCGTATCAAAAGACCCGGATGCTAGCCTGGCAACCCGTGAACAATATGAACTGTTGAGCGAATCAGCCTCCAACCTGGACGCCCGCCCGATAAAGTACCTGCTCATGCTACGCTCCGCAGCCCGGCATCAGCTTGACCCGCAGCCATGGGTGCATGTGTTAAAAACCTCCAATGCCGGAATTCGCCTGTTGCAACACGTCGATCAACCCCTTGCTTACACTGCATCTCCACAAGTCCCACCCTCCGCACTTGATCTGGCTACACGGATGTTGGGTACCCATACAGTGGACATGGCAACCAGACCTGTCTCCGAAATTGGACGGCTGGCATGGACGGCGGCTCATAGCTCCAACCCGACAGACCGGTCAACCAGCGCATTTGCGCTGGCGATTCTTGCTGCCGACGAAGATGATCTCTATAAGAGGTTGCAACCTGCGCTGACCGCCCTGCCATCACCTTTTCAGCGTTTTTCCCGCCGAGCCGAGCTAACCGCCGTGCTGGCAGACTCCGGCCAGGTCACTGCCAGCCTCGCCCGCCAGACCCCAATTCAACAAAGCGGTGCATACCTTTGGCGTGTCTGGCGCCGGTTTCTACGTAACCGGCGTTGGGTGGGGTGGGTTGCAGCGGGCAGCGGCATTGGCGCTGCGCTGGGATTAGGCTTGGAAAGATTTCTTGTTGGAGCACTGACCGAATCGAGCGTCGTCGCTAACGCCGGGTTGGGCAGAATGTTCTTTGCCTTATTTTCCTATTGGGGCTTGATCCTTGCCGCGTTCACCGCATTATTTGTGGCTTTGCGTCCCATCCTCACACTGGCGGATCAGCCCGCTGACCGGGAGATGCACCGCCGCTGGTCGTCAGTCTTGATGGGCGGGTTGGGCTTTTTGCTGGCGAACCTGCTGGTTGCCCTACTCAACAACCTCAACCTGGCAAATGCTCCCGGATTGATCCCAGCCGGCGGACTGGTGGGCATCGCCCTGGCGGGCAGCCTCTGCCTGAGCCAGCCGCGTTTCAGCACCCGCATGTTATATTCGTTGATTTCCGGCGGGATTTTTGCCCTGGTACAAGTTTTTTTCGAGTTGTTACCGGCGGCAGGCAGCGGCATCGCCATTGCGCTTTCCAGCGGGATTCTTGAAGTCGAATTTGACTATTTTAGTGCCGCCGCATGGCAAACCTGGATTCAAGCCACACCGGATTGGGCAACCATTCTCGCGGTGATCGAAGCCGGACTGGCGGGATTCGCGCTAACTTTGGGTGCCGTTAGTGGATTTACAGCCGCATCTAGTGCCTATCAACGCTGGGGGAAATATTGGGACTTAACCGGTAACTGAGAAAGAGATATTCCAATGACCATTAATCGGTATTCCCTTCGTCCGGTGAAGATATGGCTTGTGTTCGGATTGCTTCTGCTGCTCAGCCTTGCCTGCAACCTGATTCCTGCCCAACGATCCATACAAACCCCCTCCCCAACCCGAACTGAGTCCAATTTTCCAATTGCAACAACCCCTGCCTTAACCCGGACTGCACTCCCACCCATCCCAACATTGACCGAGGTGGCGGTAATCGAACCCGATGCGCAGGTGCGTCGGTTGATTCCAGCGGTGTTCGCCGGTAATCGCCAGCCCTTGCCAGAGCTGCAAAGCGGCACGCCCGCCAGTCTTGATCCTGGCGGACTGGTCAGTACCGACTTGAGCGGCGAAGCAGAGGTAGTTATTCAAGGCTGCCTCAAAATCTTCGTTTTTCAGGATACATCCCTCGAAAGAAACACCTGCCGCAAGCAGGATGTGCAAGCCGGATTGGGTGTATGTAGCACCGCCGGTTTGACCGGCGTACTCAACAACTGTCTCTCGCAGGTCAACATTCAAACCCCTAGTGGAACCGTACAAACCAGCGGCACCTGGTTTACAGTCCTGTACCTGCCCGCCGACCAGTTGAGCATCGTCCAGGTATATGAGGGACAGGTCGACGTCCAGGCCGTTGTCAATGAACGTAGTGGTGAACAAACCGGCAGCAGCCCGCTCAAAGCTGGCAATTTGTGGTTCTCCGCACCCGGGATAATTTCGCCCGACATTGCCGGCATCGCCGGGCGTCAGCCGCAGCCGATCGAAGTATGGGAAGCCATGCGCCCCGAATTGATCCAGCGATATCCCTATTTAGATATCTGGATGCAAGCTGTCAGGGATCGCGCGCAGAGCGAGGGTCTTTTCTTTCCGGAATTCCTCCCACGTCAGCCGGGTCAGGTTACCCTCGAACTGATTGGGAGTGCCTGGAACGACTGGCAGGTGCGCCATGCGCTGACCATCGGATTCGACTGGCTGTCGATGTCACGCAACAACTGGCCCGACGCCAATATCGCCGTGGAGATCACCTACCAGCGAGACAGGATCGCCGACGCCCGGCAGACGGAAACCAACCCGCAGACCGCTCAAAAAATCCTGCTCGAAGGAGGGATTGGAGGACGTAATATAGTTTATTTGATGGTGGCAGAAGGCGATTCGAACAGTTACTTCTTTGCGACAACGATCCAGGAAAAATTCAAGGAAATGGGCATCGAATCGTCGGTTATTCCCACAAGTGAGGATCAACTTAAAGCCATCCGTGATTCCAACAGCGAACGGCTAAACAGCAACTTCATTCTGATCCGTGTTGGTGGCAGTAACTTTGAAAATTTTTGACCCAAAAATCAACGAAGGCAAAGCCCATGACCGAAATCTACTTTAATGGCATTAATGGTAACAGTGGGGAGTATCTATTGCCCCCTATGGAATTATCTGCTTTGGCGGAGATCATCCAGGGAGAAAAGAAAGAAAAAAATATCCTCATCTGGCTGGCAGAGGTCTGGCACAAGATCAAAACCACCTATATGGGCTTACCGGTTGGGGTGGAACCTTCGGATGTTACCCAGGCTGGCTGGGGAATCGTCTTCGCATCCGGTGAAAGCGATGAAGTGCAACAAGCACTGGAACCGTTGATCGAACATCGCCGCAAACAAATCAATAATGATGCCATTGTTAAGGTTTTGGAATACAAGCCGGGCGAAAAATGGGAGCAATGGCTGGGTCGCCACGGGGTTGCACCGGGCAGCATACAGCCTGCCAAAATCCCGTTTTATCTGCTCTTGGTAGGTTCGCCGGAAAAGATACCTTTCGAGTTCGGACATCTGTTGGATGTGGAATACAGCGTCGGCAGGCTACACTTCGATACGCCCGAGGAGTACAGTAACTATGTGCACAGCCTTGTGGATTATGAAACCAGTTCCTTGGTTCCCAACCGCAAGGAGGTGGTCTTCTTCGCCCCGCGCCATCCCTTCGACCCAGCCACCAAAATGAGCGCCGATTTTCTGATCAATCCTCTGGTGGACGGCGCACCCGCCGCCGAAAACACGCCGGCTCAACGCGGTGTGGCAGACGCATGGGGATTCAAAGCGCGGAAATTGTGGGGGGATGCTGCGACCAAAACCGCCCTGGCGGAGGTCATCCAGCAGCCTGACCAGACTCCCCCCGCATTGCTCTTCACCGCCAGCCATGGGATAGGCTTTCCGAAAGGCGACAATAAACAATACACCCATCAGGGTGCGCTGGTCTGCCAGGACTGGAAAGGATTTGGCAGTATAAAGCCGGAGCAGTATTTCTCCGCTGATGATGTCAACACCGAAAGCCGAGTGCAGGGTATGGTAATTTTTCACTTTGCTTGCTACGGTGGCGGCACCCCCGCTCAGGATCTTTACATCCATAAACCCGGACAGGCTCCTCCCCAAATTGCTGAACGGCCCTTTATTGCCAACCTGCCAAAAAAATGGCTGGCGCATCCCGGCGGTGGTGCCCTGGGGGTGATTGGTCATGTGGAACGTGCCTGGGGTTACTCGATCCTTGCCCCGTACGCAGGGCAGCAGGTACAGACCTTTCAAAACACACTTGGCAGAATCCTGATTGGACAGCCGATTGGCTTTGCCCTTAAGGATTTCAATGAACGCTACGCTGCCCTCTCGACCGGTTTGTCATCCATGCTCCAACAGGCGGGCTGGGGTGCAAACATCGACCCCGAAGCGCTTACTACGCGATGGATTGAACGCAACGATGCCGAAGGATACGTTCTGATCGGTGACCCTGCTGCAGCGATACGAATTGAGGATTTGAAGGAATGATACTGGAGGTCAACAATGGCTCAGAAAAGTGGTACCCCTTTAGCAGAGATTGAAAATTTTCCTGTGGAAATTCTCCCGCTGCTGGCTGAGTACTGGATCACCACAGCGGAAGAGCTGGTCTCGGCAGCCCTGGGCGAGGAAGGACCTACCGCCCTGGCACAAGCTCTCAATGTACCCATCGAAAACATCAACCGCGCCGTAGAACTCGCCCAAAATGCGCTCCCCGCTGGCGTGTCGTTTGACCTGGGCGAAGTGCAGTCCTTTGGTCTTGGAGCATTGGACGAAGCCGAAGATGAGGATTCACGCCCATCGGCACGATTATCCTTTGCCCCGCTGCCCGAAAAAATTGATCTCAAGAATGACTTTCCCGCCATCCAAAATCAGGGGCAGCGGGGCACTTGTGTTGCCTTTGCGACTACCGCTGTGCGCGAATACCTGCTGGCAAAATCGCCCGGCTATAAAAACCTGTCCGAACAGCACCTGTACTGGAACTGCAAACAGCACGATGGCGTACCCGGTGCGGGCACATATATCAGCGTTGCCATGGAAAGGCTTCTGGCGGACGGTCAGTGCCCAGAGGAAACCTGGCCATATAATCCCTTGCCGATCCCAGGCAACGAAGGGCAGTCCCCCCCACCAGCCGAAGCCCGCGAGAAAGGGCTACCGCACCGCATCAGCGAAACGCGGCGACTTCCTGCCCGATCGGTGGCAGATCTCAAGCAAGCCCTGGCGGATGGAAAACCTGTGGCATTTGCTGTGCCGGTCTATTCCTACTGGTTTATGGAACCGTTGCGCCGCAGCGGAGACATCCGCCTGCCACTCAGCAGTGACCGCCTGGAAGGCGGGCATGCTATGACCATGGTCGGTTACGAGGATGACCCGGATGTGCCCGGCGGTGGTTATTTTTTCATCCGCAATAGCTGGGGAACACATTGGGCATCCGAATGCCCTCTAGGCAGCGGTTATGCTCGACTGCCGTATGCCTATATGCAATATTATGGCAACGCCGCTCATACAGCTAGTGTGACGTTCTTACCGGAACCTCAACCTGAAGAAAAGAAAAAGGGATTTTTCGCTCGCCTTTGGGATTTCATCCGCCGCTTGTTGGGCGGATAATAAGGTCTTGCCATGATCATCCATGACGCAATCGGCCCTCAAGAAGATTACGCCACGCTGTTGATTTCTCTCGAAAAAACCGGACGCAGTCGCAGTACCTTGCTGGCGCAGCTGGAAATTCCCGGCTGGCGTTATTTCGATCCAATCCGGCTGCGCCTGGATCAAACCCGATTGCTCGCCCTCAACGCAGACCCGCGCGGTTACGGAAAACTGCTGGGCGAGATGATCTTTAAGAATGATGCGATCGGTGAACCGTATAAGGAAACCCTGGCTGCCGTTCAGGCGCGCGGAGACGGCATCCGGCTCAGGCTGCTGATAAAATCTGCCGAGCTGGACGAAATTCATTGGGAACGAATGTATCACCCCATTGCCGGTGAATGGCGTCCAATCGCCAGCACTGCTCTGACACCTTTTTCCCGTTTCATCCGCCCACAGCAATGGGATCGTCCCCTGCCAGTAACCTCGCGCCCTCTTTCCCTGCTGCTGGTCATAGCATCCCCACAAAACCTGACCTCATTATACAACCTCGACTCTATTCCGGAAGCGGAGCAGGCATGGCTGAAACAAACCCTGTCCCGCTTTAGCGACCTGAAAGTCACCTGCCTCGAATCTGGCGGACCATTGAAACCAACGCTCAACGAAATCCGCGCTCAACTGGCAACGGGTCAACAGTTTGTCCATTTTCTCTGCCACGGTGCTCATTCACCGGCTGGCAGTGGTTTGTTCCTGGAAGATGAGCAAGGGCAGGTGGATGTTGTCGATCAAACCCGGCTGGTGGAAACCTTCAAAGTGGTCAAGAAACCACCAGTACTGGTTTTTCTGGCAGCCTGTGAAAGCGCCAAACGCACCCGGCTGGATGCAATGCTGCCGCTGGCTCCCCATCTGGTCGAGGACGGCGGCGTTCAGGCGGCAGTCGCCATGAGCGGCAATGTCGGTTTGACCGTGGCGCAGACCTTCTCGGCGCAGTTTTACACCCGCCTGCTCAAGCACGGGATGGTGGACACGGCAGTCAATGAGGCACGCGCTTTGATCCAGGATGATTGGGATTGGGGTGTACCGGTCTTGTTCTCGCGCCTCACAGATAACCAGGTGATCGACTTTCCTATTGGTGAATTTTCCAGCCAGGTTCTCAGCCATACCGATTTGGCATACGCCGCCATTGATGAAGCCATTTCCGCAGCCCGCCTCGAAGAGCACGGGCAACAATTGGTTGACGATTTGACCAGCCTGGTGAAGGAATTAAGCAAAAGCCACCAGGCTATGGTGCAGGTAGCCGACCAGTACCGCCGCACGGGACGCAATCCGCAAGATTTCGCGACACGCTTTGAAACCTTTTATTACGACTTTAAATCCTATTATGACAACCAGACCTGGGTCAACGAGAGCACATCCTGTGCCAAGGTCGATCAACTGTCTGCCAAAATTCTACCCCGCCTGGCGCCAATTATGAGCCCGAACAATTTTGAAGCCTTACGGATAGAATTGCAAATCATCAGCAAGGCTGATTTTGACCTAGTGCGATATTTCAGTGAGTTTCTCGAAAGGCTCAATCAGGTCATCGAGCAGATTTGGGACCTGCTGGAACAAAACAAACTCGAAGAAGCCATCCAGGTCAAGCGCGATTTCGAAGACCAGCTCAGCCCGTCTTTCCAGCGTACCAAAGCCATGTTCGAAAAGATGACCAGCGGCATTCGCGGAGTGCAACGCGCCTGAGCCTGGTTCTGCGGCTGAAAAGGTTGATCATCCTGGCTGCCCAACCAGGGTAAAACTCTCCCGCGGATGGGAGAGTTTTGGTTTAAACTGGTACACAATGGGACTGGTCAGTGAAAGGAAAATAATCCAAATGGACAAACACATCCTGATTATTGGCGCTGGAATTGCCGGTTTGGCAGCCGGATGTTACGCACGCATGAACGGTTACAAAGCCACAATTTTTGAGTTGCACAATCTGCCGGGCGGTTTATGCACTGCCTGGGAGCGCAAAGGGTATGTATTCGACGGTTGCATCCACTACCTGTTTGGCTCCGGTGAAGACCAGCCCTTCTTCTCGATGTGGCAGGAACTCGGCGCGGTGCAAGATCGGGTCATGATCCATCATGACGAGTACCAGCGAATAACCGATGGGGAAAAAACTCTCATCGTTTATTGCAACCCCGACCAACTGCAAGACCATTTATGCTCGCTTTCTCCGGGAGATGCAGATTTGATCCGCCAGTTTTGCACGGGCATCCGTAAATTCACCCGCTTCGATCTTTCGGTGATGTACGAAAAGCCGCGCCAGTTGCTTAAAGGTGAGGACTGGGCGCGCTTTGGCATGAAGGTCTTTCCTTTTCTGACGCCCATGTTGCGTTGGGGCAGCCTGTCGGCTGGCGAATTTGCTGCTCGGTTCAAAGACCCTTTTCTTAAACGCGCCGTGGCTCAAATGTTTTCCTGGGAAGAAGCCCCGGTGATGATGGGCATGTCGCTGTTAGCATACATGCACACACACAACGCCGGTTTCCCAAGCGGTGGTTCGCTGGAATTTGCCCGCGCAATCGAAAAACGTTTCCTCGATCTGGGCGGTGAAATTCACTACAACGCCCAGGTAGAAAAAATCCTTGTCGAAAACGATACCGCCTCGGGGGTGCGTTTATACAACGACCAAATCCATCGCGGTGATTTTATTATTTCTGCCTGCGACGGACGGGGGACGATTTTCGATATGCTCGGCGGTGCTTACACCAATCATGCCATACAACGCCTGTACGATGGTCACATGCCCATGCACAGCATGATGCAAATATCTCTCGGTGTCAACCGTGATCTTTGCGCCGAACCACACTGGGTCACCCATCTGCTGGCTGAACCGGTTCTGGTTGCAGGTGAGCCGCGACATGAAATCGGTGTTAAGCATTACTGCTTCGACCCCTCTCTGGCTCCGGCGGGAAAATCGGTGATCGAGTTAATTATCCGCTCCAATTATGCCTACTGGCAACGCATTTATGGACGCCGCCCATATGACGAAGAGCAACGCCAGGTTTCAGAAATCATTCGCTCCCATCTGGAAAGGTGGTATCCGGGCATCAATGCAGATGTTGAAGTGGTTGATGAAGCCACCCCGTTGAGCTACGAACGCTATACTGGCAACTGGATGGGCTCCACCTGTGGCTGGTTGATGACCAAGGAAACCATGCCAATGCTGATCAAGGGACTGCCTAAGAACCTGCCAGGATTGAAGAATTTCCTCATGGCGGGGCAGTGGGTCGAGCCTGGCGGGAGTGTACCGCTGGCAGCCGCATCGGGAAAAAACGCCATCCAATGGATTTGTTCACTGCATCAAAAAGAATTCACCACCGCCTTGCCCTGAAAGCCTGTCCATTTGACCAGCATTAGACTCTTCCTGGGTTGGGAGATGATTGTACATTTTTTATTGATAATAAAATCAGCACTCACATCAGGTTGCCAGCTTCCCTGTTGATTACAAATTTAGGAGACAACATGTCGAAAAAAACGGTCTTGTTTTTCACTCTGATCCTCCTGCTGTTGCCCGCCATGCTGGCTCCAATTCCGGTTCAGGCGGAAAACCCCGCATTTGATTTTGCTGCATTGGATGCATTGATTGAATCTCAAATGAATAAACATGGCTTGCCCGGCGTGGCATTGGCAGTCGTCTCCGGTGATGAGATTGTCTACGCCAGAGGATACGGTTTTGAGGGTGGTCAACCAATGACACCCCAAACCCCAATGCTGATCGGTTCACAGAGCAAGTCCTTTACCGCGCTTGCCATTACCCAGCTGGTCGAACAGGGCAAACTCGATTTTAATACACCGATACAAACTTACTTACCCTGGTTTCGAGTGGCTGACGAAGCCGCTTCCCGCCAGATCACCATCAACCACCTGTTGCATCATATTAGCGGGTTGTCCGATTCCGGTGTTGACCGTGTATTTTCTCCCGACACGCCCAACGATGAATTCATCCGCGCGCTCTCCACTGCCCGCCTAACCGCTCCGATTGGCTCTAGATTTCAATACTTCAATTACGGGTACGATATCCTGACCCTCGTCATCGAGACGGTCAGCGGAATGAGTTACGCTGAATACATCGATGCCAACATATTCCAGCCGCTGCAAATGAAATATTCCAGTGCCAACCCGTTCTCTGTCGAAAATCTATCTCAGGGATACACGCGAATTTTTGGCTTTCCCGTTCCCTGGCGTGAATCCATCCCGCGCTACTCAGTAGGCTCCGGATTCATTGTCTCCACAGCCGAAGACATGGCGCGCTATGCCATTGCGGTAAAAAATCAAACCCTGCCCGGGGTTGGCAAACTCAACACACAGCGTATCTTTTCCCCAGGGCAGGCGAATTACGGCTTGGGGTGGTGGATCGACGATTCGTCCGGCACCAAACGCATTTTTCATGGAGGGGCAAATCGCACCTTCCGCACGGATGTCAATATTTACCCACAACGCGATTTGGCATTCGTGATGCTGGTTAACATCGGCAGCCTGGTTGACCACTATGTACCCATGGCACAGTTGCGAAACGGGATTGAAGCCCTCTTGTTGGGAAAATCCGTCGAACAGGCTACCCAGGGTTGGTCAATCCGCTGGATCGGTTGGGGCGTCGGTCTCCTTGTTCTGGGGTTGATCGTGTTGCATACGCGCAATTTTTTAGCATTGCGCGGCTGGCGCGAGCGGATGAAGTCCCGCCCTACAACAAAGCGGATATGGGATATTTTGATCAGCTTCTTAATCCCCACCTTTATCCTGATCATTGTCCTTTGGCAAGTTGCCGGGTTTTTCGGCAACCGTTTCAACCTGATCCCGACCCTGGCTTACCTGCCCAGCGGAAACCCAGACCTTTTTATCCTGATGATCGTTGGCAGTGTGCCCGATTATCTCCAGGGGATCATCAAACTGGTCTGGTCACTGCCCTCCAAAAAACAAACCGCTTCCGCTGCGTGAGATTACCAAATGAGTTCGTAGAGTTGCGGATTTTGGGAAATGATCCATTCAGGCATATTTTTGATGGAAACCGGTATGCTGCGCTGGATCAAGTAGCGCGCCGTAGCCATACGATAGGCGGATAGGAAAATGAGAATGAGACCGATCATGCGCAGGTATGAAACCGAGGAGGATTACTGGAAAATCCGCGTTTTTTTACGTGAAATTTTTCTGTACAACAACCGTCGTGAGATCTGCTGGCAGCCTTACCGTTGGGACTACTGGCGCTGGCACATCAATGAAAACATTGTCCAGTTCAGCCTGAACGCTGCGGTGTTCCTTTGGGAAGACCGCAGCGGTAGACTGGCGGCTGTGCTCCACCCTGACGGACGCGGCGAAGCCATCTTACAGGTGCACCCAGATTTTCAATCTTCAGAACTGGACATTCAAATGCTTCAAATTGCCGAAACTCACTACGCTGTGCAACATGAGGGCAAAGAACAACTCACAATCTGGGTGCATGAGATCAACCACTCGCACCAGGAACTACTCTCCCGGCGTGGTTACACCCGCCAAAACTTTCAGGAATATCAACGCCGCCGCGATATGAGCTTGCCCATCCTGACCGTGCCACTTCCGCATGGCTACACCATACGAGCCCTTGGAAGCGATGATGAATTGCCCGCCCGCTCATGGCTATCCTGGCGTGCTTTCCACCCTGACGAACCGGATGAGCATTACAAAGGTTGGGAATGGTACCGCAATATCCAGCGCGCCCCAATGTACCGCCGCGATCTCGACCTGGTTGCAGTTGCGCCGGATGGAGAACTGGCAGCCTTTTGCACCTTGTGGTTTGACGAATTCACGCGCACCGCCTCCTTCGAACCGGTGGGAACACATCCCGATCATCAACGAAAGGGGGTTGGCAAGGCTCTTTTGACCGAAGGGCTTCTTCGGGTTCAACGGCTGGGCGCCACGCTGGCAACGGTCGGTTCTTATTCCCAATCCGCCAGCGCATTATATGCCTCGGTTGGTTTCACCCAGTATGACTTGAGCGAAGCGTGGCAAAAAACATGGTAGAGAAACTGATGATTACCCGTATAATGGTTTTGTTGGTTTAATCTACTGGAGTCGTTGTGCGTCAAGTCCCCTTAGCCCTCATTCTGACATTCCTGCTCTCCATCCTTCAGCCAACTGGCTCAATCGCTGCTCGCCAGGCTGGTTTCTTGATTTATCCTGGCAGCAGCCTGCGCTTCGAACATCTCACAATTGATGACGGACTCACCCAAAACGCTGGGCTTGCTCTGTTGCAAGATCGCCAGGGCTACCTTTGGATTGGTACACAGGATGGTTTAAACCGGTATGATGGCTATAACCTGACTCCATATAAACACGATCCAGCCAATCCGCAATCCATCAGCCACAACGGAATTATCGCCTTATATGAAGATGACAACGACAATCTGTGGGTTGGCACCTGGGGCGGTGGGCTGAACCGGCTTGACCCCTCGCGGCAGACTTTTACTCGCTATAAACCAGATGCGGCTAACCCTGCCAGCCTGGCGCATTCAATCGTTACCGCTATTGCGCCTGCCAAGGACGGCGGTTTGTGGATCGGCAGTCTGGGCGGTTTGCAGCATCTTGATCCGCCATCCGGCATCTTCACCTCTTATCCATTACCCATAAACCCATCCGAACCACTGCCCATTTCGGTCATTCTGCCCAACCCAGACGGTTCGGCATGGGTCGGCAGTGGTGCCTTTAGCACGCCGGGAAGTGGGTTGTATCATTACAACCCGATGGAGAAAACACTGGAACATGTCATTGCACCAGAACCGTGTCTGCAATCTCCCAATATTTCCGACCTGGTCTGGGACAGGCAAGGAAACCTTTGGATTGCCTTCGGCGGTTACGGGGTGAGTGGCGGTGGCATTGATCGCTATAACCCCATCAGTGGTGACTGCCTACACTTTGATAATGCCAGGACCTTTGACAACCAAATCATCGACAACAACATAACCGATCTGATGTTCGACCGACTCGGCAACTTGTGGGCTACCAGCTGGTCGAGTGGTTTGTGGTACATGCCAGATAATCAGCCAGGAGATTTCACTGGCATTCATCACAACTCATTCGATCCAGACAGCCTATCCAATGACAACACGTTTTCGCTGCTGCAAGACCGCAGCGGCGTGGTTTGGGTCGGCACGCTCAGCGCCGGGATTAACAAACTCGACCTGGACGCACTCCAGTTCCGCCTCTACCGTCATGATCCAACAGATGCGCTTAGCCTGCCAAGCAATCATGTAGGTGCATTTGCCCAAACAACCGATGGCAGTCTGTGGGTTGGCACCTGGGAAAGCGGTCTGGCACGTTTCGAACCGCGCAGTGGTCATTTCACCACTTATCAGAACGATCCCGCTGACACTAACAGTCTTTCGAGCAACCTGGTCATGTCGTTATATGGTGATCAGCAAAATCAATTATGGATTGGCACCCTTGGGGGCGGGCTTAACCGGCTGGAGCCCTCACGGAATTCGTTCATTCGGTACCGCAATGACCCGCAGGATCCAACCAGCCTGCCAGATGATCAGGTCACTCACATAACCCAGGACTCGCAGAGTCGCCTGTGGGTTAGCACGATGAAGGGCTTGTCACGTTTTGATCCAGATAACAGTCGTTTTATCAATTACACACTGCCTGCCCCGGCTGTGCGCCTGTTTTCTGGAGACTCTGATTTGTGGATCGGCACCTGGGGTGGCGGTGCCTGGAGGCTGGATTTAAGCAACCTTCAAAACCTGGATCCTGAAAAAGCTCAATTTACCAACCTCATCCATGATCCAGAAGATCCAAATTCATTGAGCGAAAATTCAGTCTGGAGCATTCACCAAACACAAGACGGAATGATGTGGTTTGGCACCCAGGGTGGGCTCAACCGTTACAATCCACAAACGCGCCAGTTCCGTGTATACACGGAAAAAGATGGTTTACGCAATGCCACGATTCTCGGCATTTTGGAAGACCCTGGTGGGTATTTGTGGTTGACCACCAATAACGGGCTGGCAAAGTTTGACCCTCGACTTGAAACGTTTCGCATCTATGACAAGAGTAATGGGTTGCAAAGCAACGAATTTAACTCGAATGCCTATTTTTCCAGTCCGCTCAACGGCGAATTTTTTGTCGGCGGAGTGGATGGATTTAATGTGTTCGATCCCATGCGTCTGCAGGACAACATCAACCCACCGCCGGTGGTAATTACCGGTTTTAATATCTTCGATCAACCCTACCCATTTAGCCCATCCGATGAAGAGCCAATGGTACTTACCTACCAGCAGAACTCGGTCTCTTTTCAGTTTGCCGCACTCGATTTTCATGCCCCACAAAAAATCCAATACGCTTATATGCTGGTGGGCTTTGATCCAAATTGGATCCAGGCTGGTCATCGCAATTTTGCTTCCTACACCAACCTTCCAGCAGGTGAATACACTTTTCGGGTCAAGGCTGCCAATAAGGACGGGATTTGGAATGAACGTGGTACGAGCCTGACATTCAACATCATCCCTCCTTTTTGGCAGACCCCTGCCTTTATCCTCGGCATTGGTCTGTTTGTTGCCCTGTTGGCAATTGGAAGTTACCAGTGGCGGGTAAGCACAGTAAAAGCAGATGCCCGCCGACTGGAAAAGATCGTAGCCGAGCGCACCGAGGCAATAAAACAGACCAATCAGCTGCTGGAGCAGGAGATTGAACAACGCAAGCGGGCGGAAGCCGAACTGGCGCAGCGAGCTGCCAATGAACTTCAAGAATCACAATCCCGTTTTCAGGCTGTTTTTGAAAACGCCGCCGTCGGCGTTGCCCTAATGACCCTTGACCGAAAAATTGTCCAGATCAACCCAACTGCTTCCCGCATCACCGGGTATTCATCCGAAGAAATGGTTCAAATCAACCCTTCCGATCTGGTTGTGCCCGAAGACCGTCTTTTGGATAGCGACTTGTTCGCGGATCTGGTTGCTGGCAAGCGCGACCAGTATCTGATGGAAAAACGCTACCTGCGTAAAGATGGCCGCATTTTCTGGGGGCGGATTAATTTTTCGCTGGTGCGCGATATGAATCAGCAGCCCTTCTATATCATCGGGATCATCGAAGATATAACCGAGGAAAAGCAGACGGCTGAAACCCTGGCTGCCAAAGAAAACGAATACCGTGCCAGGCTGGAGCAACGTATTACCGAACGCACCGAAGAGCTGAACCGGCTTAATGAACGACTGCGGGATAAAGCCGCCAGCGAAGCCGTGCTGGCGGAACGCACACGCCTGGCGCGCGACTTACACGATGCAGTGACCCAGACGCTCTTTTCGACCACCTTGATCGCTGAAGTGCTGCCACAAATTTGGGAAATGAACCCGGATGAAGGCAGGCGACGGCTTGAAGAACTCCGCCTGCTCACCCGCGGTGCACTGGCGGAAATGCGCACGCTGCTGGTCGAACTGCGCCCCAATGCGCTTGTTGAGGTGCCGCTGCCGACCCTCATCCGCCAGTTGACCGAAGCGATGGTCAGCCGATCACGCGTTCATACTCAACTTAACGTGGAAGGCGAGCGCAAACTGCCCGCAGATGTACAAATTGGTTTATACCGCATCGCCCAGGAAGCACTGAACAACATTTGCAAGCATGCCAATGCCACCCAGGCAATCATCACCCTGCGGTTGGACGAAACTGTCCGCTTGAGTGTAGTGGATAATGGCAGTGGGTTCGATCCCGCCACCGTCACTGCCGACCACCTGGGTTTGAAAATCATGCACGAACGTGCTGAAGCGATCCATGCCCATCTGAGTGTGTACAGCGAACCAGGTGAAGGTACCCAGGTAACCGTCACCTGGAAGGATACGGGGAAAGGATAAACCACCGCCAGCTTAGCCTGGCACACGTTTTCGAACTATGAGGAGCAACCATGAACGAGCCAAAAATCCGCATCCTGATTGTTGATGATCACTCCGTTGTACGGTCTGGATTGAGCGCTTTTTTAAGTGTCAACCCCAGCATGGAGCTGATCGGTGAAGCTGAAAATGGCGAGCAGGCGCTGGTACGGGCTGGTATACTTCAACCCGATGTGATCCTGATGGATTTAATGATGCCGGTGATGGATGGGGTAACTGCCATTCGCGCCATCAAGGGCAAACACCCACACATTCAGATCATTGCTCTCACCAGTTTTCAGGAGGATGAACTGGTGCAGAACGCGCTCAAATCCGGAGCAGTGGGTTACTTGATGAAGAACGTTTCCGCCCGTGAGCTGGCAGACGCAATCAAGTCTGCCCACCAGGGGAAAATGGTGCTTTCTTCCGAGGCGGCTCAGGCACTGGTTCGCGTCACCCAGCAGGTGCAGGAGATCGAAACACTCACCGAACGAGAGCAGGAAGTGCTCAAATTGATGGTCGAAGGTTTGAACAACGCAGAGATTGCCGAACGGTTGGTCGTCAGTCTTTCGACAGTCAAATTTCACATCAGCAACATTCTTATGAAATTGGGCGTGGATAACCGCGTGGCTGCCGTCACTGCAGCAATTCAGAAAAAATTGGTATAAACAAAGTACATCGATAACCCCATCACTCAAAACAGCCGGTTGCTATTTCATTTTATTGGCAACAACCAATAAAAATTGCTATAATTGTTTAGACAAATCATTTCGGGCTGTTTTCTCTCACCCTTTCATAATCCACCAGTCAGCTAGCACTTACCATTACCCAACGTTAGAGAAAACACGAATTAGTCTTAAATATATTTAAGGTTGAAATAGATGAGCAATCCAGCCAGGAGTGTGTTCGTATTTGCCATCTATTTGGTCTTTTTAGGGGGAACTCTTTTACTGATTCCCAATGCTTTATTGAACCTGTTCGCTTATCCAACAACCAGCGAGGTATGGATTCGCGTAGCGGGTATGCTGCTGATCATGCTGGCTTTCTATTACATCCAGGCAGCTCGTTCTGAGATGATCAAGTTTTTTCGGTGGACAGTCTATCCACGCAGTACTGTAATTTTCATTTTCGGTGGATTTGTCATTCTGGGTTTTGCCAAACCGGTTTTGATCCTTTTCGGTATTGTGGATTTACTGGCAGCCCTTTGGACAGCAATTGCTTTGAAATCCTCAAAAAAATCTAACCAGGGTTAAATCAGGTTGCTCTTTATCCAATGATGCTGTGAAGTAATCATGTTTTTGTTCGCTTCTGTTTCGGAGGTGCGCTATGAATGTGGTGATGATTTACTTCTCCCAGACAGGCAATACCCGCCGGGTTGCCCAGAAAATGGCTGAAGTATTCCGAGAATTTGGGCATAGTACCCGTCTAATATCATTAAGAAAAGCATCCCCTGAAGATGCCATTGCTGGTGATTTACTGGGCATCGGAACCCCCTGTTTCTCAAGTCAAGCTCCCACACCCATCAAGAATTTCCTGAAAAACTTGCCACGCCTGGATAATCGGCGATCCTTTGTGTTTGCAACCTCTGGTGGTGCACCTGGTCGAGTGCTCTATGATATGACCCGCATTCTTCAAACCAAGGGAAGTGAAGTGGTCGGTGGCTTCATTGCTCGCGGAGAGTTGCATCATCCGGCGCCTGGTCTGCATGGTCGCATGCCCAATCGTCCCAATGCCCAGGATTTCGCCCAGGCACAAAATTTCGCCAGAGCGCTCATCGAGCATGTAACGAAAGGTCGAGATGGGTTGGTAGCAGAGAGCCGTCCTGACGCCCTAAAACCAAAAGGTGGATTCTATGACTTTGTGGCATTAATCAGCACCGACCGCGTGCTGCGTCTACTATTACCCAAACCCCAACTCGACACAACGCGGTGCAATCAATGCCAGTGGTGTATCCACGAGTGTCCAATGAACAACATTTCCTTACAACTTAACCCGACGCTGGGCAAACAATGCATTCGGTGCTATCGATGTCTGACCGGTTGTCCTCGGCAGGCTTTCCACGTAAACTGGAAATTCGGCAACCTGGCAATTTTAGCTTTTTACAATACAATCTTCGAACGTTGGTTTGGAGACCTGCAACCGGGGGAACATATCTATTGATTAATCGGGATACGGCTGCGATGCTCTTATAACATGCGGATTTCAACACGGGCTCAACACCTATACCTTCGATGCTGCCAACCGCCTGAGCGCACTCACCGGCCCCGCCGCTGCTTACTCCTTTGCCTACGACGGGCTGGGCAACCGCTACCAGACCACCGCCAGTGGCAGCCCCACTACCTTCACGCTGGATCATGCCGCCTCACTCCCGCAGGTACTTGCCGCGGGCGACGCTCTGTATTATCATGGATTGGAGCGCATTGCCCGGCAGGATGCCGCTGGCGGGTTGGCCTACTTCCTCACCGACCGACTCGGTTCTGTGCGTCTGCTGACCGATGCGGGCGGGAGTGTCATCCGCAGCCAGTCCTTCGACCCCTTCGGCAATCTGCTTTCGGCCAGCGGCAGCACCTTAACAAATTACGGTTTCACCGGCGAGTGGCACGACCCCACTGACCTGATTTATCTCAGAGCGCGCTACTACGCGCCGCAATGGGGACGCTTCCTCACCCGTGACCCCTTCCCCGGCATCCTCTCCCAGCCCGCCACCCTCAACCCTTACCCCTACGCCCTCAACAACTCTCTCCGCTTCACCGACCCCAGTGGGGAAAACCCCTTCCTGCTGTTAGGCGGTTTCGGCGGCCTGCTGGGTGGGGCAGCCTACGGGTATGGCGTTCAGGTCATCCGCAACCTCAACCACGGGCTGTGCTTCTGGGATGCACTCTCGTTCAACATCGACGCTGGGCAGGTGGCGCTTTACGCGGCGGTAGGCACACTGCTCGGAACCGGTTTGGGGGCAGGAGCCGCTGGCATTTACCCCCTGCTCGCCCATCTGGGTACAGCAACCACCCTCACCACCACCCTCTCCGCAGATGGAGACCCAACCAATGAAGTCAAAGCAGCACTCCAGGGTTTCGGCAATCTCAGTCAGGCTGCCAGATATGGAATCCAGCCAGCCAATCAGCTGAAAAATCTGATCTTTGGAACAGGACTTCAAGTTCATCACCTCATCGAACAAAGACTCGCTTCTGCGCTGGGTCAATCTCCATCACAGGCTCGACAATGGTTGAGTGTCGCGGTCACTCCGGAAGAACATCAGGTGTTTACTAATGCATGGAGAAATGCTATTGGATACATTAATTCCAGTAATCCAATAAATACCGCAACTGTTACTAAAGAGTATGTCTGGTCGGTGACTCAAGATATATACTCCAGACATCCATCGTTATTAGAAGCAGCCAGACGAACAATCTTCGGACA
The DNA here is from genome assembly GCA_034411135.1 of Bellilinea sp. Classification (GTDB taxonomy): domain Bacteria; phylum Chloroflexota; class Anaerolineae; order Anaerolineales; family Anaerolineaceae; genus Bellilinea. The sequence continues at coordinate 49,581 of DAOUMN010000044.1, forward strand.
ATAGGAGAACAGAATGGAAATCTGGCACAGGGTTACTTTCAATGCAACCTCAAAGCCAATTTTCTTAGAAACCATCAAGGGTATGAAATTAAATTATAAAACTTTACAGTTGCCCGGTGGTGGGGGATTATTGGTTTTCCTTGATATCGCCGAGACTAATTCGAATTGGCCAGCGGTATCCAGGTTAATTTCATCATTAGGAGCAGCCGACTTACAGGAAACCATTTTCTCCGAAGAAGAAATCCGCTCCGCCGCATGGCTTCGCATGATTTGTGTTTTCGAACAGGGGTACCCGCAGCCCAAAATGACCTGGCCGTTCAATCAACCGGATCGGGAACTGCTCTGCCCTAAGTGCGCTATCTATCGCCAGATTGCCCCCATGCACATCGCCAAAGAGCCCCATCTCGGGAGAAAAGCCTTCATGACCACCATTTTGACCCATGAGATTTTCTGTACCCCAGCAGTCCTTCAAGGCCTGCAAGAAATTCAAGCCACGGGATATGAAGATTGGGACGTAATCCTTCACAAGACCGGACAGGTTTCTCAGCGGGTACGCCAGTTGTTCATCCCAACCGTTGCCCGCCCGGGAGCCTTGTTGGATAAGGAACACCCAAGGACGGTCTGTCCCCAATGTGGCACGGTAAAATATGAAGCGCACATGCGGGGCGTGCTGCCAATCAAAAGCGATGCCCTGCCTCCAAACACCGATTTCATGCTGACCCACGAATGGTTCGGTTCAGGTTATTTTTCCTGGCGGGAGATTATCGTCTCCAATCGGATTGCTCAACTGGTTCTTGACAAGGGCTGGCAAGGCATCCGCTTCAAAGTAGTAGAAATTGTATGAGCAAGGGGATGGCTTTAATAAGGGTGAATTCCTTCTAATCCATAAACCATTGAGCTATCCGCTGTAATAGCACCTTAACAATCTAACTTTCCCAGCCCGCCACCCTCAACCCTTACCCCTACGCCCTCAACAACTCTCTCCGCTTCACCGACCCCAGCGGGGAAAACCCCTTTTTGATTGCCGCTATCGCAGGCGGGCTGATCGGCGGCGGAATCAATCTCGCTTCACCGCTGTACCACTTACAACCCACCAGCCTGGCACAGGCCGTCCATTGGGGCGAGGTAGGGATTTCGTGCGCCGCTGGGGCAGTTGCCGGACTGACCGGCTTTGGCGTATTTGGCGGGCTAACCTCGCTGTTTGGCAGTGGGCTGCTGGCAAACATCACCGCTGGAGCAGTTTCAGGCATGGTTGCCGGTCAGTATGGCCGCATAACCACCCTGGCACTGAGCGGCAACATGAGCAGTGTGGGAAGCGTTCTCTTTCGCCCGCAAGACCTGATGTTGGATGCGGCTCTGGGCGGAGTTAGCGGCGCCGCCGGATATGGACTGCAACGAGGCACAGCCGGTATTGCCGAAGATTTGCTGCAAAGCATGACCCGCAGCGCCAACCGGAGACTGGCTGCCAATCCGAATTACGCAAGGCAGGTATTATCCCCATTAGAGTATTCTGCAGGTCAAACCAATCCAGCCATTGCCCGCATGCAATACGGCAACGCGGTGGAAAGAATGGTGGGACAGAGGGTAGAACACACTCCCTTCAACTACTTCTTTGAGTATGTGGGTGGACCAAGCAATCCCGATTTTATCGGTAAAGGTATATTTAGCGGATTAACCTTTGATATTACCTCCAACTCACCTCGATCAATTGCCAGCCACCTTACGAGAAGTTATGGGGATGGCTTGATCCTCTTGACATATGTACGACCTTCAAATTTCAGGGTGTTTCCATGATAAAAACCTTTGACCGTCAGGAATTTCGAAGTTTCCATGACCGTAATTCAGGCCGGGTATTCGCTGACCTTTGTTTTAAGTATTGCCGTTTTGTTAGTTGCTCAGTATCCACAACCTTGAACCCTCGCAAAAGATCCATTGTCCAAAACATCTGTTTCTATGGCTGTGAAGTGCGGGGTTGTATGATTAACCCTGCCATTGTGGAAGATGTTCTCATCAGTAGCTTGAAGACCCATACTTTGCTTCAAACTTGGGGGGCTGTTTTCAAACATGTCAAGCTTGAAGGAAACATTGGCAGGATCATGATCAGCCCTTTCATCGCTCCGGGGGTGGCAAAGCCTCATCAGCAGGCAGCCTTCGATAAAGCCAATGCGGAATATTACCAGCAGGTGGACTGGGCACTGGATATCAGCGAGGCTCGCTTTTATGAGTGTGAAATCCAGCGTGTTCCAGCTCTATTGATCAAAAGGGATGCCGAAACCCAAGTGATTATTACTCGTGAAAAAGCCCTTTCCGATGAATGGCGAAAGTTGGATCTGTCTAAAACCCATTGGAGAACCTCCATCGAGTTTTTCCTCGAGCGAGGAGATCCGGACGTTGTCCTGGTGGCACCCAAGCGGCATCCCAAATTCAATGACTTGCTGGATGGTTTTAAAATGCTGCGGGATGCCGGAGTAGCCGAACCAGATTAGTGCCCCCTATTTTTCCTGCACCTTAACAACCCGCTCTCTGAATATTTCATACAGCCCCAATAAGGTCAGGCGCGGCTGTGCCGTTGGCTGGGGAGACTGGGCTGCACTGGGGTTAGATGTCCTCAGCCTGGTAGACCTGGCGCAACTACATCTTCATCGGCAGCCAGCGGATTGCTGCACTTGCACCTGCCGCATGTGCAGGTGTGAGGGAATATACCGCCGCCGCCAGCAGTGTCTATTTCCTGTTCGGTGACCATTTGGGTTCAACCAGCGTAGTCACCGATAGCGTCGGCTCATTTCGTTCTCGCTATCTCTACAAAGCGTGGGGCGAATTGCGCTATACTACCGGTGAGTATTCCGTGCGCTACAAATTCACCGCCCAACGCGAAGAAGCCACCCTGAGCCTGTACGACTACCGCGCCCGTTTCTACGACCCCCTGCTGGGACGCTTCATCCAGCCGGTACTTGCGGGCGGCTTCGGCAATCGGCAGAAATGTGGGAAGTGTAACCATACCTGACCTTCCTGATCAAAACACAAAACGCACCCAGGGATCCATCGGGTGCGTTGCTGGAGACAGGGATGGAATCCCTGCGGAAGTCGGGGCGGGCGGATTTTGGTACCCCTCGATGGGAGAACCGCCAACCGATATAAAAAAGAGGATGTCGGGTTCATCCTCTCACCTGTCGGGGCGGGCGGATTTGAACCGCAGACCTCACGGACCCGAACCATCACCCCCGAATCGGCTACCAGAAGCCTCATAGATGCAATTTTGGGCTATCTATCAGGTCATTGGTTCGGCCTCCTATGGATACTACGGTTCTGAATTGTGCGAAGTAGAGTAATTAGCCCCTTCCTAAATCGCCATGTAGTGATAAAATCCCCAATAATTGTTGACTATTTTCGTATATTGAACATATAAAAATTGCTCTCATTGCCTCGTTTTGCTATTCCCACGAGAATCATTTCGGCGCTTTTGTTTACGCCGGGCCAACTTAACCTGCTCCATCACATCCTCCCGGATATCGGGA
>DAOUMN010000045.1:0-36807 GCA_034411135.1 Bellilinea sp.
CAGATTGAGCACTCTCGTCATCGCAGTGTTTTGAACTTCTTTGTTAATGTGCTATGTGGCTTGATTGCTTACTGCCACCGTTCATCCAAACCCTCTTTAGGGTTGGCTCACAATTTCGCTTTGTCCGCCTAACCCGAACTCACGTAATTTTACCAGTTTGAAACGTATTGGGAGAATATCCATGAACCCATCCCGTCCGGCGGGCAGGCGGGCGAGCCGCCCGCTTGCGCTTTTGATTGGGTGCTCGCTGATCTCCGCACTGGTCAGCCCCGGCGCTGTCCGCGCCCAGGTGCTGCCTCCGGCTGAATTTGGCGGTGGTGTGGTGCAAAACGAGGTGTTGGAAAGCCTGCAAGAGCAGGGCAGCAGCGACTTCGTCATTGTGATGAGCGACCAAGCCGACTTGAGCCCGGCGTACAGCATGGACTGGGAGCAGCGCGGCTGGTTTGTGTACAACACACTCAAGGAAACTGCCGGGCGCAGCCAGGCAGCCGTGCGGGCTGTGTTGGATGCGCAAGGTGTGCGTTATGAATCCTTCATTGCCGGTAACGAGATCTACGTCTTCGATGGCGACCGGACGGTGTTGAACGATGTGCTGGCGTTGGGGGGCATTGCCGCGGTGACTGCCCCGATGGAAATCACCCTGGCAGCGCCGCGTTTGCGGCTGGTGCAGCCCGGTCCGCAGCCGCAGGCGAACATCCAGGCAGTGGTCTCCAGTGGTGTCCGCGCCACCGGCGCGCTAGATTATTGGAATACCTATGGGCTGCGCGGCGAGGGCATCCGCGTGGCAAACATTGATACCGGCGTGCAGTACAATCACCCCGCGCTGGCAGAATCGTACGCCTGCTACAATGCCAACCCAGGCGAGACGCGCTGCTGGTCCGACCCAACCCGCGTCTGCCCGGCGGGCATCCCGTGTGATGATGAGGGACACGGCACGCACACCATGGGCACCATGGTTGGCAGCAACAGCCCGCTGTTGACCTACAACACCGGTGTGGCGCCCGGCGCACAGTGGATTGCCTGCAAGGGCTGCGCCGGCTCATCGTGCAGCGGTGTGCACCTATCTGCCTGCGCCGACTGGCTGCTGGCGCCGGGCGGCAACCCTAGCAACCGCCCGCAGGTGGTCAACAACTCGTGGGGTGGTTCCAGCGGTGGCGGCAATGCCTGGTTCCGCTCGAAGGTGATTGCCTGGCGGGCGTCGGGCATATTCCCGGTCTTTGCGGCGGGTAATTACGGTGTTAACGGCTGTTCCAGCCTGGTTTCACCCGGTGATTATCCCGAATCGTTCGCCGTGGCGGCGTATGATGATTATAACGGTCTGGTTGCCGGATTCTCCAGCCGCGGACCAGCCAGCGCCGCGCTGGGCGCGCAGCCCTACACCAAGCCCAACCTGACCGCCCCGGGTGTGTTTATCAATTCGGCGGAGCCCAACAACCTGTGGGGCTGGCGCAGCGGCACCTCAATGGCAGCCCCGCACGCCGCCGGGGCGGTAGCGCTGCTCTGGTCGTGCGCGCCTGCGCTCGCCGGACAGATTGATGCCACCTTTCAGGCACTGCAGCAAACCGCCGCAACGCCGCCCGCTAACCTGGTGTGCGGCACGCTGCCTGCCGGGCAGGGTAATTACGTCTACGGCTATGGCTATCTGGATGCGCGGCGGGCTGGGCAGCAGTTCTGCCCAATGAGCAGCGTTCAGGGCACGGTGCGCACGGCGGTTGGCAACCAGCCGCTGCCCAATGCATTCGTCACGCTGACCTGGATTGGCGTGCCGCGCAGCACGCAGACCGACCTGAGTGGTTTTTATACCCGCAGTGTCGTGGCGTCCACCTATACCGTCAGCGCGTACGCGCCGGGCTATTGCGCCGCCTCGCGCCAGCAGGTCGTCACCGCCAATACCACCGCAACGGTCAACCTCAGCTTGAACGAATGCGCCAACAGCTTGTACCTGCCGATGGTGCGCCGCTAGCGGATACCCCTGCGGTGAATGAAACCTGATTGTGGGGTTTGGCGGGCTCACCACGCGCCATTGCCGGTATGCCGCACGCCACGATCCGATTCGCAGCACGGACGAGCGCAATTTACGCGGGTGAACCACTCCAACCGCAGCAGTTTTGGCTATAATTGATGTAGTGATCTGTCGGTTTTTCCCTCTCTCGAATCGTTCAAACCACACTTAAGACTTTCGTTCACCAGTGCGATGTTTTTTTGGTTGGAGATGCTTTTGTGGATAGGTTGATACCATGAAAACCAATGGTTCGAATCACGGGCGTTTTCCTGGTTGGGTGTTTGTGTTTGTGCTGGCAGGCGGCTTTTTGCTGCTCCTGACCAGCGGAATGGTCTCCGCGCAGGATCTGCCCCCAAGTCAGTTCGGCACGGTGAGCATCCAAAACGAGGTGTTGGAGCGCTTGCAGGCGGAAAACAGCGCGGATTTTATCCTGGTGATGGACGAACAGGCTGACTTAAGTGCCGCCTATGACATGGGTTGGGAAGAACGCGGCTGGTACGTATACAACACCCTCCAAGAGGCGGCACAGCGCAGCCAGGCAGCCGTGCGCGCCGAACTGGATGCCGCCGGTGTTCGCTATGAATCCTTTATTGCCGGGAACGAGATCTACGTCTATGGCGGTGACCGGGCGTTGCTGAGCCGGGTGCTGAGGGCGGGTGAAATTCGCGAAGTGCGCGCCCCGTTGCACATTCAGCTTGCCGGGCGCGGGTTTGGGTTGACCCAGCCGGGTCCGCAGCCCATTCCTAACCATTTATGGGATAAATATGCGGATGGAATTTTCGAGATTGGGGCTAGTTCTATACACTATGAATATGGATTGGCAGGCGAGGGTGTGCGGGTGGCAAATATTGACAGCGGCGTGAAGTACAATCACCCGGCGCTGATCGATTCATATGCCTGCGCGCATGCCAACCCCATTCAGCCGCGTTGCTGGTACGACCCCACCGGCATTTGTGCCGCGGGTGTCCCGTGTGATGATGACGGGCACGGCACGCACACCATGGGCACTATGGTCGGAAGCCATAATCCCAGCCTGGAATACTACGTCGGCGTAGCGCCGCGCGCGCAATGGATTGCCTGCAAGGGCTGCACGCAAAACGGATGTGAAAGCGTGGATTTGGCTGCCTGCGCCGACTGGCTGCTGGCGCCGGGCGGCGACCCGGGCAACCGCCCGCATGTAGTCAACAATTCCTGGGGCGGAAAGGGCGGCGACCTGTGGTTCGCTGGCAAGGTTGCCGCCTGGCGGGCGAGCGGCATCTTTCCGGTTTTTGCCGCCGGCAACAGCGGTCCGGCTTGCTCGTCCCTCAGTTCGCCAGCAGATTACCCCGGCTCGTTTGCGGTGGGAGCGATGAGTGATCACGCCTCATTGAGTTATTTCTCCAGCCGTGGACCGGCAGACCCCAAGGTGGGCGCACAACCCTATCTCAAACCCAATTTGACCGCGCCGGGCAGCGAAGTCCTATCTGCTTTCCCCAGCGAATTACCACCCTATGGCGATTGGGTCACAGGAACGGGGACGTCCATGGCAGCCCCGCATGCCGCCGGGGCGGTAGCGCTGATCTGGTCGTGCGCTCCGTCCTTGCGCGGCGACCTTCAAACCACCTTTGAACTTTTACAGTCCGCGGCGTTGCCCTACTGGACGTACCAGGATTGTGGCGCGCCGCCCGGAGCTGCCAGCGGAAATTATTCGACCGGGTATGGCAAATTAAGTGCCATTGGGGCAGCAGCCCCCGTTTGTAAAACCAATACCGTGCACGGGAAGGTGCTTTTCCAGGTTAGTGGCGAGCCCGTGAGGTATTCCCAGGTCGTTGTTACCTGGCTTGGATCGCCGCGGCAAAGTGCCAGAGTGTATGATGATGGTTGGTATGAAATAAGGGTGGGAGTGCTGGATGGTGCCCGTTACCGCATATCTGCCTTTTACCCCGGTTATTGCAGCGCTCCGCAGGAATTCCAGTTTACGTCTAGCGACCCCTTACGGCTGGATATTTACATGGATGAATGCCCCAACACGCTTTTTCTGCCCGCCGTGACGCGTTGAAGTGCGGGCATAGATAGCCCGCGCAACAGTCGTTATGGCGCGCTGTTTGCGGTGAAGCAACCACCAGGCAGTTGCGGCGGGGTCGAATTATTTGCGCGCCAGCAGACGGGCATAGATTGCCAGTCCGACTCCTGCCAGCAGGATGATTCCGCCCACCACCGCCAGCAGCGGTGAGCGCCCGCCTTCGGCAACCGGGGTCGGCGCGGCTTGTGAACTCAACTGCGCGCCGAAATCGAGCAGTGAATTGTCGCCTGCGCTGACTTTGAGGGCGTAGTTCATCTGTGTGGTTGGGTTGTAGCCCTGCGGGATGGCAACGCTGATGTTGTAATCGCCCTCTTCCAATGCCTCGAAGCAGGTCGGGCTGTCGATGCTTTCACTGGTTTGCCCGGTCAGCGAGACGCGCCCCAGGCGGTCGGTGATGCTGATCGCCCCGCCGGGGATGGCGGCTTCGCCCGCTTCCGCCATGGCGTTGCCATTGCGGTCATCGAACAGGACGATGCACACCCGCCCGGTACCGCGGAATGGCGTGGGGGAAGGCAGCAGCGCGGTTTCGGTGGGCAGCGGTCCGACGCTGGTCGGCTGCGGCTCGACTGTTCCGAGTAGCAGCTGGGTACCGGTGATCAACACGCAGGCGGCATCCAGGTTGTTCAACCGGCGCAGTTCATCGAGTGAAATCTGGTTGAGCAGCGAAACGCTGATGCAGGTATCCCCGCTTTTGACGGTGTAAAAAATCTGCCCGTTTTGGTTGGGAGTGGGGGTGAAGTACAACACCTGTGCCTGCGGGGTGGTACCCTGCGGCAGGCTGAGAATCAATCCCAGCAGGATGGCAAAGGCGGCAAGGACGATCCGACGACGGGTTTGGGATGTGCTGCTCATACCGGCGATTATAACATAAGGCGGGTTTGAGGGATGCTTGGACTGCCCGCCTGCCCGGCGGTGCTCAGGCTGTGAAGGGTTCAGCGTTTTCGCGCCGTGCCGGGCAGGCGGGCAGCCCGGCACGGGTTGTTTGACTGTCAAAAATGGGCGGAAGGGCGGGCAGGTCAGGATAACTGTCACTAAAAACGCACCGCCGAAGAGAGTATAATCGGTTTGCAATGCAATCACCGCGCCAAAACCAACCTCCAGGAGGTCAACTGCCATGCCGCTCGATATTGTGATTGGTACCCAGTGGGGAGACGAAGGCAAGGGACGGATTGTTGATCTGTTGGCTGCCCAGGCGGACATTGTGGCGCGCTTTAACGGCGGCGATAACGCCGGGCACACGGTCACCGTTGGCAGTCGCACCTTCAAACTGCACCTGATTCCGTCAGGCATCATTCACCCCCACACCATCGGGGTGATGGGCAACGGCATGGTGATCAACCCGGTTACCTTCGTCAACGAGGTGGAAATGCTGCAAAGTGCCGGTGTGATAGCCAACCCGGAGCGGCTGCGCATTTCCTACGCCGCCCACCTGATCACCCCGGCGCACCGCGCGCTGGATGCCGCCCAGGAGGTGGCGCGCGGACAGGGGCAGATTGGCACCACCGGGCGCGGTATTGGACCGGCGTATACCGGCAAGACCTCGCGCAACGGGCTGCGCATGGAGGACATGCTCGACCCCGAATCGTTCCAGCGCAAAATGAAGCGCCACGTCGAAGAGATCAACACCATGCTGGTCGGCATGTACAAAGCCGAGCCGCTCGACGAGGTGACCGTGGCGCGCGAATATACCAAGTACGCGGCGTTGATGATTCCCTACATCACCGATACCGGTTGGCTGCTGCACCAGGCGCTGGGTCAGGGCAGGCGCGTGCTCGCCGAAGGCGCGCAGGGTACTCTGCTGGATATCGATCACGGCACCTACCCGTACGTGACCAGTTCCTACGCCACCGCGCCGGGCGCGCTGGTTGGGTTGGGGGTGGGTGTTGCTCCGGTGGACCGTGTCATCGGGGTGACCAAAGCCTTCCAGACGCGCGTGGGGGCGGGTCCCTTCCCCACCGAGGTGTTCGGCAAAACCGCCGAACGGCTGCGCGGCAGCGGCAAGAACCCGTGGGACGAGTTTGGCACCACCACGGGGCGTCCGCGCCGGGTGGGTTGGCTGGATGGCGTGCTGCTGCGCTACGCGCTGCGCGTCAACGGCGTGACCGAGCTGATGGTGACCAAGATGGATATTCTCAGCGGGCTGAGCAATTTGCGCCTGTGCACCGCCTACCAGAGCGGGACCGGGATCATCGAGCAGCTGCCGATGGGACCCGGCTTTCTCGATCCGTATGAGCCAGTTTACCAGGAACTTGCCGGCTGGGACAAGGATGTCACCCAGGTGCGCCACTGGCAGGACCTGCCTGCCGCCGCGCAAGCCTATGCCTGCCGGTTGAGTGAGTTCTGCGGTGTGCCGGTTCGCCGCCTTTCGGTTGGACCGGAACGCGAACAGGTGGTGGACGTCCCACTGTGAGCCACCGTGTACTTCTGCTGTCGCTGTGCATGCTCCTGGCGGGGGCGGCGGCAGCCTGTTCGCCTACCCTGGGTAGCGAGCTTTCCGCCGAGCCAAGCGCGACTATCCCGCCGACGCCGACCACGACCGCGACGATCGTCTGGTTCCCGCCCACTCCGACCCGCACTCCCCAGCCGACGCGCGAATTCGTGCCTACGCCCACTCCGCAGCTGGGCATCGACCAGCCCATCCTGAGCGACGACTTCACTAACCGGGACGAATGGGCGACCAGCCGCACTGCCATTGGCAGCGTGGCGTACGGGGTGGATGACCTGACCCTGGCGGTGGCATCTGCCAGGGGCTACCTGGTGGGGCTGCGCAAAGCACCGGTGCTGGATGATTTCTACCTGGAATTCACCGCCAGCCCTAGCCTGTGCCGCGCCGCCGACCAGTACGGGCTGCTGCTGCGCGCCAGCGACGAGTGGAACTATTATCGCTGGGTGCTGACCTGCGATGGGCGCACCCGGCTGGAAAAGGTCAGGCAGGGTGCAATTGCCCTGGTGGAAGACTGGATCGAATCACCCCAGGTACCGCCCGGCGCGGGCGCCGACCTGCGCTTGGGGGTTTGGATGTTCGGCACGCAAATGCGCTTCTTCATCAATGGCGTCGAGCAGTTCAGTGCGCGGGACGGGTTGTGGCAGAGCGGGCGGGTGGGTGTCTTCATCCGTGCTGCCGGTGAACCGCCGCTGACGGTCAGTTTCGACGACCTGGCGGTCTGGTCGCTTGACCGCTCGCTCATTCCAACCCCAACTCGCCCACCGACCGACACGCCCCAGCCCTGAACATGCCGGGCTGCCCCAAAATTCAACCCCTTCCGGTAAAAAACCGGCGGGGAATTTCGTGTACAATACGATTAGGTTTTCGAATCGGTCTTTAAACTTAGGAGATACCATGTACCACACCATCATCATCGTCGGAAATTTAGGGCGAGACCCGGAAATGCGCTATACCCCCAGCGGTCAAGCCGTGACCAGTTTCAATGTGGCTTCCAACCGGCAGTATACCGGGCAGAACGGTCAAAAAATCAAGGAGACCATCTGGTTCCGCGTTTCGGTGTGGGGCAAGCAGGCGGAGACGTGCAATCAATACCTGCGCAAGGGCAGCAAGGTCTTGATCGAGGGGCGGCTGGTACCGGATGCCGCCACCGGCGGACCGCGCATCTGGTCGCGCAGTGACGGCACTTCGGGCGCTTCGTACGATATTACCGCCAACACGGTGCGTTTCCTCTCTGCGCGCGGTGAGATGGAAGGCGACATGGGCGGCGAAGACCTGCCCGAGATGGACGCCGGTGATGATGTTCCATTCTAGCGGGCGGCGGCTGCCATGAGCACACCCTCCAACCGCCCCGCGGCAGGTATCCCCATGGAACTGCCCGAGGACTTGCAGCCGGTCTACAGCAATGTGGTGCGCATTAGCCACACACCGACCGATTTCGTCCTCGATTTTGTCCAGGTGCTGCCTGCCCAGGCGCGCAACTTGATCCGCTCGCGCATCCTCATGTCACCGGTCGGCGCCAAGCTGTTCCTGCGTGCCTTTGCGGAAAACCTGGCGCGCTACGAAGCCAGTTTTGGCGAGATCACCATCCCGCAGGGCGACCCGGGGCTGGCGGGGGATCTGTTCCGCCGCATTCACCCGGGCGATACGCCGGAAGCAGGCTGAACCGCCATGCCGGATTTGAGCGAACTCAACACCCGCGTTCACCAGGTCTTCGAAGCACTTAACCAGGCGCGCGAGCAGGCATTGTTGCAAGCCCGCCAGTTGACCCGCCTGTGTGCCAATACCATCCGAGCCATTCATCGCAGCGAGATGGATGCTGCCCGCCAAAACCTGCAGGAAGCCGCCGCGATTGCCGCCGGGCTCAATTCCTTGCTGGCAGATTACCCGATGCTGCTGTACGCCGGCTATACCCAGGACGCGCTGAAGGAATATGTCGAAGCCAACCTGACCTGCGCAATCATCGAGAACCGCGACCTGCCCTCCAGCGAGGCGCTGGGGGTGGGTTTTGCCACCTACCTGAACGGCATGGCAGAGGTGACCGGCGAACTGCGCCGCCGTTGCCTGGATATTTTGCGCCAGGGTTATTCTGGCGAAGCCGAGCGTCTGCTGGCGTGGATGGACGAGATCTACAACCTGCTGGTGACGGTGGACTACCCCGATGCGTTGACCAATGGCTTGCGCCGCCAGACCGACCTGGTGCGCGGGATTGTCGAGCGCACGCGTGCCGACCTGACCCTCAGCCTGCGCGAGGAACGCCTGCAGCGCGCCATCGAGCGGGCAACTGGTCAGCTGGCGGACGAGAATGAGAATCCGGCATGAACCGCACGCTGCGTGCCTCAGAGATTGGGACGTATCTGTACTGCAAACGCGCCTGGTGGTACCAGCGCCAGGGACTGCCCTCCGAAAACGAAGCCGCGCTGCTGGAAGGCACGCTTACCCACCGTGCCCATGCGCGCGGCGTGCTGACCGCGCGCCTGCTGCGCCTGCTCGGCTGGCTGCTGCTCAGCGCCGCGCTGGTGGCGCTGGCAGTGGGGCTAACCCTGCTGTTGTTCGACTGAGTAGTGATGATGCTCTGGCTTGGTCTCATCCTGGCTTTAGCAGCCGTTGTGCTGCTCTGGCTGGGGGCGCGCCAGCAGCGCCGCAGCGGTCTGCCGCCTGGTCGAGTGTTGTACAGCGACCCCAAGATCATTGGCGAGCCGGAGCGCGCGCTGTTCGACGCGCAAACCATGTTGACCGGCAAGCCGGACTACCTGGTGCGCGAGGGCGAGGCGGTCATTCCGGTGGAGGTTAAAAGCGGCTGGGCGCCTGCCGAGCCGCACCCCGGGCATGTCTTTCAATTGATGGCGTACTGCCTGCTGGTTGAGCGCAGCATGGGCGTGCGTCCGCCGTACGGGATTTTACGCTACCGCAACCGCACGTTTGCGATCGATTACACCCCCCAGGCAGAGCGTGAACTGCTGGCGCTGATCGAGGAGATGCACCTCGCCGGGCATAAGGAGCAGCACCGCTCGCACGACGAGCCGCAGCGCTGCGCCGGTTGCGGCTACCGCAGCCAGTGCGACCAGCATCTGGTTTGAGGGGATCCTCCTGCCTGGCATCAGGCGGGGGCAGCCAGCCCGCTCCCGTTGCTGCCCAGGCTCTTTTGCAGTTCGACCACGGCGGGCTTGTTTTCCCCGTTTTCCCGTTCGCCGCGGATGCGCGTAATGCGGCTGTAGCCGCAGGATGTCCAAAAGCGCAGCGCACGCCAGTTCTTCAAGCCCACCTTGACCCGCGCTTCGCGGAAGCCGATGGCGCGGGCACGCTGCTCCAGCGTGGACACAATCTCGTGCCCGAAACCGCGTCCCTGAAAGACTGGGCGCAGGTACAGGCTGCCAATGTACATTGTGTCCGGCGCGGGGTAGCCGAAATACACCGCCAGGTAGCCGACCGTATCGCGGCTTTCCAGGTCACGGATCAGATAGATCGATTCGCGCCAGGCAACGCCGCCCGGCGGCAGCGCGCTGTGGCGCAGCGCCTGCAGGGCTTGCTGGTCGGGCGGCAGAGTTTTGCCAACATCGCGCAGGGCCTCCTGGTTCTCGCTCATCACCAGGGTCAGCCTGTCCAGCGAGCGTTCGTCTGCCAGGTGCAGGAAACAGGCTTGCGTTTCCCAGCGTTCGGGCAGAAAGGTGCGCGGCGCGCCTTCGTGGCGCATCCAGTAGTGGGTGTCGGTCTCGCCGACCACCACAAAGCCCAGCCGCAGGTAGAGCTGGCAGGCGGGGTTGATCTTGAGCACGCGCAGGCTGACCGGCAGCCCGCGGCTATCCGCCCGCTCGATCAGTTCGCGCAGCAGCGCTGTGCCGATGCCCAGTCCCTGGTATTCGGGCAGCAGCTCGATGGTGGAGAGCACAATACCCAGCGGTGTCTCCTCAACGCTCAGCACGCCGATCTCGGCGCCCATGTAGCGGATGATCTGGCTGTGCCGCGGGTTGAAATGCTCGCGGAAGTAGCGCCGCTGAAATTCCTCGTCCCAGCCCCAGGTCTGCTGGATGTAGGGTTTGAGTGCGGCGCAGTGCACCTGCCACAAAAAGTCTAGGTCGTATTCGTTTGCCGGGCGCAGGGAGAGGTCGTTTCTCATGCTTTCCTTGACAATTGGCGCAAAGTCTGGCGGGTACGCCAACAGGTCTGCAAGAAGCCTGCCAGGTGGCGCAGCGGGCGGATGTGGCTTTTCTCGCCCGCGTAAATGGTGCGGATATCCACCCAGTCGAGGCGCATACCGGCTTGAATGCAGCGCACGATCATGTCTACCTCGAATTCGAAACCGCGTTCCCTGCCCGGGTCGTTCAGCAGCGCGTTAAGCAGCCGCCGACTGATCAGCCGGTAGCCAGACTGGTTGTCCGCCACGGGCTGACCGGCTGCCCAGGAAAATAGTGCCGTACCCAGGGTGTTGCTCAGGCGGCGCAGCGGGGGCATCTGGCGGAAATTGCGCCTGCCAATGATCAGGTCTGCCCCGCTCTGCTCGAAGCGCGCCAGGAAGGCGGGAATCTCTGCCGGGTCGTGCTGTCCGTCGGCGTCCAGGGTCAGCACAGCGTCCACACCGCGCTGCAGGGCAGCCTCAAAACCGCGCAGCAGCGCCGCGCCTTTGCCCTGGTTGGGCGTTTGAACCAGCACCTCCCCGCCGGCGGCGCGCGCCCGAGCGGCGGTGTCGTCCTGCGAGCCATCATCCACCACCAACACAGGCAGGTGATGGCGGGCAGTGGTGATCACCGTGCTGATGCGCTCGGCTTCGTTATAGGCGGGAATGAGCGCCAGAACGTTTTGCGGGGTGCGGACAGCCGGGATGTGTGCTTGCACGCATGCGATTATAACGTACAATTAATCCATGACACAACCCGGCGCACCCCCCGTCCTGCCACGCCGCTGGAAAGTCGCGCTGGTTTTCCTGGCGGGCGGCGCGGCGCTGATTCTGCTGGCATTACTGGTGCTCAGTCTGCTGCAAAACCAGCCCAGCCTGCCGGGGGAAACCCTGCTGGCGCTGCTCTCGCTGCTGATTTTGCTGGCGCTGGGCTTTGCCGTGGGCGGGCTGGGCTACGTGCTGCGCAGCAGCCTGGCTAACCGCCGCTACAGCCCAATTGTGCTAATCCTGCTGCTTGCTTACTTGCTGCCCGCCGGGGTGTACGTTGGGCTGGGCAGTGTGCTGGTCTTTGATCTGCCGCTGCTTAACCAGGCGCTGCCGCAGGGGGCGCTGCTTTCGTCGCTCTTCCCGGCGCAGCCGTGGCTGTTTCTCTGGCAGGCGTTGATCCTGGCGTTCGTCGGCGCGCCGCCCGCGCTGCCGCGCCCGGTGACGGAGGATGCCGCCCGCCGCCTGCCCGCCGTGCCGCTGGGCTTGCTGGGCGGGGTTGCCGTTGGATTGGCGGCGGCTTTCGCCTTTAGCCTGACCGCCACCTGGCTTGAATCGACCCGTGCCCTGGCGCTGCCCGCGCGCCCGGCGGATATCCCCCCGCTAATGCGCTGGGTGACTCTGCTGGTGGGGGTGGGCATTGCCCCGTGGGCGGAGGAGCGCTTCTTCCGCGCCGAGCTGCTCATCCGCTGGCAGCCGCGCCTGGGCGGGTGGGGCGCAGCGCTAGCGAGTGCGGCGCTGTTCGCCACGCTGCAACTGCGCCCGCTGCTGTGGCTACCGGCGTTCATCGCCGGGCTGGGACTGGCGCTGCTGGTGCAGTCCAGCGGCAGTTTGCGCCCCGCCATCCTGGCGCACGCTGCCGCCAACGCCCTGCTGTTTGTGCTGGGCTGGTACCTGATGATCTGACCTGCGAGGTGACCGATGAACGAGCCCAATGTTGACATGACCGAACTGCTGTACCTCACCGATAGTTACCTGCGCGCCTTCGATGCGCGTGTCACCGCCGTGGACGAGGAAAACCGGGCGGTGGTGCTCGACCGCAGCGCCTTTTACCCCGGCGGGGGTGGACAGCCCTGCGACCTGGGTCAGTTGAGCGCTGGCGGGCAGATCTGGCAGGTGAGCCGGGTGCGTAAAACGCCGGATGGGCTGGCGCACAGCCTGGCGAGCGATGCTCCTTTACCGGCGCCGGGCACGCCGCTGCGCGGCGAACTGGACTGGGCGCGGCGCTACGCGCTGATGCGCACCCACTCGGCGCTGCACATTTTGTGCGGGGTGGTCTTTCGCGATTACGGTGCGCTGGTCACCGGCGGCGAGATGGAACCGCTGCACGGGCGGATGGATTTTGAGTTCGAATCGCTGACCGCCGAGCTGGTCAAGGTGATCGAGGCGGCGGTCAACCGCGAGGTGCAAGCCGCGCGCGAGGTGCGTGTGCAGATTCTACCGCGCGAAACCGCTTTCCAGATTCCCGACCTGATCCGCAACAAGATCAACCTGCTGCCGGAAGGGATTAATGAAGTGCGCACGGTGGAAATTGTCGGGCTAGATCTGCAGGCGGACGGCGGCACACACGTTGCCAACACACGCGAGGTAGGCTCCATCCGCGTGGTGGATTACAAGAGCAAGGGGCGCATCAACAAGCGGTTGTATATCGAATTGGAGTAAAGGGGTGTAATTTAACCGGATTTATTTATATGGAATGTGTTCACCCCCCTGAGTAAATCTCGTATTTCTAATTACCTAAGTAATGGAGAAACCATGAATAGCCGCTCGTTGCCAAACTCTGCTGAATCCCTTCTTTCCAAAATTGCAGATGGCCGAATACCAACGCGCCGGATATGGGGGATGCTGGTGCTGCGTTCCCTGTTCTCCTTTGGGTTGCTTTTATTGGTAGCTGGCATTTACAGGTTGTTTGGCAGCGGAACGGCAATCCGGGATTCATCCGCATGGTGGTTGTGGTTCATCACAATAACCAATATTGTCTGCATCGCTTTGATGATTGGCTTTGGGCGAATGGAAGGCGTTCACCTCCGGGATATCTACTTCGTTAATCGTTCAACCTGGAAAGGCGACTTGCTGTGGTTGCTGCCTGCCATTGCGGTAACAGCGGTGATCGCGTTACCACCGGGGACTTTTCTTGCCAACCTGTTGTGGGGTGATGCCAATTACCCTAACGATTTGCTCATCCAACCTTTGCCCGTGCTTGCCATTTATCCGCTGTTTTTGTTGATGCCGACCACACAGGCGCTAGCCGAATTGCCCATCTACTGGGGATATGTCGCCCCGCGCCTGCGTGCATCCGGCTTGAACCGCTGGCTCGTGATCGGAATCGTCGGTCTGGTGCTTTCACTGCAGCATATGTTTTTCTCATTTCAGTTGGATTGGCGTTATGACCTTTGGTTGGCTTTCAAATTCTTGCCCTTCGCGCTTTGGACTGGTATCGTCATCGACAGAAGACCAACCGTATTACCGTATTTAATGGTGGTTCACTTTCTGATAGATGTGTCGCTTCCGGTTCTTGTTTTTATGGTGTCCAAAGGAATGCCTATTTATTAGGCAAGCATCCAGAGGCTGTGCCGCAGCGCAGGTGAAACGCCCGTTGGTGGGCTTGCTCCTCGATTGCTTAACGAGGAAGAAAGTACAGCCATGAAAATTTTGATCATCTCCTCAAACACGTTACCCGGCGCTTTCCCGTCGGGACCCGCTTATGTGGCTGGTGCCGTACGCCAGGCTGGTCACATTGTGGACGTCTATGAAAGTATGTTCGAGGCGGATCCAACGGCTACATTGGCAGCCAAACTCGACCATTTTCAGCCAGATGTAATCGGGATTTCAATTCGGCTGGTGTTTGGCGACATTTTGGATGCAAATGCCCCGTTGGGAACCCGGCATATCGATCTGCGCCCCCGCGTGCGGGATTTGGTGGAAATCGTCCGTAAAAATTCGCATGCGCGGATCGTCTTGGGAGGACCGGGATTTAATTATTACGCCAGGGATTGGTTGGAATATCTGGATGTGGATTATGGGATTCGGGGCGAAGGGGAAGAATCGTTCCCGCTTTTTCTCAATCGTTTAGCAAATGGCGGCGATATCTATACTGTGCCGGGCTGCGTCTTCAAAAAGGGAGACTGCATTGAGACCATGCCTCCCCGCCTGGTGGATCATTGGGAAGATGCCGCCTTACCCGCCTATGATCTCCTTGATCTGGAGCAGTATGCCAGGTACAAAGTTGTCCCAGCCCTCTTTACCAAGCGTGGTTGCGCATTTGCATGCACGTTCTGTCCTTACAGCAAATTGGAAGGCAAACGCTACCGGTTGAAATCGCCGCAGCGCGTGTTGGCTGAAATTTACCACGTTCTGCCGTACACGTCAGGTCGTACTGTGATGTTTTGCGATAACAGTTTTAACGTCCCCCGACAGCATACGGAGGCTCTCTGCCGCGCGTTCATTGCTGAGCGGCTTGATTTTAACTGGGCAACAGGTGACCTGAAGCCGATTGGCGTCACGAACGATTTTTGCCAATTGATGGCCGATTCGGGCTGTTCCTACGTCAATCTTGCCGTAGAGTCTGCCTCGGCGGCCATGCTAAACCGGATGAAACGTGGCTACACCGTCAGGCAAGTGTGCGAGTCGTTGGAGGCGTTGAGTCGCTCGGAAATCCCTTACGGTGCTTCTGTCCTGATTGGAGCACCCGGAGAAACGCCCGAAACCATCACCGAAACCTTGAATGTATTGAACGACTATCCTTTCCCGTGCGGGGTTTGGGTTACGCTGGGCATTTACATGTGGACAGATTACCAGGATATTGTTGCAGAGGCGCGGCAAAGTGGATACCTGCAGGATGATCAACAGTTATTCTCAGGTGCTGTGTATCTTTCATCGCACCTGTCCAAATCCTATCTCGAAGAGCTGTTAAAGACGCTGCGTGCCAGACCGGGTTATCAGGTTCAATTCAATAAACCGAGCGAGCAATGGACGCTCTAATCGTCCGATGCAGCCCACTTAAAACTTTGTTGGGCGGCATTCAGTAGCGTGGTTGCATGGCGGTTTACCTGGTTGTGTTTCTTGCTCCGCTAATGTTCGTGATGATATCAATTGTCATCCAATTTTTGCTGGGTAGCCCGAATCCTCAATGGGAGGGGATTCTGCGCTTGACAGTTCGCTTGATGACCGCACTGGGTTGGCGCAGTCCCAGCCGCAGCCGGTTGGCAGCCCAGTGCGCGCTGAATACCACCAACCCCTGCATGACCGCTGCGGCAATCAGCAGGAAGCCGGTCGCGCCGTCCATCTGCGTGGTGGCAATGATCCCGTGCCAGAGCAACCCAGCCAGCAGCCCGGCGGTGATGCCGATCAGCGGCAGCGACTTGCCCAGTGCATGGCGCGCACTCCATTCGTATACCGCCACGCCCGCCTGGACGAGCAGCAGCACCACCGCGTAGGGCAGCGCCAGGAAGCCCAGCGCCAGCAGCGGCGGGGAGAAATAAGGTCCATCGGCGGCATTGGCGTTGGCGTATGCCAAAAACGGCGACGCCGCCGCGACGGTCATGGCAATGCCCGCGCCCGTGCATATTAACACCACCCCGAACTTGACCAACAGGCTGCGCATGTGCACCTCGCAAAGGTTTGCGTTCTGACTGTAAATTTTACCCGTTCGGGAGGGACGGTCAAGGTCTGCGAAGGAAGGTCAGCCGGTGCCATCTGTCTATTCGTGACGGATGCCTTGCAGCAGGCGCTGTGCCCAGGCGGTTGCCCGTTCCAGTTCGCCGTCCTTGAGCGGACCCTGCTCGCCGGTGACGTAGAAGCCCTCGCCGGGAGCAACCAGGCGGGCGCCGTTATTTACCAGGGTTTTGGAAATCGTGTTGGCGGCGTACCCGCCCTTGTCAACAATGAAACGAAAGACCGGCGAGCCAATCGTCTCCAGCGCAACGCGGGTGTCGAACGCCGCAGCGTGCAATCCGCGCAGCACGCCGCCCGTGTGCTGGTTCAACCATTGGCTGGTTGCCTCGGTCGGGCGAAAGCCGCGCGTCGGCGAGCCGATTACCAGCAGGTCGAGTCCGGCAAGCGGGGCTGTCTGCGCCTGGCTGACCGGCAGGCAGGCGGTCGTTTCCAGCCCGGCGGCAATGGCGCGGGCGATTTTTTCGGTATTCCCAAACACCGAATCGTAGATGACCAGAATATTCATTGCACTGTCACTCATGACTTGATTATACCTCGCTGGATTATGGACACGATGTCTTCGATTGGGTTGCGGCTTACGACCGTTACCTTTCAGCCGGTTGAGCATTTCCAAGCCTGTGGACGAATGTGTTGTTTGACAGGTTCGCACCGCGCGTCCGGGCGTCAGCGCTGCAGCCCTGGCAGAAACAACGCCAGCCCCAGCACAACCACCAGCGCTGCCGGCGCAATTCGGTGAACGGTCAACAGCAGTGTGTAGTCCAGCTTGCCGGTGCTCATCAGCGCGCCACTGACAAACAAACCAATCACCGCCAGCCCGGCAATGCCCAGCGCGGCGATCAGCAATCCGTCCGGGCTGCCCGTGCGCAGCAGCCGCACGGCTTCCAGTCCGCTCAACACCACTACACCCAGCGCGACCAGCTTGTGCATGTTGAACAGTGCCGCGTTGTAGGGCTTTCCCAACCGGCTGAGCCAAAATCCCAGCCCGATCGTCAACAGCAAGCCAGCCGCGGGCACAATCCATTTGGTTGCCATTTCCATAGTTCTCATCCTCTTTTATCCATGCAAATAAAGTCATTGTGATCGTAGCACAGCCGGTGCGCCCAGGCTATGATATTTGCCGCAAAAAAAGTGTTCTTTAACGCATTCTTCGATTATCATTGGAATATGAGCCATGCGCCCGAAGCGATTACCGTCTCCTCTTCGGTGTTGAACCAGATGTTCCTCTACCTGAACCATCTTCAGGTGGACATCGATGCCTATCTGCACTCGCTCGGCATCGAGCCCGCCGAGGTGCGTTCGCCCGATGCGCGCATTCCCATCGAAACCTACCTGCTCATCCAGGATGAAGCCGCGCACTACGTCAACGATCCGTACTTTGGTTTGCACATGGGCGAATTTGCCGAAGCCGGATCGTGGTCGATCCTCGGCTATATCATGATGAACTGCAAAACCCTGGGCGAGGTATTCCAAAAATCGGCACGCTATTCGCGCATCATCGGCAACCTGATCGAAGCGCGCGCCGAATTGCGGTTCAACAAAATTCACGTGGTTTACTTCACCCCGCCGCATGCGCCGGTCATGTCGCGCCATTGCTTCGAATCCACCTTTTCCAGCAGCGTGCGCATGATGCGCAGCCTGACCGGTGAGCCGATCAGTCCGCTGGAAGTGGGCTTTATCTACCCGCTGCCCGAATCGACCGCCGAGTACCAGCGCGTGTTCAACTGCCCGGTGCACTTTAACCAGAAGGACAACTGGCTCAGCCTGGATTGGCGCATCGTCAACACGCCGGTGCGTATGGCAAACCCCAGCCTGCTCGAACAGTTTGAGCAGTACGCCCGTGACTTCCTGGCGCAGATGGAGCGCAAGGACGCGACCACCCGCGCCGTGACCCGCATCATCCTAGCTCGCCTGGACGATGAGTCGCTTTCCATCGAAAAGGTTGCCAGAGAGATGGCGGTCAGCGTGCGAACGCTGCAAAAGCGCCTGGACGATGAGGGTGTGGTGTTCAGCGACCTGCTGCGCGACATCCGCCAGCGCCTGGCAAAGAAATACCTGCGCGAGAACTACTCGGTCGAACAAATCACCTACCTGCTCGGTTTTTCCGAACCAAGCGTGTTCCGCAAAGCTTTCAAGAAGTGGGCGGGGGTCACCCCGCGTGAATACCGCCAGAGCACTGCGCCCTGACCCATCCGCTTTTATGCACGCAGCCGGGGGCAAAACCTGCTGCGCTTCTCCACCTTATGGAGCGAACAAAGCCAGCAAACTGGTTGCCAGCATTCCACTCAGCGCCAGGATGCCGCTCAGGCTGTGAGAAATGGCGCTCCATCGGGCAGATCCGCAGCGGTAGGCAATCCACCCATAAGCCAGTCCGAGAAAGAAGGTGGAGACGACGAAACTGAACGGTTCATTCGCAGGGAAGACCACCTGGGGGGCAAAATGCCACAGCGCAAAACCAGCCGCCGGATATACAACCCCCAGCCAGATGTTGCGCGGAAAAAACGCAACATACAGCCCGCGCCACAAGATCTCCTCGCACACCCCGTTGATGGTCGCCATGCCAGCAGCGACAAGGATGAGCAGCGGTGGAGCGCGAAAGAAGTCAGCTGCGTACAGAAGCAGGGCAGCTGCCAACACAAGCAACCAAACCAACGCTGCCAACCAGTTGTCGCGGGAAAACAGCGGGCGGCGGTCACGCCACAACCTGACCAGGCTTTGCCTGCCGTTCAACACATACGCCAGCCCTAAACACCATACGCCCCAGTAAAAGGCAAAACCGAGCAAATACCCGCCATGCGCACCCAGCCATTGCGACCCAAGCCAGAAAACGGCGCCCGCGCTCAAGGTTAGCAGCCAGGGCAAGCCGATCAGCCAGGCTAGCCTTTGTTTTTCTCCGATTTGAATGTGAAGTGTATCGTGCGCCGTGTTGTTCATTGAAAACTTTGCCCGGATTGCCGGAAAGCAACCTTTATTTGACATCCTTTTTCTGCCAGAGCAGTCAGAGCAGGTCCATGTCCTCCAGCAGTGGGATTTCTGCATTGCGGAAGCCGGCAGCCGTTACCAGCAGCACCGGCGGGGTGAAAAAGCGCACCCGCACCCGTGCTCCGTTTTCGATGCGGATGCCAAAAGTGATCCTGGCGTTGAGCGTGGCGGTGATGGTGGCAACTCCGGCGGCATCGGTCACCGCGCTGAGTGTCTGCACCAAACCTGTGGCGTTAAAGTTGCGGATGGACACAGCCGCGCCCGCCACCGGCAACCCGCTGGCGGAATTGAGCACCGTAATGGTGTAGGACACATTGACCGCGGTGCTGGGCGCGGGCGCAATGGTGACCCGCAGGCTGCCCGGCAATGCCAATACGCCGGGACCGTGCGCATCGGATACGGCTAGCTGCACCGCCAGCCCGGCGGAGGTGATGGTGATGCGCCGCGCGGAGAGCGTTGCACTGGGCGACATGCGGAAGCCCTGCTCGTTCAGCACGCTTCGCGCCAAGCCGAGAATCTGGGCGTTAATCAGGTTTTCGGTAAAGCCGGACAGAAAAACGCCCAGCAGCGGTCCAAGCAGAGTATTGAACAGCGGGTTAAGCGTGTTGCCCCCCAGGGTCGAGGCGGGTGTTCTGACTGCCACCACTCGTTCCTGGTTCGCCGAATCGCCAGACGGGGTGATGCTAAGCGTGAAGGTGTAAATGAAGGTCGTGGTAACCCGGAAAAACCAGAAGCGCTGCGAGGTGATCGTCCCGCTCACGGTGAAGGTCAACGGCGCACCGCCGGTCACCGGCGTGATGGCGGTCATGGATGCCTCCAGTGGGATGAGCGTGCCCAGGGTGAGGATGCCCGCCGCCACCGCAATGCCGGTTGGGATGGTGAGCGTAGTGGGGGTGAACCTCGCAATTATCCCGTTGAGCTCCGCGGTGGTGATGGTCTCCGTCTGCGCGGTGATGATGCTGAGCAGCCCGGGCGAAGGCGGCAGGCTGGAGATCACCCCAGAGCGGTACAGGTCGCCGCCGGTGCTGGTATCGACCACGTGCAGGCTAAAGGTGCCGCTGGCGGGAGGCACAGCGGTTGACGCAAAGGTGAGGGTCATCGCCTGGGAAGGGCTGGACGGATTGTTGCTGGCGCTGTCGAGCGGCACCGGGTTCGATCCGCTGGCGGGCGGCGGGGCAAAAAAGCGCCCGTTCATTGCCGGAAAAGCGGACGCAAACCACCCCCCCAGGTCGAGCAGAAAACTGTTCAACGTGTACGGCATTCTCCACCTCCTAATGCGAAGTCGAGAGACCGAACTATGCAATGCAGCGCGGCGATACCAATAAATGCCCGGGTCGGTCGTGGCTGCCGCCGCAGCAACGGCATTGCATGTATCATAGCACAGAAATGTGCCGCGGTTGAAGTCTTTTTTTGCGGAAGAGGCGTGTAGATCCTTCTGATCCATTTACCATCGACCTGCATCCACCCTCGCATTGAGTGTATCGTTATGAGGGAGCTCATTTGAAATGAACACACGCATCCTTAACTGGGAAGGTTGCAGAAATGTCCGCGACCTGGGCGGATTGATGACTCGCGAAGGGCGCACTACCCGCCGCGGAGCGGTTGTGCGCTCGGATCATCCTGCCAAAATCAGCGCGGCGTGCCCAGCAGACCTGGTAACGGTGGAGGTGGCAATCGAGGATATCAGCGACGCCGAATTTACGCACCGCTGGGCAGATGCAGCGGCTGACCAATGCTACGTCTGTCCGCCGGGTACAGACCGGCTCAGTGCAGGTTGACCCGAAACTCCAGCATGGCAGGCATGATCTCGGTATCGCTGGCGAATAACCCCAAGGTTTGTAAATCCGGTGGTATACGGGGGCGCTGCACGGGAAACAGTCCGGGTAGAAGGAAAAGAATCCCGCCCCATTGGGGTGTGTTCAGTAAATAGGGGCAAATGCTGTTTCAGGCTCCGATTGCGTTCGCGCTAATGAATTCCGCCAGGACGCGGTTGAACGCCGCCGGATTATCCATGTTGGCGCAGTGACCAGCAGCAGGGAGGATCTCCAAACGCGCATTTGTTTCGCGTTGCTGCCAGTTATGCGCGTTGTTGAGCAAAATGGGCAAATCCTGTTCGCCAATCACAATCAGCAATGGCTGGCTCAATGTATTGGGTGCCTTCTCCAGGATTTTGCTCATCCCTGCCATGAGCGGCAGCGAACGACGGGTGAAGTGCTGCATTGCCCGGTAGAAAACCTGCTGCTCTGCTTCGACCACGTTGGTTTGCCTGACCACGTGGCGGCGGAAACCGTCCATCCAAAACAACATCATGAAAAGGGCTTTGAAGATTTCCCGGTTTTGGGCTTTGGAGATAGCGGAATTATCGCCAAATATGCTGTATCCACCTGTGACGGTTACGCTCCGGACCATTTGTGGATACCGGCAGGCAACTGCTTGCGCCACCAGCGAGCCAAGTGAAACGCCGACCAGGTGCACCTGGGCGTGCCTTTCCGCTGCGAGAATTTCAGCAACCAGGTCAACGGTTGCGTCGATGCCGATCTTTCCACTCTTGACCTGTGATTTACCATGGCCGGGCATATCCAGGCTTATGACGTGGTAATTTAACGAGAAAACATCGACTTGGTGATGAAAACAGGTGTGATCGCCATAGGCGGGATGAATAAAAAAGAGGGCTTCTTTGGATGGGTCGCCTTGGGTGTAATAATAAAGGCTGTAAGTATCTTTTTTCAAGTGCTTTGCTTGCAGGCTGGTCATCATGCGTCCTTTTTGAGTGTTTCGAGCAAATTTTGATACCAGGCGATGTTGAAGGCATAAAATGCGCGCCCGTAATCCAGGGTAAACTCCTGGAAGCGGCGCACATCCTCCAGATTGGGCGGTGTTTTAATTTGTGCAGACTGTTGGTGAATGAGTTCAAGAGTATGCAAGGTCTGGCACAGATTTTCGATATGGGCTTCCAATACCCGGATACGTTCGGCGGCATGGGCGAAGCCCATAAAGTACAGGCGCGTCAGGGCGGGGTCTTTGACCTTTTCCGCCTCAATTTCTGTGGTGAGCCAGTCCTGGAATGCCTGCCACCCAGCAGGGGTCAGGTGAAAAATTTTTTTGTTGCGCCCGTGTTCGACCTTTTCTTCCTCGGAGACCCACGTTTTTTCAAGCAGTTTTCGAATGGCGGCGTTGATACTGCCAAAACTGGCGCTATAGAACAGGGATACGCCGCGTTTGAGCGCTTTGTTGATCTCGTACACTGTCATGGCGCGCAGGGCAAGCAGCCCCAGAATCACGTATTCCACTTAACTTCCCTTTCGTTATATATCTAATAGTAATATAAAACCAGAGTGTTGTCAAGTGTTTTCCTGCTCAGAGGATTGTCCACCCTGCTTGGACGGCATACCGGTGTAGGCGGGCATCTGGTCTGACCGCAACGGGATGGCTGACCTGTTGCAGGAGCGGCAGATCGTTGTGCGAGTCGCTGTAAGCCCAACTGCCCTCAAGAGGGTGATTATTTTCTGCCAGCCAGGTATGCAGCCGCGTCACTTTACCGTCGCGGAAGGCAGGCGTGCCGATTGGGCGCCCGTTTTCGACCCTGGTACAGATAAGATTGGGGAATTCGAGCAAGCGGGCAATTGGCTCGGCAAGCAAGGCGTTGCTGGCGGTGATTAGCAGCAAGGTGTGTACCTGGGTTCGATGCCAGGCAACGCGGTCAAGCATCCATGGGCGCAGGCGCGGACCGATGATTGTTGACAGATAGATTTCGAGCAGCCCAGCCACTTGTTGTGCGGGAAGGCGGGTTTGCGGGGCAAGCAAAAAGCGTTCGTAGGCATCAAAGTCAAGCCGACCGGTTTCATAATCGCGGTAAAAACGGGCGATTTGGGCGGTAAAGTCTTCCCCGACCAATCCTTGAGTCAGCAAAAATTCGCTCCATAGCCACTCGCTGTCGCCTTCCAGCAATGTGAAATCGAGATCAAAAATTGCCAGGGTCACTTTCCGGCTTCCTGCGTCTCGGGCTCCATCAGCCAGCAGGCATCCACGGCGAAGGTGATCGGGTATTCTTCACCAATTTTTGGGATGGTAAACTTGCGTTCGTTAAAGACATCCAGTGAAAGTGGGAAGCCTTCAACGCACAACCCAATTCGGACGATTGAGCCAAGATAGGTAACGGTATCGACAATCCCCCGCAAATTGTTGGCGTTTGCGTTGTAGCCGGGATTGATCTCTTCCGGGCGCACTGCCAGGCGCATTGGACGACCATTCAGTTTCTCGAACTGACCTGCGCGCATTGTCTGGTTGCCCAATCGCACCACACCGCTACCGGTATCCACTACGCTGACCGGGAGCAGATTGATATGCCCCACAAAGCGGGTGACAAACTCGGTGGCGGGGTGGTTATAGATTTCGGTTGGGGTGCCAATTTGTTCGATTTTGCCCTGACTCATGACCACAATCTGGTCCGATAAGGACAAAGCTTCTTCCTGGTCGTGCGTGACATAGATGGTGGTAATATCCAAACGACGCTGGATGCGGCGGATTTCCTGGCGCAGTTCAATGCGGATCTTGGCATCCAGCGCGGAAAGCGGTTCGTCCAGAAGGAGCACCTGCGGACGGATGGCAATGGCACGTGCTAGCGCCACACGCTGCTGCTGCCCTCCGGAGAGTTGATAAGGGTAGCGGTTGCCGTACTCACTCATCTGAATCAAGTCCAGCATTTCCTTCACTCGCTGATCGATTTCGCCTTTCGATTTCCCGGCAATTTTCAAACCGTAGCCTACGTTTTGAGCAACCGTCATATTGGGGAAGAGCGCGTAGGATTGAAAGACCATGCCCACGTTGCGCTTGTTGGGAGGGGCGGTGGTGACATCCTGATTATCAATGGTGATTCGTCCGGATGTGGGCAGTTCAAAACCGGCTATCATTCGCAGGGTGGTGGTTTTACCGCATCCGCTGGGACCGAGAAAAGAGACAAATTGTCCCTGTTCCACTGCCAGGTCGAAATCTTCGACCGCGACCGTATTGCCAAAGTGTTTTTCAACGTGCGACAGTTCCAGATGAGCCATATGAACGTACTCCAATACTACCTTCCGGTCAGCTGTTGTTGAGTTCCCCCGCGGCTAACGATTTGGATTAATCCCAGGCTGAACCAGGTCAGCGCATAACTGATGATGGCCAGGGCTGCCGGTTCGTAGGCTTTGGTCAGACCGAGCAACTGCATGTAGGGACCCAAAGCCGGGCGGACGAGAAAACTGGCGAGAATCAGCTCGCCCATCACGGTGGCAAAACAGATCAGCGCGCCGCTCAGGATGGCGATGCGCAGGTTGGGAATGATGACATTGGCTAAAATTTGAACCCAATTTGAACCCAGGCTTTGGGCGGCTTCGGTCAGGGTGCGCACATCGATGGCGCGCATTCCTACATCCACGGCGCGAAACATGTAGGGCATCGAGATGACAACGTAGCCGGTCACTATCAAGACATCGGTCGTGACGGGGCTCAAAGTCAATTGAAGCGGCGGGCGCGAAAAGGTGCGGATCAACCCAAAGACGTACACAATCGCTGGGACAATAAACGGCAGGATGGTGATAATTTCTACCACTGGGCGGGCTTGCGGCACTTTCAGGTGCATCCAGTAGATCGTGGGCACAAAAATCAAGACGCTGATCAGGATGGTGATGACTGCCATGATGGTTGAATAGCGAAAGCCTTCCCAAAAACGCGGATCGGCGAAGACAATTTCATAAGCCAGCAGACTGATTTCACCGCGCTTCATGCGCAGGGAGAAATCGAAGGTGCCATACATGGGCAGGAAAAAGTACACGATCGCCAGAACGCCCCAGAAAATAGCCCAGCCGTTAATCTGCTTTGCCTTGCTCATGACTTGATCCACCGCGAGGTTTTGCGCTGTAACAGGCTGTAGGCAATGATGGTTACAGCCATGATCACCACCATGCCAAAAGCGAGGGCATAGCCCTCGTTGGGGTTGCCAAGCACATCGCCGCGAATTTGCTGACCGATGAGTATCGTCACCAATGGAATGCTGCCGCCGGTTAGTGCCTGGGCAGTGGCATATGCGCCGAAGGAATTACCAAACAACAGAATGCTGGCACCAAGGATGGAGGGCATCAGCACTGGCAGAGCCACATCTCGCCAGTATTGCCAGTTGTTCGCCCCCAGATTAGCAGAGGCTTCGCGCCATTCTTTCTTTAACCCTTCCAGCGCAGGTGTAATGGTCAGCACCATGAGCGGGAACTGGAAGTAGATGTAAGCCAGCACCAGCCCGCTCAGACTGTACAGGCTAAAACCGTGGTCGTAGGGATTGAACGGGCACACCAAATCACCCCCCGCAGCAGGAAAGCAAATCTCCTTGAGTAAGGCGGTAATAAATCCGGTTCGACCAAGGGTTGCAATGAAGGCAAACGCCAGGGGCACGCCGCCGAAGTTGGCTGCCAGCCCTGAAAAGGTCATGATTACGTTGCGCATCCAGCGTGGGGCATTGCCAATTGTGACGGCGTAGGCGACAAAAAAGCCAAACAATCCGCCAGCCAGCGCGGTGACGAAACTGACCTGCAGGCTTGAAAGATAAGCCTTCAGAACGAACGGATTGCGGAATACCGCCATGTTCTGCCAGGTAAATTCACCGCTGCGATTGAGAAAAGCCCCGCTGAACAGGTTAAGGGAAGGGATGATAAAAAAGAACAGGATGAAGAGAAAAAAGGGTGTAAGTCCCAACCAGTTCCAGGCGGGGTGTTCGCGCCAGGTTCTTTTGAGCGTCGTCGGCGTGGTTTGAATTGGGATGGTCATTTTGCTAAAAAGGTGTGCGTGACCCGACTTGCGCCGGGTCACGCAGGGTGTAGTCTATTCGATTACAGGCTTATTTGATATCGAGACCAACAACTTTGTCCCATTCATTCTTGATCAGTTCGCGGGCGGCGCTCAACTGGTCACGGCTGGGAACAACCGCGCTGTTAATGATTTCCGGAGCGGGCAGTTTGGCTTGCAGGTCAGCCGGGACAACGCCGCGGGCGAGCATATCCGCCAGGCGGGCAGGGGCGCAGTAGCCCTTCATCCAGATTAGTTGTCCTTCATCCGAGTAGAGGAATTCCTGCCATAAGCGGGCAGCGGCGGGATTCGGTGCATAGGCGCTGATGGCTTGCAGATAATAACCGCCCCAACTGACTGATTTGGGATAGATAATCTCCAGCGGCGGGTTGCCAGCGAAGGCTTCGTCATTTGCCAGCGCCAGGTAGTTCCACTGGAAGGTTATGGGGGTCTCACCCTTGGCAATCGAGCCGGTGTTGGCAATTAGGGGCAGCAGGTTGCCGCGCGCGTTGAGGTTCTTGAAAAAGTCCAGTCCGGGCTGAATGTTGTCGAGCGAACCACCATTTGCCAGCGCGGCTGCATAAACGGTTTGAGCAGCCTGGTTCGAGGCGCGCGGATCACCAGCCAGGGCAATTTGTCCTTTGTATTTCGGGTCGAGCAGGTCAGCCCAATCCTGCGGCACGTCTTTGACGACATCCAGATTGACTTCGAAAACCAGCACGCCGTTGTAATCGGTGTAGTAATAGCCCTCGGGGTCTTTGACTCCTGCAATGCTATCCCAGGTGGCTACTTTGTAAGGGGTAATCAGACCCTGTTCCTTGGCGAGCGGTCCAAAGGCAGGACCAACATCGATCACGTCTGGGGCTTGAGGACCCTTGTTTTCTTTGTTATCGATGATGGCTTGCAATTCATCGGCGGAGCCAGCTTCGGGGTTGATGGAATTGACCTTGATGCCGTATTTGTTGCTGAAAGTGCTCATCATCTCTCCGTAATTGCACCAGTCGTCGGGCAGGGCAATAACGTTGAGCGTGCCTTCGGCTTTGGCTGCCGCAACCAGAGCGTCCATGCCGCCGCCGTCCGCGGCAGATGTGATCGTGCTCCAATCTTTGACGGCAGGGGCTTGCGGCGCACTGCTGCAAGCCGCCAGTACAAAGGAGGCAACCAGCAATAAAGATAATAACTTAAACAATCGGGTGGATTTCATGACCTCTCCTTGGATAAACCATATTTTTCAAAATTAGTTTAGCAACACCAAGAGAGTTGCGGATTAACGTCTTGTATTTATCAAGTTAACATCGTTTTTCGCAATCGATCCATGCAAGGTGAACAGCTTGATCCTGCCCGTTATTACGGGGTGGCGGTTGGGCTGATCCTGACCTGTTCTTTTACCTGGCGGTTCAGCGCGGTGGCGGGTACGGCTCGGCGCTGAACCCCGACCCACCAGAACCGTTCGCGGCAGCCGGACGGTAAACTGGTCAGCAGCGCCTTGTCCACAAACACAGTCTCACCCCTGCCGAGCAACGTCCAATCGCCAACCTGGAATACCACCGTTTGCTGTTCCTGGCGCACGATGCTGGTTGTGATGGTCACCTGTTTGCCGTTGGTGCTAACCGCCGCATTCGGCACACACTACAGCACCATCAGCAGCAGGCGACACCAGGCGTTTTTGCTCTTCTATCTCAGCCGGGATACCGATAGATCTGGATGGAGATGTGTTAATTGCCGGGTCAGTGTAATATGGATCAGGAAAAGCATTATTCGATTTGCTGGTTCAAAAGCCAGGCAGTGAGCGGGTGGATTTCGACTGGCACATCTCCAGCGGTTGTATCTGCTTTCTCTGCTTCGCTCAGGATCAGTGCACTATCAACGTTTAATTCACGAGCGGCTTCTTCGATAGCGCGAAATTCCCGCTCCCGTGTGGAGGGATTTTCAAACCGCTGCGAAACCTGGATCAATTGCCGCGTTTCAGGAAGATAAAAAGCCACTTCGTAATCTCGTTTCGTGGTGTAATAATAAATATGGTTGGTTTTCTGGCGCAATGCTAAAAACACAGCGTTTTCCATTCGCTTGCCAATATTCGGCGAAAAATGAAAACCAACTGAATTGACCAGCCCTGTATCGATACAATAGACTTTCTTTGGCGCGATTTTCTGTTGTTTCACCGAATAAGCATAGTGGTTAACCGTGAGGATCAACCAGCTATTTTCAAGATACTCAATATAACTGCTGACGGTATTGACACTCCCCAGCCGCAATGTGTCTTTTAACTTGTTGTAGGAAATCAATTCAGCCGGGTGACTGACGGCAAAATATGCCAATTCGCGCAGCGCGGTGATAGCGGTGAGGCGATGACGAATCGCAATATCACGATATAACACATCTTCATAATAAAGTGCGCAAGATCGGCAGTTCTGGATATTTGAGCGCGTCCGGGATTCCCCCATCATCCAGATAGGAACGGAAAGCACGGTTTAATTCAGCCATCTCTAGCGTAATCGCGCGATGCAGTGGAGAAATGGGAATCTCCCGAAAACGCAAGTATTCTTGAAATGAGAAAGGGAACAGTTCGATCGGCACATACCGCCCGGTCAGGCGTGTACCAAGTTCGCGGCTGAGGAGCGAAGCATTGGATCCGGAAATATAAAATTTGAAGCCCATATCCATGAAGCGGCGAACAAAATGCTCCCAACCCGGAACATTTTGAATTTCATCCATGATGAAGATTTTTCGGTCGCCAAACACCTCGACCAATTTTTGGTAAAGATCGTTGGCATCTTCGGCTTTGAAGCCAATTAAACGTTCGTCTTCGAAGTTGATGTAGTAAAATGTGTCCAGTCCAATTTGACGGGCAAGTTGAGCCAGCAGCGTCGATTTACCAACCCGACGTAAACCGAATACGAACACCGCATGGGGAGGGGAAACAGTTTTTTGGATGTCCTTTAACCGGGCGCGCTCGATGCCAATGTCACGGCGACAGAAGGATGCGTACTGCTCGATCAGCATTGCGCGAATCTGCTCATTCGACCAGCGATTTATCCAAGCGTTTTCATTGACAATGAAAATAATTAAATAATAGTTTTCATTGCTGGTGAAAACCTTTTATCCCGCCTGCTTCAGCACACGCAGTGCGCGTAGGGTGACCCATGGGTTGGGCTGCTTTTTTGTGCCAAAGTCCAGCCAGGTCTTGCCGTTGTAATCGTATTCCAGCGCCCAGCGCCCCTGCGTGTCCTGCTTGTCGCGGATCAGCGCCAGGGTGCGTGCCAGGCGCGCATCGCTGCCGCAGCCAAGCGCGACCAGCGCCTCGGCAATTTGCAGCAGGTCGGTGACGTAGAAGACCGGGAAACCAAATTTCCACCAGTTCTGGCTTGGTTTGTCGCTGAACCCGCTGGGGTAGGCTGCTTCGGCTGGCTCAACGCTGAACAGAAAATCCACCCCGTGCCGGATGGCACGCTCCACCAGCGGTGTGCGCTGCGCAGCGCTCAGGCTGCCCAGCGCCAGCATCACCTTGGCGGCGCCCCACGCGCACGGCAGTTTGTTGTTTGCCCCGCAGGCAAAGGTGGGACCGCACTTACCGGCGTAATAGCGCAGGGCTGCCTGGCGGTCACCGAGCGGGGCAATACTATCGCCGGTGACGCTGCGTGCCAGCCACTCGAAGGCTTGCTCCAGGCGCGCGTCCGAACAGCCCATCGCTGCCAGCGCCCAGCACAGGTTGCCCTGCAGACAGTCCGCCGTGCCAGAAGGCGCGCCCGACGCGCTGAACTGCCCGTGCGCGGTCAGGGCGTGATCGAGCACATAGCCGCAGGCGCGCCCGATGCGTTCATCCTCCTCCACCCGCGCCCCCAACTGTGCCAGCAGCAGAATTGCCCACACGGTCGAGCGGTACTTGGGGCTGTAGCCCGCGCCTGGCTGCACCCAGTAACCTGGTGGCGACATTGCCTCCAGCACCGCCGCGATGGGACCTTGCTCGTGCGCCAGGCGGCGGGCGGCGCGCAGCGGGGCGTCCACATCGCTCAACCCCGCCAGATCGCGCAGCGCCAGGTAGCGCACCCCCGGGGAATCCGATTCTAGCAGCCAGGCAAGCGCATCAGCCTTGTGCGTACCCTGTTCCACCATGCCCGCCTCCTTTCCAAGCCATTGTTCCGCGGCAGACTGTCACTCAAGCCTGCCCGGTTCCATTATAATCCACCGGGGGCAGTTTGGCGCAGCCAGTTGCTACCCGCCCCGCATGCCAGCGATCATCCCTTGCTCCACTGTGATAAATCCCACAGGTTGCCTTACAGACCGTCAAAGACTGCTACGGTACCATACACGCTTGCTTCGTCTTGTGCACGCACCGCACCCCGCGCCATTTTATAATGAGCGCGCGTTGGTTGGGTGACCTACTCAATGGATTGCTGGAGGACTTCCTTGCTCGGTCTTGAATTCGGTCTAAAATTACTAGAGGAAAATTTGGAAAAACACGAATGCTCACGATGCCATATCTTCCTTTTCATTTTTCTACCCGTTCTAAAAGTGTTACCCCACCACCTCCGCATGCACAACTTTTTTCCTCGTTTCGCGTACATGATATAAACCCCCGATTCAAAACAAGGAAACCGGTTATGATGCCTGCTTCATGTGTCACCCTGTTCGCAGACCGCGCCCGCCGCTGGCTGACGGTTGCGCTTGCCATGGTGTTTTTGGCGGGTATGTTCTTCAGCCCTGCGGCGGTGTACGCCCAGGCAGGCACCCCCGCTCCGACCGACCCGGCGGAGGTAGAAGCCTTTTTGGACGGCGTGCTCAAGACCGCCATGGACACCCACCACGTTCCCGGTGCGGTGGTGGTCATTGTCCGCGACGGCGCGGTGCTGTTTGCCAAGGGCTACGGCTATGCCAACCTTGCCGCGCGCACCCCGGTCGATCCGGCTGTGACCCTTTTCCGTCCCGGCTCGGTCTCCAAGCTGTTTACCTGGACGGCGGTCATGCAGCTGGTCGAAGCGGGCAGGCTCGACCTGAACGCCGATGTCAACACCTACCTCGATTTCAGCATCCCAGCCACTTACCCGCAGCCGATCACTCTGCGCCACCTGCTCACCCACACCCCCGGTTTCGAAGATCGCGGTGACGGCTTGTTCAAGCTCGACCCGGCTCAGGTATCCTCGTTGGAGGTGTATCTCAAGACTCATCTTCCGGCGCGTGTTTTCCCGCCGGGTGAGGTGGGCGCGTACTCCAACTACGGCAGTGCGCTTGCTGGCTACATCGTTGAGCGTGTTTCCGGGCAGCCCTTCGAGCAGTATGTCCAGCAGCACATCTTCCAGCCGCTTGGCATGCGCCACGCCACCTTCCAGCAGCCGCTGCCCCCCGCGCTGGCGGCAGACATGGCTTCTGGCTACAACTATGTGCGCGGCGAGTACATCCAGGGCGGTTTTGAGTACGTGGTGCCAACCCCCGCCGGTGCGTTGAGCGCCTCCGCGCTGGACATGGCGCGCTTTATGATCGCTCACCTGCAGGATGGAGAATACAACGGCGCGCGCATCCTCTCCGCTGCCACCGCGCAGCAGATGCACAGCCCGCTCGATACCCCCGACCCACGCCTGCAAGGCGGGATGGCTCACGGCTTTTTCTACACGCTCCGTGGCGGGCAGTACACCCTCTCGCACGGCGGCGACACCATGCTGTTCCACTCCAATTTGGTGCTCCTGCCGGAGAGCCAAACCGGCTTGTTCGTCTCCACCAACGGCGCTGCCGGTGCGTTGGTTGTCGAGCAGGTGGTGAAGGCATTCATCGACCGCTACTACCCGCTGCCCGCTGCACAGCCGCTCACTCCCAGCGCGGATTTTTCCGAACGAGCCGGGCTGTACGCTGGCGCCTACCACCTTTCGCGCAGCAATTTCACCACCTTCGAAAAAGTGATCCGCCTGCTGATGCCCACCTCGGTGTGGGTGAGCGAGGAGCAGCGCGTGATGGTGGACTTTGGCGGCGACACGACCGCTTTCGTCGAGACCGAACCGGGTTTGCTGGTTGACTCCGAGCAGCCGGATAACCGCATGGTTCTCAAAGAGGTTGACGGGCAGGTCAGGCTGGTACCCGCAACGCCGTTCGTCTTTTTCAAAACACCCTGGCACGGACGCTTCGAACTGCACCTGTTCATTCTGATCGGCGGCGGGCTGTCCTTCCTCATCGCGCTGATCGCCTGGCTGGTTTCTTTCATCCGCGGGCTGCGCCAGCGTCAGCCGCGCCCGCTGCCCGCCCGCCTGGCTCGCCTGACCGGCGGCTTGTTTGCGCTGATTTTCCTTGGCTTTCTGGTTGTGTTGGGGATAATGCTCGGCACGGTTGAGCCGGCTTACGGGGTGCCGTCGGTGTTCTTCGGCGCGCCACCGGCGCTGGATGTGCTCCTGAAAATCCCGCTGCTGCTCGCCGGACTGGGCGGTTTAATGCTTGTCTTTGCCATCCTGGCGTGGTTCAAGGGCTACTGGAACGCCGGTGCGCGGCTGGTGTACAGCCTGCTGACGTTGTTTGCCCTGGCGGTAAACTGGTCGCTGGTGTACTGGAACCTGCTCAGCCTTTAGTTGTTACCCGCTCCCAGCCGGAAACCAGGTGGGCTGAGCCGCCTGCCAGGTTCAGCCGACCACGCCAGCGGTAGGTGGTGGGCCAGCGCTTGAATACGTTGGTGAACAGCATGACCATGCGCAGCAAACCAGCCGGTTTGCGCGGCTGCCAGCCCTGGTCGATATCCAACCCCAATTCGATCAGGTCGCCTGTGCGCTGCGCCGTGTACACACCGGCACAGATACGCTCGCTGTCGTCCAGCAGCAGGCGGAAACGCCCAGCAACTGACGCGCCCGCCCGCAGCCCGCTAAGGCTGGGGAACGCCGGGGTAAACGACAGCGCCATTGCGTGGCGCGGCGAGGCAACCTTCATCTGTTCCAGTTCCAGGTGACCGCCGTTGTCCACCAGCGTGAACAGCGTTCCGCCGGCGCGAAACTCGCCTGCGCCGGACGGCTGGTACAGCGGCAGGCTGCCATCCACCTGCTCGTTCCAGTCCACGATCATTGGTTCGCCGGAATAGCGTACGAAGGATGCCGGCATGCCCGGCAGCGGCAGCGGAAAATCGAACGCCCGGCAGGTTTGCCCATCCACGCTCAGGTGCATTTCGCGCACCGGGCGGCGGATAAAGTCGAAGTCGAACAGATAGACGGCAATCAGTTTAACCGGTTTTTGCACCGTGCTGCCAAACGGCGCCAGCAGGCGCATACCTTTGCGCGGCGTATCGCGCCGGTTGGACAGGCGCGCCTCGATGCGCCGCCCCTGGCTGTCGTGAAATCCAATTTCCATTTCCACCCCGTAGGGGGTAATTTCGAAGCGCGCCGGGTTGAAGTCCGTTTCCAGCATGGCGTTCAAGCCCGCCTGGATCTGGTAGCCGCGCGGGTCCAGCTTTAGACCGGGCGTGTAATGCACATCCACAGTATCGTCCTGGCGATAGACAATCACCAGCAGCCCGCGCCCGTGCTCGTCGTCATCGAACCACTGCGGCTCGATGCCCTTGTGGTGCGGCGCGTCTTTGAGGTTGTAGAGCAGCAGGCGCTGCATTGGGCGGTAGGTCAGGTTGAAGGGCGCAATGAACCCGCCCGCAGCGGTCTGCTGGTATATGCCTGTGTCGTGCTGGGGTGTCATAATGGCTGAGTCTCCTTAATAATTATTCCAGCCCTGCCCCAATTTCGAGCACTGCCTCGCCGTTCAACCGGCTGTGCTTGAGATCGAGCAGCGCTTCGTTGGCTTCGTCCAGCGGGTAGGGGACGATATCGGCACGCAGCGGGATTTCGACCGCCAGGCGCAGCAATTCCAGCCCGTCCTGGCGGGTGGCATTGGCAACGCTGGTCAGGCTGCGTTCGCCGTACAGGGTCTGGTAGGGCATGGCGGGGATTGGGCTGGCGTGCACCGCGTTGACTGCCAGACTGCCGCCGGGGCGCAGCGCGTTCAGCGCCAGGGGGATGATCTCGCCTGCCGGGGCAAAACTGACCGCGCGGTCGAGCGGGACGGGCGGCGGCTCGCTGGGGGTGCCCACCCAGTCCGCGCCGAGTGATTCGGCGTGTCGGCGGTGGGCGGCGGAGCGGGTGAAAACATACACCGCGCATTCCCAGTAGCGTGCAATCTGGATGGCAAGGTGGGCGCTGGCGCCAAAGCCGAACAGCCCCAGCCGCTCGCCGGGCTGCACCCCGGCTTTGCGCAGCGCGCGGTAACCGATAATCCCGGCGCACAGCAGCGGGGCAGCCTGGCGATCGGACAGTTCGCCCGGAAGCGGGTAGAGAAAAGCGGCATCTGCCAGCATCCACCCGGCAAAGCCGCCGTCGACATGCAGCCCGGTGAAGCGTGCCTGCGGGCACAGGTTTTCCTCGCCGCGCCGGCAGGCGGCGCACATACCGCAGGCGGAAGCCAGCCAGGCAGCCCCCACGCGCTGCCCGACCTGCACCTGCTCCACGCCCGCGCCGGTCAGCTCGACCACACCAACCACCTGGTGGCCGGGCACCAGGGGCAGGCGCGGCGCGCTCAGTTCACCTTCGCAAATGTGCAGGTCGGTGCGGCACACCCCGCAGGCAGTCACCCTTAGCAGCACCTGACCGGCAGACGGGCGCGGAATGGGCAGGTCAACCGGCTGGAGTGGCAGGTCTTCGACCGGGGCGGGGCGGGTCAACTGCATGGCAAGCATGGGGCTTATCTCCTTTCGAGGCGGTGAATGTCACCTGAATTATAACCCGCGGCGCACCCAACAAAATTGTTAACTAAGCTGATCGTTTTTAATGGCATAATACCGCTAGCCGTATTCTTCATCAACGCAGGGGGCGCGTCGCCGCCCCTTATTCTTTAAGTACGCGCGCTGTCTGGCAGGTCAATGCCGTTGCCAGTCCAACAATGAACGATCATGACCCAAAAATGGCGAATTTTACTTGTGCTCTTTCTGGTATTCAGCCTGCTGCCTCAACCGGCAGCCGCCCAAGAGATCAGCGATACTCCCACCCTGTTTTTACCGCTGGTCTATCGTAACCACAACCCGGTTTCCTCCGGGCGGACGGTCAACGCGGCGTATATCAACGTGCCGGATATCACCGCCACCCGCTTTTACCAGATGTCCATCTTCTGGCTGGGCAGGATCAGTCCGGCGGACAATTACACCGATGTGCGCATTGCCTACAATGACAATGAACTGACCCTCTACACCGCCAGTTTCGACCGGCGCATCTGGTACAACCCGCAGCCGGGCAGCGGCAGGCTGGAGGATTGGGACGCCATTACCCTGCTGCTGCACACCGAAAGCGCTGCGCCGGGCGCACCGGGGGGACAGTCGTACCGCTTTGTGGTGCAGTTCAACCCTCTTTCGGCGGGCGCGCCGGTGCCAGCCGGTTGGAAAGCCGCCTACCGCGGCAGCGGCAGCGGCTGGCAGGCTCAGTCGATCCCCTTCGAAGCCCGCACCGGCTGGCGCGGCAGTTTCCCCAACAACAACAATGACGACCGCGGCTGGTCGATCACTTTTCGCATTCCATATTCCAGCCTGGGGCTGGGCAAACCGGCGGACGGAACGCGCTGGCGCATGGCGCTGATCACTCACGACCGCGACAGCCAGGCTGGACCGCCGGGAACATCATTCGCCTGGCCCGAGGCAGCCGACCCGGCAGCGCCGGACAGCTGGGGCAACCTGCGTTTTGGGCTGCCGGTATACGCTCCGCCTCCGGCTGCCAACCTGCGCACGCTGCTCATCCGCGAAGGTGAAAACGGGGTCACCGTCCCAGATGCCGCGGTAGGCGGCACAATCGGCAACCAGTGCCCGGGTGATTCCTACCACATCTGGAACGAGTGGGCAAACCTCAATTACGCCAACGAAAACAGCGCCATCATCCAGAACCAGGCTGATATTGCCGACTGGCCGTGTTTTTCCAAGTATTTTGTCACCTTCCCGCTGGATGGCATCCCGCCCGGCAAGGTGATTCGCTCGGCGCGGCTGGTGATGCACCACTGGGGCGGTTCGGGCAGTATCAACGATCCCAACCCCGCCAACCGTCCGAATGCTTCCTTT
Source organism: Bellilinea sp. (assembly GCA_034411135.1). Classification (GTDB taxonomy): domain Bacteria; phylum Chloroflexota; class Anaerolineae; order Anaerolineales; family Anaerolineaceae; genus Bellilinea. The sequence continues at coordinate 35,898 of DAOUMN010000045.1, forward strand.
ATCCATGCCTTCAGCATCCGCGAGGACTGGCAGGAGAACAGCATCACCTGGAACAATGCCCCGCTGGCGCAGGAAAACCTGAGCGTGCTGCGGGTGGAGGTGTACAACATCACCCAGCCGGGGGAAAGCTGGCCCGGTGCGGCGCGCGAATGGGACGTTTCTGCCGCGGCAGCCAGCGCCTACCAGAACGGCACGCCGCTGCGCCTGGCGTTGTACAGTTCCGACAGCGGCTACCACAGCGGCAAATACCTCTCCGCCTCCGAAACCGACGCCTGGAACATTGTGGGGCGCCCGACCCTGCTGGTCGAATACGGCGACCCGTGAATTGTGCGGCGGGCTTATTTGCGCCAGCGCAAAGAAGTACCTCGGCCTCCGTCCGATAATTAAAACAGCCTGAAAAAGGGCTGGCACATCCCGTCACCCCGCTATTGCGGGTGTGGTTGCTTCCCTTTCGGCAGGCACGAACTTTCCGGAGGAGGTGAACCGTGATTCGAAACACGCTCAAAGGTCTGGCAGCCGGGTTGTTGGGGCTGCTTCTGCTGGCTGCCTGCACCCGCGCGCCCAGCCCAACTACATCCGCGCCGACCCAGCCTGTCCAGCCGGGCGAGACCAGCCCGGTTGAGCTCGATGCGGCTGCCCTGCTGCAAAAAGGCGGCTGCGGCGCCTGTCACGTTATCCCGGGCGTGCCCGGCGCGGTGGGGGTGATCGGACCTGACCTGAGCCGCATTGGGTTGGAGGCAGAGGATATCCTCGCTTCCAGCGGATACACCGGCAAAGCCGCCGACGTGACCGCCTATCTGCGCGAATCGATCGTCGAGCCCGATATTTACCTGGCGCCGGACTGCAACGGTGTGCCGTGCCAGAAAGGCTTGATGACCCCCGCCCTGGCGCAGCAGTTCAGCCCGGCGGA
>DAOUMN010000046.1:0-12160 GCA_034411135.1 Bellilinea sp.
TGACCAGTTTGCCCATTTTGGCTGTGGCGTGGCTCATTGCCCATCTTCGAACATGCGCCTGGCATCAGGCATTGCCCCGGTGATGGCTTATATGAACGCGGGTGTGAAGGTAGGGCTGGGTGTGGATGGTTCGGCTTCCAATGATGGCTCGCACATGCTGGCGGAAGCCCGCCAGGCGTTGTTGTTGGCTCGATTGGGTGCAGGATTGGGCGGGGCTTCATTGAGTAGCGAGGCAGCTCCGCCGTTGATGACCGCCCGCCAGGCGTTGGAACTGGCAACCCGTGGCGGCGCGGCTGTGTTAGGGCGCAAGGATATCGGCTCACTGGAGCCCGGTAAATGCGCCGATTTCATTGCCTATGATCTTAACCAACTGGAATTCAGCGGAGCGTTGCACGATTCGCTGGCAGCGCTGGTCTTTTGCCAGCCGTGCCATACCGATTACACCGTTGTACATGGTAAGTTTGTGGTTCGCAACGGTCAATTGACGACCATCGATATGGTACGTCAAATTGAAAAGCATAACCGTGCAGCGAAACGATTGATATTCTGACTAGGAGCAACCTGTTTCCTTCTACGAAACAGGTTGCGCTCTATACCGGGAGGTACGAAATGGTCGACTCAACCGCTGAGAACACCCGAAAACTGGTGGACTGTGCCATGGGGCGCATTCCCGCCGATGTGGTTGTTCGCAACGGTCGGTGGGTGTGTGTCCAATCTGGTGAGATTGTCCCACACACGGATATTGCCATTTTGGGCGAACGGATTGCATTTGTTGGTGCGGATGCAAGTCATACCATTGGTGCGCGTACGCAAATTATCGATGCTGGCGGGCGCTATGCGTGTCCTGGACTGCTGGATGCTCACATGCACGTCGAATCGGGCATGTTGACCGTAACCGAGTTTGTGCGTGCTGTCGCGCCGCGTGGGACGACCGGGATGTTCATCGATCCACACGAAATCGCCAACGTCTTTGGATTGGAAGGTGTCCGCCTGATGGCGGATGAGGCTGCCAACCAGCCCATTCACGTCTATGTGCAAATGCCCTCCTGTGTTCCCTCGGCGCCCGGCATGGAAACGCCCGGTGCGAGCATTGGACCTGTGGAAGTCAGCGAGGCGATGAAATGGGAGCAGATCATTGGGCTGGGCGAGATGATGAATTTCCCTGGGGTGTTCAATAGCGATTCGATGGTTCATGCTGAATTGGCTGAAACCCGCAAAGCCAATAAGGTGATTGGTGGGCATTATGCCTCACCAGACCTGGGGTTGCCGTTTCACGGTTATGTCGCTGGCGGCGCGGAGGATGATCACGAAGGAACCACTACCGAGGACGCTGTCCAGCGCGTTCGTCAGGGAATGAAGGTGATGATGCGTTACGGTTCTGCCTGGCATGATGTAGCTGCCCAGGTGAAGGCTGTCACTGAGCGAGGGCTGGATACGCGCCACTTTTTACTTTGCACCGATGATTCGCATTCTGCCACGCTGGTGCACGAAGGGCACATGGACCGCGTTGTTCGTCATGCGGTATCCCAAGGCTTGCCGCCAATGCTGGCAATCCAGATGGCAACGATCAATACAGCGGTACATTTTGGTTGCAGCCGTGACCTGGGAATGATAGCTCCTGGGCGGTATGCTGATCTGGTGTTGGTGGATGAGATTGCGAATTTTATGGCGCAAACTGTGATTGCGCGTGGTAAAGTTATTGCCGAGAATGGTGGTTTAATTATCGACTTGCCAACTCATGCTTACCCACAGTGGGCGCTGCAATCCGTGCGCTTGCTGCGCCCGCTATCCGGTGAGGATTTCATTCTGGCTGCTGGTCAATCCAACAATGGAAAAGCCATTGCTAACGTCATTGGCGTGATCGAAAATCAGGCACCTACCCGCCACCTCAAAATGCCAGTGCGGATTGTCAATGGAAAAGTGAACCTGGATGAGGGTGAGGATATAGCCAAAATTGCGCTGGTCGAGCGCCACCGCGCCAGCGGTACAGTTCAGGTTGGGTTGGTGTCGGGGTTTGGATTTAATACCCGTTGTGCCATTGCCACCACCGTCGCCCATGATAGTCATCACATGATTGTTGTTGGAACGGATGATCAGATGATGGCTCAAGCTGCCAACGAACTGGCGGTGTGCGGCGGCGGTCAGGTGGTCATCCGCGATGGTGAAGTCATTGGCATCGTCCGGCTACCAATTGCTGGATTGATGTCCAACCAACGCGCCGAAGTTGTGGCTAGTGAGGCGGACAGCGTCTTGCAAGGTTTTAGAGCCTGTGGATGCGGCTTGAACAACCCTAACATGCAATTGAGCTTGCTGGCACTGGTGGTCATTCCGGAATTGAGGATATCCGATCGTGGGCTGGTGGATGTCACCCGTTTTGAGTTTGTGCCTGTTCTTGAAACTTCATAATTAGAGAGGAAACGATGAATATGGCCATTCATCCTTTTCAACGCTTGCAAACCGAATTGGCGGAATTAATTGCCCGGACCCCCCCCGGTGATCGCTTGCCGTCCGAACCTTTACTGGCAAAGCAACTGGGTGTCTCGCGGGCGACTCTGCGTGAAGCTATGCGGGCTTTCGAGGGGCAGGGATTGATCCGCCGCAGGCAAGGAATCGGCACATTTGTGGTCAGCCATGTTCAGGTAATCGAAACCGGGTTGGAAGTTTTGCAGAGCATCGAAAGCCTGGCGGAAAAGATCAACCTGAAGGTCTCTATGGGTGATCTACGAATTAGACCGATCGAGGCGGATGGCATCCTGGCGGAGAATTTGAATATACAGCCGGGTTCCTCGTTGATCAAAGTTGAACGCGTCATCCATGCAGAAGCCCGTCCGGTTGCGTTTCTGGTAGATATCCTGCCTGAAAATATTCTCACCGCCGCGGATCTGAATGAAGGGTTTACGGGTTCGGTGCTGGATTTACTTCTCCGGCGTGGGACGATTAACTTGATGAACTCGTATACCGAGATTAATGCTGTGGCGGCTACCTCCGAAGTTGCCCGTGCACTCGAAATCCAGCGCGGTGATGTACTGTTGATGTTTGAGGCATACCTGTACGATGATAGTGGGCGGGTTGTGGACTACTCGCATAGCTATTTCCTGCCCGGTTACTTCCGCTTTCACTTGGTTCGCCGGGTTGGCAGCCAATTGAATGCAGCCAATCATGTTGCATGAGGAGGTGATCCCGTTCTGCTTTTTATGAACCGGTGATACAACAAAACCCATCATTCATCGGTAGGAACAGCCGAAAGGCTGTCTTATCCAAAAAACGAAACCAATTAAATTCTTAATCTATGGAGGTTTTTCACAATGCGTAGTTTTGCTGGTCGCGATATCCTTTCTCTGAAGGAGTTCGAAAGGCAGGAGTTCTTCCACGTATTCGATGTTGCCCGCAAAATGGAAGATATTGCCCGTGATCGGAAAAATATCGATCTGTGCAGTGACAAGACCCTGGTAACCGCCTTCTACCAGCCGAGCACCCGCACCCGCCTGGCGCACGAAGCTGCCATGCACCGCCTGGGTGGGCATGTGACCGGTTTCTCGGATGCTAAGATGACCCGCGCGGGGGATTGGTATCAGGAATCGATTAAGGACACGGTCAAGATGCTGGAGTTCTACGGTGATGTGATTGTGATGCGCCACTTCCAGCAAGGTGCGCCGCATGAAGCCGCCAAGTGGTCGTCTGTGCCGATTATCAATGGTGGCGATGGTTGGGGTGAACACCCCACCCAGATCCTGACCGACCTCTACACCGTGCTGCGCGAAAAAGGGCGTATTGACGGGCTTAAGTGGCTGGCGGTTGGTGATATGCGCATGCGCACGATGCACTCGCTTGGTTATGCTCTGACTCAGTTCGACTGCCCGATCACCTTTGTTGCACCCCCCGAAATGTCATTGACGGAGGAATTCAAGGCTGAGTTGAAATCGTACAGCCTGGATTTCCGCGAAGTGGAGCATGTTGAGCAGGCAATTGCGGAAGCAGACGTGATTTTGGTTGAACCGGTGGTACAGCCCGATTACACCAAAGCCCGTGATGAACGCAGCGGTAAAGATGTGGGCATGACCCCCTCGAATTACAAGATCACCCGTGAACTGCTGACCACCAAAGCCAAATCGGATGCCATCCTGCTGCACTCGTTGCCGCGTATGGACGAGATTCCACCCGACGTGGATATCACCCGCTGGTCGCGCTATTGGCAGGAAGCAGCCATGGGCGTGGTCATGCGCATGGCGTTGATCGCGTTGGTGTTGGGCAAGATGGAATAGATCCTCGTCGCGAGGATTGGAGGACATATGCAGACATTTCTTCATGGACGCGACTTAATTGGCGATCTCGATTTCTCTAAGGAAGAAGTCGAAACCGTTCTGGATGTGGCGTTTGATCTAAAACGCAAACGTTCGCTTAATGAATCCACTGCTTACCTGCGCGATAAAGTGTTGGCGATGTTGTTCTTCTTCAGCAGCACCCGCACACGCGGCTCTTTCGAGGCAGGCATGGCACACCTTGGCGGTCACGCGGCTTTTATCGAGAGCCGCACTACCCAAATTGCTCATGGCGACACCCCCAAGGAAATCGGCGAGATTTTCGGTCGCTATTTCGATGGGATTGCCATTCGCCATGTGGATTGGGGGGTGGGCAATAAGTACATCTCCGATGTGGCGAAGTATTCGCGCGTTCCCGTGCTCAATATGCAGTGCGACATCTGGCATCCGTTCCAGTGCCTTGCGGATCTGATGACCATCGTCGAGAAAAAGGGGCGTGATCTGCGCCGCAAAAAGATGGTGGTATCTTGGGCATACGCCGCCTCGTACCAAAAACCTATGTCGGTGCCGCAATCCTTGATCGTGCAGATGCCACGCTTTGGCATGGACGTTGTTCTGGCACACCCGCCGGAGTTCCGCTTGATGCCCGAAGTGATGGAAATGGCGAAGGAGGAAGCCCGCAAGTTCAAAGTTGGTTTCGAGGTTGTGGACGACATGGAAGAAGCGTTTAAGGACGCGGATGTGATCTATGCCAAGTCTTGGGGCGCGATGGTTCATACTCCGGATGCCAATGAAGGCGCGGAGATTATCAAGAAATACTCGCACTGGATCACGGACGAGCGAAAAATGGCGCTTGCCAAAGATGATGCCATCTACATGCACCCACTGCCAGCAGACCGTAACATTGAGGTTACCGACGGTGTGATGGATGGACCTCAATCGGTTGTATACGACGAAGCCGAAAACCGCATGCACGCTCAGATGGCGGTCATGGCATTGACGATGAGTTAATCAAACCTACCCAACAATTAGAGGAGAATTTTTGTTTATGGCTAAGAAACTGGCAGTAATCGCGATTGGCGGCAATTCGCTGATCAAGGATGCAAAGCGACAATCGGTTGAAGATCAATATCTAGCTGCAAAAGAGACCGCTTATCATATCGTTGATATGATCGAAGCGGGTTGGGATGTAGCGGTTGGACACGGCAATGGTCCGCAGGTTGGTTTCATTCTGCGTCGTTCGGAAATCGCCGCCAAAGTCGAAGGGATGCACGAAGTTCCTTTGGATGTCTGCGGTGCCGATTCGCAAGGCGCAATTGGTTATGCGCTACAACAAAACCTGCAGAACGAATTGAAAAAACGCGGTCTTGAAAAAACGGTGGCGACCGTTGTGACCCAAGTGCGCGTGGATGCGAACGACAAAGCCTTCCAGAACCCGACCAAACCAATTGGGGGTTTCATGGATGAAGCCGAAGCCAAGCGACGCCAGCAGGAAATGGGTTGGAATGTGGTTGAGGATGCCGGGCGTGGCTGGCGGCGGGTTGTGGCGTCACCCCTTCCTCAGGAAGTGGTCGAATTGGAAGCCGTAAAGACACTGCTGGATGCCGGTGTGGTCGTCATTACCGTGGGCGGCGGTGGTATCCCGGTCGTACGCAATGACCAAGGTGACTTGGAAGGCGTGGCAGCCGTGATTGACAAGGATTTTGCAAGCAGCCTTCTGGCACGCGAAATCAATGCCGACCTGATGATCATTTCCACTGCGGTTGAAAAGGTCGCCCTCAATTTTGGCAAACCCGATGAAAAGTGGCTTGATAAAATGACCCTGGCGGAAGCCAAGCAGTATCTTTCCGAAGGTACTCACTTTGCCAAGGGTTCGATGGCGCCCAAGATTCAGGCGATCATCTGGTTCCTGGAAGCTGGCGGCAAACAGGCGCTGATTACCAATCCTGAAAACATTGGTCGTGCCTTGAAGGGTGAAACCGGCACCTGGATCGTACCCTAACCGGTTTTGGTTGGGTCTGCCTGTTACAGGCAGACCCAACTTTTTTGATTTACCCGTGAGCGATAAACGTGGTTGGGCTTACCGATATTTCATTCTTTTCCCTTTAACGGATTCGTGTAAAATTATTGTATTCTGGGGTTTTCCCCCCGATCCCAGAAGAAACCAAAAATGAGGGGAGAAGTTGTGACCCCCGAATTGCATGTTGAATGTTTTAAGAAAGGAGGTGCTTGGAGCAGTAAAGTCCCAGTTGTAGATTTTAACAAATAGCTGATCCCGATCACCAACTTTTTAACTGGACCTGTTATCTGGAGGAGAAAATGAAATCCAAACGAATCTGGTTTCTGGTAAGCCTGTTTGTGCTGGTTGCCATGTTATTGGCTGCCTGCCAGCCTGCGGCTACACCAACCCAACCACCGGCTCAGCCACAGCCGACGCAACCCCCTGCCGAACCCCAACCCACCCAACCGCCAGCAGAACCCGCTGCACAACCCGAAGAATTTATTCTGGGTATGCTGCTGGTCGGTCCTTACAATGATCGTGGCTGGAGCCAGGCACACTATGATGCCGGTTTGTATGTTGAAAACAAGATCCCCGGTGTCAAGATGATTTATATTGACAAAGTCAATCCCGCTGACCGACCGGGTACCACCCCGGATCAGCTGGCTGAGGACTTGCTCTCCAAGGGCGCGCAATTGATCATCTTTAACTCGGATGACATGAAAGACGGCGCGATCGATTTTGCCCGCGCTCACCCGGATGTACCGATTATCCATGCGTCTGGCGACACTTCTTGGAAAGAAGGTATCAATTACATCGAGTTCCCCAATTTTGGCAATTCGATGGGGCGCATGGAATACGGCAAGATGATGGCGGGCTGCGCCGCGGCGCTGACGACCAAGACGGGTCAAATTGGTTATCTTGGTCCATTAATCAATGACGAAACCCGTCGCCTGACGGCTTCGGCGTACCTGGGCGCTCACTATTGTTACGAAAAATACGCCGGCAAGAATCCCGCCGATTTGAAGTTCAAAGTGACCTGGATTGGCTTTTGGTTCAATATCCCCGGCTTTACGGCTGATCCGACCCAGGTTGCGGATGACTTCTTCAACAGTGGTTACGATGTGGTTATCTCCGGGATTGATACGACCGAAGCACTGGTGCAAGCCAGCAAACAGGCGGCTGCCGGAAAGGAAGTGTGGGCTGTTCCTTATGACTACGAGGGTTCCTGCGCTGAAGCACCGGAAGTGTGTCTGGGCGTGCCCTATTTCAACTGGGGTCCCATGTATTTGCGACAAGTTCAGGCTGTAAAGGACGGCACCTTCAAGTCGTACTTCGAATGGCTGGGTCCGGATTGGAAAGACCTGAACAATCATGACACCACGGCAGTTGGCTTTGTCTATGGCGATGCCCTAAGCGCGGACGCCAAAGCCAATCTGCAAAAGTTCATCGATGAACTGGCAGCTGGTCTCAACCTGTTCACCGGTCCGTTGAACTTCCAGGATGGCAGCCCCTTCCTGGCGGAAGGTGAAGTCGCTACCGATTTGCAGGTCTGGTACCTGCCTCAATTATTGGAAGGCATGGAAGGACAAAGCGTCCCCAGCAACTAGATTTGATGAGCTGGTTCAGTGGGAGGCTGCCAGCGTAAGGCAGCCTCCCCTCCAAATTGTTCTCTTAATCCATGCTGTCTCTGCCGGCGACGAGGCAATGCAATCATGAAAGTCGAGCTGCTTCATATTCACAAACGCTTCGGTGCTGTTCACGCGAATAATGATATCAATCTGACGGTTGAATCAGGCATGATCCAGGGAATCCTGGGTGAAAATGGCGCCGGAAAAAGCACATTGATGAAAATCCTGTCTGGGTTCTTTCATGCCGATGAGGGTGAAATTCGCCTGGATGGAAAACCAATCAAGATTGCTTCGCCATCCGATGCCATCAAGCATGGAATTGGTATGCTTCATCAGGACCCCCTGGATTTTCCGCCAATGCGGGTGGTCGATAACCTGCTAATTGGCCATGAGGGTGGCTTTTTCCCTGACCGGCGCGCGGTCATCAAGGCGTTCAACGAATTGCAATCCCAATTCGGTTTTCAGATCAATCCGCAGGCGTATGTCGATACGTTGACCGTCGGTGAGCGCCAGCAGCTGGAAATATTGCGTTTGCTTTGGCTGGGAGCGCGTGTGTTGATTCTGGATGAGCCAACGACGGGTATCAGCGCCGCGCAAAAGGAAAAATTATTTGCGACCCTGAAAATCCTGGCATCTCAGGGGATGTCAGTGATTTTCGTTTCGCATAAGCTTGAAGATGTCGAAGGATTGTGTCACCGCGTGGCTGTGCTGCGCAAAGGCGAACTGGTAGGCACTGCTGAACCACCTTATGTCACCGATGATTTGGTAACCATGATGTTCGGCAGAGTGGTAAGTGTTGATGAAAAAAGGCGATATGAAACCTGTGATGTCGCTTTTCATCTCGATCACGTCACGATTGAAGATTATCGGCTGCAAATCCGTGATATTAACCTGTCCATGACCTGTGGCGAAGTGATTGGACTGGCGGGCATGGAAGGGTCCGGACAATTGCAGTTTTTACGCACCTGCGCCGGACTGATCCGTCCGGTATCGGGAGAAATCAACCTGGGCGGCAAACGCCTGACTGGTAAGCCGTATCGTGCTTTTCTGGAGTCTGGGATTGCCTATGTACCTGCGTCCCGTATGGAGGAAGGCTTAATCCCTGGATTATCCTTAACCGAACACTTTATCCTGGCGGAAGAACAGCAAGGATTTTTTATCAATTTTGATAAAGCCATGTCAGTCACCCGGCAACGAATTGCGGATTTCAATATCAAAGGGACGCCAGTCAGCCGGGTGGAAGCACTATCCGGCGGTAATCAGCAGCGCGCGCTGCTGGCAATGCTGCGCACACCGGTCAATTTATTGTTGTTGGAGCATCCAACACGCGGGCTGGATATTGAATCGGCAATTTGGATCTGGGGCAAATTGAAGGATCGCTGCAAAGAGGGCACCAGCATTATTTTTATTTCTTCTGACCTTGAAGAAATTCTCCAATACAGCGACCGTATTCTTGTTTTCTTTGGCGGTAAAGTGTCAGAACCTCTGGACGCGAACGCCACATCGGTGGATCAGTTGGGGCAATTGATTGGTGGCAAGGGTTTTTAAGTCCGCGCCGGATGGAATGGAGCCGTAATGCTGAATACATCATCACGCTGGATGGGAATAGGTTTTCAGATACTGGCGATCGTGCTGGCACTCTTGTTTACAACCCTGGTAATGCTGATTGCCGGCGCCGACCCGCTTCAAGTTTATCAAAATATCATCGTGGGTTCAGTTGGCTCGGTTGGCAAGATGGCGGACATCCTGGTTGCCTGGACGCCTTTGCTGCTTGCCACGGCAGGCTTGTTGATGACCTTTACAGCCGGGTTGTGGAATATCGGCATTGAGGGACAAATCACCCTGGGGGCGATCTTCACAACCTGGGCGCTGCGCTTGCTGCAATCTTCCGATTTACCCCCTGCCCTGATCATGGCTAGTGCAGTCATTGCCGGAGCGCTGGGTGGAATGTTGTGGGCAGGGCTGGTAGGGTTGCTGAAAATTTTTGGCAACGTGAACGAAATTTTTGGCGGGCTTGGAATGAACTTCGTTGCCACCGCGCTGACGATCTGGCTGATCTTTGGACCGTGGAAACGCCCCGGTGTAGGCTCGATGAGCGGCACCGAGCCGTTCCCCACAACCCTTTGGTTCCCAACGTTACCGGGCTTTCGCTTGAGTTTGTGGTCGCTGGGGATGGGAATTGTCGCAATCATCATTGTATTCTTCCTGCTGCGCGGGACGTACTTTGGATTGCGTTTGAAAGCCGTTGGTCGTAACGGTCGAGCTGCTTTCATGATGGGCATACCAACGGCGCGTTATATGATGATGGCTTTCTTGATCTGCGGTGCGCTGGCGGGACTGGCAGGCTCGACGCAGGTGTTGGCTGTGTATCATCGTCTGATTCCTTCGATTTCATCCGGCTATGGTTTCCTTGGAATGATGGTTGCCATGCTGGTCAATTACCAGGCAATTTGGGCAGCACCGGTGGCGCTGTTTTTTGCTGCGTTGAACATTGGCAGCATTCAATTACCAATTGTGTTGAAACTCGACTCGGCTCTCTCTGGCGTTTTACAAGGGGCATTGGTTCTGTTTGTGCTCCTGATGGATGGCGTACGCCGTCGCCTGACTCGGGTGCAGTGAGGTTAATGCTATGGATACTCAAATTATCCTGATTGGACTAGCAGGTGTTCTGGCGTCCTCCGCACCGATTGTTTTTGCAGCAATTGGTGAAACCATCACCGAGCGGGCTGGTGTGATCAATCTTTCCGTAAATGGAACGATTTTATTGACTGCCATGGCGGGTTTTGCGGCAGCAACAACTTTCAACAACCTGCTGATTGGATTTATCGCCGGAGCGTTGATCGGCGGACTGGTTGCATTGATTGTTGCTTTCAGCAGCATTACGTTGAAGCAATCCCAGGTGGCGGTGGGTTTCATCCTGGCGCTGATGTGCCGCGACCTGGCTTATTTTCTCGGCAATCCATTTATGGGGTTGCAAGGTCCGCGTGTCCCTGCCATGCCAATTCCCGGTCTGGCAGATATTCCGGTCATCGGTCTGGTTTTTTTCCGGCAGGATATCCTGGTATATGCCAGTTTTATTTTGATTATCGTGGCGTATGTGTTCGTCTTTAAGACGCGCCCTGGTCTGATGCTACAAGGTATTGGTGAAAAACCTGCCACCGCCTTTGTCCGCGGGGCAAACGTTAACAAAATGCGTTATCTCTACACCTTGATTGGCGGAATGCTGGTTGGGTTATCCGGCCCGATGTTTTCGTTGAGCGTCAAGGCGGGCTGGAAAGGCACAATCTCTGGGTTGGATGGTTTTGGCTGGATAGCCCTGGCAATTACGATTTTTGGCGGGTGGAACCCACTGCGGGCTGCCTTTGGGGCGTACCTGTTTGGCTTGTTGCAGTGGTTGGGGTTGGTGTTGCAGCCCAGTCTGCCGGGTATCCCGTCCCAGGTTTTGCAGGTGGCACCTTTCCCATTGATGATCTTAACCTTACTGCTGGTCAATATTGGAAATGCTGAGTGGGTTGATCGCACTCTGGCTGCGCTGCCGGAAAAGACGCGGCATTTCCTGGCGCATTTGTTGCGCTCGCTGCGAACATCCCCCCCGGCTTCACTGGGGGTACCGTTCGAAAATGAGTAATATGCGGGGAATTGGCTTGCCAATCGAGCCGCTTATTGCAGTATTCCATCAACTTGAGGACATTAACTTCTATGAGTGAATTTGTCGGTTACCGTTGCTCGTTGTGTAAAACTGAATATGCTCCTGGTCAGGTAACGTATACCTGCCCAAAGGATGGCGGCAATCTGGATGTTATCCTGGATTACGCCGGCATTCGCCAGAAATATCAGGTCAATGATATTGTTTCCCGCTCGGATTATTCACTATGGCGTTATCTGCCTTTGCTACCCGTCAAAGATCCGGGAGGGGAAGGTACCCCATTGCGCATGGCAGGCTGGACGCCGACTTATTACCCCACCCGGCTGGCGGAGAAACTTGGTTTACGCCACTTGTGGATAAAAGATGAGGGACGTAATCCAACTGCATCGTTCAAAGACCGGGCTTCATCGATTGTGGTGGCGCGGGCGCGACAAATCGGCGCTGAGGTGGTGGTGACGGCATCGACTGGTAACGCAGGAGCAGCGCTGGCTGGCATGGCAGCTGCCATTGGACAGAAAGCGGTTATCTTTGCGCCAAAAACAGCCCCCCCCGCCAAAGTGGCGCAGTTGTTGGTGTATGGCGCGCAGGTTATCCTGGTGGACGGCAATTATGATTCGGCTTTTGA
>DAOUMN010000047.1:0-41073 GCA_034411135.1 Bellilinea sp.
GTGCTATGTGGCTTGATTGCTTACTGCCACCGTTCATCCAAACCCTCTTTAGGGTTGGCTCACAATTTCGCTTTGTCCGCCTAACCCGAACTCACGTTACATTATGCTGCCCATGTCCGCCGCACCAATCGTCAGCGGCAGTATGATGGCTTGGGCACGCGCCTTGGGCGAGTTCGGCGCGACAATCATTTTTGCCGGCAACCTTGCCGGGCGCACTCAGACCATGCCGCTGGCAATCTACATCGGCTTTGAGACCAAACTGAACGTTGCCCTCAGCCTTTCCGCCATTCTCATCCTGGTTTCCAGCCTGCTGCTGGTGCTGCTCAAAGTGGTAGTCAACCGCCGGTTGAACGGAGATTAAATTTTATTTTCAGGAGAATTTGAATGTCAAAAAAATTATGTGTTGTAGTGTGTATGATAGTTGTGGTAATCGCGGCTGGCTGCGCCCCGGCTCAACCCACGGCGCCTGCCCAAACCAGTCTGCTGGTCTTTGCCGCCGGTTCGCTGACCGAAGCCTTCACCGAGATGGCGCAAGTGTACGAGGCGCAGAACACCGGTGTGGACGTGCAGCTCAACTTTGCCAACGCCAACACTCTGGCGGAGCAAATTACCCAAGGCGCACCGGCGGATGTGTTCGCCTCGGCGGCAAAGTCGTTTATGACGCGGCTGGAGGAGGGCGGGCAGGTGGATGCGCAGGAGACGCGCCTGTTCACCCGCAACCAGTTGAGCATCATTCTGCCCAAAAGCAACCCTGCCAACCTGAGCAGCCTGAGCGACTTGGCGCAGCCGGGGGTCAAACTGGTGCTCGGCGCGCGCGAAGGACCGCAGGGCGCTTATGTCGAGACACTGCTCACCAACTTATCCGCCGCGCCGGGCTTCCCAGAGGGATTCAAGGAACAGGTGTACGGCAACGTGGTGTCCTATGAAAGCACGGTCAAGGGCGTGGTGACCAAGGTCTCGCTGGGTGAAGCCGATGCCGGGATCGTGTTCGTAACCGACGTCAGCAGCGCGGCGGATGCACTGATTACCCTGTCCATCCCGCCAGAATACAACGTCACTGCCGTCTATCCAATTGCTCCCCTGAAGGCGGCACCCAATCGCGCCCAGGCGCAGGCTTTCGTCGAGTTCGTCCTCTCGCCTGCCGGGCAGGAAATTTTGGCAAAGTACGGTTTTTTGCCGGTGCCATAGCCGTCAACTTAACTTGCCCGCGATGAAAAAACTCGACCGAAAACACGGCTGGCTGGCTTTTTTTAGCGCCATTCCCATTGGCGTGCTGGGCGGCTTGATCGGGCTGGGCGGCGCGGAATTCCGCCTGCCGGTGCTGGTGCAATGGCTGGGCTATTCGATCCGCCAGGCAGTACCGCTCAACCTTGCCACCAGCCTGGTGACGCTGAGTTTTGGGCTGCTTTCGCGAAGTCGTGTGCTCGACCCGGCAAGCCTTTTGCCGCTGCTGCCCCTGATGCTCGCCATAACCCTGGGGGCAATGAGTGCGGCTTACTTTGGAAGCAGCCTGCTTCACCGCGTCAAGAGTCATCAGATCGAACGGCTGATCCTGGTTATCCTCACCGGCATTGGCATTCTATTGATTGTCGAGGGGTTCGCCCGCTCGCCCCAGCAAGGCTGGATCCCGCCCGTTTTCTTCTGGCAGGCGTTGGTTGCGCTGGCTGCCGGGCTGGCGATTGGTTTTGTCAGCAGTGTGCTAGGTGTGGCGGGGGGCGAATTGATCATCCCCAGCCTGATTTTTCTATTTGGGGTGGATGTCAAACTGGCGGGGAGCGCGAGCATTTTCATCAGCCTGCCAACCGTGATCGTTGGTTTGGTCGGCTACATCCGGCGCGGGGTCTTCCGGGAAAATCCGCGCCTGACTATCACCATGATCCCGCTCAGCGCCGGCTCGATCCTGGGCGCGCTGCTCGGCGGGATCATGGTGCAATGGTTTGTATCGTCGGTTTTGAAGGTACTATTGGGAATCATCCTGATCATTTCCGCCTACCGCATGATCGCTCACGCGCGCCGCAGGCAGCCTGAGCAGCCCAATTAAACCGGTAAGGCGGCAATAAATTCCGCCAACCGCTGAAAGACGGGGGGATAATTCAATACGGTATTCCATCCCTTGCATTTTTTCGAATTAGGATATAATTACCCCGTGACTGGCGTCCGGAGAAGACTCCAGCGGGAGAAAAGCGCATTCAATCCAGGGGGATCGGGCAGGCAATTGCCCCATGTACGCTCTGCCGCTTGAAATTCAAAACCGGTTGGCTTGTTCCGAGGGTATGTGAGCTTGCATCCGTTTGAAACGATCGACTTAACCGTTGCACTTTGGTATCGCGAGGGGAAATCAGGCATAAACCACCCCAACCGGGGTGTTTGATCCATTCATTGGATATCACGATCAGGTTTTTGTTATCCGCCGCTTGCGCTGGCATTTTGCTAATCTAAAGGGTAACCCGATTCTTTGAACCATCAGGCAGATTTCTAAACCGTTATGTGGGTCTTACACGCTCACTGGCAGCCACCACGCCGCCCAACTGAAAGCGGGGGAGTCTTGTTCTGGGCAGAAAGCCCGGAAAGCAAACCGGAACCGCGCGGGCGCGGTTTTGCCGCCAAACGCACCCAGGTGCGCGATCACCCCTACTGTCTCGAGCCGGACACCATCCGGCTGCAGATCGGCGCTGGCACGCCGCTGGATGATGCCCAAATCGGCGCGGTGCGCCTGCGCCTACCCTCCACGCGCAGCTACCCGCTGCCCTCGCCCGACCTCAACCCAGAGTGGGAAGCCGACGAATATTCCAGCCCCAGGCTGCTGCCCTGGCTGGTGCGCGGATTGTGGCTTACACCGGGCAAAGCCTTTGGCGTGTTGGCGAACCTGCCCGCCGAAAGCAAAACCAGCGGTTTTGTCCTTGGTCCGGACGCGCGCTTCTGGCAAACGGTGTGCGGGCTGGTGCTGGAGGTTCTCGCCGCGCAGCGTATCCTGCCTACGCTGGAGCAGGTGATCGTTGAAGGTCAGCCCGAAACCTACCTGGCGCGCTGGCGCCCGGTGCTGGATGGGCAGGATGACGGCACGCGCCTGGCGCTGCTGGAGCGCGCCATGCCTGCCATCTGCCGCGCCGAGGTGAGCAGCGCCGTGGCAGTCGGCAAGACGATCAAACAAATCAGCCATACAGCACGCTCCCTGCTGGACAGCTTTCTGAAGATGACCTGCGACGCGCTGGCGCGCAGCTGGGGGCGCAGCAAAGCTCCACTGCTTCTGCCGGAGAAAGACAATACCCTCGATATCTGGCTGGCAGCCCTGTTCAGCCCAGACGCGCGCGTCAAAGCCAGCCCTGGGCAGCTCAAAGCCCTGCACAGCAGCCTGCGCGCCTGGATGCGCAACCTGGAAGCCGCAGGCGACGAGAACTTCCGCGTGGCGCTGCGCCTTTCGGCGCCCGAACCGGACGAGAAAAATCCCAACCCGCGCTGGGAACTGCAATACCTGCTGCAATCGCGCAGCGACCTGAGCCTGCTCATCCCCGCCGAGGATATCTGGTTCCGCAGCCCAACCGACCTCAAGTTGATCTCGCGCCTCAAACACCCGCAGGAGATCCTGCTCGCTGGGCTGGGCTTTGCTGCCAAGTTCTTCAACCCGATTCGCACCAGCCTGCAAGCCCGCCACCCTACCGGGCTCGACCTGGACACCACCTCGGCGTATGCCTTCCTGCGCGAAGCCGCCCCGCTGCTCGAACAAGCCGGTTTTGGCATCCTCGTCCCGCCCTGGTGGAACCAGCGCGGCGCGCGGCTGGGCGTGCGCGTGCGTCTGATGCCCGAAAAGGAACTGGCGGTCGCGGGCGGCATGCCGGCGCACTTCAACTTCAACACGCTGATCCATTACGAGTGGGAATTGTCGCTCGGCGATACTACCCTCTCGCGCGACGAATTCGAGCAGCTGGCATCGCTGAAAATCCCGCTGGTGCAACTGCGCGGGCAGTGGGTGCAGCTGGACGCTGACCAGGTCGAGGCAGCGATCCGCTTTTGGGAAAAACAGCAGCGCAGCGGGCAAATGGGTTTGCTGGAAGCCGCCCAGCTGGCGCTCGGCGCGGAATCGGCACACGGTCTGCCGCTGGACGAAGTCCAGGCGGAAGGCTGGGTGGGCGAATGGCTCGACCATCTCTCGGACAATCATCGCCTGAACGAATTGCCACAGCCCGCCGCGCTCAACGGCAGCCTGCGCCCTTACCAGCGCTTTGGCTTTTCGTGGCTGGCGTTCTTCCGCCGCTGGGGGCTGGGTGCCTGCCTGGCGGATGACATGGGGCTGGGCAAGACCATCCAGGCACTGGCGCTGTTGCTGCAAGAGAAAGAAGCGCTGGGCAGGCTGCCCGCGCCTACCCTGCTGGTTTGCCCCACTTCGGTGGTGACCAACTGGGAGCGCGAAGCACGCCGCTTTGCCCCATCGCTGCGGGTGATGGTGCACCAGGGACCCAACCGGCTGCGCGATGAAGCCTTTCTGGCGGCGGCGGAGCAGGTTGATCTGGTGCTGACCAGCTATGCCCTACTGCGCGTGGATGCCGATACGCTGCACGCGCGCGAATGGTACGGGGTGATCCTGGACGAAGCCCAGAACATCAAGAACCCGTCCGCCAAGCAGACCCAATCGGCGCGGCGGCTGAAGGCGCAATTCCGCTTTGCGCTGACCGGCACACCGGTGGAAAACCGCCTGACGGAGCTGTGGTCGATCATGAACTTTCTCAACCCAGGCTACCTGGGATCGCTGGAAAAATACCGCCGCGAGTACGCCATCCCGATCGAGCGTTTTGGCGACCGCGAAGCCACCGCACGGCTCAAACAGATGGTCAGCCCGTTCATTCTGCGCCGCCTTAAAACCGACCCACGCGTCATCCAGGACCTGCCCGAAAAGATTGAGATGAAAGAATTTTGTTACCTGAGCGAGGAGCAAGCCACGCTGTACGAAGCAGTGGTGCGCGACGCACTCAAGAAGGTCGAAGAGAGCGACGGAATCACCCGCCGCGGGCTGGTACTGACCATGCTCACCCAGCTCAAGCAGGTGTGCAACCACCCGGCACACTTCCTCAAGCAGCCTGCCGAGCGCGAGCCCGCCGGGGCTCATACCAACGGGCGCAGCGGTAAACTGACCCGCCTGAGCGAAATGCTCGAGGAAGTGGTCGAATCGGGTGACCGCGCGTTGGTGTTCACCCAATTCGCCGAAATGGGTCACCTGCTCAGCCAGTACCTGCCGCAAATGCTGGGCTGCCCAGTGTACTACCTGCATGGCGGCACGTCGCCGCAGGCGCGCGACCAGATGGTGCGCCGCTTCCAGGAAGATGCCAGCGCGCCGCCGGTCTTCATCCTTTCGCTCAAGGCAGGCGGTTTTGGGCTCAACCTGACCAGCGCCAGCCACGTATTCCACTTCGACCGCTGGTGGAACCCGGCAGTTGAGGATCAGGCAACAGACCGCGCCTTCCGCATTGGGCAGACGCGTAACGTGCAGGTGCACAAGTTCGTCACTGTAGGCACGCTGGAAGAGCGCATCGACGAGATGATCGAATCCAAGAAAGGGCTGGCTCAGGCGGTGATCGGCAGCGGCGAAGAGTGGCTGACCGAGCTCTCCACCGATGAATTGCGCGAACTGGTGGCACTGCGCCGCCCGGCATAGAAAGCGAGCAGCGATCAATGGACAACGAAAACAACGGTTCGGCAGGCTGGGGACTGAGCCCGCGCAAGGTGAGGGGCGGCATTCGCGCGCACAGCGTGCACGGCAGTTTTGGCAAGAACTGGTGGGCACGGCGCTGGATTGCCGCGATGGAGCAGCTGCTCTCTGCGCCGCGCCTGATGCGCGGCAAGTTCTACGCCCGCCAGGGACAGGTACTCTCGATCGATGAGGATAAGGAAGGTATCAACGCGCTGGTGCAGGGCTCGCGCCCCAAGCCGTACCGGGTGACCATTCGGCTGACCCACCTGACCAACGCGCAGTGGAACAAGGTGCTCAACGTGCTGGCGGATCAAGCCATCTTCGCCGCCCAGCTGTTAGCAGGCGAAATGCCCGCCAACATCGAGGAAGCCTTTGCCACCGCCGGGGTAAGCCTGTTTCCGCAAAACCACTACGACCTGGTGACCACCTGCTCATGCCCCGATAAAGCCAACCCGTGCAAGCACATCGCCGCGGTGCATTACATCCTCGGCGAGCGTTTCGACGAGGACCCTTTCCTGCTGTTCCGCATGCGCGGGCGCAGCCAGGATCAGATTCTCACCTCGCTGCGTTCCCGGCGCGCCAACGGCGATACCGTTGCGCTGCCCGCCAGCACGGAGGAGCGCCCTCCGGCGCGCATGGTGGAAGAGCCCGCCCGGCTGGAGGATCACATTGAGCGCTACTGGCAGGTCCCGGCGGACATGCGCGAGTTTTCCGTGCAGGTGCGCGCGCCAGAAATTCCCCAGCCGCTGCTCAAGCGCCTGGGCGAGCCAGACTTCGTCAGCGACCTGACTCTGCAAAGCCAGCTGGAGGATGTGTACAACGCCATCACTCAATTTGCATTACTGATGGCATACGGCGACGCAGCCGCCCCACCCCCCGAAGACGACGATTGACCGCTGTTACCAGCGAAAGAGCGGCGCGGTGATGCGCCGGAAGAGAGCCGTGATCTGCGGGGCGTTATCGGCAATCAGGTACAGCGCCAGCAACCCCAGAATGACCAGGAAAAAGATCACAAAGGAGTGCACTTTCTCACCCGGCTCGGAAAAGATAAAGCGGAAAAAGGTGACCGCCACCAGCACGGCAGCAACCAGCAGGATGCCCCACAGCAGTACCGGGTGAATGTAGAACGGCAGTTGCGGCAGCGGCGGCATTTGAAACGGACCGGGCATCGCATTCCCTCCTTTGACGTATCCAACACAATGTCCTCTTGAATCATAGAGGATTTTTGCCCGCTTGTCAAAGGGAAAAAAGGTGCGGCGGCGGGCTCAAATCTCACCGATCAGCCCCGCCGGGCAGGCACAACGCTGCCTGCACCCGCCGCGCAAACTCTACCACCGTCTCGCCAGCGGCGCGGGTGCACACCGGAATGCCGGCGGCGCTGCTCTCTGTCAGAATGGTGGTGGTGATGCGCTGGTCGAAGGTGATGAACTTTTCCCACAGGACTGCCCCGTCTGGCAGTTGCAGGATGAAGTCCTTCATTTCCAGGCGTTCCTCATCCGCCTGCCACACCAACGCGCTCG
The DNA here is from genome assembly GCA_034411135.1 of Bellilinea sp. GTDB lineage: Bacteria > Chloroflexota > Anaerolineae > Anaerolineales > Anaerolineaceae > Bellilinea. The sequence goes on from DAOUMN010000047.1 coordinate 7,204, forward strand.
ATGCGCCCGCCGCCGCCAGGCAGACAATGTGAACGCTCGGCACAGCCTGGGCAAGCAGCGCCGGGTTGCATATACCGCCGTCGATCAGCACCGCGCCGGGATAATCCCCGCTGTTCAGGTCTTCCGCCAGCAGGTCGAGGTACTCCGGCAGCGCTGCGCGGTTGAACTGGTCGAACTCCTCCCAGCTCAAACCCAGCAGCCATGCCAGTCCGTTTTCGGCGCGCGACCATTCGCGGTTGACTGGGTGGCGCTCATCCAAGCGCGGATGGTACGCTCCATAGATGAAGGCATCCATATCGTACAGCGGCAGGCACAGGCGGCTCGCTAGTTCCCGGCACACGGTAGATTTGCCCGAACCGGCACCACCGACAATCCAGTACACATTGTCGCGGCTGCCCAGTGCAGTCCGCGCGCGCTCGATCAGCTGGGGATTGGGTTGGAAACGCATGGAGCTTCGACCTCCGCGGAAGGGATAGAGCTGACCCGCATTTCCGCAGGCGCAGCCGTTGGGGATGATACCACGCACTGCCTGCGGCGGTAGAACGAGATGCACCTGTGCTTTTGGAGGGTTTTTGCCCCCTGCCCGCGCCAGACCGTCCGCCAGGGTAACCGCGGTAGTCGTCTTACCGACGCCGCCTTTTTGGTTTGCAATTGCGATAATGGTCATGATGCTTCCTCCAACGTTGGAGTCTGTTTCTCGACCGCAAACCACACGTCCAGGCTGAGCAAGCCCGGCGCTAGATCAATTTCCACACCGGGAATTGTATTGATAAGATCGACCAGCGCTTGCGGGGCACGGGCAGAAACCCGAACCGTGGTTGGGTATGGGTTGCCTGTCACTTCCCGGTAACGGCGCAGCGCGAGAATCAACCCCGCCTCGTTTTCGATTACGAACGCTCGCCAGTCATGTTTCATGAAAATGCTCATACATCCTCCTCCTGATGGTGCGAGTCGCCCTGTTTGGCGGCTGAGCACAACCCCAGCACAAACAGGGCGGCAAATACGACATAGACCAGAACGGCAGCCGCGATCATTTATTGCGGCGCCTGTTGCGTGGTCAACTCAATGCCACCAAGCCCGGCGATTTTATACCAGGTTTCCTCACCCACCGCGGCGCGAATGCTTTCGTCGTCTGCGCCGATGTAGGCTAACAGGTCAGCAATGACCAGGCGGGCATCCAGCCTGGTGATGTTTACACCGCTCTCATGCAGATCGTCGATTAATTGCTTCGAGCAGCGTACAATGACGTCCAGGTATTGAATCTGTCTTACTCGTGAGAGTGTCATGTTCAACCTTTCCCCCAGGCTGGCTTGTCGGAGTCAGCCTGGTACACTTCTTCCGGGATGGGCGTCGTCTGAGCGTACTCCCATACCCGGTGGATCGCTTCCCGGCACGTTGCGCACTGCTGATAGTGCAGCCGGGTTTCTTCCAGCACCCTGCAAAACTCGGCGGAATCGTCCCCGTACTTCCGCGCCGTTGCTGCCAGCGCAACGCTGAAAAAAGCCGCCTGGCGGCAAGGTTCAGGCAGCAGCGGCATTCATAACCTCCCTTCTGCGCAGCCGTCCCGCTGTAACCGTCACCACCTCTCCGGTGATCAAGTTCTCGAAAGCGGTCCCGTTGTCCCAGTAGTAATAACAGCGGTCGGCGAAAGCCGTGGGGGATATATCCCGCCAGCGGAACAGCCGACCGTAGTAGTAACCTGGGTAAAAACCGTTCCGGCTGGGATCGTGGACGCACTTCCAAACATACCCTTGCGTTTGCGGACTATTCAATTGCGTGTCTCCGGTGAGTGGTGTTGTTGGATGAGGCAATAATACATCATTCCTACAAGGTTTTCAATCCTTTTAGGAATGATTAATTAAAAAAAGCCGCCTTTTGAGGCGGCTTTGCATATTTGTTATGCGATTAAGATTTTCTAACGGTGTGTTTGCCCTGCCCTGGATCGGCGTGGTACAGGGTCGCCAGGTAGGCTATATCTGCCTCGTCGATGTACGTCCTCCGACTGGATTTGTGTAGCACAGAGATATAACCCTTCTGAATCCACCTGGATATGGTTGGCGTGGTCAGGTCGTACTTGCGCGAAGCCTCAGACACGAGTATCCCAACCCCCGCCAGGTGCGCATGTTTCTTGTACTCCGGGCGGTCTTTTTTGGGCAGGCTGGAAATTAGGTCTTTTTCGTTCACCAGGATTTGCTCGGCGGTTTGGATTGCTCTTATGTTACCACTTGCAACCATCTCCTGCAACACGCTCTTATCTAGTTTGGCGATGACGGCGGCTTTATTGATCGGTATATACATGTCCATGAGTCACTCCTCCCGAAGCCAGGTCATAAACGACACGCCTACACCGGCAGCCGTGAGCACGCCTGCCAGTCCGATGCACGTCACCAGGTAAAGGCCGGGGTAGGTAACGATGTATTCAACCATTCCCAAAACGTATTTCAGCGCCTCGCCCGCCATTTCCTGCGCGTGCCGCCAGTCCGCCCCCGTCGGATCTCCCGAAGCCGCAAACCATGCTGTCAGCAAACAGGACACAAAGAACGCCGAAATTAGCAGGTTGAGTATCAATCCTGCCAGGCGGTCACTGTTGCGGGTGGGGGCTTTGGTTGTCATAGTGACTCACCAGGGACTCGAACCCTGAACCCACTGATTAAGAGTCAGTTGCTCTGCCAGTTGAGCTAGTGAGCCGTCTTCTGACGGCAATTATTATAACGTATCTTACCCACCTGTCAATAAGCCCCGCGCGCAATTGAGCGGGGAACCAAATCCATCCCGCTTTCGTCTTATACCCAGTGATTTGCCTTTTTTCAGGAGTAAAGAAGATGAAACCCATCAAGTTATTGCTTTCGCTCAGCCTGGTTGTCGTTCTGGCAGCCTGCAACCTGCCCGGCGGCGGCGCACCTGCCCCCACCGAAGACATTACCGGCACGCTGGAAGCCGCCCGCACACAAGCTGTTCAGACCGCGATTGCTTCGCTGCCTACCGTCGTAATCCCTACCCCGGTCCAACTGCCCACGAACACCCCAGCGGAGAATTCCCCCACCCCGCTGCCCACCGAAACCCCCACCCAGGTGCCGCCAACGGCAACACTGCCGCCCGCCACACCCACCCAGGTTGCAACGGTCAGTTCTGCCAAGCTGTCCATCAGCATCGTCGGGGTGGACAAGAATCGTGTCATCACCGTCCAGGCACGCGACTTCCCCGCCAACCAGACCTTCAAGATCCGCGTGGGACCATTTGTCGGCTTCTTCAAGAATTACGTTGAAGTCGGTACGATTAACTCCGGCACCGGCGGCGACTTCAAGTTCAACGTGAACCTGCCCGACAAAGTGCGTGACGTGGACAAGATCACTGTCCGCCTGGATAGCACCTCAACCGGTGTTTACGCCTACAACGTTTTCACTAACACCACCAGCGGCTCGATCTCTACCACTGCCACTCCATCCACTACGACCACCCCCGGCTCCGGCGCTGCCTGCCAGGTTTCGGTATCCCCCTCCGCCTCGCAGACGCTCAAGCCGCGTGAAGACTTCGATGCTGTCTGGACGGTCAAGAACACCAGCAACCGCACCTGGGATGCTGCCTCGGTGGATTACAAGTACACCAGCGGTACCGAGATGCAGAAGTACGCCAAAGCCTACGACTTCACGCAGTCAGTCAAGCCCGGCGAATCGATCAAGATCGCGGTGGACATGCTCGCTCCGGATAAAGCCGGCACCTACACCACCACCTGGTCGATCGTTGAGGGCAGCACCGTCCTGTGTTCCCTGCCACTGACCATCACGGTCAAATAAACACGGGGCAGTCCCTGCCTGCCAAATTCCGCCAGCGCGCCGGTTCGGCGCGCTGGCGTTTTTGTTCCAATCCCACGCCAGATTCCACCCTGCAAGTGCTGGACTCCCGCAAATTTCAGCGTAAAATAGATGTCTGCACAATATTTTTCAGGAGAGGAAGCCATGCAAGCGCTGAAGGATCGTATTCTCAAAGAGGGTAAAAATCTGGGGGGCGGCATTCTCAAGGTGGATAATTTCATCAACCACCAGGTCGACCCGGCGTTGATGGATGCCTGCGGGCAGGAACTGGCAAAGCAGTTCGCCTCGGTCGGCGCCACCCGCGTACTGACTGCCGAGATTTCCGGCATCGCCCCGGCTCTAATGACCGCCCGCTACCTGGGGATTCCGGTAGTCTACGCGCGGAAGTCAAAGCCGATCACCATGCCCGACCAGGTGTACCTGACCATCGCCCCATCGCACACCCGCGGTCGTCCGGTGGAATTGATCGTCTCGCCCGAATTTCTGGCTTCCGGCGAGCGCGTGCTGATCATCGATGACTTTCTCGCATCCGGCGCCACCATTCTTGGGCTGGTGCGCCTGACCCAAGCCGCCGGTGCCAGCCTGGTTGGCATTGGCGCGTTGATTGAGAAAACCTTTGAAGGCGGGCGCGACGCACTCGCCTTCCTCAAAGTCCCGATTGTTTCCCTGGCGTGCATCGTCTCGATGATGGACGGTAAAATCGTCTTCGCCCCATGACCGATGCCATCGCCATCCTCGATTTCGGTTCGCAGTATGCTCAGCTAATCGCCCGCCGCGTGCGCGAAGCGCAGGTGTATTGCGAGCTGTTCCCCTGGGATGCCGCCGCGCAGAACGTGCTTGCCATTCAGCCGCGCGGCTTTATCCTCTCCGGCGGTCCTGCCTCGGTGTACGAAACCGGCGCGCCGTTCATTCCTGCCTACGTACTCGAATCCGGGCTGCCTGTGCTGGGCATCTGCTATGGGATGCAGGCACTGACCCATGCCCTGGGCGGGACGGTCGCGCCTGCCAGCCAGCGCGAGTACGGGCTTGCCCAGGTGGAGACCATCCACCTCAACCCGCTGCTGCCCGCCGGTTCCCAGCCAGTGTGGATGTCGCACGGCGACCGCATCGAGACGCCCCCACCCGGCTTTCAGGCGCTGGCGCGCAGCGCCAACAGCCCGGTTGCCGCCATCGGCGACCTGGCACGCGGCTGGTATGGCGTGCAGTTCCACCCAGAGGTACACCACACCCCCGGCGGCGCAGATTTGTTGCGCCGTTTCGCGGTCGAAATCTGCGCCTGCCGCCCCAATTGGACGCCCGAGGCGATCATCGAAGAAGCCGTCAAGCGCATCCGCGCCCAGGTCGGTAATCAGCGCGTGCTTTCAGCGGTCAGCGGCGGGGTCGACTCAAGCGTGGCGACCGCGCTGGTGCTACGAGCGGTGGGCAACCAGCTGGCTGCCGTGTTCGTGGATACTGGCATGCTGCGCCAGGGCGAACGCGAGCAGGTCGAGCACGCCTTTCGCCGCTCGCTGGGCGAAAACCTGATCGTCGTCGACGCCGCGCAGCAATTCCTCACCGCGCTGCACGATGTGGAAGAGCCGGAACATAAGCGCCGCATCATCGGCGAGACCTTCATCCGAATTTTCGAACGCGAGGCACGCCGCCTGGGCGAGCTGCCCTTCCTGGTACAGGGCACCATCTACCCAGACGTGATCGAATCGGCTGCCCCCGACCGCAGCAAAGCCCAGCGCATCAAAACCCACCACAATGTCGGCGGGCTGCCCGAAGACTTCGACTTCGCGCTGGTCGAGCCGCTGCGCTACCTGTTCAAGGACGAGGTGCGCATCGTTGGTGAAGCGCTCGGCTTGCCCGAGGAACTGGTCTGGCGGCAGCCCTTCCCTGGTCCGGGGCTGGCGGTGCGCTGCCTGGGCGAGATCACCGCCGAGCGGCTGGCGCGCCTGCGCGCCGCGGACGCCATCTTCACCGGCGAACTGAGTGCCGCCGGGCTGCTGGGACGCAGCACCCGCGCCGAGCCGCAGCGCATCTCGCAGGCGTTTGCCGTGCTGCTGCCGGTGCGCTCGGTGGGCGTGATGGGCGACCAGCGCACCTACCAGGAGGCAGTAGCGCTGCGCGCTGTTACCACCCAGGACTTCATGACTGCCGATTGGGCAGCCCTGCCGCACGACCTGCTGGCGCGGGTTGCCAACCGCATCGTCAACGAAGTGCCAGGCGTCAACCGCGTGGTGTATGACATCACCAGCAAGCCACCGGCAACGATCGAGTGGGAGTAAAACTCAATACCAGACGCGGAACCAGGACTGGGCGCGGGCTTCTTCGCCGTTGGCGATCACCAGCACTTCAATGGTTACCACCTGGCGCGGCTGCAACTCGCCGACCGGGAAGGTAAGTGTAGCGATTCCGTTGGCATCGCTGCCCTGTAAGCCGTACGCCACACGCTGCCCATCTGGAAGATTGACCGTCACCGTCACAGATGCCCCGCTGACCGGCTTGCGGTAGCGGTCACGCACGATCACATACAGCGTTTGCGATTGTTGGGCGGCAACCAGCGGGCGGGCGACGAAGGCATGCGCCTGCGGGTAGATAGGCTGCCCGGGCGCCGCGCTGCCGCGCTGCTGGATGGCATCCGCGTCGTACATAACCAGGTCAAAGTGACGCTTGCCCAGGTCGGTCAGCACAACATGACTATCCGCATCCCGTTCGGGCTGCCATTCCATGCGCGCTTTTTGGAAATACTGCACGTAGCGCCCTTCGCGAATCTCCAGATCGGAGATCGGGTTGCCAAAATTGGCTGACCCGTCGTTGGCGTCATAGAATTGAAGGAAGGCGTAGCATACGCTCTTGCCGGTTGCCGCAAAGCGGCGGCAGGCAGGACCCTCACTGGGCACCGGCGCCAGTGGACCGGGTCCGGGGTAGAGCAGCTCACCCAGTGGCGCGACCACCACCTGCTCACCTTGCGGCGTGCGCAGCAGGTCGAAGCGCGCCTTGGTGAAGTATTGCATGGTGGTGCGAACCCCCAGCGCGGAAATGCCTTGGAATTCCTGGGTCATCGGCAAACCGTAGATATCCAGCGGGTTAGGCACGCTGTTGTACTGCGCCAGGAAAGCGCCGCGCACGAAGAAGCCCGTGCCGAAATCCTCCCCATCCTCCGGCGACTGGGCATAGCCCACGCCAAGAGAAACGGACAGCAGCGCGACAATTGCTAGCAAGAAAGTGACGCGTAAAATACCCCTCATACGATTTGATTATAGCCACATCCTCGCCAAATTGCAATTCGAATCGCGGAGCAATTTTCAAATTTCGTGTATTCTTTTTAATTTTAATTTCCGATTCCCAATCCGAGTCGTGAATCATTTGGTCACGGCACATAATTCGGCTATCCCACCCTCTACAAATGGGAAGGTAAGCCTCCTTGTTGTAATCCGCTGCAATTGCCGTATTGTCTGACGACAGGACGCGGTATAATTAGGGCAATTCCCCGCTGAGAGGCAACTGGTATGAATGAACGAAAAATCCGCGTGCTGATCGCCAAGCCTGGCTTGGACGGGCACGACCGCGGCGCCAAAGTAGTCGCCCGTGCGCTGCGCGACGCCGGAATGGAGGTGATCTACACCGGCTTGCGCCAGACGCCGGAAATGATCGCCGAAGCCGCCCTGCAGGAGGATGTTGACGCCGTCGGGCTGTCCATCCTCTCCGGCGCACACATGGCGCTCGTCCCGCGCATTCTGGATCTACTGCACGCCAACGGGCAGCACAACGTGCACGTCTTCGTCGGCGGCATCATCCCCGCTGCGGATGTGCCCCGCCTGCTTGAATTGGGCGTGCGCGCGGTGTATGGTCCTGGCGCTTCGACTGAGACAGTTGTCGCCGATCTGCGCCGGGCAATTCTGCAGCCCGACTCAGCCTGAACGCGGAGCAGCATGGATCTGGCTGAGGAAGTACGCAGCGGAAACCGCCTGGCGCTTGCCCGGCTGCTGACACTGATCGAGAACGAAGACCCACAAGGTCAGGCAGCGCTTGACCGGCTGTTCCCTCACAGCGGGCAGGCGCACTGGATCGGCGTAACCGGACCGCCTGGCGCGGGCAAGTCCTCACTGGTCAATCGCCTGGCGCGTGCTTTTCGCAATCCGCCCGATTCCTCGCCCGCCCGCACGGTCGCCATCGTCGCCGTCGATCCAACCTCCCCGTTTACCGGCGGCGCGCTGCTCGGCGACCGGGTGCGCATGCGCGAGCTAAGCGGCGATGCGGGCATCTTTATCCGCTCGATGGCGTCCCGTGGCGCGCTCGGCGGGTTGGCGCGCACCACCCCGGCGGTCGTCCAGGCGCTGGACAGTGCCGGGTTCGAGGTTATCCTGATCGAGACGGTCGGCGCGGGTCAATCCGAGGTGGATATCGCCCGCCTTGCCCACACCACGCTGGTGGTCGAAGCCCCCGGCATGGGCGATGACATCCAGGCGATCAAAGCCGGGATCCTCGAAATTGCCGATATTCTGGTGCTCAACAAAGCCGACCTGCCAGGCACCGAAAACGCCGCCCGGGCACTGCGCAGTATACTGGAACTGAGCAAGCCGCCTGGCGGCGCGGTTGACCCGGCTGCCGAATGGCTGACACCGCTGGTGCTGACCGTCGCCGCGCAGGACGAGGGCACCGCCGAGTTGATGGAGAAAATCCATGCTCATGCTGACTTTCTGCGCCAGAGCGGCGGCTGGCAGGCGCGCGACCGCAACCGCCTGAACGCCCAGCTGGAAGCGCTTGCCCAGCAAGCCTTGTTCCAGCGCTGGCGCGCCAGCCTGCCGGAAGGCTTGTACCAGCAGGCGCTGGAAAGCCTGACCGCCCGCAGCACGTCCCCCTACCAGGCACTGCGCGCCTTACTGCAGGTGCCCGCCGACACCAACAGCGGACTGCCACAGGTAACGCCGGGTTAATTCAAGCCCGTCCTGATCGTCCAATTTATCGAAGTGAGAGGAGAAGTCCACCCATGCAACGAACCATGATCGCAAACCTACGCCAGCACATCGGCGAAAAAGTGACCGTGCAGGGATTTCTGCAAACCCTGCGCGACCAAAAGAAGATGCAGTTCCTCATCCTGCGCGACCGCAGCGGTTTGGTGCAGGTGGCATTCTGGAAAGCCAACGACCCAGCACTGGCGGAGCAGATTTCCGCCACCGCCAGCGAAAGTGTGGTGACCGTCACCGGCAGCGTGGTGGACAACCCGATCGTCAAACTGGGTGGACTGGAAATTCAGCTGGAGACCTTCCAGGTGAACAGCCCTGCCGAAGCGCCCATCCCGCTCGACCCGACCGCCGAGGCACTGCCGGCAATCGATTTCCGCCTGGACTGGCGTTTCCTCGATATGCGCCGTGCGCCGGTCACTCTGCTGTTCGAAGTGCAAACCACCGCCGAAGCCGCCTTCCGCGAATATTGGCTCAAGCACGACTTCATTGAAATCCATTCGCCCAAACTGATGGGCTCGCCCAGCGAGAGCGGCGCCGAGCTGTTTGAGGTGCAGTACTTCGAGACCAAAGCCTACCTGGCGCAGTCGCCGCAGTTTTATAAGCAGATGGCAATGGCTGCCGGTTTTGAGCGTGTCTTCGAAATCGGTCCGGTATTCCGCGCCGACCCGTCCTTCACCTCGCGCCACATGACCGAGTTTACCGGCATCGACATGGAAATTTCCTACATCGAATCGCACGATGACGTAATGCGCTTCCTGGAAAACATGCTCCAGTACGTTTATCAGCGCGTCAAGGATGTGCACGGTGCGCAGATCCAGGAGCAGTTCGGGGTGGAAATCCAGCCGCCCAGCGTACCATTCCCGCGCATCAGCATGACACAGGCGCTGGAAATTCTCAAATCGGTCGGCTACCAGCTCCCGCCGGAAAAGAAGGGCGATATCGATCCGGGCGGCGAGCGCGCCCTGGCAGATTGGGTCAAGCGCAATCATAACCACGAATTCTTCTACCTGATCGACTGGCCAATCACCGTGCGCCCCTTCTATCATATGCGCCATGCCGATCAGCCCAACCTGACCAAGAGTTTCGATCTGATCGCCAACGGCACCGAGATCGTCACCGGCGCGCAGCGCGAACACCGCTACGATATCCTGCTAAAGCAAGCCCTGGAAAAGGGGTTGACGCCTGCCTCGATCCAGTTCTACCTGGATTTCTTCCGCTATGGCTGCCCGCCGCACGGTGGATTCGGGATGGGACTTTCGCGCCTGCTGATGGTCATGCTCAACCTGCCTAACATCCGCGAGGCAGTCTTCCTGTTCCGCGGACCCAACCGGCTTCACCCCTAGGAGAAGCGATGATCACAGTCGAGGACATGCGTTTTCGCGCCATCGAACGGGAGGACATCCCGCGCTTCGTGCGCTGGCTGAACGACCCGGAGGTACACCAGAATTTGCTCCTCTACGCACCCATGTCGCTGGACGAGGAGGAAGAATGGTACAACGGCATGCTGAAACGTCCCAAGAACGAACGCCCGATGGTGATCGAAATCAAGACAGCGGAGGACTGGCAGCCGATTGGCAACATCGGCTTGCACAATATCGAATGGCGCATTCGCAGTGCCGAAGTGGGGCTGTTCATTGGAGAGAAAAGCTACTGGAACCACGGTTATGGCAGTCGCGCACTACGCATGATGGTCGATTACGCCTTCAACACCCTCAACCTGAACCGCATCTACCTGCATGTCTTCGAGACCAACCCGCGCGGCATCCGTGCCTACCAGAAGGTCGGCTTTGTGGAAGAAGGACGCCTGCGCCAGGATATGTACAAGGACGGCCGTTACATCGATGTGATCGTCATGAGCGTTCTGCGCCAGGAGTGGCACTCGAACGCCGAGTGATATATACTTAAATAAATTCAGGAAACAGAAGAGGAAGATGCCCACCCATAACCACTCGCGCCACGAACGGATGATGTACGGCGATGTCCGCCTGTATGCTGGCACTGCCTGCCCGGAGTTAGCCCAGGCAATTGCGGAATATCTCAACCTCCCGCTGTGCGGTCGGGATGTGGTTGAGTTTCCCAACGACAACCTGTTCGTCAAGCTGCACGGCAGCGTGCGGGGACAGGACTGCTACGTTATCCAAACCACCTCGGCGCCGGTGCACCGCAACCTGATGGAACTGCTCATCATGATCCAGACCCTGCGTCTAGATTCTGCCGCGCGCATCACCGCGGTGGTGCCCTACCTGTGCTACGCCCGTTCGGACAAGAAAGACCAGCCGCGCGTGCCGATCACCGCCCGCTTGGTGGCGGACATGATCGAAATTGCCGGCGCTGACCGCTATGTCACCCTCGACCTGCACGCCGGTCAGATTCAGGGTTTCTTCTCCATCCCCGGTGACGTGCTGACCGCATTCCACATGCTCACTGACTACTTCAAGAACATTCTCAACCGGCTGCATTCGCCGGTGGTAGTGACCGCCGACCTGGGGTTTGCCAAAAAGGCGCGCAACTACGCCGCCAAACTACAGCTGCCGCTGGCGTTCATCGAAAAACGGCGCATCGCCAACAATGCCAAAGCCGAGGCGCTCACCCTGATTGGCGATGTATTTGACCGCGACGTGATTCTGGTAGACGATGAAATCGACACCGGCGGATCGATTGCCCAGGCAGTCAACCTGGTCAAGGAAAATGGGGCGCGCAACGTGTATATTTCCTTTGTGCATGCCGTCTTCTCCGGCGAAGCCGCGCAACGCCTGGCAGCCCTGCCGGTGACCCAGTTCGTCACCACCAACACCATTCCCATCCCGCCCGCAAAAGCCGCGCTGTTTGGCGAGCGGCTGCGCATTCTTTCGATTGCCCCCCTGCTGGGGGAAGTCATCCACCGCGCCAACGAAGGGCGCAGCGTGGGTGAAATGTTCAACGAATAACTCGCATCGCACTCATTTTTTCCCAGGCACATGCCCGAACTCCCCGAAGTCGAAACCATCGTACGCGCCCTGCAGGACGGCGGGCGGGGAAGTCCACCGCTGCCGGGCAGGGTCGTGCAGGAAGCCGACCTGCGTTGGATGCGCACGCTGGCAGCGCCAGACGAGGCAGAGTTCAGGGCACGCATCCGCTCGCAGCGCATCGAGCGCGTCACCCGGCGGGGTAAGTTCATCCTCATCCATTTGCCGGGCAACGTCCTGCTGATCCATCTGCGGATGAGCGGCGATCTGCGCCTGGAAGCGCAAACCGACCAGAGCGGTGCTCCCCTGCCGCCAGAACCGCACGACCGCCTGTTGCTGCTGTTTGAAGACGGATGGCGGCTGGCATTCAACGATCCGCGAAAATTTGGGCGCGCCTGGCTAACCAGCAACCCACGCGAGGTGCTGCACGGATTGGGCCCTGAGCCATTCGACGAAAGCCTGGACGGCGAGATGTTTCATCGCTTGCTGAGCGAGCGCCGCCGCCAGTTGAAACCCCTGCTGCTGGATCAATCCTTCCTTGCTGGGTTGGGCAACATCTACACCGACGAAGCCCTCCACCTGGCGCGATTGCATCCGCTTACCCTTTCCAGCCAGTTGAGCGCCAGCCAGGCAAAGCACCTGCTGGAAGCCATCCGCGCCGTGCTGCAAGCCGGTATTCGCAATAATGGCGCCAGCATCGACTGGGTCTATCGCGGTGGCGGATTTCAAACCCAGTTTTGCGCCTACGGGCGCACCGGGCAACCCTGCCCGGCATGTGGCACGCCAATTGCACGCACCGTCATTGGTCAACGCGGCACCCATTTTTGCCCAACCTGCCAGCCCCTGAATGCGCAGGGGCACATCCAACCGTCCTGATCGTCTGTGAAAGTGAGGCTGTCATGCCGAATCCAGGAAATCTGCTACTCCCCGCCCTGATCTTCACCGTCGTAGGATTCGTAATTGGCGCGTTGGTGGCGTATTTCTTCACCGACCGCGGCAAAGAGAAGAGCCCCGCTTCCCCCGCCGAGGAGGAAGAAAAACCCGCCCCCCGCCCCGCCAGTGAGGAACCCTACACCGGGCTGCCGCTCGAACGCTTCGAGCCGCTGGCACGCCTGTACCGCGAAAAATCGACCGGCAAGCTGGTCACCGAGATCGACCGTAAAATATACCTGACCCGCGAAACTGTCCCGGCGGATAATTTAAGCAGCTTGCGCGAAGCTGCCGAGTCATGGTGCAATTGGTTGGGAATCAAGAAGGAAATTCCGCCAGTGGATACGGTGAGCGCGCCCAAACCGTTGTTGCCCGATTCGAGCGTGCTGGCAGCCACGATCATCCCGCTGGAAAAACCACGCGCCACATCCATCGTTGGGCAGATTGACGAGGTGCTGCAGGAAATGCTGCCCGATTCACCCTTCTCCGGTCGAACCATCCGACTGACCCAGGAAGCCAACATGGGGGTGGTGGTGTGGGTCGATCGCGAGCGCTTCGACGGCATCGACGCGGTGCCGGACGAGAAAATCCAGCAATTCATCCGCACTGCCGTCAAAAAGTGGGAGGAAAAGAGCAGCGCGCTGCCGCACTAACCCGCCGGGTTATCCTCCTCCAGCCCGCCGCGTTGGGTAAGCAGGGGACAATCCACTTCCGCAGATACCAGCGCGGTTACATCCGGTCGGAACAGGCTGGAAAGACTGTGTGAACTGTAGGTGGACCCCATCCCCACCAAATCATATCCGCCGGTGCGGATTTCTGACAATATTTCGTGCAGGATCAAACCGTGGCGCACGATCACCCGCGCAGGCACGCCAGCCTGTTCAGCGGCTTCCTGGGCACTTTTCAGGTGGCGCGCCTGGGGAGTATCGGTCTGCAGCAGGTTCTCCCAATGCGAATGAATCTCTTTTGCCAGAGGATAATCCAGCGTCACCGGCTCGACCACGTGCAGAAAGGTCAGCGCAGCACCGGCAATTTGTGCCAGTGAAATTGCCAGCCGCTCAACTGGAATGGTATACGGCAACCCACCGCTGCAAACCAGAATATTGCGCAACGGCCAGCAGGTATCGCGCACGCGCAGGATCGGCGCGGTCAGCGAAGCCTGCAAGCGGCGAAAACGCCCAAAGCGCACCCAGCGCCGCCAGATCGGGCGATAGACATCGCTGATTACCAGCATGGAGTTGGGGTGTGTCTGCATATCACGCAGCACAGCCGGAACCATGCCGCCTTCCACCCAGGCTATCTCGACGAAGATACCATCCTCCGCCAGGCGGCTGGCAGACTGTTGAGCGCGTTCCTCCAATACCCCACGCGAACCGCGCTGACGGACACACAGCAGGCGCATCGGCGTGCGCAGCAGGCGCGCCACCGACTCGCCATATTCCAGCGCCGGGAAGGTGGGATGGTCACTCTGTAAGGCAATCAGTAAATCAGGAAAAGCGTTCATCGCAGCACAATAATCCCAAATACGCCAGCAGCCAGCAATACCAACGGGGGCGGCACCTTAAGCAGGTAAGCAGTCAGGGCTCCTACCCCGACGACCACCGCAAACCAGGTGATGCTTTCGTCAGCTTCACCGCGAAAGACATTCCACGCCACCATCACCATCAACGCCGCCACAGCCGGCGCCAGACCGCGGACAAAATTGCCCACCCAGGCTTCGCCGCTGATCAGACGCAGCAGGCTGACGATGACCAGTATCAGGATGGTGGGCGGTAGAATTGAGCCTAACAACGCCACCAGCGCGCCGGGCAGCCCGCCCGCCCGGTAACCAACGAACATCGCCAGCTGTAGCGCGTCGCTGCCCGGCAGGACGCTGGAAAAACCAACCGCTTCGACAAATTCGCGCTCGGTCATGAATCTTCCCACCGCTTCTTTATACAACAAACCGACCGAAGCCGGTCCCGAGGTGGTCAGGAAGTTTACCTTGATGAACATCCAGAACAATTGCCAAAAATTGACCATCCGTTGGTTCTCCCGTATGGATAAGGTTTGATATGATCTTTCCCTGAAAATTCAATTACAATAAGCATATCTAACAACCCTGTGAAATACAAGGTCGATTTATGTCCACCAGCGAAGAGCGGTTGAAGATCCTCAAGTTGATCGAGGAGAAGAAAATCACGCCGGAAGAAGGCATCCGGCTGCTACAAACGCTGGATAAATTCCAACCACCGGTGGAGAAGAAACCGACCCCGCCGCCGGTTGGCGAGCAGCGCCCGCGCTGGCTGCGCGTGCGCATCACCGATCTGCGCAGCGGAAAAACCCGGGTCAACATCCGCCTGCCGGTAACCGTGCTCAATACCGGTATGAAATTGGGAGCACGTTTTTCACCAGAAATCGGGCAGATGGAGATGGGTCAGATCATGGACGCCATCCAGTCCGGCGAGACCGGGCAGATTATGGACATCTATAACGAGGAAGAACAGGAGCACATCGAGATTCGCCTCGAATAGATAAAGTAGGCAAAATGAAACCTGCGTCTGCCGGATCAGGACTCCCGCAAACGCAGGTTCTTAATCGAAACGAATGCCCAGCCAGTACAACAGGCTGATTTACTCGACCGCCTCGACCCCCTGAATTTCGGGGAAGAATTGTTTGATCGTCCCTTCCACCCAGCCCTTCATGGTGACCGGTGAAAGCGGGCACCCCAGACAGGCACCACCCAGGCGCACTTTGACGATCCGCCCGTCGAAACCAACATATTCCACTTCGCCGCCATGGTAGGTCTCGATGTATGCGCTCAATTGCTCCACCAATCCGCGGAGCTGTTCTTCACTGGTGTATGCAGGGACTTCAGCTGCGCCCATTCTGTATCCTCCGGTGGCATTTACTCTTGCGATCCAGACTGGAAGTCAACACCTTCATCACCTCGGTCTGGGTTTGAATGCGCCGCTGGTGCTCGCTGGCTACACTGGAAAGCCGTTGGATGAGCAGCGCGCCGGTTTCCGGGCATTCCTCGCACACCGCCATCAGGCGGCTGCCCTCGATGCGGTACGTCCGGCTGGTTTCGAGAGTTACCGCGCCGGACGTGTACACCGCCCGCCCCAGCGCAGCCGACCAGCCAAACACCTCTCCCGGCTGAATGGTCGCCACAGTCAATGGCGGACCATCATACGGCTTGTAGCGAATTATAACCTTTCCGCTCGACAAAATATAGAGATAATCGGCGGCATCCCCCTGGTTGAAGATGATATGGTTGGCAGGGAAAAATTGCGGCTCAAAGCGGGCTGCCAGCCACTCGACTTGCTGTGTGCTGAGCCCCTGGAAAACCGGAAAGTTGAGAAATTCCGCCGTAAACATTGAAATCATGTTAATAAAATGGCGATTTTCGAAATAGTGGCAAAAATCATCAATGTTTCGACAATCATCATCCAGAATGTCACACATTAACCTCCCTACCGGATGACAATTGCCGTGCCCTCTAGCACTGTTTGGTCATCCCTGCCTTGAAAACACGGGCAAGCTGGCATCCTTTGCGCGTACACGAAAACAGGCTGCCCAAAAGAAAACAGGCAGCCTGTTCAGATTGGAAGGGAATGATCAATGTTCGTGGGGTTCGAGATTTTCCACACCGGGCAGTTTACCACTCAGCCGATCGGGCTGGTGAATCAAAATGGGGAAGTGCTGGGGGCAAATCCAGTATTCCCGGTCCTGAAATTTGACTGCCAATAAAGGCACTTCGGCGTCCGTCCGGGTGCAGTACACGCAAGCCGAGGTTGATGGGGACATGCTTCCTCCTTGGGTCGGATTTCAGATCCCTCCGATCCGAATGATTATTGCTTGATACGCTGAAGCCCAGCATACCACAGGGGGGGTTGGGCATCTTTGCTTAAGCGCAAACTGCCCCTTGGTACGGCGGCACTTTTTTTTTACCACACCCTGCATCGACATCTTCGCATAGCTTTGAAAAACCGTCCAAATGGGCAGGCTGCCAGCCTTGACCGGGCGGCAATCGCAGATTATCATCGAAAGAGTTAGATAATTGTCTAATCTAATCCGCCATGACCCAGACACTTTACGACAACGGCAGTGCTTACGATTTCTTCATCAGCCTGGTTGTGCTGCATAATCCAGCAGATTTTGGTCTGCGCCCTTCCTGGGCAGCCGGTGTGCGCTCGCGGCTGCCCGCCAGCCAGCGCGAATTCTTCGAGCGCAGCCTGCCTTTCCTGGGAACGCCGCTTGCCTGGGTGCATGATCTGCTCACCCCGCCGCGTGATGCAGCGGCTGCGCTGAATGCCCTACGACAAATTCCACCCGAACACCGGCTGGCTCAACTGACCCTGACCACCAAGACCCCGGCTGCGCTGCGCCAGGCGCTGCTCGAAACCGCTGCCAGCGGGCGCGCCAGCCCGGCGGTGCGCGATTTACTGCAAGCCGAGTTTAACACCAAACGTCATGCGCCGCCGCCCGAAACGCTGGATCACTGTCTACGCGCCTGGAGCCGGGCAGCCGAATTCGGCGAAGAATGGCTACTAGCCCTGCAAACCTACCAGACAGTCTTTTTTGCCGCGGAAGAACCGCGCATCCAACCGGTGCTGGACGCCGGGCTGGAACATGCCCGCCGCCTGACCGCTGCACATCCGCTGGCAGAGGTCATCGATACCCTCACCCGTGGAGTAAGCATCGAGGAGCTTGCCAACACGGCGCAATTGACCCTGATCCCGTCCTACTGGAGCACGCCGCTGATTTTTTTCCAGCACCTGCCCGAAAATCGTGCCCTGCTGGTGTTTGGCTGCCGCCCGGCACACCTTTCGCTGGCTGGCGGCGGCGCGGTTCCGCCTGCGCTGGTCGATTCGTTCAAGGCACTCGGCGACCCAACCCGCCTGCGCATTCTGCGCTTCCTGGCGCAGCAGCCCCTCACCCCTGCCGCGCTGGCACAACGCTTGCGGCTGCGCCCGCCGACTGTGGTTCACCACCTCAACATTTTGCGCCTTGCCGGGCTGGTGCACATCCGCCTGCAAGCGGGCGGCGAGCGCCGCTATGCATTGCGTCACGAGGGGATGGACGAAGCCCTGGCAGCGCTGCAACGCTTTCTGGAATCCCCGGAAGAATCCGAATCCTGACCCATTGGAGGCAGCCACTTGAAATTCAAGCCGTCAACCGCCAGCGCGCCCAGGATACTGGCAAACTACTTCGACCGCGTTGGTTCGTTTCAGCCCAATGCTCGCCTGTACCTGTTCAGCGTCATCCTGACCGGCGCCGCAATGGGTGTTTACCGCCTGTTGTTCAACTTCTATGTTCTTTCGCTGGGCTACGATGAAGCCCTGCTGGGCACGCTGATCACCACCTCTAGCCTGACCGCCCTGCTGGCAGCGCTGCCCATGGGCTACCTGGTGGACACTATCGGGCACAAAACCTCACTGATCGTAGGTGGAACAATCCTTAGCCTGGCAGTGGTCGGGATGGTCATTTACCCAACTGCGTTTATGTTCGTCCTGATGAACATCGTCCTCGGTCTGGCGCAAAGCCTGACCGGCGTGACCATGGGACCTTTCCTGATGGAAAACAGCGGCGACAAGGAACGCACTTACCTGTTCAGTTTCACCTCCGGGCTGCAAATGGCATCCGCCTTTTTCGGTAACTGGATTGGCGGCTACCTGCCCACCTGGCTGGCTGCTACGCAGGGCGTCAGCCCAACCAGCCCGCAAGCCTATGCCGCCTCGCTGGCAGCCATTGCCGTGGGCGGGGCTGCTGGCATTCTGCCGCTTTTCTTCCTGCGTTCACTCACCATCGCCCGCGATAAACGCTCGGTATTCACCCCGCTGTCGTATTTTGGTAAACATTCCCGCTTGCTGGGCAAATTGATCCTGCCCATGCTGGTAACCTCGTTCGGCGCCGGTTTGATCATGCCGTTCATGAACGTCTTTTTCCGCAATGTCCACAACCAGCCCGATCCGGTCATTGGTGCCATGTTTGCCTGGGGCTCACTGGCAATGGGCATTGGGCTGCTGATTGCACCGCCGCTGGCGGACCGATATGGAAAAATTCAACTGGTGGTCATCACCCAGGCACTCTCGATTCCCTTCCTGATTATGCTCGGCTTTGCGCCCTGGTTTGCGCTCAGCGCCGCCGCCTACTACGTCCGCCTGACGCTGATGAACATGAGCCTGCCGGTTTACCAGACCTTCGTGATGGAGAAAGTCGACCCGTCTGCCCGCGCCACCGTTGCCAGCCTGGTGAGCATGGCTAACAATGTTGGCTGGGCATTCTCGCCGCAAATCTCCGGCTGGATTCAGGTTAACTACGGGTTTCAGCCCGCCTTCGTGGCAACCCTGGTGCTGTATATAATCTCGATCTTCCTCTATTGGCGCTTTTTCTGGTATCCGCTGGGCAGGCAAACCCCACAAACCCAGCCCGCCGCTGCAACCTTGAAGCCCGAATAGCATCTATATCTAAGATACAAGCACACGAATTGGAGAAACTACGCGATGGAAATGATTGTTAACTTTCCCGGCGGCGCTCGGGTGGATGCGCAATTTGGTCCCTACGTCGTTCGCACCGACCAGCCGCCAATGGGCGGAGGTGAAGGTTCCGCCCCGACCCCCTTTGCTGTTTTTCTGGCATCCCTCGCCACCTGTGCGGGCATTTACGTGCTCGGCTTTTGCCGCCAGCGCGGTCTGCCCACCGAAGGCATTCGCATCGTCCAGCGCGATCGGCGCAACCCGCTTACCGGCATGGTCGAGCAGGTGGAAATGGAGATTCAGGTACCCCCCGATTTTCCACAGAAGTATTACGATGCATTGGTGCGTTCCGCAGAACAGTGCGCAGTTAAAAAGCACATGGAAAAACCGCCTGAGTTTTCCATTCAAACCAAAGTAACTGCCTGAGCGACACCCATGCAGCCCGGCGGCAGGCGAGTATTGAAACCTATTCTATCCAGCGGTTCACCCACCCGCAACCGGCGGAAAAAAATCGAGAACATCCTCTGCCTGCAATGGGGTCTCCCATTCCAGCGGCAGTGTGGCAACATCCCGCCCGTTGACAAAGCCGTGCACGTGGGCGTGAATCTGCCCCTCAGCATTCAACCAGTGGCTGCGCAGTTCCGGCAGGCGGGTGACAATTTCCTCCACAGCTTGGCGCACAGTGCTGCCGGGGGGCAACTCCAGGTGCAAGCATCGGGTTTTGGCAATCAGCCGGAAGGTGGCATAAAGGTTGACCTGCATCACCTGCCTCAGTCTAAAAGGTCGGACAGTTAACTGCCTGCCCGGACTCGATTATGCCACAGGCTGCCCCGGCTGACCAGCGCTTTCACGCCATCAACGGCACCACCAGCGGATATTTACCGTTCGGGCTGCGAATCACCTCCAGCGGGATGCCAAAGGCTTCGCTGAGCAGCGCCGGGCGAAGCACCTCACTCTTGCTGCCAAAGGCACGTACCACCCCCTCCACCAACAGCAACACCCGGTCAGCATAACGCGCCACCAGGTTAAGATCGTGCAGCACCACCAACGCCGCCGGAGCATGAACCTGGTCGTTGCCATTTTTCTTCATCGGCTGACGTACCACTTCCACCACACGATTGAGCAGCCCAATCTGGTACTGTAGATCCAAATGGGTGGTCGGTTCGTCCAACACCATAACGGGGGTGGCTTGCACCAACGCGCGCGCCAAAAGCAGGCGTTGGGTTTCGCCCCCAGAAAGTTCACCCACTAACCGGTCTGCCAGATGTTCTGTTTCGGTACGGCGCATGGCTTCTCGCACCAGTATTTCGTCGGCAGTCGAAAGTTGACCGAACCAGTTCAGGTACGGGGTGCGCCCCAGCGAAACCACCTGCCAGCCCGTAAATGAAGTCGGTAGGTTGCGCGCCTGAGGCACCACGGCGATCATACGGGCACGCTGCTGCACAGACATGGCGTGCAAATCCTGCCCGTTGTAGCAGATTTTGCCGCGTTCTGGCAGCAATATGCCGCTGATAGCACGCACCAGGGTGGATTTCCCTGCCCCGTTGGGACCAATCACCGCCAGAATTTCACCATCAGCCAGTCGAAAGCTGACATCTTTCAAAACCGGCTTTGTGCCATAGCCAACTGTAAGATGGGTTACTTCGAGCATAGTCAACTCCAATAGGGAAGCGTGCGGGAACGCCTCAAAATCCAGATAAAGAAAGGCGCACCGGTCAGGGCAGTGATGATGCCAACCGGTAGTTCCTGAGGCGCCATGACCACTCTTGCCAATACATCGGCAAGCAATAAAAATGCTGCCCCACCCAGAAGAGCAAGCGGCAGCAAGCGGCGGTAATCACCGCCCATCAACAGGCGGATCAAATGGGGGACGATGAGCCCGACAAAGCCAATGATACCGGTAAATGAAACCGCCGCCGCGGTAGCCAGCGAAGACACCACAATGATCAGCCAACGAGTGCGCTCCACCGGCAGCCCCAATTGTTGAGCCTGCTCATCGCCAAATTGCATGACATTAAGGGCATGCCCCATGGTTAATAAGATACCAATTCCAAGCGCCCAATACGGCAAGATTGCCAGCACCGGTTGCCAGCCGCCCATCGAGGAACCGCCCATCAGCCAGGCAATTGCGCGCCGCAGTTCACCCGTCGAGCGCAGCAGCAGGAAAGAAGTCATTGCCCCTGCAAAGGAATTGACCGCCACCCCGGCTAAAAGGAGATTGGTCACCGGAAGCGACCGCCCAACCCGCGCCAGCATAACCACCATCAAAACGGTTAGAACTGCGCCGCCGAACGACGCCAGCGGCACCGTCATCAGCCCCAGTACATCGTAACGCCAGCGCAGGCTGAGTGCAATAACGGCTCCTAGACCCGCGCCGGAAGCCACGCCGATCAAGTAGGGATCCGCCAGCGGATTGCGGAACAACCCCTGGTAGGATGCCCCGCACAAGGCAAGCGCGGAGCCAGTCATGGCCACCAGCGCAGTGCGCGGCAGGCGCAGCGAAAAAAGGATGGTATCGGCTACCTGTAAATCCGCTGCAATTCCGGCACCACTCAACCGGGCTGCCACCGCCCGCGCGATGTCTGCCAGGGAAAGGGAGACACTGCCCACCATCATGCTCAATAGCAGCGCCGCCACCAACGCGGCGAAGGCAAACCAGTAGGGGCGGGCAGTGTGCTCCATGCTTTTCATCAAATTATTTGAACAGATCGGGATGGATCAGTTTTGCTAGCAGTTCCAAACCCTCCACCTGGCGGGGTCCGGGGCGGCTGACCAGATCATCATCAAAAGGCAGCACGCGACCTGCTTTCACTGCGCTGAGCTGGTCCCAGCCGGTGCGCGCAGCCACCTGTTCGGGGGTCACACCGTAATTCGAATCACCGAGCAAAATGATATCGGGGTCGGCTTCCAGCAGGGCTTCAATGCTCATTTGTCCGTAGGGCATGCCCATCGCTGCGCCAATATTTTCCGCCGCGGCTTGTGATAGCAGCATGTCAATGAAAGTGCCGCTGCCCACCGTCCACGGTTTGGATGGCTCGCTGCCATCAATCTCGTAGAAAACGGTCGGGCGTGCGCTGACCTGGGCGAGTTTTTGCTCCACCGCCGCCGCCCGCACGGTCAGGCTGGCAACCAGGCTTTCCGCCTCGCTGCGCTTGCCGGTCAGCGTGCCAACGGTGAGCAGCATGTTGTACATTCCCGCCAGGTCTGCCGGATTGCTCAGATAGTACACGGTCAAGCCAGCATCCTCCAGCGACTTTACCAGTTCCGGCGCGTTGATTTCGGCAGCCAGTACCAGGTCGGGGGTCAGGGCAACAATCTGTTCTATCGAATAATTGCCCATCGAACCGCCCACGGAGGGCAACCCGGCAACTTCGGGTGGATAATTGCTGAATTCATCTCGCCCAACCGTCTGAGCGCCTGCGCCAATGGCGAACAGGATTTCGGTATTGGACGGTGCCAGCGAAACGACGCGTTGGGCAGGCGCCTGGAGAACGACCGAGCGCCCCAGACCATCGGTCAGCGCAATGGGGCTGGCAGTGGGGGTTGGTTGGGGTGTGACAGCCGGGCTGCACGCCGCCAGGATCAAAGCAAGCGCAAGGGTCAGAACGAATAAAAGCGAACTTCGTTTCATAATTTTCCTCTTAGCATTGAATTGGGTTTTGGTTGGGTATGCTTGTGCCGGCAACGCCAGCAAATATCAGAGCAGGTAAAGCGATCCGTTCGGGGGTGCTGGCGATGACAACGAAAACTCCCTGCCTGGTGCGGGCAGGGAGAGGAGATTTTGGAATTCGCGTTGTTGCCAGACCAAAGTTCCCCACCTCCTTTCCGCGAGAGTGTGGTGAACGCCTGTACGGCGGGCGTCCTGGCTTTTTCGGCTCAATCAGCCGAAATCACAGTTGCGCGACAGCACCGGACTTGCACCGGTTTCGCCTTTAAGCCTTTCCATCCGGGGATCAAGGCACCGACCAGGCACTCATTCAATTGTTATATTGATTGTATAGTGTAAGTGCGGGAGTGTCAAGCCGAACCGCGAACCTGAGATCTTCATCCGCACATGAAGGCGAACAATGAATGCGCACATGCTGCCGGATGAGAGGGTAAAGGCTTGGATGGTTTTCAGCCAAACATAAAAATGATATACTGTCAACAAAGAATGTATATGGGATAAGTTCTCAACATTGAGGAATAAGCGATTCCTTTCAAGAAAACCGGTTGGCGCTTGAGGTGGATATCCTCCAGGCTAAAACGGTTGCCACAGGCAAGGCTTTGTTGCTCATCAGGAGGCAGAAATGATTGCAACCGAAAAAGTTCAACAACAGCGTCCAAAACCTGTTCTTATGGCAATGCTCTTTGCCATTGTTTACCCATTGGGTGCCCTG
Organism: Bellilinea sp.; assembly: GCA_034411135.1. Classification (GTDB taxonomy): domain Bacteria; phylum Chloroflexota; class Anaerolineae; order Anaerolineales; family Anaerolineaceae; genus Bellilinea. The sequence goes on from DAOUMN010000047.1 coordinate 30,683, forward strand.
GGCTTTTTTTCAGCCTGGTTGGGTTGGCAAGGGCTTTCAGCTGATTGGTATAACCAACCGCTGTTGCTGTATGCCCTTATCGGCGTATTGGGAACCATCAGCAGTTTTGCGCTTCTTCTTTGGCGAAAGCGATGGGGTGTTTACGGGTTAATGACTACCTGGGCGACCACTGCTTTCCTGAACATCCTGTCTTCGCGCCCGCTCAAACCAGATGCCATTGCTTTGGGTTTGCTCCTAATCGCGGTGTTCCTGCTGGAAGTGCGCCGTTCCTGGCGTTTTATGGATTGAGTTAACCACGCCAACCAGCAAATCGCCCCTCCGATTGCCCTCTCAACAGTATCTGAAGGTTGGTGGTCATTATAAGAAGGTGAAACCTGCCAGCCGCCAGCGCAGCGGCTTATGCTTTCCATTGGGCGGCGATTAACGAACTGTGCACGTGTGATAAGAATCGGTGCACGCAAAAATAAGATGACCAATTAACATTGCTCAACATAGCCTGCGCTCCACCGCCTGCACAGCCGCTGCGCAGATAACGCCAACCGGTATCCAGGCTGAAGATCGTCGATCACGGAAAATGCGAATATCACCACTAATAAGAGGGTGGAATCAACTGGAGGGAACCATGGAAACAGCCGTCAGGGAACACATTGCCAATCTGGATTCAAGCGACGATCGAATTCGATTGAGCGCCCTGCAAGCGATCTTGGCATTAACCGAGCACGAAGTGGATTGGGCTTACGAAGTTTGGGATAAACTGATCGAAAAACTCAATCACGAGAATTCCTATCAGAGATCGATTGGCATTATGCTTTTATGCAACCTGGCAAAAAGTGACCCGCAGAATCGGATCGATGCTTCGTTGGAGCACTTGTTGGCTCACACCAAGGACGAAAAATTTATCACGTCAAGGCAATGCATCCAAAATATATGGAAAGTGGCAGCAACCAGCCCATCAAGGCGCGCTCAAGTGCTGGAACATCTGGAACAGCGATTCAGAGATTGCGCCAACGACAAACATTCCAACCTCATCCGTCAGGACGTGATTCAGTCAATTAAATCCCTGTACGACCAGGAAAAGGATGGAGTTCTGTTAAGCAGAGCCCGCAAGCTTGCGCTAACAGAATCGGAAGTGAAATATCGGAAAAAGTACGAGGCGATCCTTGGGTGAAATGCCCCCTGGAATTGGTAGAAGAGCGAAAAAACGGGGAATCGAAATGTTGGCGCTGTGCGTTTTCCATCTGAGCGCTTTCATACGCACACGGTGTATAGGATGCCAAAGTGAACACCTCCGTTCTCGGTGCCGAAGAATGTGCATCAAACATCATGGAACGGGTGGGTAACAAAGCCGCCAAATCTGCTTGTCAGGAATTAGCCGTTCGCTAAATGGAGCAGCGTTTTTCTGCGCACCGGCTTAAATACGCGACCAGGTGTCGTCCCAGTCCCCGGTGAATGATGCCAGCCGATGGCTGGCATCATTCAATTCCCTGTACACAAAACTATTTTGAATACACCACTTCTCACCGCTGGCTTATGCGGGTCAGAACGAAAATCGTAATCACCCCAGCGATCACATGAAAGACGATCAACACTCCAAACGCCAGCGCCGAACCACCCGGGAAAGGTGCCGCAGCGGGGTTTGCCATCAATCCCAGGTTGGGGATGATTGACAACACCAATGCTGCCCAGGCAATGCGCTGGAAAGTGACCAGCGGCCTGGCAGACAGGCGCACCACCAGCGCAAAAACCAGGCTCCCCATCGACGTGCCCAGAAGAGTGAAAAAGGCAACTGCTCCGGGGGTCAGCGGCGGAAATTCCGCCGGAAGAGAGAGCAACGCTTTGAGCACAAACAGGGTAAGCAGATTGGCGCCAATCGACAGCGCCACCGCCAGTATCGCAGCGGGCAGAATTCTGGCACGGTTGATTTCGGATTGAGCGGACATGGAAGACATTGTTCACCTCGTTGAAAGATTATGTTAATTCCGTGCGGATTACTTGCTCCAGGAAAACCGCGGCATTGCGCAGCGCTGCGCCGCTGTGTTGAGTGCGGCTGAGCAGCACAGCACCCTCGATGGCAGCCACGATAAATTCCGCCAGCAATCGGGCGCGCTCGGCGCGGATGCCGTCCTGTTCCAAGCGGCGCGCAAAAGTCTCCTGCAATTGCTGGTACGCCTGTCGGCAAGCCTGGTTGATCGGCGGACTGGCATGCACCGTCTCCAGCGCCACCGTCATCAGCGGTCCACCAGCCTGGAAGTTGGACTGCTCCACCCGCCCGGCAATGGTTTCCACCAGGCTGCGCACCCCGGCGGCGCCACGCTGCGTGTTCAGGTGGCGCTCGATCCGCTGCACGGTTTGCGCGGCGGCATATTCCACCGCCTGGACGGCGATTTCGGTTTTACCACCAGGGAAGTAATGGTAGAGCGAGCCTTTCGGCGCGCCGCTTTCCTCGACGATCTGGTTCAGACCGCTGGCGTGAAAACCCTGCTGCTCCAACAGCTGGCAGGCAGTCAAGATGATGCGCTCACGGGAGTTTGCAGACATGGCTCGCCCTTCTAATTTAGATAAATGCGATATTTATAATCTATTATAGCGACTGGTCTATATACCTGTCAAGAGAGGATGCAAAGCTGACATTCGTCAGATTGACATGCTTACGCTATGCGTCTATAATCATTGCAGTTGAATAGAGAACCTTCGGGGCAGGGTGAGGAAGCGCCGCTTCCAATTCCCGATCGGTGGTACAACCCACGAGCGCCTGAAAACGCATGACCCGGTGCAATTCCGGGGTCGACGGTAAAGTCCGGATGGAAGAAGGTTAACCGCAACGACTGTAGTTTGTGTCGCTGCCATTCTGCCCCGAAAACACCTGTTTTTGGGGTTTTTTGTTGCCTTCATAAGGCACGTGCAAAAGGAACGCTGTATGGAAATCAGTCTGCCTAACCTCAACAACCTGCAGCCCGGCGTGGCAGCCTGGCTGCGCCGCCTGCGCCTGGTGCTCACCCCGCTTTCGCTGCTGCTAGCACTGGTTCTGTGGGAGGGGCTGGTGCGGGTTGCCCAGCTACCGCCCTTCATCTTGCCCTCGCCTGGCAGGGTGGCAGCCCGCTTTGTCCAGGCGGTCAGCGATGGCACACTGCTGCGCCATACCGCTACCACCCTGCTGGAGGTGACTCTTGGCTTGCTGGCGGGCACCCTGCTGGCAACCCTGATCGGCTACGCAATCGCCAAATCGCCGCTGTTCGAAAAACTGGTCGCCCCCTACCTCGTCGCCAGTCAGGCGATCCCAATTGTTGCCATCGCTCCTTTGCTGGTGATCTGGTTTGGACCGGGCATTTTCACCAAAGTGCTGATTTGTTCGTTGATCGTGTTCTTCCCCGTGCTGGTCAACACGGTGGTCGGTTTGCGCGCCGTGCCGGACGACCTGCGCGCGTTGATGCGCTCGCTGCGCGCAACCCGTTGGCAGAACCTGAAATATCTGGAAATCCCCGCTGCCCTGCCGGTATTTCTCGGCGGGCTGCGCATCGGCGCAACCCTGTCGGTGATTGGTGCGGTGATCGGCGAGCTGGTTGCCGCCGACCGCGGGCTTGGTTTTCTGATCAACGTCGGGCGCGGTCAATACGATACCGCCCTGGTATTTGTTGCCGCGTTCACGCTGGTCACGCTGGCTTTGCTGCTCTACGGTGTGGTTATCGGTCTGGAGCGCCGCCTGCTGGCGTGGAAAACCGAGAGCCAAAAATCCTTCACTGCCCAAACCCTGGATTAAGGACGAGAACATGCTTCGTAAATCCCTGCTGCTCACCCTGCTCCTGCTCACCGCCCTGCTGTATGGCTGTGCCGCCCCACCGGATGCCTCCCCCACCACGGGACTGACTGCGGTACGCTTGCCAGTCGGCTTCATCCCCAACATCCAATTCGCCCCGCTGTATGTTGCCATCGAGCGCGGCTATTTCCGCGAAGCCGGGCTGGATATCAGCCTGGATTACAGCATGGAAAATGACAACGTGGCGCTGGTTGGTGCCGGGCAAATCCCCTTTGCCGTCGTATCCGGCGAGCAGGTTCTGCTGGGCAGAGCCCAAGGACTGCCGGTGGTGTACGTGATGTCCTGGTATCACGATTTTCCGGTCGGTGTGGCTTCGCTGCGTTCGGCGGGCATTCGCCAACCGCAAGACCTGCGCGGTCGCAGAGTGGGCATCCCAGGCACCTACGGCGCCAGTTATATTGGCTTGCAAGCCATCCTGAACGCCGCCGAGTTGAAAGAAACCGACCTTAATCTGCAATCCATCGGTTTCAATCAAGTTGAAGCACTTTCCACCGGACAGGTGGAAGCCGGGGTGGTGTATATCACCAACGAACCGCTGCAACTGCGCGCGCTCGGCTACGATGTGGACGTGCTTCGGGTGGCAGACAGCCTGGCGCTGGTTTCCAACGGGCTGATCACCAACGAAAAGACGCTGCGCGAGAACCCCGACCTGGTGCGCAAGATGATCGCCGCCTTTTTGCGCGGTGTGCAGGATACGGTCACCGACCCGGAAGCTGCCTATCAAATCTCGACCCGTTATGTGGAAAACCTTGCCAACCTTTCGCCCACCGATGCCGCCACCCAGCGCGGCGTGTTGACCGCTTCAATTAGTCTCTACCAGACCGATCCGTGGGGACAATCCGACCCGCAAGCCTGGGAAAACACTCACCGCCTCTTGCTCGACATGGGGCTGATCAACCAACCGCTGGATTTGAATGCCGCCTTTAGCAATGACTACCTGCCCTGAAATGACAAATGACCCGCAAACCGCCCTGGCTGCCCCCGCGCTGGAAGTGCGCAAGTTGAGCATCACCTTTCCGGCAGAAGGCGGCGGTTTACAGGCGCTGCACGACCTGACCTTTTCGGTTCAAGCGCAGGAGTTTGTTTGTATTCTGGGTCCTTCTGGTTCCGGCAAGAGCACATTGCTGCGTGTGCTGTCCGGTTTGCTGCCGCCTTCGCAGGGCGAGATCCGCTACCCCGGCGGCAGAGCGCCGCGCATTGGCTATGTCTTTCAACAAGCCAACCTGATGCCCTGGCGCACCGCCATCGAAAACATCACCCTGCCGCTGGAAATGCAGGGCATTCCCCCCGACCAAGCCCACCAGCAGGCACAGGCGTTGATCGAGCTGACCGGGCTGAAGGGCTTCGAGGAAGTCTTCCCGCGCGATCTCTCCGGCGGCATGGCACAGCGGGTTGCCATCGCCCGCGCGTTGATTCAGGACCCTGACCTGCTCCTGCTGGATGAACCTTTCGGCTCGCTGGATGCGCTCACCCGCGAAAGGATGGGCAGCGAACTGCTGCGCATCTGGCAAGCGAAGCGCAAGACCGTACTGATGGTAACCCACTCCATCTCCGAAGCCCTGCTGCTCTCCGACCGGGTGTTGGTCTTCACGCCGCGCCCGGGGCGGCTGGCGCTGGATTTTCCGGTGCCATTACCGCGACCGCGCAGCGAGGACATGCGCTACACCGCCGCATTTGGCAAACTCTCGCGCCAATTGAAAGCTGCCATAGGGTAATATTAAAAAAACTATTGACACAGAACACTTGTTCGTGTATTATAATAGTACAAATGGTCGATTAATTCGGAAAAATTGGCACTCATTGGGTTTAATTCGAGGAGAAAACCATGATGATGGCGAGACGCAGCCAGGGTTTAAGCGAACGGCATCGCAAAATTCTTGAATTCCTGACCCGTTTTCAGGATGACAATGGATATTCCCCCTCTATACGCGAAATTGGGGACAGTATCAACGTTAAATCCACTTCATTGGTGGATTATTACCTCAATCAACTGGAACAAATGGGCTACATTTCCCGTGATGATCGCGTATCACGCTCGATTCGCGTGTTGGAACCCGCCGAGCGGCTTTTCGCCCGCGCAATTGGCGCAGCGCGCAAAATTGGCGACCGCATAGACGACGTCATCAGCGTACCTGTGTTGGGGCGAATCGTCGCCAGCGCACCCATCCCGGTACCGCCTTCCGACCTGGCGTACTTTGACCCGGACTACAGCGTGGAAATTGCCCGCAGCCTGCTGCCCACCCGTGAAAAACCCGAAGAACTGTTTGCCCTCGAGGTGCAGGGTGACTCGATGATCGATGCGATGGTCAACGACGGCGACACGGTCATCCTCAAGCGGGCACAGGAAGCCAGCAACGGCGAAATGGTGGCGGTCTGGCTGGACGACCGTGACGAGACCACCCTCAAATACTTCTACAAGGAAAAGGACCGCATCCGACTTCAGCCTGCCAACCCGACCATGGGCCCCATCTATGTCGAAAACCCTGCCAGCCTGCGCATCATGGGTAAGGTGATCATGGTTATTCGTCAGGTCAGGTCTGTTGCCATGTAACCCCGTTAAGAAACAAAAAACCTCCCGGATAATTCGGGAGGTTTTTTTGTGCTTATCGCAATCAGGCGATTTCGACCACCGCACCGGCGGCTTCCAATTTGGACTTGGCGTCGTTGGCGGCTTCCTTGCCAACCCCGCTGAGCACCTTGGCGCCCGCGGTTTCCGCCATGGTCTTGGCTTCCACCAGACCCAGGTTGGTCAGCTGGCGAATGACCTTGATCGTCTCGATCTTCTTGGGACCAGCATCCTTGAGGACGACATCGAATTCGGTCTTTTCTTCGACCGGCTCAGCCGCGGCAGCGGCAACCGGCGCGGCAGCCACAGCGGCTACCGGCGCAGCAGCGGAAACGCCCCACTTCTCTTCCAGCATTTTTACCAGTTCAGCGGCTTCCAGAACCGACAATTTGCCGAGTTCCTCAACCAATTTTTCCAGATCTGCCATTTCAAATTCTCCTTACACGAATGTGTGTGTTTATGATTTGTGGATTGAATGAATTATCCCGGATTTCCGGGCAACGGTACACCTCAAGCAGCGGCAGGCACGGCATCCTTTTCGGAATAAGCCTTGATCACAGCCGCAAGACCACGAGCCGGCTCGGCAAGCGTCCGCACCAGCTTGGAAGCCGGGGCAGAAATGGTGCCAAGCAGCATGGAGCGCATCACCGGCAGCGGCGGCAGTTCAGCCAGCGCCTTGACCTGCGCGGCAGTCAACGGCTGTGCACCCAGGTATCCGCCCTTGATGGCAAAGATTTCCGACTTGGCGGTCGCTTCGGTGAACAATTTAGCTAACGCCGGGGCATCGCTGAATGCAAAACCCACCAGGCTTGCTTCCTCAAACACGTCCTTGTTTGTTACGCCAACCTGATCGAGCGCCAGTTTCATCAACGTGTTTTTGACCACGTGCAATTCGGCGCCGGTCTCGCGGGCTTTGGCGCGCAGAGCATCGATGTCCTTCATGGTCATCTTCTTGTAGCTCAGAACGAACACGCCCTGGCTCTGGCGCAGCCATTGCACATATTGTTCAACCATTACACTTTTGTGCTGTTTTGAGAATGCCAACGAGGATTCACCTCCTTTCTTCAGAAATAAAAGTCTTTGCCCTGCGGTTGCCGGGCAAAGACTTTTCAGGGCTGCCTTGCGGCAGTTGAGTTTCGGGTGAAAAGTCCTCACCTCGGCAGGAGATTAAGCCCTCAAAGGGGCGCCTGCTTTCATCGGTGCAGGGATTGCTTTTTGTGACAGGTTGCTTAAGCCTGGTTCACTCCTTGATTGCCATGCTCTGGGCTTGCAGTGCATCCACACGGATGCCGGGACCCATCGTGGTGGTCACGGTGACCTTGCGAATGTAGGAACCCTTGGCGGCTGCTGGCTTGGCTTTTTTGACGGCATCCATCAGCGCCGCCAGGTTGTTGTACAGTTTGTCGGTATCGAACGAAACCTTGCCAATTGGGACGTGAATGTTGGCGGTCTTGTCCAGGCGGAATTCAACGCGCCCGGCTTTGGCTTCCTGGATGACGCGCGGCAGATCATCCGCCGGCACCACCGTGCCCGCCTTGGGATTGGGCATCAAACCGCGCGGACCAAGCACGCGCCCCAACCGTCCGGCTTTGCTCATCATGTCCGGGGTGGCAATGGCCACATCGAAATCGGTAAACCCGTTCTGAATCTTGCTGATCCACTCGTCGCTGTCAGCGATGAAATCGGCGCCGCCTTCTTTGGCTTTTTCCACGCCTTCGCCCTGAGCAAAGACCAGTACGCGCACCGTCTTGCCCAGCCCATGAGGCAGGACAACCACATCGCGCACCTGCTGATCAGCCTGGCGCGGGTCCAAACCCATGCGCAGGTGAACTTCAACCGTGGCGTCGAACTTGGTAATGGAGGTTTCTTTTGCCAGGGCAAGCGCTTCTTCGGGCGAGTAGAGCTGCCCTTCGGCGACCTTCGCGCTGGCTGCTAGGTATTTCTTTCCGTGCTTTGCCATGGAATCTCCTTCGTGGTACTAACGGGCAAATCAATGCCCTCCCACCTGTGCTTAGTCAACTACCTGAATGCCCATATTGCGGGCTGTGCCCTCGATCTGGCGCATGGCATCTTCGATGTCCACTGCGTTCATGTCTTTCATCTTGATCTCGGCGATCTCGCGCACCTGGGCGCGGGTCACCTTGCCAACCTTGGTGCGGTTGGGCACCGCCGATCCCTTTTCGATTCCGGCGGCTTTCTTGAGCAGTACCGCCGCAGGAGACGATTTCAGGATGAAAGTGAACGAACCGTCGGTATAGACGGTGATTTCCGCTGGGAGCACTTCGCCGGCACGGTTCTGCGTGCGGGCATTGTACTCTTTGCAGAATGCCATGATGTTGATGCCGTGCCCGGCAAGGGCAGGACCAACCGGGGGCGCCGGATTGGCTTTACCGGCAATCAGTTGAAGACGTACAATTGCTTTTAGTTTCTTTGCCACTTTTTTTACTCCTTCGTGGTGTTAGCGGGTGGTTTGGGGAGCACCCTCCCACAAACAATCCTCGTCGCCGAGGACTTATCCATAACGTCAGGCTTTCTCCACCTGTAGAAAATCCAGTTCCACAGGGGTTTCACGACCAAAGAAATTGACCATCACGCGCACCTTGTTGCGCTCCTGGTCAATTTCGGCTACAGTGCCGCGGAAATCATTGAACGGTCCGTCAACGATGCGCACCCGCTCGCCGACCTTGAAGGTGACCTTGACGTGCGGGGCTTCGGCTTCCATGCGGCGCAAAATTTGGGCAACTTCCTCCGGGCGCAGCGGGGTTGGCTGCGAGCCCATGCCCACAAATCCGGTCACGCCGGGCGTGTTGCGCACCACGTACCACGATTCCTCGGTCATGATCATGTTGACCAGCACATAACCGGGAAAGACGTGGCGTTCCACGGTGCGGCGCTTGCCGTCCTTGACCTCGATCTCTTCCTGGGTAGGAATGACCACATCGAAGATTTTGTCCTTCATCCCCATGGTTTCGATACGCTGCTCAAGGTTATGGCGCACCTTGTTCTCGTAGCCCGAATAGCAGTGAACCACATACCAGGCACGCTGCTCGCCGCCCGGCTCGAAATGAGGAATCTCCTCGTCCTGGGCTTGCGCGCTGCCGCGGGATGCGCCGCCAGAAGCGGAAGCCTTTTTGGCTTCTGGTTCGCGTGGAGGGGGAGGGCTGACCTTCTCCTCCTCGGGTTCCATCATCTCTTCGTACGCATCCGTCATGCTGTGTTACTCCTTCGCAACCGCGGTGCCCGGCATCAGCCCAAAATCAAGCCCATCAGGGCGGAAAAGACAAAATCGATCAAGCCGAGGAAGACCGCCATGATCGCCATCACCACCAGGACTATCATGGTCAGACGCCTGGCTTCGGGAAGCGTGGGCCAGGAAACCTTGCGCAATTCACCGATGGTCTCGCGCCAGAATCGCGCGATCCGTCCCGGCTGTTTGCTTTTCTCTACCTGTTTGCTTTTTTCGGTTTTCTCAGCCACACAAAACTCCTTGTATTCAGGCTAAAACGCCGCTTTCCTGCACGATCCTTTCGGGGATCAACCCTTCGGGATGGAAACGGCGTCGCCTGGGATCAGGCAGGCCAGGCAGGAGTTGAACCCACAACCCCCGGTTTTGGAGACCGGTGCTCTGCCAATTGAGCTACTGGCCTGGGCATAGGTGAGGCAGGCGTTTTCATCGGCGTTGCCTCACCTTGATTATACCCTACTTGGTCTCGCGATGCGAGGTGTGCTTTCGGCAGCGCGGACAGTACTTGTTCAGTTCCAGACGCCCCGGATCGTTGCGGCGATTCTTTTCCGAAGTGTAATTACGCTCTTTGCATTCGGAGCATGCCAGCGTGATAACAGGGCGGATATCTTTCTTTTTGGATGCCATGCTTGCTCTCGCGGCTCGTTAGCGAACCGCAACTCCTTTTCAGTCCAAGATCTTAGTAATGACACCAGCGCCGACGGTCAAGCCGCCTTCGCGGATGGCGAATTTCGAACCCTGCTCCAGCGCCACCGGCACGATCAGTT
>DAOUMN010000048.1:0-21153 GCA_034411135.1 Bellilinea sp.
GTAGGAACAATCACCAGGTCAGCCGCCCAGATTGCACGTTCCTGTAAGCCACCCACTGATGGGGAGGTATCGAAAATGATGTAATCAAACCGATCTTTAGTGAATGTTTTTAGTAGACCTTTTATGTAGGAGATTGGTTGATCCTGGACACCCAACATCATTTGCGCAGCGGAGGTCATTGAGTTCCCTGGAATCAACTGTAAGAAATCACGACCTGTATCACGGACCCATTGGCGGATAAATGTTATTTCACTTGGAGAGCCTGGTTGGGTTGTCAGAAAATAATACGTTCCCATTTGGCTATCCATACCCAACTTGGTTGCGCACTGTCCTTGAGGATCAAGGTCAATCAACAGCACTTGTTTAGTTTTCAGAGTGAGAGCATGTGCCAGATTTACGGCGGTGGTTGTCTTTCCTACCCCGCCTTTTTGGTTCGAGATGGTGATGATTTTTGTGGTCATTTGATTTCTCCTTAATCGATAAATTGCAGCTGTGTTCGGCCTTCATGACCGTGGACAGTAATGACATCTTCGAGAGATTGATAAACACCCATGGCATAAGGTTCCCTGAGCCAGTGAATGACCGCTAAACCACTGCTAAATACTGTTCCTTCTGCAACTTCACCAGTCCCTGAAACACCGGTGAGGTCTTCCACTCGAATCAACATAAATCGACGCATCTGACTGTTTGAAGATATTTGATTTGGTTTTCGAACCATACTTTCACCTTTAGCTTGGTTTCTACAACCTGTCCGCCGGCTGCGATCACGGATTCTTGGCTTCTTCTGAATCACCTTGGAATTTGTCAGATCCATCAACAAGCCATCTTTATAAGTAAGGCGACATCCTGAGGTAATGTGTTCAAAAACGATTCCTTCCGGCCAGGTTGAGTTCTCGTCCCGGTTGAGGCGTATATCGATCATTCGAAACAATCTTCCAAAGAACATCCCTGGATCATCATCGACCCTGGTTGGATCCATAATGACTTTCCAAACGTAGCCTCGAAGTTCAACGGGGTTCTTTTTATCTTGAGCAATAAAATAATCTAAGTCTTTACCTGGCATCTTGAATGGCTCTCCGAACCTTATAAATTAGCCGGCAAACAGGTGCGCAAATGGACGGGCAGGGGGAAAGGATTAGCCCTTACCTTATGCAGGCTTATTGAGATTGTGGAACACCCATGACTGGGGAATCAAAAATTAATAGTGTGTTGCACCATTATTGAATCAGGGAGGACGCATCCCCCATGAGAAAATAGATTTGAATAAATTGAATTGGAAAGAAGAATGAAGAAAAGCAAGAAAAAGTACTTGACGAACCCACGTAAAACAGATACTATACGAATATCGATTAGCTACCGCAGCGTGCCCGGCAAGCATGGACCAGAGTTCGTCAGGTCGGCTGATTTGCAGAGCCCGCCGCACAAACGGCACGGATTCAGGATTTTGACTCATAACCCGGAGGTCCTTGGTTCGAATCCAAGCCCCGCTACTAATCACGAACCATAGCTCGTAAAGCTATGGTTTTTTGTTTTACCCGACGAACTGTGGTGGCAAATCTCTCACAGAAAAGGAGAATTTGACATGAACCGCAATTCGTCAGGCTCGCTCACTCTCAACAAGGCTGTCACAGGCTTTTTGAACTTCAAAACAGCCGAAGGACTGGCCCAACGTACCCTCTATTCATATGAGCGTATCTTGGTCAAGTGGGTTGAACAAATGGGGGATTGCAAAGTAGCTGCAATCACCAGTCAGGACCTCAGCGGCTACCTGTCCTGGCTGCGCACCGAATACACCCCCGAACGGTTGAATGGCAAGACCCATCCCCTTTCGCCCAAATCCATCCGCAACGTTTGGATCGCCCTGTCCTCGTTTTTCAACTGGGCAAGCCAGGAGTTTAAAATGGCTAACCCAATGAAAGACGTCCCCCCGCCAAAGGTCAAGAAAACACCCATAGAACCATTTACCCAGGACGAAGTCGAGCGCATGCTCAAGGCTTGCCTGTACACGCGCGAAGCGGATACCAACATGCGCCATAAATATGTGATGCGCCGGCCAACCGCCAATCGGGACCAGGCGCTCATTTTGGTTCTGGTGGATACGGGTCTGAGAGCCCTGGAATTGTGTTCGCTCAAGGTCGGTGATGTCGAGATCAAACGCGGCAAAGTGGAAGTCAAGCACGGCGTCGAAGGGGGAGCCAAAGGCGGCAAAGGGCGCATGGTGTACCTGGGAAAAGTCGCCCGGCGTGCGTTATGGCGTTACCTGGCTGAACGGGAAGATGGGGAGGACCCCAATGCGCCACTGTTCACGGTCACCGGCGATCGCAAGTTCAAACCCGATTCCTTGCGCCTCTTGATCAAACGCATTGCTGAGCGAGCCGGCGTTAAAAACGCCTACCCGCACAAATTCCGGCACACCTTTGCGATCACGTATCTGCGCTCGGGTGGCGATATCTTTTCCCTGCAGGAGATGCTTGGTCATGGCAGCCTGGACATGGTGCGTCACTATGCCAGGGTCGCCCAGATCGATGTGGAGCAAGCACATCGCAAAGCCAGCCCGGCGGATAATTGGCGATTGTAACGCTTATAAGCAAAAGTCCCCTGCTCAAACGACAAGGGACTTTCAAAGTTCTCAGCCAGTTAAGGACTTGCACGCCCACTGATGCGGATATGCCCTGGTTGAATCACCACGAAAGCTCCCGGGAGTTCATCACCTCGATCACTGACCAGCTTTGTAATTGCTTCCGCCAGTTCTCTTCGTGTGTTCCCAGGATATCGTATCAAGATCACACCTGCCGAATTTGCTCTGCTGACATAAACCAGCCAGCCAAAGTCCTTGTCTTCTGTGATTAAGATGCGGTTTTCCTGGTAAGCTAGGTCGATCAGCTCGCGATCCACAGAGCGAGTTGTGATCTCGCTCACCGCGAAGACATCGTACCCTTGCGTCCTGAGTGCGCGTACCACACCAAAGTCGCAGCTTTCATCTGCCAGGAAGCGCAGCAAAGCCATCGTCATCCACCGGTTTGAAACAGGATGGTCTCATGCGCCAATGAACTGGCAGCGTAAGCCAGTGCAGCTTGGATGTCCTGCCTGGTCAGGCGGGGGTAAGCTTCCAGCAAATCCGCCTCGGTCGCACCTTCGCTCAACTTCCGTAGGATGAGTTCAACTGTGATTCTCGTTCCCCGAATCACGGGTTTTCCCAACATGACTTCGGGATTGATCTCGATCCGTTCTTGAATTAAGTCGCCCATGTCTCATACCTCCATCCAACAAATCCTGGATCAGATTATACCAATTACTCGCGATTGCCATTAGCCTCTTAAAGTATTGGGGGTGCTGGTCATGCGAGATATAATGTGTGCACCTGCATATATTCTATTTTGTGTAATTGGAATTAGCATAATCTACATTACGCAAAATGGAAAACCGCTCAACGACTAAGCAGACAACCTCTGAGCCGCCAATCTCATTAGCTGTGCCAAATCAGCGTTTGATAGGCGACAGAGCACATCCGCCAATTGAGGGTCTGGTTGATCGTACGGTTGTTTAGAAAGCCGTCCAATGCGAACCTGTACTTCGTTGGACAGGATCGGGGCATAAATTTCGTCTGTAATCTTGATATCTTCATGCATCAAATTCATCGAAACAGCCTTGTAGTCTGCCATCGTTTGGGCATGCTGCAACCCGTAAACTGCGTGCCCATGGCGAAATTTGTGGGCTGATTTATATGGCAACTTCGCAAGTTCAAAAAGCCTTCGCAAGCGTTTATCCAATGCCTGATGGCGATTCTTTCCCGGTTCGGACTCTTCCAGTGATTGACTGCCCCAACGTGCAGAGATAGGAGCATACCAGGGCGCTGTTGCCGGCAATTTTTGACGAATTACTTGATCCCAGGTCTGAGCCACTGCCAACAACTCCGGAATGGGCAGCAGGAAGGTCGTGGCGCGCTTGCCATTCTTCGTTACCACTCCCAGCTCCGGCCACTGGCGCAGGGTCCTTGCCGGCAAGTCCACCGCTGAGATAGGCAAGGTGGTGAAGGCGCTCGACCTGGCGCCGGAGAGAAACAGCATCGCCGCGGCGGCTTTATCGCGCAGCAGCGCCAGGTCGTCATCTTCGTGGGGGATGGCAATCAATTGCAGGATTTCTTCCAGCGAGACATATTCATGTTCATCGCTGGATTCTCTGACTCGTGGAGGTCGCAGGCTTTCGAGCCAGGCTGCGCTCAAGGAGCTAAATTCCTTAGGATGGTTTTGCTTTGCCCAGATGAAAAACCGCTTCCCAGCCTCGATGATTTTCTTCTGGGTAACCGGTGCTAGCGACACATCACCCTGCCGGCCTGGCAGACTGCTGACATAACCTGGGAAAGTCGGGCGCAATTTGGCTGCCTGCTGAAATGGCGTCTCCCCAGCCCAAAGCAGCAGATGGCGCAGATAGAAACGGTAACGACCGAGCGAGCTGCCTGACAACTGGTAGATCTCCTCCAGATCCTGGAGATACCGTCTGACCAGCAGGTAGTTACTGCGCTGAATCACGCCGCGTTCCCCGCGAGACTTTCCCGTTACAGTGCGGGCAAAGACCTTGTATATAAACCAACTTGCCGGCGGACGGATGACGGATCGGGTGAAGCATTATCACGATACGGTTGCAGAACATGCAATATCCCTCGCCTGGTTTTAGCCTGGAGCGAGGCGCTTTCCTTCGATGAGTGAGCACCCAGGCAGCGAATGCCCGGCCATTGACCCAGATATGACCCAACCGGTCGCGGGTATGCGGTGCGCTGCGAAGCAACCAATCGCGCAAAGTCCGCTCTGGCATGCTCAGCTCCTCCGCCAGTTCGCGCACTGTGTACAGCATGGGGAGCAAGCCCGGTGCTTTCACGATGACGGCGTGGGGGAGCTTGATGCGGGGATTGGATAGATCTTGAGACATAGCGATTACCTCCTGCAGAAATTTGTTGAAATTACTGATATTGCTGCTTTTGTAACCGCAGGGATATCCCGTTGTCCATATCCCAGATTATCCCGCTTTATCCCTTTTCTTCACCTGCGCCGCGGCACCTGCTCTTCACCGAGCGATTTGCGCAGCAGGGTGAGCTGGTTCAGCACCGTCTTTTCCGTTTTGGAGGTGCGCAGGGCGATCTCTTTGGCGGTCTGACCGGACTGCCATAAACGCAGCAGCTCCTGCTGATCGTCTCGTAAAATCAGATTATCCCGCGGGATATCCCGATCATCACTGTAATGTGGTTCAGGATTAGATCCCACGAATGTTGGCTCCGCTACGCTTATTCTCTCAATCGTCAGCCCATACACGGGGATCAACCCCAGGCTGCTTTGCAACACGGATTGGATTTCCTGCAGGCATTGGATGCGAAATTGGTGCAGATAGCGTCCCAAAAAAGCCAATGCCCTGACTCGGTCGCCTTCGGCATCCATGATGCGGATGACCGCAGCCGGCGGTGGGAGCGCGTCCCGGACGGCTCTTTCGTGAAATTCGATCTCCGCTTCGGTTGGATATGCCGGCAGGCAGAAACGCAACAATACCTGGCTGTGATCGACTCGATCCAATTCGATGCGTCCAACCAGCAGCCAGCGAGGCGAGTAGAGCTGGAATACATCAGCTGGATCACGGGCGGAGGATATTCCGCTGTTCTCGCCTTGCGAGTAGGGGATGGAATTCATCATCATACTCTTGATCAGCGCGCTGCGAACCGTCTCCAAATCTCCCCCTATTATGTATTGAATGGACGATACAGTGGTTATCTCATCACTCATCATACAGCATAGCTCCCTTCTCGCGCTCCTCTGATGAGACATAGCTCTGGCGGGTCACATCAATCCGATTGTGCCCCAGCTTGAGCGATGTCTCCAGCAATGCCTGCCGGTCATCGGCGCCGCGCGATCTCGCCCTTTTGTATTCTTCCTCGCTGAACGTCTTGCGATAACCGTGGGTTCCTAAAGACTGGATGCCTAAATCACGGCAAGCCTGGCGCACCAACTTTCTTGCTCGATCCGGCAATCCCTGCCGGTCGGCGAACAGGTGACCCGTTGGCTGGATGTCGGGCGAGCGCTTGAGAGCGGTCATAAACCCCTGAGCCCAGGGTGCGTAAGGGAACTGGCGCGGCTTGCCGCCCTTGGTGCGGTTTTTGTTCCCTTCCTGGTTCAGGGAGATCGCCCCGTTCACCAGGTCGATATCCTGGACGCGCAGCCAGGTGGCTTCGCTGATGCGCAGCCCTCCCGCCCACATCAGTGTGAGCAACCTGGCAACGATGGGGTCCTGCGGGGCGATATAGGCGATGATCGCCTGGGATTCCTCTTTGGTGTACGGGATGGCTTTGGGTTTCGAATGGAAACCGGTTGGTCCTCCCTGACTCTTGTAGGGCAGTAGCGGTAAAGCATCGGGAGGGAAGATGCCAGCTTTGCGGCAGGCGGTGTCCAGCTTGCGCAGCGAGGCGCAGACGCGGGCAATCCTTCCACCAGAACGCTCTCGCTGCTCCAGTTCTTGGATATAAGCCAATGCCATCTCTTGCCTGACCTGAGAGAGATGTTTCACCTCGGGATAGTTGACGCGGATAAACCGGGCAAACTGGTGCACATCCGCCGACATGCAGCGCATGGTGCTGATGCCGGTGATCAGCTCCGCATCCCGATGGTGTCGCTTGGCTGTGTGCCGGCTGGCGCCGGGTTGAAAGATGCCCTGCAGAGCTTTCATCATCTGGTAACCCAGGCTGCCATGACTGTTTTTGCTCATCATTCACCTCCACAAATCTGAAAATACCGATGATCGGCTGGGTAACGCTTTTCCCTTAGTTTCCTATTACAGCTTTCTGCTTCGCCAACCTCGGTAAGACAACTTGCCGGGCGATAAAGAGCATCGCTTCGCCTTAGGGTTGCAACTCCCCTTCCCGGGGAGAGCCTGCAAAGATCGCAGGTTGATCGCTTGTGTGAGGCCCACGCTGCAGATGAGCGATCCAGCGGCTAAAAATCAGCCGTAACTTCAGCGCGCTGCCCAACCGCCCGGCGAAAGTGCGGCTGGGGATGGGATAGCGGGGAAATATCTTTGCGGGTCACCTCCTTTCTGGATGGATGATTACTGTCGAATGCTGCCCACGTGCAAGGCTCGATCAAGGCTTTCGTTGTAGCTTACCCCACTGGAGAAGGTGCGGTATTAAGAAAAAAACCACACGCGACTCCCTAAGAGGGAAATGCTACTAACGTGTGGAGATTGATCTTCTAACGTATATCCGGCGCTAAAGCGCGCACGGCAATTATTTAATTTTCTAGATCATATGGTCTAAATAATACCAGAGAAATTCATTTTGTCAAGCGATTTTTGGAAAATCGAGACCTATGTCCACCTGTGCGCGGGACATACGTACCTGTCCCAGATGTGGTCCAAAGTGCAAATAACCGGTTGCTTTATTTGCACTTTCTATTATAGACTATTGGATTAGGTAGGCTTATATGGTATAATCGTATTACGGTTACTATTCGATAAGGAGTGGTAAGATATGGAAGCATCTACAATTACCTCTAAGTTTCAGGTGGTCATCCCTCGCAATATCCGGGAGCGATATAACATTAAACCTGGCTACAAGGTGGTGTTTATCCCCTTCGAGAATACCCTGCGCCTGGTGTTTGCGCCTCCAATCGAGCAAGCCCGTGGTATGTTCCCCGGCATTGACACCACGGTGGAGCGCGACGAGGATGACCGCGTATGAATGTGGTGGATTCGAGCGGCTGGTTGGAATACTTTGCCGATGGCAGCAACGCTGACTTTTTCGCTCCAGCTATTACCGATGAAGCCAACCTGGTGGTGCCAACGATCTGCATGTTCGAGGTCTTTAAACGGCTCAGCCTGCAGCGGGGCAAGGAGGCAGCCCTGCAAGCCATGGGGATGTTGTATCGCGGAAAACTCGCAGCTCTGACAGACGAGATTGCCCTGCAGGCGGCACTGCTCTCCCTGGAACACAAACTGCCGCTGGCCGACAGCGTGATCCTGGCGACTGCCCGCACGCGCCAGGCGACTTTGTGGACTCAGGACGAGCACTTTAAGGACCTGCTCGGGGTGGAGTACATTGATAAAAAGTAGCCTGGGACGGCTAGACCTATAGGTGGACTGATAGCTTGAGGCTGTACTGGATGTTCCCTACCGGACAGCGTAGCGGTATATCGAGAGGCTGGGGGAGATCGGCATTCTGCAAGAGGTGACCGGTCAGGCGTGCAATCGATTGTACCGGGCGGATGAGATTATTCGAGCCCTGGAAAGTTAACAATTTTGACGGTTGATATTGATGCGGAGTATATATTTTATTGTATAGTATATGAGTAGCAGGGACGGTTGTTCTTGGATTGAATGGGAGATGGTTTGAGGAGTGTGGAGAACGGCGATGGTGAGCAGCGGCGATCTTGAAGATATCAGGCAAGCCCTATTCGATTGCGGTCAGAACTTCGACTCTGCGGTCTTATTCCCTACAGTTATCCCAGAAGCAGCGCCCCTGGTCGTTTCCGATCCGTACGCCTTCAGTATTGCCACTTGCCTGGATCGGGGAACGAAAGCGGATATTATCTGGACGATCCCTTATGATATTCAGCAGTTTCTCGGGCATCTGGATCCTCACCGTATTTACCAGATGTCATCAGATGAACTGGCAGGCTTGTTTGCTCAGCTGCCGCGACGCCCGCGCTATGTCAACGATGCACCACGCACGTTGAAAGAGCTTACCAGGATCGTGGTTGAGGAATGTGGTGGAGATGCATCGAATATCTGGAAGGGAAAGCGCGCCTCGGAAGTCAAGCGCACCTTTCTCAGCATCCACGGCGTTGGTCCAGGGATCGCCAACATGGCTGTGCTGCTCATCGAAGCTGCCTTCCCAATTCGATTTGATGACCTTGATCGGAAAAACATGGACATTAAGGCGGATGTTCACACCATCCGCGTGCTCTATCGGCTAGGCGTCAGCCAGGCTATGACTGAGCAGGCAGCCGTCGAGGCGGCGCGCCGATTGAATCCGGAATACCCTGGGGCGGTGGACGGTCCTTTGTGGAATATCGGGCGAACGTGGTGCCACGCCATTACTCCAAGGTGCTCGCTTTGTTGCATGGAATCGGTGTGCGCTAAACGGTTGGTATAAGGGGGACTAAACTATGGAACTGGTATTACTTGCTTGCAGCAACGGAAAACTGGGCGGAGGAGTCCCGGATTACACCCCCTCGAAACAACTCACACAGGGATTATCCTCAGAATCATTTGAGAAATTATTGGATTTGAGATCACAAGTAGTGAGGAGCAGCAAAAAGCCTTTACCCGTTGGTCCAGATGTTGGCATCCCAGGCGCGCAGACGCTTGCACAGTACATGCCTGCTTACCAGAGGTACGCGGGAAAGGTGTATGAGTATGGGCGGGTTCAAGAGCTATATCCAAACCAATCCCATATTCGCCTGGTGATCATTTCTGCATTGTACGGGCTGTTAGACGGGGATGATTTGATCCAGGAATATAATCTAGAGATGAAGGATATGGTTTCCGGGCAGCGCTTATACACCTGGTGGAAGCGCCACAAACTGGTGGATATCGTGGAAGAATATATCCTGTCTTGTAAACCGGTTACCGTTCATGATCTGCTACCGATTAATTATCTAAAAGCATTGCACCCCTGGCCGCCGGAGAGCATACGCCACATCTGGAAGCCGTTGGACTGCTCAGGGTTGGGTCAAGGATCAAGCTACCATCGTGGTAAGTATCTTGAAAATCTTTTTTGTTGATAGGATTGAACCAGAATTTAAATTACTCAGCACATTGATTGCTCCATATGTCTCTTAACGAAGCCGACACTCGTGCACAACTGATCGATCCCCAGCTCAACGTTGCCGGCTGGACGCGCAGCCAGGTAACCCGCGAACATTATTATCGTCCTGACTGGGAGTACACCGCCGGGCGTATCGTTTTACGAGGCGACCGGGCGGAGCGCCTGCCGCCTCGCCGGGTGGATTACCTGCTGCGCTATACCGATAGCTTCCCGATTGCGGCGGTAGAAGCCAAGGAAGAAGGCAAGCCAGCAGTATCCGGTCTGGAACAGGTCAAGGAATATTCCCGTGACCTTGGATTAGCATTCGCTTATACGACGAACGGTCACGAAATCATCGAATGGGATGCATTTACCAATTCAACTCGCTCTATCGAAAAATTCCCCACCCCGGAAGAGTTGTGGATGCGTTGGATCATCAATACAGGTCTAGGCGCGCCTTCGGGTGGACAGTCCAGGCCCGGCAGCACGGCTGAAATCCGGCCTCTCTATGATCCAAAGGCAGCGGCAGTCCGGCGGAGGAATCCATTGCTTCATCCTTACGCCTCACCTGATCTCACCCGTGGAAAAACCCCCCGCTATTTTCAAGAGGTGGCGATCAAAGAATCGATCATACGCATGATGCGCGGCCAAAAGCGTATGTTACTGACCATGGCAACCGGCACGGGCAAGACTTTTGTCGCCTTTCAAATCGTTTGGAAACTGGTCAAGTCGGGCTGGCTGCACCATCGCGTTGTTGACCAGCCAGCCAAAGTGCTATTTCTGGCAGACCGCGTCGTTCTGCGCGACCAAGCCTATAATGCTTTTAGCGCCTTTGCCAGCAGCCAGAGCGACCCGCGCTTTCTATTGGATGGTCAAAAGAAACTCAGCCTTAACCGCGACCTGTATTTTGCGATTTACCAGAGTATGTGGGTCGAGGAGAAAGGCAAGCGTGTCTTCGAACAATTCCCGAAGGACTTCTTTGATCTGATCATCATCGACGAAGCCCATCGCTCCGGCTTTGGCACCTGGAAAGAGATCTTGGATTATTTCAACCAATCCATCCACCTGGGAATGACTGCCACCCCCAAGCAAGACGAAAACATAGATACCTACGCCTATTTCTGCCAGGAAGAGCCAGCGATTGCCGTCGATCCCGGCGATCCCGGAAAAGGGGTCATCCACCCGCCAGCTTATACCTACAGCATGGGTCAGGGCATTGAAGATGGATTCCTGGCAACCTACAAGGTTCATCGGATTTATACCAACATTGACAAAGAGGGGTTGCATATTCAGGAAGCCATCGAGCGCGGGGCAGAGGTATTCGTCCCTGATGAGGCGGAGCTGCGCGATGATTATTACACCCCACAATTCGAGCGTGAAATCAGACTGCCAGAGCGCACTGTGACGATGGTCAACCACCTCGCTCAACTGCTACGGCGTTTTGGTCCACTGCACAAGACGATGGTCTTTTGCGTGGATATAGCCCACGCCCAGGAAGTTGCCCGACTGCTCAACAACGCCTTCTCTGATTTGGGTTTTGGTGAGGATTACGCTGTGCCCATCGTCAGCGAGGAGGGCGAGCAAGGGAGGCGTTGGCTGAACCAGTTCCAAGACAGTGATCGTAAATTACCGGTAGTGGCTACCACCGCCGAATTGCTCTCCACTGGCGTGGATGTGCCCTCTGCGCGCAATATCGTCTTCATGAAAACCCTGTCCTCGCCGATCTTGTTCAAGCAGATCATCGGGCGCGGCAGCCGGGTGGACCCGGATACCGGCAAGCTGTGGTTTCGCATCATCGATTACACCGGCGCTACCCGCCTGCTCGACCCGCGCTGGGATCGCCCGCCTGTCCCCCAGGATGAGACCGTTATTGAGAAGCCCCAAAACGCGGCATTGAGCGGTGCTGTGCGCCTGGCGGAGAGCGGCGAGCTTCTGGTGGGAGCCAGCGTAGCGGTCATCGCTGCGCCCAACGACCAGCGCGGGCCAATCCTGACCGATGCAAACGGGGAGTATCGCTTCGAAAAGCTGCCTGCAGCTGACGTGCTAATCGTCGCCAGCGGACCGGGTTTGGCGCGCCGCCAGCTTCATGTCACGCTCGAGGAAAATACCATGACACACTTCGACATCGAGCTCAAGCCCGCCAGCGAGCGCCAGGGATTAATCCAGGTGCGCGGCTTGCAGGTGACCATTGCCGAAGAAGCCACTTTCATCGTAGCCGGCATGGATGAGCCGATGACCCTGGAAGCCTATGTGGACTACACTCGCAATGAAATCACCCGGCGTTACCCGGAGTGGGAGGATTTCGCTGAAGCCTGGCAGGATCCATTCCAGCGTCAGGAAGTGGTGGAGCAGCTCGACAAAGCCAGTGTGCGCCCGGATGTGCTGGCGGAAGTGCTGGAAGAACCTGAGGTGGATGAGTTCGACCTGCTGGCGCACCTGGCGTATGGGCGCACCCTGCGCACCCGCCGCGAGCGGGCGCGTGACTTCCAGCGACAAGAAGCCGATTGGCTCAGCGCCTATCCCAAACCGGCGCAAGAGGTGATCATGGCTTTGCTGCGCAAATACGAGCTGGGTGGGTTGAAACAGGTCACCGACCCGAATATCTTCCGCGTCAGCCCCTTCCGTGAAATGGGCGAGCTGCGCGGCGTGGTGCAGCGTTTTGGCGGCGACGCCGGGCGCTTGCGCAGCACAATCGATCAAATCCAGCAGCGTCTGTACGCCGTGTAAAACGACAGGAGAAGTATGGCTGTTAATCTCAGAACAAATGAAACCCTCAAGAACGACATGTGGCGCGCCTGCGATATCTTGCGCCGCGACAACAATGTGGGCGGCGTACTTGCCTATACCGAGCACATCGCCTGGCTGCTGTTTTTAAGATTCCTGGACGAAGAAGAGAAGAAACGCAAGGAGCTGGCCACCTTCGAAGGCAAGAGCTACGAACCAGTGTTGCAAGGCGACCTTGCCTGGGACGCCTGGGCCAGCCCGGCAAAGCTCAAAACCTGGAAAGCCGATGAACTGATCCAGTTCGTGCGCGGCCGCTTATTGCCTGGTTTAGCCACCCTGCCGGGGAGTGGCCTGGCGCGCACCATCGCCCGTATCTTCTCCGACGAAAGCACCGGCGACCAGAACGTGGTGCGCAACGTGCCCGTGTGCGCCTCGGGTTACAACCTCAAGGATGTGATCGAGATCATCAACTCGATCCATTTCGACCGCGAAGACGACATCTTTACCATCACCAACTTCTACGAAGACTTATTGCTGCGCATGGGTAGCGAGAGCGGAACCGGCGGCGAGTTCCACACCCCCCGCCCGGTGATCCGTTTCATGGTCGATGTGATCGATCCGCAGATCGGTGAGACGGTCTACGACCCGGCTTTCGGCTCAGCCGGCTTTTTGGCGCAAGCCTACCTGCACATGGAGCCAAAAGCGCAAACCGTGCAAGATCGCGAATTCCTGCAGCAGCACGCCTTTTACGGACAAGAGAAGAAAGGCATCGCCACGCTGCTGGGCACGATGAACCTGGTGCTGCACGGGGTAAGCGCCCCCGACCACGTCACGCGCGCCAACACGCTGGAAGAGAGCATGAAAGGCAGCGTGAGCCAGCGCCACGACATCATCCTGACCAACCCCCCCTTCGGCGGCACGGAGGGGCGGCACATCCAGGAAAACTTCACTGTGCGCGCCAACGCCACCGAGCTGCTCTTCTTGCAGCACATCCTCAAGAAGCTCAAGCAAACCCCCAACGCCCGCTGCGCCATGGTTGTGCCGGAGGGTACCCTGTTCCGCGGCGGAGCTTTCGCCGAGGTCAAGAAGGAGCTGCTGGAGGCGTTTCACCTGTTCGCCGTGGTCAGCCTGCCGCCGGGCACCTTTTCGCCATACTCAGACGTTAAAACGGCTTTGCTGTTCTTCAAACGTCCGGACGATGTGATGGAGCGGAATCCACAGGCACGCGAGGAGACCTGGTACTACGAGCTGCCTTTGCCGGAGGGTCTCAAGAAATTCTCCAAGGGCAGTCCGATCCTGGACGAGCACTTCGCCGAGGCGCGGGAGATGTGGCAGAGATGGAAGCGCTACCTGGACGGCGAGGGCGAGCGCCCGTTCGAATACGCCGCCGAACTGCGCTCCCGCTGGCAGGCGCACTTTGCCTGGGAAGCTTACCGGGCAGCGCTGGAGAAAGGCGAGGCGGCTGAAGCGCCGCGCCCCGATCCGGATGACGACCCCGTAACCCAAGCCGCCCATGCCGCCCAGGGACCCAAGCCGCCCGAGCCTTATACGAGCTGGGTGGAGCGGCGGGAAGACCTGGTGAGGCGCAATTACGACCTGAGCGCCCGCAACCCCAACCAAGATGAGCGGGTGACCCTGCCCCACCCGGCGGAGATCACCGCCCGGCTGCTGGAGAGGACGAGGGAATTTCAGAGCATACTGGAGAATCTACATTCTATTGTTAGTAATGGGAATAACGAATAACTATGCAACAATGGTCCCTTCCCGATGATTGGGGTTGGTTTACCTTGCCTCAGGTCTGTGGAATAAATCCACGACGACCTCGAATTCAACGTGATCCAGAAGCTTTAACGTCGTTTATTCCAATGGAAGCAGTGGACGAATTAGAAGGAAAATTCAAAGAAGTCCAAGCCAGACCATTCCGAGAGGTTAGAAGTGGATACACCTATTTTGAAGAAAGCGACGTTTTATTAGCAAAAATTACACCATCGATGGAAAACGGGAAGGCAGCGATAGCCCGAGGATTAATCGATGGGTTTGGTTTTGGCACTACCGAGTTTCATGTATTTAGACCAATAGGGCTCGTGCCAAGATTAATACCAGAAATGACCTTATTACCGGAATGGATTTTTTACTACATCCGTCGAAAAGCTTTCCGAGATGAGGCAAAAAGCAATTTTCGTGGCGCTGTCGGGCAACAACGTGTTCCTCAAAGCTTTCTTGAAACTTACCCAATCCCTGTACCTTACCCAGACGATATTGAACGATCAGTCGCTACCCAACGCCGCATCGTGGCGCGCATCGAGGCGCTGCTGGCTGAGGTGCGGGAGATGAGGGAGCTGAACACCCAGATACTGACTAATACTTCAATACTGCGTAGATCTGTGGTGCTTAATTTGTTTCAAGATCTAGAGAGGAGCCAGAAAGATGGTTGGCGTAGAATAAAAATTGATAACGATAGTGTAGCTATAAAGTCGGGTTTTGCATGTGCACGCAGGAACATGGTATCTCAAGGTGTCCCACATCTACGCCCCTTCAATATTGACATCAAAGGTGAAGTAATCATCACAGATGATACCGTCCATATTCCTCCAGATTTTCGAGATGATTTGGACGAATTCAGATTATTGCCAGGTGATGTTTTGTTTAATAATACAAACAGCGTTGAATTGGTTGGTAAATCAGGAATTGTTAGAAAACCAATGGCTGTTGCCTTTTCGAACCATTTAAATCGTATCAGAGTTCGAGATCCTGAGACACTAGATCCCAGATGGTTAGTCCTTGCCCTCCGTTATTTATTTGAGAAAGGTTTTTTTGCTGCAAATTGCGTTAAATGGATAGGGCAGGCTGGTTTCAGTATCACGAGATTATCAGAAGTTGAAATTCTTTTACCTGATTTCAATACCCAACAGAAAGTAATTGCACAAGTTGAGAGTGCTCAATCGGAAATCGACGAAATGGAATTCTATAGTCAAGAATGTTCACAACTTATCGCAAACATGGAACAAGCCATTCTGGCGCAGGCATTTAGGGGTGAGTTGTAATTGTCATTTGAAACCACTTTCATCTTTTCTATGCTAAGATATTCACATGGTTAAACAAATCCAGATCAGTCTCCCACCAATTGAAAGCAACTACCAGGGCTTCAGCCGATTAATCCACCTGGCTGAAGAAACCAACGATTTGTCTTACGCGAATATAACAATTGATTTTCGAGCGGTCTCCTGGTTCGACGCGAACATGTGCGCTCCATTAGGGGCAATACTATATCGTTTATCCAGGAAGATCAACACGGTAAGTATTGTTAACATCCATAGTCGTGTCGAAAAAATTTTGTCCAAAAATAGCTTTTTGAGTAACTATGGGCACGCGAAACGGCTTGATGAATGGGGTACTACGATAAGATATAATCGCTTAGAGCCAAAAGACGAACGCTATTTTGGCGCCTATATCGAACGACATTTTAGATATAAAGCTATCCCACAAATGACCCCGGCGTTACGGAAGAAATTTTGGGAAAGCATTTTTGAGCTTTTCAGCAACGCGGTAATACATTCGGAAACAAAATTAGGAATATTTACTTGTGGGCAATATTTTCCCAAAAAGCAACGTTTGGATTTCTCCATTGCCGATCTGGGTATAGGTATGAGAAGAAATTTAAAGATAAAACGAGGATTAAACTATTCTGCAGAACAAGCGATTAATTGGGCGATGGAAGGGCGAAACACGACAAAGACCGGATCGATACCCGGGGGTCTCGGTTTGAAGCTATTACGCGAATTTATTAGATTAAACAGTGGCTGTATTCAAGTGGTATCGGATCAGGGATACTGGGAACAGGATCGAAATGGCAGCGTCGTTACCAGAGCATTTGATTTTCCTTTCCCTGGCACTGTTGTGAATATTGAAATTAACACAGCGGATACGAACTCTTATGCTTTATCATCCGAGATATCAACTGAGGATATTTTCTAAGGAAATCCCATGAGTGACCCTATTACATTATACATTTATGAAATTGTCGGCAGTAGTCTGTGTGTTGCCTCAGAAGATGGCCAAAAGGTCTACGAGCAAATTGCTACTGCTCTGAAAGACGATCAAAGAGTCCGTCTTTCCTTTAGAAACGTCGAAAGTTTGACCTCTGCATTTTTAAATGCTGCTATTGGACAACTCTATGGACAATTTCCTGAAGATAAAATCCGTAACGGTCTTTCTGTGGACGATATCGAAAGGGACGATCTTGCATTGCTTAAGCGCGTAATTGACACAGCCAAAGCGTATTTTCAGTCACCAGATTCTTTCGATGCAGCCCGCAAGGAGATATTGGGGGAAGGCGATGAGGAATAACTCATTTGAGATTTCCAGCTATGCTTTTTCGCCGGCTGATAACCTTTTATTGGATGCGAATATTTGGCTGTATATCTACGGACCACAAGGGAATCCTAATGATTGGAGAACCCAGGCATATTCCAGCGCTCTGGCTAATGCTTTGAGGGCAAACAGCAATTTATATATTGAGGTGTTGATATTATCTGAGTTCATCAATCAGTATGCTCGTTTTGAGCACAATATTCGTGTCAACCGAGGGGCAGCTCCACCCGACTTCAAGAGATTCCGGAATTCCGCTGACTTTCAACCCATAGCTGCTGCCATCGCAAATGATGTCCGTAGGGTCCTCGAACATAGTAATCGTACAGATAACGGATTCGATACTCTTGACATCACTGTATTACTCAACGAATACGAGTTGGGAAAGTCTGATTTTAATGATCAGGTCCTGGCAGCATTGTGTAAATCAAGAGGATTCTCATTGGTTACGCATGATGCAGATTTCAAAGACAAGGGACTTACGATCATCACAGCCAACCGTAACCTTCTGGTATAGCATCTTCTGTCGTATAAATAATCTCAAATGGATGAGCTGGAAAAACAATTCCACCACGCCATGATCGGCGTGGCTGACTTCGCCAATCAACACAAGTTCGGATTTCGTTTTCGCCAGATGATTGATGAGCATGGCGCAGTGGAATCTGCCAAGCGCCTGCTCGCAACCCGAGAGATCCAAACCGGGTTGATGCGATTGTGGGAAATGGGATCGTTGAGCAAATCCATGGAAGCGCTGGTCATACAGGAGCGCTTTCAACCGCTGTTCACCCCGGAAGAAATCGCGGAAGCGCGCCGGCGGCTGGAGGAGTTAGGATACTTCAAGTAGATGTCAAGCGTTCAGCCTTTTGGTGATCCTACCATCGCTAGCATTCTGGTCATTGGTCATGATCCACGCCTGCAAAACAGCCTGGCTGAAGCGGAGAATACTTTTTTCTTCCAGTACTGGAGAAAAACCTGGTTCTCCCAACTTCTCCTAATGCATCATTGAGCGTTGAAAACGAAATGGATAACACGACATTACTGCACCACCTTCTCGATCAACGGAAAATCGCTCTTGAACCATCACCTTTCCTGAGCCTGGCGCCATCTCCTCTGCCCCAAGATTGGGATTTTGGGCGCGTGGAAGGCATGCTGCTCGGCCTGGCAATCGGGGATGCTCTGGGGAATACGACCGAATCGCAGCTTCCGGCAACTCGCCGGCAGTTACACGGTGAGATTCGCGATTACCTGCCCAATCGATACGCTAACGGTCGTCCGGTGGGGTTGCCCTCAGACGACTCTCAGATGGCGCTTTGGACCCTGGAACAGCTCCTGGAAGATGGCAGTTTGATTCCCAATCACCTGGCGCGCAAGTTTGCCCAACAGCAAATCTTTGGCATCGGCAACACGGTAAGAGCTTTCCTGCGCAGCTATACGGATCAGGGGCTACCCTGGGAACAATCCAGTCAGCCATCCGCTGGAAACGGCGCGCTAATGCGCATTGCACCGGTGCTGATCCCCCATTTGCGCCAGCCGTCTCCGGCGTTGTGGGCGGATGCAGCGCTGGCTGGCATGATCACTCACAATGACCGGGCGTCGAACGCCTGCTGCGTGGCATTTATCCACATCCTGTGGGAATGCTTGAGGCTGAAACAGGCTCCCGAACCTGCCTGGTGGGTGGATACCTTTGTCACCGCAGCTAAAGAGCTGGAAGGGAATACCTCGTACTCGTCTCGAAATCAGCAGTTGCCATACCAAGGTCCGCTGTGGCAATTTGTGGATCGGGAAGTTCGCGGGGCGCTCGAACAAAACCGGTCCACTTTGGAAACCTGTGAGCGCTGGCACTCGGGAGCGTTCTTGTTGGAAACCATGCCCTGTGTGCTTTATATCCTGGCAAAGTATGGAGATAACCCGGAGGAAGCGATCGTCCGAGCGGTAAATGACACCAAGGACAATGACACCATAGCCGCCATCGTCGGCGCGGCCGTCGGCGCGCTGCACGGTCGAGCAGGCTTGCCGGCGCGCTGGATTAGCAACTTGCTGGGTCGCACCACGGCAGATGACGATTGGCATATCTTCGAGCTGATCGAATCTGCAAAACAAACCTTCTGGCATGCTGATTCACTGTTAACTCCTGACAATCTCCAGGCTGTATTGGAATTCCTGCCCCTATTTGGGTCACCGGATTTTTCTCCAGGGGAGTGGGTCACTCGAGAGGGAAGCTTGCTATATTTCAACTACACTTCTGAAGTGCTTGATTTCATAAAAGCGCTTTCCGGCAACGGCTTCATCCAGCCATTTGATTGGATGAATTGGCGGGAAGGAGAGCAGTTGGTGGATCATCCTGAGCTGTTACGCAGAGCCAACCTGCAAACCTTACGAAAGCTGCTGACGGCGCATGTGCGCGCCGATCGTTTTTCAGAAGGTCATCTGGCTGCTATGTTTGAATCGGGACACATTGCGATGATCCTAAAGCGGATGGCGGAAATTTCCATATAGAATTCTATTGCAATAAGTTGCCATTTATGGTATTTTACCTGCATGGAATTTTCTGAACTAGTGGAAATTATTAAGGACGAGCCGGTCTTCGATACCGGACTGCTACTTACCGGCGAAGCCAACCCGCGTGAGATCCGCCGCCAGCTCTCACGCTGGAAGCAGGCTGGCAAAATCTACCAGCTCCGCCGCGGTCTGTACTGCCTGGCGCCTCCCTTTCAAAAAGTAAAGCCCCATCCATTCCTGGTCGCCAACCGCTTGATTCCGGCATCCTATGTCAGCCTGCAATCAGCGCTGGCTTACTATGGCATGATCCCCGAACACGTGCCGGTGACGATCAGTGTCACCACCAGCCGGCCAGCCCACTGGGAAACTCCCCTGGGAATTTATGACTTCCGCCACATTCAAGTGGACTTCTTTTATGGATATCGTTTGGTAGATCTCGGCGAGAAACAGCAGGCGTTCATCGCCAGTCCGGAGAAAGCCTTGCTGGATCTGGTCTACCTGGAGCCGGGAGGCGATACGCTCGATTATCTCGCCGAATTGAGGCTGAATAACCTGGACCGGCTGGACTGGCTGCTTCTTGAGCAACTTGCACGGCAGATTGAGAAGCCCAAGCTCCTGCGCGCAATTACAGCGATCCAGGCGTTAGCCCGGGAAGAAGGGGAATTTGAAACCCTATGAAAGCCTATTTCGAGCAGCTATTGATGGGTGTCGCCGATCCAATCGCTGGCCGCAACCTGGTGCGAGAGTATCTTCAAGCCAGGATTTTGGAGAGCTTTCAGCGCGCCGGGGCGATGGTACCCCTGGCTTTTCATGGCGGCACAGCACTGCGATTCTTGTATGCCATCCCTCGTTATTCCGAAGACCTGGATTTTGCCCTGGAAAAGCCAGGAGCCGACTATGATTTTCGCGCCTACTTGCGAGCCATGCAGGCCGAATTCGAAAAAGAGGGATATCAGGTCGGGATCAAGCTGAACGACAGAAAGACGGTCAACTCTGCTTTTGTGAGATTCAACTACCTTCTCTATGAGTTCGGTCTTTCTGCGCAACGTGATGAGGTGCTGGCGGTGAAAATCGAGGTAGATACCCATCCACCAGCGGGGGCAGGATTGGATACCACGCTCATCCGACGCCATGTAACTTTGCGCTTACAGCACCACGACCGTGCTTCGCTCCTGGCAGGCAAGCTGCATGCATTATTCCAACGCCGTTATGTCAAAGGGCGCGATCTGTATGACCTGCTGTGGTACCTCAGCGATCCGGATTGGCCAGCTCCAAACCTCACCCTCCTTCGGAACGCCCTGCAGCAGACCGGTTGGGACGGACCCGTCCCAAACGAGCAGAACTGGCGGGATATCCTGTGCCAGCGATTGCGAAATATTGACTGGAAAAAGAGCGTTGCCGACGTGAGGCCCTTTCTGGAGAGGTCTAATGAGGTTTCGTTGTTAACCCAGGAGAATTTCGAAAAGCTGCTGAACTGCTCGCTTGGATAATTTCATTTGACACCTGGCAGAATTTCTGCTATCCTCTACTCAACCGAAGCCATACGCAGTTCGCCGGGAGGAACGCGAACTCAGAGCTGAAATCGAGCAAAAACGGCGTAATTGTTCGTGAAATAGTGCGGGATCAGGATTCCCTCTCATAACCCGGAGGTCAGTGGTTCGAATCCACTCCCCGCTACTAGAGAGAACCGTAGTCCCTGGGGCTACGGTTTTTTGATAGGCCTGAGGGTCGATGGTTACGAAAAATCACTTTTAGGAGGATTTTTCGATGAACCGTAATCC
>DAOUMN010000049.1:0-52983 GCA_034411135.1 Bellilinea sp.
CGACCACTTCAAAGGTTGGGCTCGTAGTGTTCGGTCGTTCCCGCATCTGAATGTGCCCTTCTACCCCTATGCGGCTGCCTTTCTGGACATGACCATACAAAATCTCGGCCAGGCTTCCGTAAGCCATGATGCGCAGTCCGCGCACCGGTTTCGCATCCCGGTTGCCGTCGATCATCATATACAAACGGATAAATGGAATTCGTTCCCCACTTGGAGGGCGCAGGTAATCAAAATAGATATCGCCAGTAATATCGCCCCGATGCCAGGTAAAGTTGCCTTGAGCCATACGTCTTTTCTCCTTAATCTTGTCATGAAATAATCAAGTAAGTTGTTCTGAAAGTGCCGCTGAGATGATCAATCAAGTATTCAGGTCCACCTCCAGCAGGTCGAGAGGGATGTTGAGAAGATCAGCCAGTAACCGTACTCGATCAAGACTGGTGTTTCCCAGAGCTAATTCCCAATCTTTATTCGATGGACGGGAAAGCGAAATCCGTTGTTGCATCAAGCCGATCAGACGTTGCGGTGGATAAGCCGCTATACGTTCACAGGCACCCCCCGCGCCTTTTCGTGGTGCTTCAGCGAGCTTGGCGATGGCAAGGCTGTATGGATTTTGAATCCGCGGGTTGGATACACCATGAATGAGCCAGGATACAAATGGAATCGCATTTCTTTCTTGCTTTTGCAGCAACGAACGCTGTTTTTCGCTGGCTTTTGAAAGGATGGTATCCAGATTCCACAGATTTTCCGAATTGGTCACCTCCACCGCCACCTGTGTAAGCCGGCGCGCGCGAACTGAAGGCAAAGAATCTTGGTTGGGGGAGGAGTCTTTTTCAAAAAAGGAATCTTTAAAGCCTTTGAGAATCTTTAAAAGAGTCTCAAAACAATCCTCACTGTCGATTTTGAGAGTCTCAAAACAATCATTGAGCCGTGTTCTGAGAGTCTCAGAACAATCATTGAGGAATTTCGACCGTCTCAAAACAATCATTGAGCAGGTTTTGACAGTCTCAGAACAATCATTGGTGACTTTATCGACCCAATCCATCAGTTCGTCCAAATGGTCATCATGGTCTAGATCGGAAATCAGCCGGGCAACTTGCCGGTAAAGTAATTCATGTTCAGAGATCAGAGGATCCGAGCGCTTCACCTTGAACTTCCAGCTGTAAGCCCCGTTTTCGCCAGTGCGGTGGTCAATCCGCTGGGCAAATGCGCCCATTCGTTCCTGAAATTGCGCGCGCCGGTCCACTTCTTTTTGTGTGCTGTGGGTCAAAGTTTCCTTTTGCCGGCTGCGCTCGATGGCTGCTGGGAACCAGTGTGAAATCAGGCGCGGATTCTCTAAACCCAGGCGCTGGGCCAGCACATCGTATCCGCCTTCAATCCAGACCTCATCCCGCATTTCGCCGGTGGTTTCGTTGAAGTAGCAAGCGTTGCGTAAAATGAAAATAAGCATTGCTGCATCGGCACCGAGCAGTGGCAACCAGTAGTGCAAGAAATACCAGGAGACCAGAATGAACTCATTTGGGGTGAGCAGGTGATCTGAAAGCTGGTCGGCCAGGTCTATCAGGTCTGGCGTTAGTTTCTTTCCGGCTGCCTCACGAACAATATCTTGAACAGTTATCTTCCTGGGAGGAGGAGAGATTGAGCCTTCAACAGGAATGCGGGTCGGGTATTTCAAGATATCGCGTGGTTGAGCAGACAGGGCTGAAAGGAGCGCAGACTTAGGATTTTCTTGAATGCCATTCTCAAGCAAATACATTTTCAGATCTTCGGCATCCCCTGGAGTAATGGGTATGCCGTAAAGGGTATATTTGTTCGGCGATTTCTTCGCCTTGCCTGTGCGCTTATCTACCTCGTAATCAGTTTCGCTCTTTTTTCCAAACCAACCGAAGCCATTATCTGGCTGCATGAGGCGGAAGAACTGTGCCCGGCTGATCCCTGCCCATTGGCAAACCCGCTCTGCACGGACGGCCAATTTCCCGGAAGAATTGCCTTTGCCACCCGTCTGGATGTAATACTCCTGACGGAGCGCCAGTACCAGAAAGAGAATTTCAGCATCCACATAGGGCAGCCATCGCAGGAAGTACACTGGCAGCTTGACCACCCGCTCAGGCTCGATCAGTACGCCACGGACGGTCTCATGCAATACCTGGAGGTGGAATTCCTCTTTCTCCCCTTCCCGATCTTGCTCTTCTTCATCTTCATCGTTGTCATGATCATCTATTTCATCCAGAACAATGAATTGGACGGTGATGGGTCTAGCGAGGATTCCTTGCAGCAGGCGTTGAACAATGGTTTTGAGCCGGCTGTCCAACCAGTCACGACCATAGGCGTTATAAGTTCCAAGCGTAAATCTATCGTCTGTCAAGGAGATAAATTCAATCGACTTCACCCAGGTGTCAAAGGACGCCTTCGACATTTCCATCTGCAGCTGGCCCAAGACCATCTGCCATGCCCGCTCGGGGGGTGTCGATGTGGTTGTAAGTAAATCCATTCGAGGCTCCAGATCAGCCAAAATTCAAAATCAATTGAAGTACCAGAATCCGTGAAAAAGGCAAAATCAAGGGTTGATTGGCGTTTTGGGCTTTTCTACCTTACTGCTTAGAAACGCGCCTCTACGGCCTTCCTGGCAAGGGCACGTCGGCGTCAACGTCTGCGACATTGCAGACGTGTCGCTGACGTTGTGCTGACGTGCCGCCGACGCTGTCGCAGACGTTGATTTTTTTCGGAATCCTCTCGCAGCAATTTTCTTGGAAAACGAAGAATCCAGTTATTCATCGAGAAAAAGCGTCTTTCCAGAAGCGCGTGGTGAAGGGCTCAAACGCAGTTCACCGCTCTGGTAATCCCGCAGCCCATGGTCGAGGAAGAAAAGTACGAGTTCTCCAACTGGAACATCGTGATCATCCGCAATCGCTTTTACTTGTTTTTTCAACGCCACCGGAAGCCGGTACGTGGCTCGCGATTCCCAGCGATCTTTCTTGTTTTGAGCCCTACCAGGTTTCGTCTTCCCGGCAGAGGTTTGCCCTCGCCCTGAAATTGGAAAAGCCTGGTCCAACCAGGCCGCCGCGGAAGAAGCTTCTTTTTTACCTGAATACGCGTTGGATGCTTCGCCCGTGGGGAATAATGTCATGCGCTGTGCTTTTGGATAGGCAGCGATCACAAGTCGATTGGATTGGAGATCCGATAGGCTGTATTCCAGAAAAGCCCGAACGAGTTCATCCCTGGGAACGTTGAGGCTGGCTGCTAAATCGCTTACTGTTTCCTGCAGGCGTTTCGGGATCCCTCGATAGGTGGTTTTTTCATCGCGGTGGTTACGATCCCAGTCGCGATTTCGTTTAGTCCGGCGAGCTGCAACTGGAATAAGATCCAGCGGTTGTTTTGCGGTCGTTATCGATGGGGCTTCAGCCTCTATCTTTTTTACAGGTACAAGCGGAACATTCGGAGAGGGTTCAGACTGGCGAAGCGAGGAAAAAGCATCTCGTCTAGGCATGGAGATTCCCCTAATATTTGAGTACGGCTTTGGCCAGCGCAGAATATTCTTCGGCTGAGCGCGATTCGGGGGCGTGCTCAAAGATGGTTTTCCCTTCGGACCAGCATTCTCGTAGCACCGTGGCTTTATGGATTGGTTGGAGCACTTTATCGCTAAATTCAGACTGCAGGTCATCCATTGAATTCTTGGATTCCCTGGTACCATCGAAGAAGGTGGGCAGAATACCCATCATCC
The DNA here is from genome assembly GCA_034411135.1 of Bellilinea sp. Lineage (GTDB taxonomy): Bacteria > Chloroflexota > Anaerolineae > Anaerolineales > Anaerolineaceae > Bellilinea. The sequence continues at coordinate 3,719 of DAOUMN010000049.1, forward strand.
CACCTCGCCAGCCTTTTGTGTCCCGCAAGGCGCGCAGGGTCTCGGCGGTCTTGGCCAGCGCATCCAGGGAGGCGAATTCGGTCGCTGTCGGAATAATGACCAGGTCGGAAGCCCACAAAGCCCGCTCCTGAAGACCGCCCACGGATGGTGAAGTGTCGAATAGGATGTAGTCAAAGCCGTCTCTGACGAACAACTTAAGCAAATCCCGAATGTAAGAGACTGGCCGTTCTTGAACACCAAGGATCATCTGCGCAGAGTTGGTCATCGAATTGCCGGGAATAATTTTTAATCCGTCTCGCCCGGTCTCTCGGACCCATTGCTTGACGAATACGACTTCGGCGGGACTGGATTGCGCCGTGGTCAGAAAATAAAACGCACCCATCTCACCATCCATGCCCAGTTTGGTAGCACTTTGTCCTTGGGGATCCAGATCGATGAGTAAAACCTGGGCGCCGCGCAGTGCCAGGCAGTGTGCTAGATTTACAGACGTGGTAGTTTTCCCTACACCACCCTTCTGATTGCTGATTGTGATTACTTTTGCCGCCATTGTGTTTCTCCTTTGAAGGTCTTGCTTTTCTTTGTTTATGCTTGATCAAGGAATTGGATATGGGTTGCGCCTTCGTGACCGTGAATGGCAATCAGATCCGCTACGCTCTGAAATACACCTACGGCGTAAGGTTCTCGCAGCCAACGCATGACAGCCAATCCACTGGTAAATTCGGCCCCTTCAGCTACAATGCCCGTCCCGGAGACTCCGGTCAGATCTCGTTCGCGTACCAACAGGAACCGGCGCATACTCATTTGCCGGTCGTTATTCTCAGTTTCCTTGTGGTATATCCCTGAGATTTCCACGCTTATGCCTTCTGAAGCTTGCCCTGAACATAGGTAAGTTTTTCGCCGGTTTTGACACTCTGGAAGACAATTCCGTTTGGCCAGGTTGGCTTTTCGCCGGGATAAATGTGAATATCGAAGATCCGAAACAGGCGGCCGTAAAACAAGCCTGGTTCATCCATGGAACGAGTTGGATCGACGACAACTTTCCATTCGTACCCTTTAGGTGGACGATAGACTGCTTCGACCGGAAATTCTTGAAAAGTTGGATTTAAATACAAATCACCTCCGACATTTTGAAAACTGGTGCCAGACTCCGAAATGTCCGAGGATTTGGAATTTAAAGAAATAGTCCCTTGCAGAAGTTCTGCAAGGGACACGTTAAAGTAGTACCTAAGCCTGCGAATTATTCAGGCAGAAGGTTTCCACCTTCTTGTCTTCGCCGGAGAATACTCATATTTTCCTGCTTTGAGGCTGATGCTGGTAGGGGAGTTAAGTGGTATGACGTTAGATCACGCCCGCCCTCCCCGCCTGAACAGACCACCAGTCCGGTGTCGTCCGCGCGCCCCCATTGAGGGGGTGTTATTCGAATCCCGCCCTCCCCGCCTGAACAGACCGCTTGTTTCTTACACAGGCAATGTCATCCCGGCGTAGTCTCGAGACTGCCTTAGCTAATAATCAGGCATACCTGGAAACGAGTTGACCTGCAAAGCAGGTGGACAAAAAGAGTCGATCATCCGCCCATCTCGCGGTTATCCCCTGCCCAACCGAACAGGAAAAAATCCACCGGACGTACACCTTGCAATCGATTTGCCAGCCGATCCGCATGGTAGGGTTCTTCTTTATACTCACGGTACTCACTCAATTTTTCTTTCGCACTTCAGGAGATACCATGTTAGCCCGAGTTGATAATCCCAACATCCTTGCGGAGACTCACACCATTTCACTCGCAGACGGCGCACAACTCTACGTCAAGGTGCTGCGCGGTGCCCACCGCGGCGAACGCACTGCTATGTACATCCACGGTGGCGGAAATGGCGGCAATCATACCCTGATCGAGCGCCCCTCGCGCCACCTGATTGACAAAGGCTTCTTCGATACAATCATCCTGCCCGACCGGCGCGGCGACGGTGCCAGTTCACCGTTGACGCGCAAATTTGGCGTGCGCGACCACGCCGGGGATATGCGCGCGATTCTGGATGGATTGCAAATCGATCAACCGATAACCGCCATGGGGATTTCCTACGGTGGTCCAATTGCCCTCGACCTGGCAGCCCTCGATCCGCGCGTCGAGCGGGTTGTGTTGGTTGCCTCTTCGCCAACGTTGAGTTCCAACAACGGCGTAGCGCGCTTTTTGCTCAAGAGCGGCTTGCTCAAGCTGATCCTCAACCTGAGCTCGGCAGCTTACCTGGGTAAGCTGCCACCCGCCTACACCGATTTCGATCCTGCTTACGATGCCATCAGCCAGAAGGAACTGGTGCAGTCTTACCTGGAAGGGCTCAAGCGCACCCCAAAAACCTATCGCCAATCCTTCCAGTTCGCGCTGGAAGCTACATTGGATGAATCCAAAGCCAGCCTGGATGAGTACATCACCCTCACCGTACCGGTCATACAGGTGATCGGCGAAGATGATGAAGTCTGGGGCAGCCAGGTTCTGCCCGAATACCTGCAGCGCTTCCCCAATTATGTACAATACAAAGTTACCGGTGCGCACATCCACAAGGACGTTTTTCTCAAGGCTCACCTTTTCCAACCAGTGCTCGAACAAGCACTCGCCGCAGCCCTGGAGCAATCCCCGCTGCGGGCTTAGCGGGTATAATCGGGGTTATGCCCAAAGTCCGCTTTTATGCCGTTTGGAAGGGACGCCAGACTGGCATCTTTGACAGCTGGGAGAAATGTGCCGCGCAAGTCAATGGCTTTCCCGGCGCGGAATTTCTGTCGTTCGAAAGCCGCGCCGCGGCGGAAGCCGCCCTGCGCTTCCCCTCCCGCCAAGCCTACCAGCAAAGCCGCCTGAGCCAAACCGCCTTGTTGGTCACGCCCCCCATCGCAGATAGCTACTGCGTGGATGCCGCCTGCAGCGGCAATCCTGGCGTGCTGGAATACCGCGGGCTGCACACCACCACCCGGCAGCAATTATTTCACCAAGGACCCTTCCAGAACGGCACCAACAACGTGGGCGAGTTCTTAGCCATTGTACATGCGCTTGCCCTGCTCCAAAAGCAGGGCAAAACTCAGCCGGTGTACTCAGATTCGGAAAATGCCATCCAATGGGTCAAAGAAAAGACGTGCAAAACCCGCTTGGTGCGCGATGAGCGCAACGCAGTGCTGTTCGAACTGATTACCCGCGCCGAGAATTGGCTGCGCACCAACGAGTTTACCAACCCGCTGCTCAAATGGGACACCGAAAATTGGGGCGAAATCCCCGCCGATTTTGGGCGCAAATGACCTGCCCGGGCGAATCGTCAATGCATTTCCTCTGGCGGGCTTTTTTTGTCCGGCGAGTTCTTGATCCTCCGATTAGATGATATGATTAAAGCGTTCGGAGCGAGAAAGAGCCAACCTGTGAAAGCATCTGAAAACGCCCAATTTTTTAGCTCTCTGTCCACCGATCTGCTGGAATTGCTGTTCACCCAGCTGCCGGTGGGGGTTGCCTGGTTCGATACAAACATGCGTTTGGTGCGCTGCAACCCCACTTTTGCCCTGCTGGCAGAGCGATACACTCCGCTGACACCTGATCAAATTGTGCCCGGCATCAGTCTGCCAATGCTTTCCCCTGGAAACGAAGCCTTCTTCCAGAATTCTTTGCAGCGCGTATTGCAGGGAGAGACCCTCAAAGTCGAATCGTTTCGCACCGAAAGCGGCGGGATGACCTCCTACTGGGACGGAATCCTGGCGCCAATCCTTAAGGATGGGAAGGTGATTGGCATTCTCGACATCATCGCCGACGTAAGCGAGCGCGCCCTGGCTATTCAGCAGGAACGCGAAAGCCAGGCAGCGCTGCAATCACTGGTCTCCAACGCCCACCGCTTTGCGCTTTACCGCCTGGAAGTCGACCGCAGCCGCCCATACGGGGCGCGGGTGATTTTCGTCAGCCCCTCCATGCGCGAAATCGTCGGCATCGACGACCCGCAGCGGCTGGAAACTTGGTTCGACACCATTCATCCCGAAGACCTGCCCACGGTGCGCGAAGCCCACCGTCAATCCATCCAGCACGGCGAACCCTTCAACCAGATGGTACGCATGTACAACAAGAAGCGCCACGAATGGGCATGGACACACATCCTATCCAACCCGTTTCGCAACAGCGATGGGCGCCTGACGCATTTTGACGGCATGGTGATCGACATGACCGATCAGGTCACCATGCAGGAAGCCGAGCGCCGCCAGGCAGTGGCGGAAGGTTTACGCGAAGTCCTGCGCATGATCAATTCTAATCAGCCACTGGAAGACATCCTTCAAATGATTGCCCGGCAGGCAAAACAGTGGCTGCAAGCCGACTCAGCCATGATCCGCCAGGTGTTCCAAGCCGAAAACTGCGTCCGCACGGTTGCCCAGTGCGACCTGCCAGACGATTTCGATGCCATCCTCGAAACGCCGTTTTACCAGGGCATGACCGACCAGGCACTCCTGCTGGGCGATGTGGTCATCATCGAAGATATTCCTTCCGTCTATCAGCCGCGCCTGAATCATGCCGGGGCGGACAGCGATCCCATCCTCATCGCCGGGTTGGTGGCAACAGTCAATCATTATCACAGCCTGTTGAAAACCCCCCTGTTCGTGCGCGACAACATCTTTGGCGCAATTACCTTTCACTTCTCCAAACCGCGAAAATTCAGCGAGGAGGATATCGCCCTCGCCCGCATCCTCTCCGATCAGGCAACACTGGCAATCGAAAATGCCCGTTTGTTGCAGGACGCCGAGCGGCGGCGGGTGGTAGCAGAAAGCCTGCGTGACACGTTATCCATCCTCAACACTGAACGACCGTTGCAGGAAATCTTGGAACACATCGTCAGCCAGGCGCAGCATTTATTGCAGGCAAAGGCGGTCGCCATCCACTGCCTGGACGCGGACAATCAAAGCCTTTTTCCGCAGGCTTCGGTGGGGCTTTCGCCGGAGTATATCGCCAACATTCATCTACCGCTTGGGCAAGGCGCGCTTGGCAAAGCCGTCCTCACCCGCCAACCTGTGCAGGTCAACGACACCACGGCGATATTCCGCGGTGCCACAGTTCACACCTCCAAAGGCGAACCGGTTAGCCTGGAAAGCGAATTGAGGTCGAAATTAACCCTATTCAAGGACCGTTATGGAGCAGTTCTGGCAGTGCCAATGGTGATCAAATCACAGATTTACGGCGGATTGGCATTGTATTACGAAAAACCTCGGAATTTTCAGCCGGAAGAAGTGGAACTGGCGGTCACCTTTGCCGATCAGGCATCGCTGGCAATCGAGAACGCCATGTTGCGCAACCAGGCAGCCGAGGTTGCCGCGCTTTCGGAACGCAACCGCCTGGCGCGCGATCTGCATGATGCCGTCTCGCAAACGCTTTTCTCCACCACCCTGACCGCCGAGGTTTTGCCGCGCATCTGGGAAAAGAATCCCGCCGAGGGACGTAAAAAACTGGAGGAACTGCGCGAATTGACCCGCGGTGCGCTGGCGGAAATGCGCACTCTGCTGGTGGAACTGCGCCCCACCGCCATGCAGGAAGCCGAATTGAACGACCTGATTCGCCATCTTGCCAACGCCTTTATTGCACGGGCGCGCGTCCCGCTTCACCTGACGATCGAAGGGCACATTGATATACCACTGGATGTAAAAATCGCTTTTTACCGGGTAGCACAGGAAGCACTGCACAATATTGCCAAACATGCCGACGCCACCCAGGTAACCCTGAGCCTGCTGCAGAACGCGCAGATGGTCAGCCTTGAAGTGCGCGATGACGGGATGGGATTCGATGTCGAGCGCGCCCGCCCGGATCATTTTGGGCTGGGCATTATGCGCGAACGCGCCGTTCAGGTGGGAGCAGAGTTGATCATTCAAAGCCAGCCCGGACAGGGCACCTGCATTGCCATGCATTGGAAGGTCAAGGAATCCACATCCTTCGGAGGGGAAAGTGAACCCACAAAAATCAATTCGCGTACTGATCACTGACGACCACAGCGTGGTACGTAACGGGTTGAAATCCTTTTTGTCGATATACGATGAATTCGAATTGGTTGGGGAAGCGCGCAACGGTGAGCAGGCGGTTGCCATGGCGGATATTCACCAGCCGGATGTTATCCTGATGGATTTGATGATGCCGGTAATGGATGGCGCCACAGCCAGCCGCAAGATTAAGCAAAAACACCCTCACATTCAAATCATCGCGCTGACCAGTTTCAAGGAGCAGGAGCTGGTGCAGGGCGCCATCGAAGCCGGGGCAATTGGCTACTTGCTCAAAGACCTGACGGCGGAGGAACTGGCACGCGCCATCCGACTGGCAGCTGAGGGCAAGCCAACGCTTTCCCCCGAAGCCGCCGAGGTCCTGATCCAGGCGTCGCGCCCCCCCCAGCCCAAACTGGGTGACGACCTGACCGAGCGCGAGCGGGAGGTGCTCAACTTAATGGTCGAAGGGCTGAACAACCAGCAAATTGCCGAGCGGCTGGTGGTTTCTGTCTCCACCGCCAAATCGCATGTCAGCAACATTCTCTCCAAGCTGGGTGTCGCCACCCGCACCGAAGCGGTTTCGATAGCCTTGAAAAATCGTATCTAAACCGTGACCGACTGGCACCTTTGACGATCCGGCCCGCCGGTGGCGGGCCGGATCGTATGCACCGGTTTACTGTCTACACACCCTGCCCATCCGGCTAATTGGAATTCATCCTATCGGGTAGACTGAAATTAAACCGTTTACAGATGCGCAATAAGCGTCTGGGAAGTAGACTCAAGATGCCGGGCAAAAACCATATCCGGCGCAAGGAGACTGCCATGGATCACATTGTGTATGTGGACGCCAAAGAAAACGACCTGGAGCGCCTGTTCAGCGGTCAAAAGACGATGATCGTGCGCGGTGCATCTGGACGTAAGCTGCCTTTTGGTCGAGTCGAAACCGGTGATCTTTTATACTTTACCCGCAACAATGGAGAGGGGATGGTGCGCGCCTGCGCATCGGTTTTAGAGGTGCAAAATTTGGGACCATTGAGTGAAGAACTGGCAAACAAAATCCTCGATCAATACCAGAAGCAGCTAAACCTCACGCCTGCGCAGCAAAAGCGCTGGCGGGGTAAACGCTTTCTCGTATTAATCCATATCGGCACCGTGCAAGCGCTGGACGCATTTCCTTTCGATCGCAGCGGGTACGGGAATATGGATGACTGGCTGCCGGTTGGCAATATCCAGGCGGTGAAGGGATAAGGTTACAGCGATGAAAATCTTGCTCGCCGACGATAATCCGGAAGTGCGCACTGCGCTCCGATTGATACTGGAACATCACACTGATCACGAAATTGAAGCCGAAGCCGGAAATGTTGTGCGTTTGTTAAGCCTGTGCACCCAGGTATGCCCGGATGCCATTCTGTTGGATACCGAATTGAGCGGTCTCAAACCCTCACGGGATCACTGCGGTCTACTCGACCTGCTGCAGACCCTGCGCCATCTCTGCCCACGTGCCTATCTGGCAGCATTGTGCAACGGTCAGATCAGCGGTAAGGAAGGCTGGTTGAGCCAGGTGGACGCGGTTTTTTGCAAAAGCGACCCGCCAGACGCGCTGTTGAATTGGCTGGCGCAGCCGGGCTGCAAGAATTAAGGCGCGTTCTCATCCGGAATTGAAATCGGTAAACAGCCGTTCGCGGGTAAAATAATGTCATGTTCCCCGCGACCAAATTTACGCCACCCAGCTCGCCAACAGCCGCGTTTCAGCGCACTCGGCTGTTCGACTTAATTGATCAAGGCTGGCAGCAGCCGGTACGCCTGATCCTGCTGTCTGCCCCTCCCGGCTACGGGAAAACCACCGTTCTGACCGGTTGGGTCGAGCGCAGTAACGTACCAAGCGCGTGGGTTGCACTGGACGGGGAGGACAACGAACCCAATCGCTTCTTCCTGCTGCTGGCGCAGGCATTACAACCCCATTACCCTCCACTCCAGGCGCTGCAAACCTTGCTCTCTCTTCCGCAAAACATTAACCTGCTGTCCCTGTTGAATGAAATTATCAACAACGCAGCACAATCCAAGCAGCGGCTGCTGCTGGTTTTGGATGATTATCATCTCATCCAGAACCCAGCCGTGCACACACTTATTCAGCACTTCATCGAATATCTGCCACCCCAATTGACCCTGGCGGTGCTTTCGCGTGAGGACCCACCCCTGCCGCTGGCGCGGCTGCGCGTCCGCCAGCAGATTCTCGAACTGCGCTCCCGCGATTTGGTCTTCACCCCCGAAGAAGCCGCCGGGTTTCTCGTCCAGGGATTGAGCCTGCCGCTCAACCCCAGCCAGGTGAGCGAGCTGAATACACTGACCGAAGGCTGGGCTGCCGCGCTGCAACTGGCGGCGCTGCACCTGCGCGATCATCCGCAACCGGACGCATTCATTTCATCCCTGCGCCAATCTAATCGCTATGTGTTGGATTACCTGGTCGGGGAAGTACTGGAACGGTTGCCCGCTGATCTTTACACGTTTTTATGTCGGACCGCCCTGTTGCAACGCTTTACCGCTGAGTTGTGCGATTTTGCTCTGCAACGCTCGGACAGCCGTACCATGCTCACCCGCCTGGAAAAAGCCAACCTGTTCCTGATACCGCTGGACAGCCTCGACCAATGGTACCGCTACCACCACTTGATCGCCGATATTCTCAAAGTAGAAACCCCCACACAAGAACAAGCCGCCATATTCCAACGCGCGGCGGCATGGCTGCGCGACCATGAACAACCGACAGAAGCCGTTCGCTACGCGCTGGCGTGCCGAGATTACGATCTGGCAGCGCGGCTGATTCGCCGGGTAATTTTTTCAGTCTTCGAAAATGGGCTGCTGCAAACCGCACTTAACTGGCTGGAAGCCCTGCCGGAAGAATTTCTCCTCTCTCAACCTGATTTGAGCGTATTCCGCTGCTGGTTAATGATCATGGGTGGTCAATTCAACCAGGCTGGAATTTGGATTGATAGAATTTACGCAAGCGGAGAAGTGCTACCCAACCCCGTGGCGGGTCTGTTGCATGCTTTTCAAGAATGGATGCGCATCGGCAGCGGTCAGAACCTGGATGCTCACCAGCTCGAAGAAGCCTACCAGATGACTGGGGACATTTACCCGTATTTCTCACCGTTCCTCAACCTGGCAATCGGGCAGGCGCATCGCGAAGCCAGCCAGCTTGACCGCGCGCTGCAGTCGTTCGAGCGCGGCGAGCGCATGGCAGAAGATATCCGCCACACTGTCACATCGTTGATCATTCGCAATAACCGCGCTTTTCTGCTCAATGAGATGGGTGAACGAAAAACAGCTCACAAACTATGCCGGGACACCATCACAGCCCTGCAGGAAACTCCGGGCATGGGTGACCTGTTCGCGGGTATCCCACAATTGCCGTTAGGAATTTTCACTTATGAGAATGGGGAGATCGAAGAAGGCATCGCCATCCTGCGCCAGGGCATTCACCGCGTTACCCGCTTGGGACTGTATGATATTCTTACCGCACCAGCCAATTACACCCTGATGAACGCACTTGCTTTCCAGGGTAAGCTGGATGAAGCCCTGCGCCTGAACCGCGAGGTACGGCGGCGGGCAGCACAAAATGGATTGCCGGTCGTCACACGTGAATGCGAACTTATTGCTGCCTGGCTGCAGTTTCTGGCAGGCGATGCTGCCCCGGCCGCCCGCTGGGTGAGCGACAACCCCCTGCCAGCTGACTACCTGACCAATCCACGCCTGCACTACGCTGCGATGCTGCATGCGCGCATGTCAGGCGCAAACGGGCAGACAAACGCAGCACTTGAGCTGTTGCTGCCTCTGCTGGACTTCAGCCACGCAAACGGACTGCAGATCACCCGCATCCGCACCGGGATTGAAATCGCAGTCATCCTGGCGGGCAGCGGTCAGGTGGACCGCGCCATGCAAATCCTCACACCGCTGTTGGAACGAATGGAGTCGACCGGCTACATTCAAGCCGCGCGCCGCCAGCGCGAGTTTTTGCTGCCCTTGCAACGTTGGATCGCCAGTCTCTATCCTGCGCTTGCCCACCGCTTGTTCGAAACTGCAAAACCCGCGCCCCCGCTTTTCGATTCGCTGGTTGAAACACTCACCGAACGCGAAATCCAGATTCTGCGTCTGGTCGCTGCAGGAATGAGCAATGCAGACATCTCCGCCAACCTGTATCTGACCGTCGGCACGGTCAAGTGGTACCTGACGCAGATTTTTGGCAAACTGGGGGTTAACCGGCGCACCGAAGCGGTGGCAAAAGCACGTCAGATCGGCCTGATCTGATCCCAGACCAATCCAAACCAATCACCTGACCAAAGTCAGGTGATTTTCCTTACCGGGCTGCGCTATGCTATGTGTGGTTGCAGAAACCAACTTTGCTTGCCCGGAGGTCAAATCGATTGTTATGACAGCTAATCACTCCCCCCAATCGATCCAGATCGAGATCCTGGTCGGCGGACATTTGGATGCCCGCCGCAGTCTATGGTTCGAAGGTCTGACGCTTACCCGTCTGGAGGACGGCACTACCCGCCTCAGCGGCAGCCTCCCCGACCAGGCTGCCCTGTTCGCCCTGCTCAGCCGCATCCGCGACCTGGGTCTGCCGCTCCTCTCGGTACGGCGTTTCGAGTAATCCATTCAAATTCACAATTTTAACGAATAAGGAGTAATGCAATGAGTATCGACCCCGTCACCCAACACTTTGGCAACTGGTTTGGCGTTGCTTTGTGGACCGTTCTTTTCCTCGGATTTCTGGCTTTCATTCCTTTCTACAAAAAGAGCCAGATCAAACCTGTTGGGGTGTACACCGCCTTTGTGGTTGCCCTGGCATTCGAAATGTTCGGCTTGCCGCTCAGCATGTATGTCATTACCTGGATACTGGGCAAATCCCTGCCGGATGGCATTCTGTGGGGACACACCCTGGTTGAATATATTGGCTTGAACGGCATGTACGCCGCCGTCGTGATGTACCTGATTGGCGCGGCACTGATCGTTCTTGGCTGGCGGCGTATCTACCGCCAGTACTGGAGTAAGGATGCCGGGCAGGGGCAACTGGTCACCAGTGGCATCTACCGCTACATCCGCCACCCACAGTACACCGGTTTTTTGATGATCACCCTGGGAATGTTGTTCGAGTGGGCAACGCTGCCCATGCTCATCATGTACCCCATTCTGGTGTGGTTGTATGTGCGCCTGGCACGCCGTGAAGAAGCCGACATGCGTGCCGAGTTTGGCGCAGCATACGATGAATACCGCGCCCGCACCGGTATGTTCCTGCCACGCCTGGTGCAGCGCCCGGTTAAGACCCAGACCGCCCAGTTGTGAAATCCCTCGCGGGCAGCAATATGGTAAAGATCCAGCGCGCGGAGTTGGGGCTCCGCGCGCTGGTTTTTGACTGCCAGGCAGCTTGATGTGGATTTATACCTTGCGAATCCAGAGCGTAGAGAACCCGGCAATCCGCACACCTTATATTGCAGCCAGTTCATGGCAATCACCCATAAATAGTTACCGGCTTGCAACTTTTATTTTTGTGGATATAATGAAGTTGCTTGGGAATTTTCCAAGGAAAGGGGGTTACACAAGCGGTTCACGTCAGCAGGGGGCAAGCCATTAGCGGAGTTGATTTATCGGTGGTTTGCTTCCCTTCCCAGTCACCCTGACACAGGTTGTCCAACCTCGTAATCCATTCCCTGATCCATATTTAAAAAATAAAAGAGGATGCCATGAAACCCAAATTTCTATGGATGAGCTGGCTGATAATCCTTGGGCTGATCGCCAGTTCCTTGTGGTTTGCCGCACCGGCAAATGCCGCCCCTCAAACGGCAAACACCTTGCCCGGCAAGCCTGCCCAGAGCGATGTTCCATCCGGTGGAGAATATCTGATCGCGCTTCCAGTAACACCGCCCGACCCGGCACAGTTCCACCAGCCGCTCAATTACGCGGCTGCCAGAGAATTTGCCTATGGGATAACCAACCGGCAGGCTGCGCCGATCGTGAGTGTGCTAAAACAAATGCAGGATGAAGGCAGCCTGAGTTCTTTCGAAGTTCGCGCCGATTTGCACGGCATTGCCGTGCACGGGCTGGCTGCCGAAAAATTTGCCCAACTTGCCTATCTACCGGGCATTGCTGCTGTTCTGCCGCTGGGCGAAGAGCAAAATGCATGCGCAGTTGCCTCCGCCCAGGCGTTGATCCAGCAGGTCGAAGGCATTAGCCGGACAGTGACTCTGGATCCGTCTGCCATCTCGCTGGCGGAAGCTGGGGTGCAAACCACCAACCCGAGCATCGAAGTTTTTTATTACGAAGATGGTTGGGGTAGTGTTTCCGGACAAACCAACGCCAATACCACGGTCAGACTGCGCATCATCCGCGGCGGCGCAGTCATGGCAACTGAAAGCACCACCAGCAACGGCGATGGTTACTATAATTTTTACCCGACTTGGGTTGGCTGTCAGGATAACAACTATAACTGGTTAATCCATCCGGGTGATCTTATCGAGGTCACTGCAGCAGGCAGAACGTATATCACAGTGGTCGCCAATCTGCTTGCCTGGATGGACCCGCTCACCAATCAGGTATCCGGCAAAACCGATCCAGGGCGAAGCATAGCGATAACCGTGAATCAAATGGAAAACACCCAATGCCAATCATCCCAATTCAATCTCACGGTAACCCCAAGCATCAATGGCGATTTTACCGCCAATTTTGGCAGCCTGATTGATTTCAAACGCGATGCGTACGCATCCGTTTATTCGCGTGATGCGAATGGAAACAGTACCGTTCAGTATACCAGCGCATATTCACTTAACGTGGATTCTGCATGGGGCGCAATATACGGCTATCTCAAACCGTACACGCCCTTTATTCTTACTTTGCTGCGGGGTAGTACTCCGATCAGCACATACGACGGCACTACTGCAATGGATGGTTATTTCTATGGCTGGTTTAGCGAAGAAACGCAGCCAGGCGATGTCGTTACTGCCAGTGGGGGTGGGGTCACCGTCCAGTACACCGTTGCACCGTTGACCGGAATAAGCCTCAATACAGCACTCGATCAGGTTGGCGGAATAACCGCACCGAACCGGCGGGTAGTCATTTATTTCAACAAGGCAGGCCGTTATAACGATATGCCTACCAGCTGCTCCTACGGTTCTTATTGCACAATTCAAAATTCCAATATGGGCGGTGGTTTCTCCGCCAGCGCAAGTGGGTTCGATCTTGTCCGTGGGGACCAAATCTCGCTGGCTATCTACGACAGCGAGGGGAACAAACAATACCATGCTTTGCGGGTTCCCTTGATCAGCGCTAACCTTACCGGGCAGCGACTGGAAGGAGTATGGCAAAGCCAACCCGATTCGTATTTGACCGTCACCCACAAAGACAGCGGGGGAAGCGTACGCAATATATACACTGATATCTATGTCAACTGGCACGACTTCTATTTCTCCACCGGTCTGTCAGCCAATATCCACCCAGGTGACCGGTTCGAGGTGAGCGATGGGACGCGCACCGAGACGATGATCGTCCCGGCTACTCTTCCCACCGCGCGGTTGAACAGTTCCAGCGGACACCTGACCGGCAATGCTCCGGCGGGCAGTAATCAAATTTTTGCGCAACTGTGGGATTACCTCTCCGGTTTAGATGGGTACGTGGACTACTGTAGAGAATTGAACCCCGCCAGCCCCGGCGCTTTCGATCTAAGTTTCAGTGGCGCCCAGGTTAATGGCAGAGATTACGCCGATATTTATATTCGCGGAACGGATGGACATTACACCTCTCTCTACCGGCGGGCATTCTATGTCTACCATTGGATCGGGTACACGGACGTGAGCGGGTACACCGAATCCTCCAACGTTAACGTGAACGTTATCCTCAGGCGTGGAACGACAATGTTGGATTCTTTAAGCCTGAACAGTGACCAGAGCGGGTATTGGTACGCCTTGTTCAACACATCCACCAGCCCCGGCGACCGCATCGAAGTGACCACCGGAGATGGCAACACGGTCTATCTGGATGTTCCACAAATGACTATGAATCATGATCTACCTGCCAACCGAATCTATGGCAAATCGCCAGCGAACCGGCCGGTTCAGGTTCAATTGAGACGCCACACCAAGAACGGTTATTATTCCCAAAATCAGATTGTGAATGCCGATGGAGGCGGGAATTACAGCGCTTATTTCAACGGCATGTACTGGTCGCGGGATTGTTCGCGGGTGGCTCTCAATCATCGCTGCTCCGCCAGCGGGCTGCGCTATTATACCCAAGCCGGACATGGCTTGTTCCTGTGGGGGGGATATCCACCGTCAGCGCCTGCGGATAGTTTCGAGAATGACGATGCACTTGCCAACGCTTCGCCGTACACTGTACCGCAAACCCACACCTTCCATACCGACAGTGATGCCGACTGGGTATCCATCACAGTCCCCCCTGCAGACGTTAACACCATACCCTATATGCTTCGCAGCGTCAACATGGGTTGGACGGTCGATACGCGCATCGACCTGTACCAATCCGATGGCACACCCATTACCTGGGGATACGGCTGGGACGGTTTCGGGTGGGTACCTGATGCCGCCGGAACCTATTATGTCAAGGTCACCCCGTACAACAGTAATGCTGCTGCATTCTGCGACTCCTACTATGAACTGTTGATCGAGCCAGTGCGCAGCCGGATCTTCCTGCCCAACATCAACCAGCGCTAAAGGTTATTCGGCATTTCAATCCGCATGACTTTTCCGGCGGGGTGGGTGGATACTCATCCCGCCGGGGTATTCTTACGTGTTAAATCCCATACAGCCTGACGGATGCCGGTTTCGCGATCGATGATCCAACCGCCAACAAGATGATTCAGCCAGAGATAGTAAACTGTTCAAATCCCGCAACCATCCGCTTTTTAGCATTGCTGTAAATCCATACCCCGGCTTTTTATTGACTCCAGCACCAGCTGTTTTATAATTAGAAAAATATTAAGCCTTCTTAGTACTTTTCCGAGTCTTCGAAAAGCATCCACACTAAAAACCACGCCCTGTCCTTTTTTATATTGTCCAACAGGGGGACAGTAATGATCTGCATCAGCAGGTTGCAGATACTTGATCCCAATCATCTAAATTAAAGGGAGCTTTCGTGAATCATCCAAATATGTTTCGAATCAACACACCAAAAATAACTCACCAGACAATTGATGGTGAAACGATCATCATTGATTTTGAAAGTGGTGCTTATTACAGCACCGACGGCGCTGGCGCCGTGATCTGGGAATTG
The DNA here is from genome assembly GCA_034411135.1 of Bellilinea sp. GTDB lineage: Bacteria > Chloroflexota > Anaerolineae > Anaerolineales > Anaerolineaceae > Bellilinea. The sequence goes on from DAOUMN010000049.1 coordinate 18,968, forward strand.
ATTGCCCACATGGCTTCCGTGGATGAAATCAACCAGACCCTGGCTCGGCACTATGCTCAAACCGACCCAACAGCGATCAAGTCCCACCTGGAGCAGTTCCTTGCGGAACTGGAACGCGAATCGCTGATCGTGCCGGTTGACCTGGCAAATACGGGGACAGAAAAATCTGCCACTGCGCAGCCAGCAGCCGGGTATGGCGGGGGTGTTTTCGAGGCTCCCACCATTTTTAAGTACACCGACATGCAGGATTTATTATTGCTCGACCCAATCCACGACGTGGACGAACAGGGTTGGCCGATGAAGAAAGAAGAAGGGGGCGAATAACACCGCATGCGGGTGTTACTTACTGGTGCAGCCGGGCAAATTGGAACAATTGTATTGGCTACACTTGCCAACCAATACGAATGGATCTTAACCGACCGGCACCCCCCGGCAAATACTTTCGGTTACCCCTTCATCCCGGCGGATATTGCAGATTTGACCGCTCTGCGCTCGCTTTGCCAGGGTATTGACACGGTTATTCACCTTGCTGCCATGTCCCGCCCGGAAAGCAGCTGGCAAGAGCTGTATTCTCCCAACTTGCTCGGTGTTTACAACCTCTTTCAGGCAGCCAGTGAAATGGGCTGCCGACGAGTGATTTTTGCCAGCAGCCTGCAGGCAGTGGATGGCTATCCGCGCGATCTTCAAATTCGCGAAGATGCCCAACCCAATCCGCTTACGCTCTACGGTGCGACCAAAGCCTGGGGAGAAGCACTGGCAGCCTACTATGCGGGGCAGAAGAATCTTTCGCTGTTGTGTTTGCGATTGGGCTGGGTCAAAGCGCGCAATGACCCCATCCTGGTGCCCAATTCGCGCCACCTACCTTACATCCTCACTCATGAAGACCTGGTGCGGTTAATGGTCGCCTGCCTGGAAGCGCCACCGGAAGTGCGTTTTGGAATATTTCATGGCGTGTCCAACAACCGTTATAAGCGTCTGGATTTATCCCAGGCACGCGAAGTGCTGCACTACCAACCACAGGATGATGCTTTCGAACTGGCACGGCGCAATTATCCAGCCATGGCACACCAGTGGATTGCCCGCCTCAAGCGGTTGGTCAACCGCCTGTTCCAATCGCAATAATTTACGGTCCAATCAATGACTCAAAGCCAACCTGTCGAATTCTTCGAAAACGCCCGCGCTGCCTTTCTGCATGCCGAACGCGCATCGGGCAGCACCGTAGAGCGGCATTACTGTTTATCCGGCTTTTCGCTTCACCTGCGCTTTGCCGGACCCGCCCTGGCTTCTCGCCTGGCGCCGGCACTGGATCATCTCTCGATGGCTGACAACGGACAGCCGCCCGATCTGACGATTTGTCTGTGGGACAGCGCATCCACCGCCACCCGTATGCCACAGCGTCCCTGGCAGGTAGATGATCTAATTGCCCGCGGTGATGTGCGCGGCTTTCGTAACGAGACCATCCTGACGGCGCTCACCGCCGATGTGGGTGCGTTGAGCATCCTCAACCTGGCAGAGAATGTTGGCTTGTTCTGGATTCGAGATGCCGCCGACCTGCCCACCTACGAACGCGGCGCACCTTTGCGCGCCATCCTGCACTGGTGGATGCGCCAGCACAACCGATTCCTGGTGCATGCCGCGGCGGTAGGTGTGCGGCAAAACGGGGTACTGATTGTCGGAAGGGGCGGCAGTGGCAAGTCAACCACCGCGCTCACCTGCCTGACACACGGCTGGGATTATGCCAGTGATGATTACTGCCTGATCAACACGACCGAAACGCCGCGCGCCGAAAGCCTGTACAATACCGCCAAACTGGACGCAGATCATCTCCGCAACCTGCCACAACTGCTGCCAGCGATCAGCAACCGAGAAGAATTGGGCAATGAAAAAGCCCTTCTTTACCTTCACCAGTATAAACCGAACAGCCTTTCAGGCGGTTTCGATCTGAAAGCCGTGCTGCTGCCGCGTGTGACCGGAAAACCCGATACTGTTCTGCAGCCCGCCACACCGGCTGCCGGGCTGCGCGCTCTGGCACCCAGTTCACTGTTTCAATTGCCCAGTACTGGGCAGGAAAAGTTTTTTGCCCTCTCCAGACTGGTAAGGACGGTACCCTGTTACCAGCTAGACCTGGGCACCCGGCTGGAACAAATCCCGCGCGTCATCCAGGAGGTGCTGAACCGGTGAACCAGCCTTTAGTCAGCGTGATTATGGCTGTCCGCAACGGGGAGCGTTTCCTCGCCCAGGCAATCGAGAGCGTGCTGGCACAGGATTACCAGACCATCGAGATACTTTTGATCGATGGGCAATCCAACGACCGCACGGCAGAGATTGCCCGTTCATTTCCCCGCATCGGTTACATGCTTCAGCCGGACCGCGGCATCCCCAACGCCTACAACCTGGGCGTGCAATCCGCTGCGGGTGAATTTTTAGCCTTCCTCTCGCACGACGATCTGTGGACGCCCGACAAGATCAGCTGCCAGCTCGAAATGCTGATTAAAAACCCGCTGCTGGGCTATTGCGTGGCGCAGACCCAGTTTTTTCTTGATGAGGGCTGTGACTTTCCGTCCCACGCGCTGCGCGAGGAAATCCTTGTTCAGCCCACCCTGATCCGCATTATGGAAAGTGTCATGTTCCGCAAAACCGTTTTCGAGCGGGTAGGTTTGTTTAATCCAACCTATACGACCGCCGAAGATGTGGATTGGTTCGTTCGTGCGGAAGACCTGGGCATACAATGCGGGGTGGTACACAAGGTGCTGCTGCATAAGCGCATCCATGCTGCCAACACATCCGTTTATGCCCGCGAGAACATGCGCAATGTTTTTGATGTTTTACGCCGTTCCGCACGGCGCAAACGGGAACACAAGGAGAATGGATCTCGATGAGTGAAACAACTGCTCAGCGCCCGCTGGTCAGCATCATCATACCGGTCTATAACGGTGAAGCCTTTTTAGCCAAAACCCTGCAAAGCGTGTTCGCCCAGGATTACCGTCCGATTGAGGTCATCGTCGTCGATGACGGTTCCACCGACCGAACCGCGGAAATCGCCCAATCCTTTAGCAATGTGCGCTACATCTACCAGCCCAACCAGGGACCAGCATACGCCCGCAACCAGGGCATTGCAGCGGCTCAAGGTGACCTGCTGGCTTTCCTGGATGCCGACGACACCTGGCTGGTGGAAAAAATCAGCGCCCAGGTCAATTATTTAGAGGAGCACCCCCACATCGGTTTTGTCGTCACCCACATGCATGTCGAGCTAGAACCGGGAGCAGAGTGGCCGCCGAATTTCAACCGGCAGCACTACGAACAGGATCCGCCCTGCATGCTGCCAAGCGCATTGGTCATCCGCAGGGAAGTGATGCAGCAGGTTGGCGTTTTCGATGTCCGTTACCGCCACGCCAACGACAGCGACTGGTTTTTACGAGCCCGCGACGCAGGTGTACCCATGGGCATCATTCCGCGCGTACTGCTGATCAAACGCATGCATTCTTCCAACCTATCGCGTGAAGCCACAGTTGCAGCAGAAACCATGGCAGCGGTACGCGCATCGATTCGCCGAAAAAAGCAAACCGGTTGACGATCATTTTATTCGAACTCCCATACCATGAGCAATCAACCCTTGATTTCTGTCATTGTTGTTGTCCGAAATGGCGCGGCGTACCTGGCGCAGGCGCTGAAAAGCATCGTTGACCAGCATCACCGCCCGCTCGAAATCATCGTTGTAGACGGGCAATCCACCGACCGGACGGCTGAAATTGCCCGCTCGTTTGAGAATGTTCGCTATTTATGGCAAGACACTCTCGGATTAGCCAATGCCCGCAACCAGGGAATTGCGGCAGCCCGGAGTGAATGGATCGCTTTTCTCGATCATGATGATCTTTGGGCTCCGAGAAAACTGGCTGCCCAGGTTGAGGTGATGTTAGCCCAGCCGGAAATCGAGTACACCATTACCCATCTCCAGTATTTTTTGGAAAATGGTCATGCGCTCCGTCCCGGATTTGACACCGAAGGATTAACGCAAAACCGAATTGGCTGTACTCCCAGCGCACTGTTGGCGCGGCGCAGCATTTTCGAAAGCCACGGCTGTTTTGATCCCAGTCTACGCATGGGTTGCGACGCCGATTGGTTTGCGCGAGTGCGGGATGCTCAAATTCCAATGGCGGTTATCGCCGAACCGCTGGTGTTCAAACGTATTCATAATGCCAATACTTCTGCCGATGTGCGCACCAATAAAATCGAACTCATGGAGGTGATCCGACGCTCAATTCAGCGGAAAGGTTAATCCCGGCATCTGTATTCTTTCTGGAGGCTGCACCTGTCATGTCCCAACAAACGTACACAATCAGCGTGATCATCCCGGTGTTCAATGGCGCGCGCTACCTGGGGGAAGCCATTCAAAGCGTGCTCGAGCAAACTCGCCCGGCGGACGAAATCATCGTCGTGGATGACGGCTCAACCGACGACAGCCATCGGGTGGCTGCCCAATACCCGGTCACCTGCATCCGGCAAGTCAACTGTGGAGCAAGCGCCGCCCGCAATCGAGGAGTGAGCCAGTCGCGCGGTGAACTGCTCGCCTTTCTGGATGCCGACGATGTGTGGACAACGGACAAGCTGGCTCTTCAGGCGGCGCAGTTCGAGGAACATTCAGATCTGGATGCCGTGTTTGGGATGGTTGAGCAATTCTGCAGTCCCGACGTCGCTGAAGACGCGCCCCAGGCTCGCTTTGTCGGCGAGACGCTGCATGGCTTCCATTGCGGCACCATGTTGATCAAACGCGATTCGTTTCTGCGCGTTGGCTGGCTCAACCCGGTTTGGAAAGTGGCTCATTTCATCGAATGGTATGCCCGGGCGGAGGATGCCGGATTGAACATGATCACTCTGCCCACCGTGTTGATGCGCCGCCGGGTGCACACCACCAACCTGACCGTGCGTATGCGGGACACCGCCCGGTTAGAATACACAAAAATTCTCAAAGCTGCCTTGGACCGCAGGCGAAAACACTGAAGGAGACGTCCTATGCCCCTGCCCAATTTTTTGATTATTGGCGCCGCCAAAGCGGGTACGACTGGTTTGTATTACACCCTCAAACAACATCCGCAAATATACCTGAGCCCGGTCAAGGAACCGCGCTATTTCTTTCTCAAGGACGGGATTCCCGATTATTGTGGACCCGGCGACCAACAAGTGTTGCAGAATTCCGTTCACACTGATGAGGATTACAAGCGGTTGTTCGACAGCGCACGGGATGAACGCGCGCTCGGCGAAGCTTCGGTTGGGTACCTGGCATATTCGTCCCTGTCGGCGCCCAACATCAAACAAAGCCTGCCTCATGCGCGGTTGATCGCCATCCTCCGGCAGCCAGCCGATCGAGCCTATTCACACTATTTGATGCACTTTTCCTCGGGACGGGAAACCTTGTCTTTTCCCGAGGCTTTGGCAGTCGAAGAAGAACGCCGAAAAAAGAAATGGGCAAGGGGCTGGTGTTATAGAGGAAACGGCTTTTATCATCGCCTTTTACAACCCTTTTATGAAAATTTCCCAGGCGAGCAAATTCGCATTTATCTCTACGATGACTGGAAAACCAACCCTGCCGTAGTATTGCGGGATATTTTCCGTTACCTGGGCGTGGATGAGAACTTTGAGCCAGCCGTAATAAGCCGCAACACGACCTGGCTGCCCCGCTCGCGCGCTGTTCAGGCGCTATTCAACAATTCATTCTCCATCAAAACCTGGCTCAAACGGTGGTTCCCGCCTCAGCTCTGGCAGGGCATCGCCAATCGGATTTACCGATATAATAGAAAACGCCCACCCAGGATCGACCCCGAAATTCGCCGCCAGTTAACCGCTGAATACCGTGAAGACATTCTGGCATTGCAGGATCTGATCCAGCGTGACCTGAGCCACTGGTTGAACGGATGATCCATCTTCCCCGTCTGCGAATATTGCTTAACTGGCTGCGGATGAAGCCGATTCACATTGCCGCCGTGCTTGGGCTGGCTGCAGCACAATTGTTGAGCATCCTGTTAATCGCACATATTTTTCAGAGCGCCCTTGCACTCCATCTGCATTTGGACGATGTCTGGATTCGCGCTGGAATGATGATCACCCTTGGCGTGGCGAGTAGCCTGGGATTTTATTTTTCACGCACGGTCAGCGCACGGCTAGCCAATAACGCTTCCACCCTATTGCGCATCGAAATGATGGAACACCTGTACACCCGTGCGCAGGCTTTTTTCACGCGCTCGCACAGCGGCAGCCTGCACAACAACCTGGTATTGGACATCGAACGGCTACAAAAGCTGTACGAAGCCATCCTCGGTCAGATCCTTCCAGCCGTTGTGATCAGCCTGGGGGTCGGCATTGCATTGATCGGATTGAACCCGTCTTTAACCTTGTTCCTGCTGTCTGCCGGACCGATCTTTTTAGCACTCAATTACGCTGTGCTGCGCATTTTGCGTAAAAAAATGCGCCGTCGCATCGAAGAATTCAAAGCCTACAGCCGCAACACCTTCTCATTTCTCGAATTGATCCCGCTTACACGGATGCAAACCGCCGAGGAACAGGAAATCCAACGCCAAGGAGGTCAAATTGATTCGCTCAAGCAGGCGACGGAATCATTGGCTCGCCAGCAAGCGCTTCACCTCGCCTTTCAAAACGCCATGCTGTTGATTGTGATAGGTGTGTTTCTGGTGATTGGCGGCAGCCAGGTTGCCACCAATCAGACCACGTTGGGGAATTTGCTGGCATACAATGTCATCCTCATCGCCTTGCGCCGCTACATTCAGGATGCCCTGAGCGCTACACCTCTTGTCGTCGATGGCTACCACGCCGTTGAAGCACTGCAAGAACTGGTCGAAAGCGCACCACCAGAGCCCTACACCGGAAAATTGCGCCCTTTGTTATCCGGCGCTTTTGAACTCCGCCAGGTTACCTTTCAATACCCCGAACGCCCGCCGGTCATTCAAGAATGCAGTCTTTTCCTCCCACCGCACACCGTAACGGCGCTGGTCGGACCAAATGGTTCGGGAAAAACCACGCTGCTTAACCTGCTGCTTGGTTTGTATCGACCGCAAAGCGGCATGTTGTATGCCGATGATTACCCCTATGACGATCTGGACATTCGCACGTTACGCCGACAGATCGGGGTTTTACCGCAAGACCCATTGCTGTTCGGTGGAACAATCCGGGACAACATTACCTACGGGCTGGCTGTCATTGACCCAGAGGAAATGACAGCCGCCGCGATTGCCGCCTCAGCCCACGAATTCATCCAACAGTTGCCCCACGGCTATGACACCCTGATCGGCGAACGCGGCGTGCGCCTTTCCGGTGGACAGCGTCAGCGGATATCCCTGGCGCGGGTGTTGCTGCGCAAGCCAAAGATGCTCATCCTGGACGAACCCACCAACCATTTAGACACTGCTGCCGCCCGGCAATTGATCGAACATGTGGTGCTGCGCTTGCAGTCTTCGCCCTTCTTTACCGAGAAATTGCCCACCACCCTGATCATCACCCATGATATGGAACTGGCAGGGCTGGCTGAAAATGTATACCTGATCTCATCCGGCCGCCTTACGCCGTACGGAAATCCGGTGGTCAATCCATCCTGAATGCTCAAAAATCCACGCATAGCGGAGACAGAATGTTCCCCACTCACGCCCATGTTTTATTACTGCGAAGTGCGCTGTTCCGAGATGAATCTGCCCTGCGCGCCTGGCAGGAATGGAAATCGCTGGTCGATCTGGATCAAGCCGTGGATGCAGGCACCTACCGCCTGCTGCCGCTGGTGTATCACAATTTACGCGCGCTGGGCGTTCGGGATTCCCTGATGAGTAAACTCAAGGGAATTTACCGCATGGAGTGGACAAAAAATCAAATCCTCTTTCGCACCGGTGCGGAGGTATTGAAAAATCTTCACGCCGCCGGAATTGAAACCCTGATTCTCAAAGGCGCACCACTGGCAGTCCTGTATTACGAAGATGTGGCATTGCGCCCAATGAATGATTTCGACGTGCTCGTGCCAGCCGCCAAACGCCGCCAGGCAATCGATCTATTATTGGCAAACGGGTGGCAGCCGGAAAAACACACCCTGGAGAGCACATCGGATGCATACCTGAATTTGCGCCGGGGCACGGGGTTTATCAATTCACACGGTAAACAGCTGGACCTGCACTGGCACATCTTCTCCAAGGTTCGCAAGCCGGACGCCGACCTTGTTTTTTGGCAAAACGCGCTGCCGGTCAAATTCCTGGATGTCTCGACACGCACCATATGCCCAACTGATCAACTGCTGCATGCCTGTGTGCACGGGGCTGCCTGGAATCCTGTCCCGTCCGTCCGCTGGATCAGCGATTCGATCATCATCCTGCGCAAAGCGGGCGCGCAAATGGATTGGAATCGCCTGGTGGAGCAAGCCAAAATTCACCGCCTGGTCGTCCCGCTGCGCTCCGCGCTGACCTATCTCGACTCCACATTCCAGGCAAACATTCCACCACACGTGTTGACGGAATTAAACACGATTGGTGTGCCGTCCGTTGAAATGGAACTACACCGGGTTCTGACCAGCAAGCCGGACTGGCGCGGCAACCTGCCCATGTACTGGTACAAGTACCTGCTGGATCTGGATATCGATGGAATCCAACCTTCCTTACTACATCGTTTGACAGGCTTTGTTATCTACTTGCAGCATACCAAAGGCAAAACCGCGCCGGAGTTGTTAAAATGGGCTCTCTCGCGAACAGCTGTGCGCCTGGGCAGAACGCTGCGCGGCTACGACCCGGCAACCCAATGACATCTTTGTCATTCGTACCGCCTCACCGTAGATGGCGGCTGACCTGGGCATTTAGAAATTCTGCTACCTGTTGCACATCGAACGGCCAGGCATAGCGTATGTCTACCTCCGGTAAGCGGGCGCGCAGACGCTCCAATTCAGCCGGAATGTCTTTCTCGGCATGCTCACCACCGGCGGTCATCATCGGGGTGATTACCACAACGCAGGCAGCGCCACCTGCAACCGCATCCACAATCGCTTCTTCCAGGGTTGGCGCACAAAACTCATTGAAACCAACCTGCGTCTCAAGCCCACTGACCTGCGCCAGGCGTTCCGCCAGGATGTGACTGGAGGTAAAAAATGGATCATTTTCAGATGTTCGCTTCCAGCGGCGCATTTTTTCATCCAATTCAAGGTAGCGTGCCCGGCTGTCATTATCCAGGCTGTGCAGGGCAGTTTCAAAGCGAGCATGCAGCCCAAAGTATTCCCCCAATTCGCGTGGCGGAAAATCGTTGGGCGGCGCACCGTGCATAGCAAGAACAAGTACCGTTTTCACTCTCTCTCCTTTATAATCAGGACATGATCCTGGTAAAGATCTTCCTGGTTGGGCTAGTGATTCTGGTGGGCGCAATCGTGATCAACGCGCTTGCCGCCGCGCTGGGTCTGTCCACCTGGTACACCTTCCTGTCGGGGATCACCCAGCACGGGCTGCTACCCAGTTTGCGCCAGGCGCGCCTAGTGGACCTGTTATTTTTGTTCATCTTGTATCCGGTCGGGCTGGGCAGCCTGGCAGCACTGGCAGAGCGATTGACCCGTTTCCTCTGACCATGTGGGGTTGTACAACAGCAGGAATTGCCGTATTGTATCCCAAAAGCAGGCTTAACCTGATAAAATTTGGACATGTATGATCCCCGTTACCCCACTGAACCAGCCGGGTTCGAAACAGGTGGCGAGTCCCTCTCGGCGGAAGCACGCCGCACCCTGGAAGGGCTGCTGTTCATCCTCGACCACGAGCCAGATCTCAACCTGCGGCTGAAAGCCGTGCGTGCGCTGGGAAGTTTTCACGAGATGAGTGCGCTGCGTGCCCTGGCTGAAACAGCACTGTACGATGAGGATCCACCAGTGCGCCTAGCCGCCCAACAGCAAATCGAATCCCTGTTCGGCGAAGAGAGCGATTCGTACCTGGAAAGCATCCGCATCGAAATCGAAGGCGAAGATGACGAGGACGAAGAAGACGATTTCTGGTTAGAGGTTCAACCGCAGCAATCCGCCTTGCGCGCGCCGTCCATCTACAACAATTCGCCTTCCGTGGTACAGGAGGAACGCCCCCCTATATGGTTGTGGGTAGTGCTCGGCACCGCTGTGCTGGGCGGAGTGTGGTTTTTCTTTATCCGATAGTTGGAATCATGAAAGACAAGAAAATCTCGCGACGTGAATTTCTGAAACTGGGACTCGCCGCCTTTACAACGTTGGCATTTCGCCCACTAAGGCACCTGGAGCAACTGGCAGCCAACTGGCCGGACGCCGAACGGCTTGGGCGTGTCACCTCCGGCACGGTCGGAATCTGGTCAAAACCTTCGGCAAACAGCCAACAGCTTAAAACCATTTACGATGATCACATCATCGTATGGCTGCGTGAAGTGGTGGGCGAAGCACCCGGCTTGACCCTCAACCGACGCTGGGTTGAAACCCCCGAAGGGTATATCTACGCCCCCCGCTTACAGCCGGTGCGCTACCTGCCCAACCAGCCGGTCAGTCAATTACCGCAGGGACCGTTGGGCAGGGGCATGTGGGCTGAAGTCACCGTGCCATACCTGGACGTAACCTTGCACAACCCGCCACCCCGCGCGCCCTGGCTACGCGAAGCCCAATTTCCCCGCCTGTATTACAGCCAGGTATTCTGGATCGATGATCTTCGCACCGACAGCCGCGGTGAGGTGTTTTACCGCGTGACGCAAAAATACGGCTACGGCGATATCTTATGGGCGCCAGCGGTCGGTTTTCGACCGCTAACCCGTGAGGAGTTAGAGCCAATCAATCCAGAGGCGGAAGACAAAAAGATCGTCGTCAACCTCAATTACCAGGTTCTTTCCTGCTTTGAGGGCAAGCGCGAAGTATACACCTGCCGCATTTCGTCGGGTGCCAAATTTGACAAGGACGGCAACCCCACCGAGAAATGGTCGACACCGGTTGGCAGCATGCCCACCTGGCGCAAACTGATCTCGCACCACATGTCTGGCGGGGTGAGCGGCAGTGGATGGGACCTGCCCGGCATCGCCTGGACGATCCTGTTCTCCGGCAACGGCGAAGCCATTCACTCAACCTTCTGGCACAACGACTTTGGCACACCGCGCTCGCGCGGCTGCGTCAATGCCGCGCCGGAGGATGCCAAATGGATCTTCCGCTGGTCGGAACCGCACATCCCCTACGATTTGGGTGAAATGACCATTTCGATGCCCGGCGGAACGCGAGTGCAGGTGGTGGGCTGAGTCTGTCCATGCCAGTTACCCCCTACCATTTCGGTCCAGCGCTTGCTGTTAAAGCGGTATTTCCGCGCCGCTTTGGCTTTCTGGCGTTTGCGGCTGCCAACGTGATCATCGACATCGAGCCGTTGTATTACATGCTCACCTACCAGTACCCGCTGCACCGCTTCTTCCACACCCTGCCCGGGGCTGCGCTTGCCGCTGTGCTGACCGGGCTGCTTTTCGCGATCGCCCAAGCTGCGCTGAGGCGCATCAGACAACGGCGCATGGGCGGGAATCCCGAATTCCAACCCGCGGCATTCTGGTTAGGAGCATGGAGCGGCGCACTCAGCCATGTGCTGCTCGACAGCCTGGTGCATGCCGATGTCCACCTTTTTGCACCGCTCAGCAGCACCAATCCGCTATGGGGATTGGTCTCACACTCTGCGGTGGTAACTGTTTTGTTGGTTTGCGCTGCAGCCGCCTTACCGGCTTTCGCAGCACGAGTCATCTACAAGCGCTGGCAGGCAGGTAAATCCTGACATTTCCCCGACCCGGGCGATCTTTTGGATGTTTCTCCCGCCAGCCCCGGATCGTGGTACACTAGCCTCGTATGGAGCAAAACAGGCGTAACCTTTCGATTGCCGGTATCCTGTTGTTTGCCGTCGGTCTGTTGGCAGGAATGGCGCTATGGAGCGTCAACGTGTGGGCAGATCTGGAAGCCTCGCTGTTCGATCCGGCAATTGCCGCGGAAGGCAGCATTAACAACCTGCGCTGTCCGCAATTCATCACCCCATCCGAATTTGGCAAAGTATCTATCCGTGTGCACAACCCGACCGACCGGGTTCTACGCCAGGGCGTGCGCGCCCGCATCAGCAATGGTTTCATCACCTATATGCGCCAGGAGAATGCCCTGTTGGAATTACAGCCGGGCGAAACCCGGCAGATGGAATGGTTCGTCAGCGCAGAAGACGCCGCCTGGAATCGGTTGATCCTGGTGCGCATCAACCTGCTGCGCAGTTTCCCGCTGCCTTCGCGTACCGCCACCTGCGGGATCATCCTGCTCAACCTGCCCCTGGTCAGCGGCAGCCAGTTCACCTGGCTGATAGCGGTCTTCAGCCTGGCAAGTACTTTGGGCGGCGGGCTTTTATGGCAGCGTGCCAACCAACCGCCGACTCCCCGGCAGCGCAATTTTTTCACCTTACTGGCAGCCTGGATAGTGATTTTGATCGCCGGAAACCTGCTGGCGTTCCTCGGATTGTGGATACCAGGCGGCATTCTCTTCCTGATTGCGATTATCTTTCTGCTGCTTTCAATTGCCTATTCGGTGCAATCTTCCTGAATCACCGGAAAGCTGCCCGAATTGCGAACCGGGCAACGTGGGAATCCAGTACAATTAGCACAACCACCGACCACAACGGTCAGGCGGTTGATCCTGCGACCGACGGGGGTTTGGGTTGCCCACCTTGTCCGATCCCATCCAGGTTGTCCAAAAACGGGGGAACAATCCGTCCGCGCTGGTATGGATTTTTTGCGCTGCGCTGCTCTGTTTACCGGCTGGATGGGTGATCTATGAACGCTGGCTGTTCAATCCGCAAATTCGGGATGTGCTGGCAACATTTTGGTGCCGCAATGACCTGTACTGCCCCGCCTATCTGCCGTCCTATTTTGCGCTGATCATACCGGTTGGGATCGAATTTTTCATCCTGTTTCTGGCTTACAGCCCGCTGCTGAGCGGCATTTTGATTCACCCGCCCTCGATCATTCCCCCTTCGGACGCCCGCAGCGGCACATACCGACGGCTGGTGTTGTGGCTTTTCGCCGCGTCCGTCGCGTTGCTGGGCTTTTCCACGCTGCTGGCATTTCGTGCGCAGAGGCTGCCCGCCGTGGAAGTACTGATTGCACTTGGTTTGGCTCTTTTGGGTTTCTATTTGCGCCATCAAGACCATCCACTTCAACTTTCCGGCTTGGGCAGTCGTTTATTGCGCCTGATACAGTTTGGGTTGGGGCAAGCAGCGCTTCTGTATTTTCTACGCAGCCTGACTCTCAACCGAGCAGAATTGCTTCCCAGCGGGTTGTTTTTACTCACCGTGTTGATCCTGTTGCTGCGTTGGGTAAAGCCTGCACCTATCTACTGGGTAACCTGCGCGGCAATTGGGTTGATGAGCTACCGCCTGTGGGGCTGGGAATACGCCGTGGTCGGCGACGAATATTCGTTTTACTCGTACGCGCTGCAACGACTGGGCGATGAAGGTTTATGGGGCTCATTGGCTTATCTCTTCAAGGGCACGGCAGTGTACGGCAGCCATCCTTTTCTGTCCACCTGGGTACAAATGCTCTCAATGAGCATCTTTGGTGAGGATCATTTCGGCTGGCGGATCAGCAACATTTTTCTTGCCGGGGTCTCGCTATACTTTTTTTATGTGTTCTTTCGCACTTTCCTGTCTATGCGCGTGTCGCTTTGGGCAGTAATGCTGTTAGCCTGTTCACACTACCTGTTCAATTTTAGCAAGATCGGATACAACAATCTACAAGCCCTGTTTGCCTTTGGGGTGCTGATGGCGGCAGCTTCCCGTGCAGCCCGTTCCCCCAGCGAGTTCAACTACGCCCTGACCGGCGCGGCGGTTGGATTATGTTTCTATGTTTATCCGGCAGCCTTATATGCCATACCGGCAGCCGGCTTACTGCTGCTGTTCTACGACCCGCCTCGTGATAAAACCGCAATGCGGCGCTGGTTTTCCCTGCTGTTGCCGCTTGCTATCCTGTTGCTGCCGCTGGCATTCCAGCCGGAATACTGGCAATCCAAACTATTGGGTACATTTCTGACCAACAACTCATACGCCAGCCAGCGCCCGCTATTGGGCCAGTTCAGCAAGAACATCGTTTATGCCTATTTCTCTTACCTGTATGCCGTCGATCAGACCCACTTCGTGATCGCTTCCCATATCGATCCGCTCAGCGGACTGTTGCTCCCGCTGGGTTTGGGTTATCTCCTGTTTACCTTCCACCGTGAACGGTTCAGCGCGTATATGCTGCTCTGCTATGTCATGCTGCTTTTCCTGGTCGGTGCAACCCACGACCGTTTTGCTCCCTCAACCACACGCATGTTCATGTTGCTGCCCTGGTATGCCGTTCTCGCTGCGGTCGGGCTGGGTTGGCTTCAAGGGCAGTTCAGCCTGTCACGCCTGGCGCGCACTGGACTGCCGCTGGTAATCCTGACCGCCATCCTGGCAACCAACCTGTACATGGCATACGGGCTGTACCGCCGCGCCAGCGCGGGAGTCCCCAGCCTGGAGGTGTTGTTTATCCGCCTGAGCCAGCGCGATGAACAACTCTTCCCGGAGCGCTCGAAGACCGTGCTGTTTCTAACCGAGCCCAACTGGGACATCGAAGGACTGCAAACCCTGGCACAGGCGTACCGAATCCCGCCCAGTCGGCTGAGCCTGACGCGTTTCGCCGTCGAGAGCGGTGAAATTCCGATGGAAGCCCGCCATCTGGCAGCCCAGAACACTACACTGGTTATCCTGCAACCATGGATGAACACGGATTACAAAGCCGGGTTAGAACAGCAATTGCTTCGGCTGGACAAGCAGCCCTGCCCGGTGCAGGATACACCTGCCAGCCCGGAACGATTTACCCTGTACCTGCCACCCGAATTTTCCCGTTTGTGTCCGGTCGATGGGCACTGGTCGTTATCTGATTGACAGCCCGGCATACCTGGTGTATGATATGCCCGCGTCCGGGTGGGACCGGCGCGGCAGAATCCGCCGAACCCTGTCAGGTCCGAGAGGAAGCAGCAGTAAGGTGGCCACTCTGGGCGCCGCCGGAAAACCTGCCCGGCGCACTTTTTAACTCCATGAACTCACAACCACCCATTTGCAACTACGAAGGTTCCGATTACCAGCAGCGCTTCTGGGAACAGGGCGGCCGCGCCTACGAGGACGGCGCTGAAGCCGTGGCATTGCGCCGCCTGCTGCCTGACCAGGGCAGGCTGCTGCTGGAGGTGGGGGCTGGCGCGGGTCGCAATACCCCTCGCTACCAGGGCTACGAACAAATCGTTCTGTTGGATTTTTCACGCAGCCAACTGGAGCAAGCCCGCACCCGGCTGGGAGACAGCCCGCGCTACCGCTTCGTGGCAGCAGATGTGTATCATCTGCCGTTTGTGCCTGCCCTGTTCGACGGCGCAACAATGATCCGCACCCTGCATCACATGGCAGAAGCACGCCGCGCCTTGGAGAGCATTCACCGCGTGCTGCAAAAAGATTCCATTTTCATCCTCGAATTTGCCAACAAGCAAAATCTCAAAGCCATTTTGCGCTTCTGGTTGCGCCGCCAGACGTGGAACCCGTTTGATCCCGAACCAATTGAGTTTGCCCCGCTGAATTTCGATTTCCATCCCGCAACAGTACGCGCCTGGCTGCAGAACAGTGGTTTTGCCATCCAGCGCACCCTTACGGTTTCCCATTTCCGCTTCGGCTGGCTGAAACGTTGGATTCCCACCCGCTTGCTGGTCGGCATGGACAGCCTGGCGCAGCTGACCGGCGATTGGTGGCAGTTAAGCCCCAGCGTGTTTGTGCGCTGCCGGTTGGTTTCGCAAACGACAGCAGCTACCCACAATGGGTTTTTCGCCTGTCCGGCATGTGCAACACCCATCGAGGATACGCCTCCCCGGCTGGTCTGCCCGGCATGCGGGCGGGAATATGCTGTGCAGGACGGGATCTACGATTTTCGCTTGAATTAAGCCCGATTTGCTGTTTTTTCGAGCACCCAAAAGTGGGACAAGCCAAAGAAACGCAACGGCGTTCTTTCCAACGCCTGCAGCACGGCGCGCAGCAGCCTACCTGCACCGCCAAAGCGGACAATCAGGTTATCGTACGCCCCAAAGATAATCGTCCGCTGAACGAAGACCACTGGCAATCCGGCAAAGAGTCGTTCGAGATCATTGCGGCTGTAGGCGCGCACATGCGGCGCCAGACGGTCACGCCAGGCACGCGGCAGGTAATTTACCAGCGGGATATTGCCAAAATAGTACTTCCCGCGCCAGTAAATCCCATGAGTTTCGAACGGATAGCCGCGGTTCGGGCAGAATAAAACCAGTCTGCCGCCCGGCTTGAGCGCGCGCACCATCTCTGCCACTGCCAGCCGGTCATTGGTAACGTGCTCCAACACCTCGTGGCTGAGGATGAGATCAAAATGGTCTGTTGGCAGGGGCAGGTATTCACCCGCTGCGCACAAGACCAGGTTCGCCCGCTGGCGCGCATCCTGCGTGCGCTCGAACTCGATATCCAGCCCAACCGCCTGACAAGCCGTTTCCGCCAGGCGCTGTAAATACATTCCCACCCCGCAGCCATCCACCAACACCCGTCCGCGAATGCGCTCGCCAGCCGCAGAGCGGATCATCTCCAGACGGCGTTCCTGACCCGCCCGCCAGACCTGGGAAGGGACGCCGCGTTGTGCGGCTTTATCATAAAGTTCGCTATGCATACCGCCCAATCCTACCACGAATTTTCCACAAGCATTGACATTTTGACAGTTATCCCTGAAAATTTGGCTTCTATTTAATTTTTTACCCCAGGAGGTGACGGTTCCAGTGAACAACACGATGAAACTTGGAGACCATTTTATTTGCGACCTTTCAGACTGCGACCAAAAGTTGTTATTCGATCCCGAACGCGCCGGTGAGCTGTTCACCCGTGCCGTTATCGACAGTGGTCTGACTATCGTGGATAAGGGCTTTCACAAGTTCAGCCCGCACGGATTTACCTGTTTTCTGCTGCTGGCAGAATCGCATGCCAGTTTGCATACCTGGCCCGAATACGGGTACTGCGCGATCGACCTGTTCACTTGCAACCCGAACCTTGATATTACCCCTCTGATCAGCCGACTGCAGGAATTATTCTCCGCTGGCAGTTGTGCTGTCCGCCGCATCGACCGGGCAGCCCAAATCAATCAACCAGTCGCCATCTAACAGGGAGGTACACTTTGAGCGATGTGTGGTTCAGCGAGCAACTGCACCCTTTTTACCGAAAATCATTGCGGGTGAATGCCATCTTGGCGGATGAACAAACTTCCTACCAGCATCTCCAGGTTTTAGAGTGTGAATTTTTCGGCAAAACCCTGATACTGGATGGCATCATCCAGCTGACCGAGCGCGATAACGCCGGTTATCACGAGATGATCACCCACATTCCGCTGCTGGCGCAAGGCTCGCCGCGGCGGGTGTTGATCGTAGGCGGCGGTGACGGCGGCAGCCTGCAGCAGGTGTTGAAACACCCCACTGTCGAGGAAGCGGTGGTATGCGAGCTAGATCGGCGGGTGGTCGAGGTCAGCCGCCAGTACTTTACTGCGTTCGGCGATCCGTGGAACGACCCGCGCGCCCGGCTGGTCGTTCAGGATGCATTCACTTTCCTGGAAGGCGGGTATGAAAAATTCGACGTCATCATTTCCGACACCACCGACCCGATCGGCATGGCGGAACGCCTGTTCAGCGAGGAGTTTTACCGCCTGATGGTGGCTGCGCTCAATCCGGGCGGCGCAATTGCCACCCAATGCGAGCAGATGTTTTTCGACGCCGGATTGATCACCCGGCTGTTCGACTTTGCGCGCAGCCTGGCACAGCACCCGGCGTATTATCATGCTCTCATTCCCACCTACCCCGGCGGCGGGATCGGTTTTCTGTACCTTTCCGATACCCCCTGGACGGAGGGGCTGAAACGCAATTACCCGCCCGATCTGCACTACCTCAACCCGGAAGTGCACCAGGCAGCCTTTGCCCTGCCGGAGTTTTTCCGCCGCTTGTTATTCAACGGCACAGAGTGACGAATTTCAGCCGGGCTGGGTAGGAGCGGGCTTTAACGCCCAGTGAATAGCTACCACCCCGAACATTTTGCGGCTGAAATTGACCGCGTGGAAACCGGCGCGCTCAACTTCGCCTGCCAGCATCTCGGCGCTGAGAAAATTCTCGCTGCTGGTAGGTAGATACACGTATGCGTCGCGCTGCCCGGTGAGGATCGTCCCCAACAACGGGATCACCCTCCGCATATGGAAACGGATGAACGGTGAGAGCAGGTTGTTGTCGGGCGGAGTAGTATCCAGCGCGACCCAGTGCCCGCCCGGTTTTAACACGCGAAATTGCTCGCGCAGCGCCTGGCTCAGGTCGGTTACGTTGCGCAGTAAGAAGCCGGACACCAGCGCATCGAAGCAAGCATCCGGATAAGGCAAGTGGAGCGCATCGGCAGCGCACCAATACGGCACGCTGCCGCCTCGCTGCCGCCCTGCCAGCATCATGCCAAGGGTGAAATCCGCGGCAATCGCCCGGCAGGCGGGCTGCTGGCGCAGCGCTTCGCGGGCAATATCACCAGTTCCGGCTCCCAGATCGAGCAGCACTGTGCCAGGGTTAATGCCTGCCCTTCGAATAACCTCCCGCCGCCAGGCAACATCCTGTCCAGCAGTCATCAGGCGGTTCATCAGATCATAGCGCGGCGCAATGCGGCTGAACATGCGCTGCACATACTGTGACGGGTCGCCGCCGGGAGTGTCAGTCCTCATTATGGATTGGCACCCATGCCAGAATTGTGGTTCCCATCCCCGGCTCGGAACTGATCTCCACATCACCACCCACGTTACGGGCACGGGTGTGCATGTTAGATAAACCATGCCCAATGGTCAATTGCATCTTCTCAGGATCGAACCCCCGCCCGTCGTCGCTGATTTCCATTAAGGCACGGTCAACGGACAGCCACAAGGTGATCGTCACGCTGCGCGCGCGGGCATGTTTGGCAATGTTTGCCAATGCTTCCTGGCAGATATGGAACAACGCCACCGATTGTGTGTCCGGCAGGGTTGCCATCTCGTCATCTGCACCTTGCAGGTTAACCGCCAACAGGGTATTGGCGCGAAATTCCTGCACCAGACGGCGGATACCCTGCATCAAATTCTCGTTGTGCAGCTGGCGCGGGCGCAAATCCAGGATGTAGGCGCGAATATCACGGATGGTACTGTTCAAATCGCTGATCGCCTGCTCGATGCGTTGAAGCATGCCGAGTGGGTCTTCCTTAACCAGCAGGCGAGCATGCTCCAAGGTCAAACCAACGGCATAGATGGACTGGATGATACCATCGTGCAAATCCATGCCGATCCGTTCGCGCTCCTCCAACACCGCCAGGCGGCGCCCCTGCAGGTTAAGGCGCACGTTTTCGATCGCCGTACCCACCCACGAGCCAATTGTCGCCAGGAATTGGACTTCCATATCATCCAGCGGGCGCGGGTGGCAGGTAGCCACGCACAATACCCCCAGCACGCCCTGCCGCCCGTTGATGGGCAAACAGGCTACCTGGTGGAACTCACCGAGCAGCACATCCGGGTGCAGGTCACTGCCTCCGGCATCACTGAGCGAGATCAGGCGCGGCTGGTTGGCTTTAGCAACCTGTCCAATCACTCCCTCGCCGAGGGTGTACTGGTCGCGCGCCCACAGCGCACTTGCCTGGTGTCCACGGTGCAGTACCAGTTTCAACTGGCGGCTGTTCTCCAGGCGCAGGTAAACTTCGCCGACCTCAATTTGCAGGTAATCCAGCACCTGCGTCAGCGCTTTATCGAGAATCTGGTCGATATCCGCCGAAGTTGCCAGCGTAGAAGCCAACTCATTGAGCAGCGCCAGGTTCTCGTTGCGCCGGGTGAGGATGCGGTCGCGTTGGATCAATTGCTGGTACATGCGGGCATTGGTGATTGCCACCGCCGCATAAGCCGCCAGCATTTCGATTAACACCTGATCTTCGGCGGTGAATTCGGGTGCGCCAACTTTATCAGTCAGGTAGATCTGCCCAATATGCCGCCCAGCATGGCGGATGGGAACGCCGAGAAAGGAGATCATTGGCGGGTGATTGGGCGGAAAACCGACGCTGCGCGGGTCGGCGGCAATATCCGCCACCCGGATAGGCTCCTGGGCGTGCATCAGCGCACCAATCAGCCCCAAGCCGCGCGGCGGATGCGCCATACGCGCCAATTCCTCTTCACTCATCCCTACCGGGATAAAGGATTGCAACTCACCATCCGCTCCAATCACACCAACAGCGGCGTAGCGCGCGCCAGCTTGCTCGCACGCCAGCGAAGCAATCCGCTCCAGCAACGTTTCAAGAGAAATCTCCTGAACCAGCTCCAGGCTGGCTTGGTGCAGCGCCAGCAGGCGTTCTTCCAGTTGTTCGCGAGTGAGTTGAAGAGTATTTGCCACGGATTTTCCTGCGCTTTTGGAGGTATTTTACTCGAATTGTAGTTTACCTGCAATTTGCGTGTAACTCCTCCATCGGCTGAATACTGGTTGGGGATTAGGGGGTCGCAATTCCCGGCGGAGCGGGCTATAATACAATTACCATGGGAAGGAAGGAGAACTGTATGGATGAACAACAACTAAAAAGCCACCAACGAATCAACGATATCCTGTTCGGACCATTGGAACGTCCTGCATTAGCCTGGCTGGCGCGAAAAATGCCCCCCTGGGTAACCCCTGACCTGTTAACCGGCATCGGTTTTTTTGCCAGCATCTTGATTTTTGTTTCCTATTGGTTAACATCGTACAGCAAGTATTTCCTTTTACTCGCTTCGTTCGGGTTCATTCTCAACTGGTTCGGTGACAGTCTGGACGGTACCCTGGCGCGCCACCGAAAAATCGAGCGCCCACGCTACGGATTCTTCATCGACCATGTCACCGATACCTTCAGCGAAATCCTGATCTTCATTGGCATCGGGCTGTCACCATACGTCGATTTCCACATCGCCCTGATCGGACTGATCAGTTATCTCAACATTTCCATCCTGGTCTATCTGATCATGGTCACACGCGGAGTGTTCAAAATCTCGCTGTGGAAAATTGGACCAACCGAGATTCGCATGATGGCGATCCTGGCTAATATTGCCGTCTTCTTCCTCGGCAACCCGGTCTGGAAGACGCCAATCGGTGATATCTCGCTCTACAACACTTTTGTCATCTTCGTGGCGGTATTGCTGTTGGTCTTCTTCTTTGTCGAATCCCTGCGCACCGGCAGCGAACTGGCACGCCAGGATGATTTTTCCCGCCAGCGGCGCGAAGAACGCGAGCGTCAGCGCCAAGCGCGGCGCGCGCAGAAGGAACACGACAAGATGATGCGCAAAGCGCGCAAATCGGCTTCTTCCGGCAAAAGTGTAACCAGCAGCATCAGCCGCTGAGCTCGCGGTACAGAAACAATCAAGCCAGAAAACCTTAAAAATACCAAAAACTTCCCAATATGGCGGGCAAACCCGGAAAACGGCTCAACCCGCCTCTTTATTTAATTAAAAACGGCAAAAATTCTTGATAAATATACTAAACAATAACTAAAACTCTATGATTATTCTAATATTTTCAAACCAATTTCATATTGACTTTTGATGTCCAACCTTTATAATACAAACAACAAACCAAATAGATCTCAATCCAATCAAAGGCGGCGATGATCTGTGCAATGGAATTGGTCGCTTGATCCCCCAGAGGAAAGCATGCACAGGGAGCCAGTAGCGAAACCGGCCCGAAAAGGTCGGTTTGGTTTATTTAATTCAATACTTTATTGGAAGCGATGAAGCGCGCATCTTGATTTGGTCGCTTATCTCCCCGCGGAGATGGGTGCGCGTGGAGCCAGTAGCGAAACCGCCCAGCATAATCAAACGGCGGTTTCGTTTTTTATTGAAAAGCACTCTTAAGACCTGATCAGCGAGAGGGAAAGAACCATGAAGCAAACCAAAACTATTTATCGTACCCTGACCCGAACGACCTTCAGCCTGGGATCTGTGTTGTTGATCCTGGGGCTGCTGCTGGGCATGTTCCCCCAGCCAGTTAGTGCGGTGGTCAACTGGGATAAATCCTCACTCTCTTTCTCCGGTGGCTGCGGTGGCAACTGCCAGGAGGTCAAAGCCACCGTATGCAACGGCAAGGATAGCCGTGATATGCAGGGACCCACCGCGTATCAGGTGTATTATGCCCCCAGTGGAAATCCGAAAAATGGCAGCGTGGTCGCGAGCGGCAGCATTCCTGCCCTGAAATCGGGCGAATGCGTCCAGCTGACCTATAATCCCAACAATGTTTCGGGGGTGTACATGTTCCGCGCCGAACAACGTCCCGGTCACCCCGGAACGGGTGAATTGTGGAGCGATGAATGCAGCGTGGGGTCCTGCCAGATTCCTACCACACCTCCACCGCCCACCGCAACCCCAACGCAGCCTCCCACCGAACCTCCCACCATCACTCCAACGCCGTTCAACAACCTGCGCCTGACCTTTATGTGCGGTTACGTCGGCGACAATGAGTACATCTGGCGGGTTCGCAACAGCAATCCCTTCGCGGTGGATTTCACCTGGGATGTGTACGGCGGCTCGGAAAACGGCAGCGGCACAGTGCCAGCCAGCAGTGAGGTATTCTTCATCACCTCCACCGGCGACAAAACCGTGCGACTGTTCGTAGACGGGCAACAGAACGACGTCAAAGCCAGCGGAAACCCGTGTAAGGTCGATCTGAGTCTGTCCTACTTCTGTACCGACGGCGGTCAGCGTTGGGTTGTATCCAACCCGAACAACTTCGCCCAGGATTACACCTGGCAATCCAGCAGCGGGCACAGTGGCGGCGGCAACGCTCCCGCCAATGGCAGTGACGATTTCTTCGTCGCCAGCCTGAACGGGATGACCGTCACCATCACCTACAGCCACGATCCCTTTGGCGCGCGCAGTGTCAGCTCGACCTCACAGATGTGCGAGCAGCCGACCGAAACCCCCACTGAAGAACCCACCATCACCCCCAGCGGGACCCCGGTGGTCACCGAAACGGTCACCCCACCGCCGACAATTACCCCAACCGACGAGCCAACCAGCACGCCGACCGAAGAACCCACCATTACCCCGAGCAGCACCCCCACGGTAATCGAAACACCTTCGGTCACCCCCAGCAAGACCAGCACGCCGCCCACCAAGACGTTCACCCCGCCGGTCAAATCGCCCACGCCAGTTTCCTCCGGCACGCCGGAAACCCCATCCACACCGGTAGTGACCGAATCACCCAAGACCCCGGTGGTCACAGAAACCGCCATCGGCACAGCAGTGTCCACTTCAACCACCGGTCAGCCGCAATCCACCCCCGCTGCACCTGCCACGCTGGCACCCCCGGCGGGCAGCAACAGCGGCGTGCTCATCCCGGTTACCGGCGGCGACCTGAGCAGCCCCGCCCCGTGGAGCGCCGCCAGCATCCTGCTGATCAACCTGGGATTGGCTTTGCTCGGCGTCGCCCTGATCCTCAGCGGAGTCAACCGCCAGATAGTCGAAACGCAGCCGCGCAAACAGTAAGTAATCGTAACCGGCAACGCAGAGAAAACAACAGGGTCGCCTTGAAAAAGCGACCCTGTTCTTGTTTGTTAGGCTATCCCTCTTCTCGCTCGCGCAGGTGCGGAAAGAGAATCACCTCGCGTATGGTGCGCTGATCGGTGAGCAGCATCACCAGCCGGTCAATGCCCATACCAAAGCCGCCATTGGGTGGCATGCCGTAGGACATCGCCCGCAGGTAATCCTCATCCATCGGGTGGCGTTCTTCATCCTCTTCTTCATATGCCCTACCCATCTCGATGAAGCGTTTCTCCTGTTCCAGTGGATCGTTGAGCTCGGTGAAGGCATTGCACAATTCCATGCCACCAATGAAGCCCTCGAAACGTTCCACCCAGGCTGGCTCGCCAGGACGGTTCTTGGCAAGCGGCGAGATGTCTCGCGGGTAATCGTATAAAAAAGTCGGCTGGATCAGGTTAGGTTCGAGGAAATCGCCCAACAAGCCGTCCACCAGTTTGCCCCATGGTGCATCCGGCTTGACCGGCAGGTTGCGCGCCCGCATGGCAGCTGCCAGCGCCTCCGTGGTGTTGTGTTCACCAATATCGATCCCGACCGCGTCGATCAATCCCTGGCGCAATTCCAGACGCCGCCAGGGTGGGTTGAGGTCAATGGTGTGCCCATTGAACTGGATAATGCGCGTACCAAGCACCTGATCACATACATACACCACCATTTCCTCGGTCAGGTTCATCACTTTCTGGTAGTCGGCATATGCCCAGTAAAACTCCAGCTGGGTGAATTCGGGGTTGTGCTTGAAACTGACTCCCTCGTTGCGAAAATCACGCCCGATTTCATAGACGCGCTCCAGACCGCCAACCAGCAGGCGTTTCAGGTACAACTCAAACGAAATGCGCAGGTACAGGTCCTGCTTCAACTGGTTGTGATGGGTAATGAAGGGACGCGCCGCCGCCCCGCCGTAAATGGGCTGCAGGATGGGCGTTTCCACTTCCAGAAAGTCGCGCCCGTCCAGAAATTCGCGGATGGCGCGCACAATCGCCGCCCGTTTGCGAAAGACTTCGCGCACTTCCGGGTTGACCGCCAGGTCGGCATAACGCTGGCGGTAGCGCATTTCTGCGTCTGCCAGTGTGGCATGGCGCACCACCTGCCCATCGACTATTTCATCCTTGGCAGCCGGCAAGGGTGAAATGGCTTTTGCCAGCATGCGGAAGGCGTGCACATGCAGGGTGATTTCGCCGGTGCGGGTGCGGAACATTTTTCCCTGCGCCTCAATAAAATCACCCAGGTCGAAATATTCGCTGAAGAACGACATCTGCGCTTCGCCCAGCTCGTTGACCCGAAAGAACAATTGCACCCTGCCGGAGCCATCCTCGATATGCGCAAAAGTGATCTTGCCCATCGTACGGATCGAGCGGATGCGCCCAGCAAGGGTTACCTCCACAGCCGTCTCGCTGCCAGCGGCTTCGGCTTGCTCGAAGGCAGATAGCGCCTCGTGGGTGGTGTGGGTTGGATGGGCGCGGGTCGGGTATGGTTCAACACCGGCGGTGCGCAGTTTGTTCATTTTTTCGAAACGAATTTTTTCCAGATCGGATAATTCCATCGTTATACCTCGTGAAGACGAGCTGTTCATAAAAAAGCCCCGCCGGCTTGTTCAGCGGGCGGGGCGGAAAACCGACCCCGGGTCAATCCACCTTGACGATGGTAACCCAGAAAGAACCCGCTGGCGCATCGACTTGCGCCTTATCACCGGGCTTCTTGTTCAACAATGCCTTGCCCAACGGGGATTCATTCGAGATTTTGCCCTCGCTGGGATCGGCTTCGGCAGCGCCGACGATGTTGTACGTTTCCTGCGTATCGCTGCCTTCTTCCTGGATGGTCACTTTGCAGCCGATTTGCACTGTGTCCGCCGCCGGGATTTCCTCGACAATGCGGGCAGTCGCCAGCAGAATTTCCAGTTCTTTAATCCGCCCCTCGACGAAGGCTTGTTCATTTTTTGCCGCCTCGTACTCGGCATTTTCGATCAATTCCCCACCTTCCATTGCCTCGTGCAGGCGTTGGGCAATCTCCTGGCGTCGCTGTGTGCGCAGGAACTCCAATTCCTCCTGTAACTTCTCAAAACCCTCTCTGGTCAGGAATGAGGTTGGCATATTGGTGTCCTTTATCCATGTACTCGATGATCGTTCCGGCTTCCCCCGCGCGCCTTTTTCGCGGCGTTAAAACGAAAGAAAATCACTCCGCTGGAGGGATTTTCGCCTTTGGTGACAAGATCATATCACAGTTCAGTATGAATTGCAAGTTGAACGCACTGCCCCATGACGGGTGTATAATCACCCCTGAGCGCGCTACATTGTGCCACGATCATCCAGTTCTTTTTGAGTTCCCTATCCTCTTGAGCCGATTGCTGCGAGGTATCTCCATGAACCGAAACCGCCCGGTGCAGATTACCATCCCGCTTGCCCTCACCATTCTGATATTGAGCACGCTCAGCTGCGCGTTGCCTTTTGCCACCCCAGCCGAGCCAACCGTGGACGCTTTTGCCACCGCCTACGCCGAGCTGACCCTGCAGGCAGCCAGCCCGGAAGCACACAGCCCGGAATTCACCCCCACCCTGCCCCCGCCCAGCCCCACGCCTGAGGCTGCCTCCCCCACCCCTGCGCCGGTCAATCGTTACCGCGGCTTCGTGGCGTTGGTTAACGGTCGCTTTACCGCCTTTGGCTTTGACGGCAGCCGGCTTGGCTTCGATGTGGATGCCAGCAGTGCTGAGGGAGTTGGCGCGTACAATGCCTCGATCTACCGCGACGGCATGGCTTACACGCGCTTTGAAGACGGCACAGTCACACTGCTGACCAGCGGCGGAGAGCGCCGCACGCTGGATTTCATCCGCTCACGCGACCCGATCAGCGCAAAACTGAGCCCGGACGGTAGCCGCGTCGCCTGGGCTTACCAGTCATGGAGTGGCGATACGCTGGCAACAGAAGCGTGGGTTGCCAACAGCGACGGCAGCGGACAGCGCAAAATTGACGAGATCACTGCCGAGGCGAACCGCGAGCAGTGGCTGGTCTTTCACATTGTCGACTGGCTACCCGACGGGCGGTTACTGTACGCAACCCAGCCGACTGGCATTGGCGGTTACATCCTCTACGGGGCGTGGAACGGCATGCGCCTGTACGACCCCGCCAGCGGCGCAGTCACCGTACTGATCAGGGATGAGGAACGCCTGGGACTTAGCCTCAATTCCGTTTCCAACGACCTGCGCCTGGCTGCGATCAGTTATGGTGGCTTGCGCGTGCGCAGTCTGGCAACCGGCGTCGAGGTTGCCCTGCCATTGAGCGGCGACCTGAGTGTGTGCGGCGACGGGCGCTTCTCCCCCTCCGACGGCTGGCTGGCGTACGCCTGCGGGCGCAACAATCCGGACGATGAAGCCGGTCAGGTGCTGCTGGCACCGGTGGACGGCAGCACGGCGCCGGTCAGCCTGTATACCGACAGCCTAAACGCCCCGCATGTGCTCGGCTGGGTGGACGAGGACGCCATCCTTCTCCAGACTTACGGGCGCTTCGACTACAGCGGCGAAATTTGGCGTGTGCAGCGCGACGGTACTCGCGTCACCCGCCTGACCGAGGGCATTTTCATCGGTTTTATGCCTTAAACGTTCGCGCCAGGAGGCAGGCATTGGGTTGAACGGTTAAAGCGCGCGCAAAAGATTGATAAATCCACTGTCTTCATCCGATACAATAAAGGCGGCGGGGTTACCCACCCCGCCGCCTTCCACGCCCGTACTCGAACGATCAGACTTTTTCCGCCAGGTGGCGCGCGCCTTCGCGCAGTGCCTGGTAATTCTTGGGCAGCAGTTTATGGTGGCGTGCCGGTAGATGTTCCTCCAGTGCTTTTTCGATGGCTTCCAGCGGCAAAACCGGCATATTCGCCAGGAATGCGCCAATCACAACCATGTTCGCCATGCGCTTTTCGCCCAATTGTTCGGCAATATCGTTGGCAGGCACCATCACCACCTGGATGTCGCTGCGCTCCGGGGTGCGGTCGACGATTGAGGAGTTGACCACCAGCAGACCGCCGGGCTTGATCAGCGGTTCGTATTTGTCCAACGAGGGGCGGTTCATCACAATCGCCGCCTGCGGGTTGCGCACCACTGGCGAGCCAATCTCCTCATCGGAGATGATCACCGTGCAGTTGGCTGTGCCGCCGCGCATTTCCGGCCCATAAGAAGGAATCCAGGTCGTCTCCAGCCCGCTGTCCATCGCGGCATAGGAAAGCAATTGCCCGGCAAACAGAATACCCTGCCCGCCAAAGCCCGCTATGATGATCTCGGTTTGCATGCCTGTTTCCTCCTAGAACTTCATTTCAGCGACAACCGGGTGAACCTTGTAGTCGCCAATCGGGTAAAACGGGATCATGTGCTCTTCCAGCCAGTGCAGTGATTCAACCGGCGTCAACCCCCAGTTGGTCGGGCAGATAGAGAGCAGTTCGATGAGCGAAAAACCCAGTCCGCGCCGCTGCACTTCGAAGGCGGTGCGGATGGCTTTCTTTGCCATACGGATGTTCTTGGGATCGTGCAGGCTGCGCCGGACGACGTAGCTGGCACCTTCCAGAGTTGCCAGCATCTCGGAAGTCTTGAGGGGGTAGCCCTGGGTTTCCACATCGCGCCCGTTGGGACTGGTGGTGGTGCGCTGCCCCGGCAGGGTGGTCGGCGCCATTTGCCCGCTGGTCATGCCGTAGTTAGCATTGTTGAGGAAGAAAACGGTGATGTTTTCCCCACGCGCCGCGGCGTGGACAATTTCACCCATGCCAATCGAAGCCAGGTCGCCGTCGCCCTGATAAGTCATCACCATGCGGTCGGGCAGCACGCGCTTGACGCCGGTTGCCATGGCAGGTGCGCGCCCATGCGGCGCCTGGACGAAGTCGAAGTCAAAATAATTGTAGGCAAACACCGAGCAGCCCACCGAGGCAACGCCGATCATCCGATCGCGGATGCCCATTTCGTCAATCACCTCGGCAATCAGGCGGTGGGCAGTGCCGTGGGTGCAGCCTGGGCAGTAATGCGTGGTGCGGTCAACCAGCGAATCCGGTCGAGTGTATACCGTTACTTCATCGAGTGTAACCATTGGTTTCTCGCTCCTCTATCCATTCACTTGCGGCATCCGCGCCAGCCAGCGGTCGCGCGGGTGTCCTTCCAGGGTCAGCGGTCCAGCCGCCAGGCGGCGAATTTCATCCAGGATCTCATCCGGCATGGGGATGATCCCGCCCAGCCGTCCGTAAAATTCAACCGGGATGCGCCCGCCCACCACCTTGCGCACGTCTTCCAGCATTTGCCCGGTATTCATTTCTACCACCAGCATGGCTTCTGCCTTTTGGGCAAGTTGATCGACGACCTCGGTTGGGTATGGTTTGAGCGTGATCGGGCGCAGCAGCCCAACCGGGATGCCCTCGGCGCGCGCAGCGCGTACCGCCGAGAGCGCCACCCGCCCCGCTGAGCCAAAGCCAACCACCACGAAGCGGGCATCGTCCAGGTAATAGCCCTTGTAGCGCACTTCGTTGGCTTCCACCTGCTGCCAGCGGCGCAGCATGCGCAGGTTGGCAGCCTCTTCCGCCGGGGGTTCGAGGTAAATCGAAGAGAGGAAGCGGCGCTGCCCGTCCGTTGAGCCGCGCACCGCCCAGTCGGGGTATTCGCTTTTCAGCGCCTGCATCGGCGGCAATTCGACTGGCTCCATCATTTGTCCAATGCTGCCGTCGATCAAAATCACCGCGATCGAGCGGTATTTCTCCGCCAGGTCGAAGGCTTCGTAGGTCAGGTCGATCGATTCCTGCACCGAAGCTGGTGCCAGCACTATCATATTGTAATCGCCGTGCCCGCCCCCGTGAACAATCTGGTTATAATCCGCCTGGGCGGGAGCAATATTGCCCAGCCCCGGACCACCGCGCATCACATCCACCAGCACAAAGGGCAGTTCGGTGCCGGCAATGTAGGAAATACCTTCCATCATCAGGCTGATTCCCGGACTGGAGGAGGAGGTCATCACCCGCGCGCCGGTGCAAGCAGCCCCATAGACCATGTTGATTGCGCCCAGCTCGCTTTCCGCCTGAACGAAAGCCCGCCCCAATTCCGGCATGCGGGAGGAGAGATATTCCAACAATTCGGTCTGCGGGGTGATCGGATAGCCAAAATAAGCCTGCAAACCCGCCCGCACGGCGGCTTCCGCAATCGCATTATTACCTTTCCATAATTCTCTTGCCATCTCCGCCTCCTAGGCTGCAGCTGCCTGCCGCGCTTTGGCAGCTTCACGATAAATGGTAATAGCGGCTTCCGGGCAGACGACAGCGCAAACACCGCAGCCGGTGCAGCCTTCCTGCACCAGCGTGGCAGGGTGATAGCCCTTAGCAGTGATCCGCACCGGATCCAGCGCAATCACCGTCTGCGGACAGGCGTCCACGCACAGCTCGCAACCCTTACAATAAGCCTCGTTGACGAGAATTCGTCCCTTGGGGGGCATTTGCCGTTCCTCCTTTGATGGGTAGAGAAGAAATAGGATATATAGAAAGCCGCGATGCTCGCTGCATTCTGATTATCGTCATCTTTAAGATTTGCGGGTAGTGTCAACCGTCACCGGGTAAGGATACAATCTTCCTCAAATTTGGCAGTATTTGGATAGAAATTAGCCAATAACACCAGAAACTTGACAATTCGGATATAATTCTGGTTATTACAGGGTACGACAATGGCTTTCGACCGTTTTGGACGCAAAATTCACTATTTGCGTATCAGCCTGACCGACCACTGCAATTTGCGCTGCGTGTACTGCATGCCGGAGGACATGGTCTTTCGCCCAAGCGCAGAATTGATGCAGGACGATGAAATCCTGCGGCTGGCACGCCTGTTTGCCTCGCTCGGCTTCGATAAATTCCGTCTGACCGGCGGCGAACCGACCGTGCGGGCAAACGTGGTCGAACTGGTGCGCGGCATTGCCGCCATTCCCGGGGTGCGCTCGCTCTCGATGACCACTAACGGCGTGCTGCTGGAAAAACTTGCCCTGCCGCTGCAACAAGCCGGTCTACAACGGGTTAATGTCAGCCTGGATACGCTCAACCCCCTGCGTTTCAAAACCATCACCCGCTGGGGTTCCTTTGATAAGGTCTGGGCAGGCATTCTTGCTGCCGAACAAGCCGGGCTGAAACCGGTCAAATTGAATGCGGTCATCGTGCGCGGTTTTAACGAGCAGGACATCGTGCCAATGGCAAGGCTGTCGTGCGATCATCCCTGGCAAATTCGCTTCATTGAAATGATGCCGTTCGGCGGCGCCACCGAATTGCAGCGCCAGCAGGTGGTCACCGCAGATGAGATGATCGCCCGCATCCAGGCAGAAATTGGCGCACTGCAACTGGTTAATAACGGCGAACTGGACGGCGAGGCACGCGTCTATCGCCTGCCGGGAGCGGTGGGTGAGCTGGGCTTTATATCCTCGGTGTCTATGCCATTCTGTGCCGCCTGCACCCGCGCCCGCCTGACCGCGGACGGCAAACTGCGCCTGTGCCTGCTGCGCGAAAAAGAGGTCGATTTGCTCACCCCGCTGCGCGCCGGCGCCTCGCTGGAAGACCTGCGCCAAATCATCCTGAACGGTGTGTGGCACAAACCGTGGGGGCACGGGCTGGCAAAGGGGGACTTTGCTACCAACCGGGTGATGAGCGAAATCGGCGGTTGACGCCAATCAGGTTGAGTGACCGGAAAAGAAAAAACGCTGCCCTCCGGCATCGCCCTGCCGGTTTACGAAAATGCCTGTACAACCGGGCAGGTTGGAACTGACCGCTTGCACAATAGTGAATTATCCTCCAATCCGTTCGCAAAGCGCCAGAATATAGGTATGATTTATTTACGATCGATTTGACCGTAAGCATAAGGTGCATTTATGATCCTGACTGAAAATTTGACCAAAACGTTCTCGATTCGCAAGAACCAGCCGCCCATCGTTGCCGTTCAGGAACTCAACCTGGAAGTCAAGGAAGGTGAGGTGTTCGGTTTTCTGGGTCCTAACGGAGCCGGAAAAACCACCACTGTGCGCATGCTGGCAGCCCTAATCCACCCTACCGGCGGGAGAGCCTTCATCGGCAGTCTGCAGACTGGCAAGGACGACACCCGCATCCGCCGCACCGTCGGCATCCTGACTGAGACACCCGGCATGTATGAACGCCTGAGCGCGCAAAAGAACCTGACCATATACGCCCGCCTCTACGATGTGAAGGATGTGCCCGGTCAGGTCGAAAAATACCTGCGCATGCTGGGCTTGTGGGCACGGCGGATGGACGAAGTGGGCAGTTTTTCCAAGGGCATGCGCCAGAAACTGGCTATTGCCCGCGCGCTGCTCCACGAACCACGCGTGCTCTTCCTGGACGAACCCACCAGCGGGCTCGATCCGGAAGCCGCCAAACTGGTGCGCGATTTCATTGAGGAGTTGAAAACCGAGGGTCGCACCATCTTTTTGTGCACTCACAACCTGGATGAAGCCGATCGGCTGTGCGACCGGATTGGCATTTTCAAGTCACGCCTGATCGCGGTGGACACACCCGCCAACCTGCGCCAAAAACTGTTCGGGCGGCGGGTGGTCGTGCATTTGCGTGCGATTGATCCGCAATGGCTGACTGCCCTGCGCGAACTCGATTTTGTTCGTGAGATTCAGTCGGTAGATAACCGCCTGGTGATCCAGTTGAGCGAACCGGAAACCCAGAATCCGCTCCTGATTCGCAAACTGGTCGAAAGCGGCGCCGACATTCAATTTGTCGGCGAACTGCGTCATTCGCTGGAAGATATCTATCTGCAAACCCTACAGGGGGAGGCAAAATGAACCTATTCTCCTTCAAACACGTGCGAACCATCATCGACAAGGAATGGTCAGAGGTGTTCAAAAACAAGATGGTTTTGTTCACCATCATCCTCATGCCGCTGCTTTTCACTGCCCTGCCGCTGATCATGCTTTCACTGACTGCCGGCACTATTGTTCCCGGCGGCGACTCGGCGGATGTGCCTGAGCTGTTCTATTCGGTTTGCGGGACGATGGATTCGACCTCGTGCATGCAAATCTACCTGGTCAACCAGTTTTTGATCCTGTATATGATGCTGCCGCTGATCATCCCGATAACTATTGCGGCGTACAGCATCGTTGGCGAGAAAACCACCCGCAGCCTGGAACCCCTGCTTGCCACCCCGATTTCGACCGAGGAACTGCTGACCGGCAAAGCCCTGGCAGCTGCCATCCCGGCAATCGGCGCAACCTGGCTGTGTTTCTTTATCTTTCAAATCCTCATCCCGGTTACCGGAGCCACCGAACAGGTGCGCGCCTATGTGCTCGGACCAACCTGGCTGTTGGGTGTGCTGATCGTCGGTCCGCTGATGTCGATCGCGGCGGTCAATTTCGCCATTATGGTCTCCTCGCGGGTTAACGATCCACGCATCGCCGAGCAAATGGCTGCCATCCTGATTGTGCCGGTGCTGGCGCTGCTATTCGGTCAGTTGGCTGGCTTGCTGGTGATCAACCTGCAGCTCATGCTGATCGTGATTGTCTGCCTGTTTTTGATCGATATTCTACTGATCTATTTCGGCGCGCGCCTGTTCCAGCGCGAAACAATCCTCACCCGTTGGAAGTGAAGCATGAAAACCAACCTGTTGTCCATTCGCAAGCGTATCTTTGGTTCACTGATGATGGCTGTGATTGCCACCATCTTCCTTTTTTCCACTGTGTTTGCCCAGGAGGGCTACCGCCTGCGGGTCAACCGTAACTTTGGCTTTTCTTCTGGCAGCCAAATCGCTGGTGATTTCACGGTACAGTTATCCGGCGATCAGGAAGCCGTTGCCTCGGTGACCTTTCTGCTTGACGGCGAGGAGATGGACACCGTGACCACTGCGCCTTTTCGCCACCGCTTTAATACACAAAGTTACCCGGACGGTGTGCACGAATTTACCGCCCGCGTAACCCTCAAAGATGGCAGGGTATTCGAAACAGAAGCGCGGCGTTTCGAATTCGTCAGCGGTGGTGCGCAAGGCGATGCCATCCTCAAGGTCATTCTACCGATCTTGGGGGTTGTCCTGGGCTTGACCGCGCTGGGCGCAGGCGCCAGTTACCTGGCTGGGCGCGGAAAACCGACCGGGCGGTATGCCCCTGGCGAGGCGCGCAACTACGGTTTTGCCGGTGGTGCCATCTGCCCAAAGTGCAACCGCCCCACTCCCATGCACCTATGGGGCATCAACCTGCTCACTGGACGTTGGGATCGCTGCGAGAACTGTGGAAAATTCAGCGTGATGCGCCACGCCTCGATGGATGCGCTGCGCGCCGCGGAAGCTGCCGAGCGGGAAATAGAAGCCGCTAAACTAAGTAGTCCGTCATAAGTCTTTAGAAACATGGAATTTCGGATCTGATGTCGTACAGTTTTGAGCGGTCATTATTTTTACAGCAGCTTTCACAACT
>DAOUMN010000050.1:0-2868 GCA_034411135.1 Bellilinea sp.
GCGCTCGAAGCAGTTTTTTGGCGAACAACGTGTGCAGTATAACTATGTGGACATTGACCAGGATGCCGACTCTATGGCATTTGTGGAAATGGTCAACAAGGGCTTTCGTAGTATCCCGACCATTGTTTTTCCAGATGGCGGCATACTGGTAGAACCATCCAATGCGCAGTTGGCTGAGAAACTGGGAATGAATACCCGCGCCAAGCGGACGTTTTACGATGCCATCATCATTGGCAGCGGCCCGACCGGGTTAACCGCGGCGCTTTACCTGGCACGCGAAGGTGTGGAAACGCTGGTTATCGAAAAAGCCGGACTGGGCGGGCAGGCGGGAATCACTCAAACACTGGATAATTTCCCCGGATTCGATGAAGGTATTCCCGGCGCAGAATTTGCAGCGAGGCTGACCCGCCAGGCGCAAAAATTCGGAGCGGAGATTTTGCAGGCGCAGGATGTGACAGATATTAACCAGGATGGGCAATACTTGTGTGTGCGCACCGCCGATGGTTCGGAATATGGCGCGAAAGCGGTATTGCTCGCAACCGGCGCACACTATCGCCGCCTGGGAATCCCAGGCGAGGATGATTTGGTTGGTGCGAATGTCCATTTCTGCGCCACCTGCGATGGGGCGTTTTACAAAGGAAAGAAAGTGCTGGTAGTGGGCGGCGGCAATAGCGGCTTCGAGGAAGGTCTGTTTCTGACCAGGTTTGCCAGCCAGGTGGATATTGTCGAATTCCTGCCGCAGGTGAAAGCCAGCAAGATATTGCAAGACAAAGTAGCAGAGAAAGAGAATATGTCGGTCACGGTCAACCATGCTGTGAAGGAGATGCGTGTTAAGAAAAACCAATTGGATGCCGTGATTGTGGAAGACCGCGCCACTGGCGACCAAAAAGAGTGGCATTACGATGGTGTGTTTGTGTTTATCGGTTTTTCCCCTAACAGCGATTTGGCCAAAGGCAAAGCAGACCTTGACCAGTGGGGTTCGGTGGTCACGGACAAGACCCTCATGACTTCAATTCCTGGCTTGTTTGCGGCGGGCGACGTGCGCGCTGGCTCTACCAAACAGGCGGCCTCGGCGGCGGGGGAAGGGGCAACTGCGGCGCTTATGATTCGGCAATATCTCTCAGGAAAATAAAATGAAAATTGAGCTGCTTTACTTTGATGGCTGCCCATCATGGCAATCCGGGCTGGAAAATCTAAAAGCTGCCTTGAGCGTTGGAGGAATAGATGCTCCGGTGGATCTGGTTAAGGTGCTCGACGATGCTGACGCGGCCGAGAAACATTTTCTTGGTTCGCCTTCCTTCCGCGTAAACGGTGTGGATTTGTGGGATGAGCAACGCGAATCTTATTCACTGAGTTGCCGGGTGTATGTCACGCCGCAAGGGATGAAGGGCAATCCTAGCGTGGAACTGCTGAGAGAAAAGCTGCTGTTAATTCAGAACCAACGCTTTGCCAAAACTTAAAAATGATATTGATCCCGCTGAACGTACGTAATTTTTTCCGATGATTCACTTATATTTGGCGCATTCGCAGGCCTGTAGAATCAGCCACAATGGTAAATGGTGTAATCGATGGATATGAGCCAGCCTTGGATACATCTGAATGGGGGCAATCTGACCGATGCAATGTGTTGCACAACTGGTTATCAGGCATCCAAGAGAGCGCCATCTTGTTAAAGGCGCTCTCTTGGATCAACAACCTAACTGATTTCATAGATCCAAAGACGTTCCAGTGAATCGCCCGGAAAACCAGCTTGGGATTCCCATACTATTGATAATTCCAAATCGAAATATAACCCGGAGTTTAAGATCGACACTTCATTGTGAATCGTCTTTTTAGGTAATGCCCACAATGGATTTGTATTTCCCATTCGCATCAGTTTGTTTTTATGACCACGATGCATCCTGCGAATTTCTCCCGGTGAGACAGGAGAAAATGCCAGTTTTTTCCCGTCTTTTGAAATACAAACCAGTACCTGTGGATTGTTGAATGATTCGCTCACTGACAAATCAAGGTTTTCGCCATAGACTTTGGCAGCAATCTGATTTAGCCAGGCCACTGGGTCACCCACCTTCACTTCCCGCGCCAGTTTCTCACGCTTCAACCGCAAATCCTGCATCGCCCATTGCGCAGTCTGTTCCCGAATTCCATCAATGGCCTTACGCTGGCGTTCATTGCCGGCGCTGATCAGCGCGCCGAAGAAAATTACCGCGCCCAAAACGAGTATCGCAAATACAGCATCCATTTCCTTATTCTCCTTGATTTTTCATGATTTGATTGAATGTTTCTTTCATGCACGCCAAAGCGCGCGGCCGGCCATCCGCAACAGCAGCGGAAGCCAAAGCCAGCATCATCCCCAACAATCCCACCACCGGCCAGAACGAAAGTGATTTGTCAGGCTGTTCCAGCACAGGCTCCAAGGTGGGCTGAGTGGTTGGTACGGTCGTTGGCATTACAATCTGGGTGGGCGTAACCACCTTTGTTGGTGTAGATGTTTTATTAGCCACGGTCGGGCTTGGGGATGGCGGTACGACAGGCGTTGTTGTTACCGTTGCGCCTGCCACAAAGGGGATAACAATCACGCCCTTATCAGACGCCTCATTACCATAACCATCCCAGGCTTCCACCACCACTTCATATTCGCCAGATGGCGCAAGCGTGCCGTCTCCAAACCTGCGGTTCCAGGCAATACTCCCCGGCAGATTACGCGACGAATATTCCTGCACCACAGCCGGCCAGCGCCCCAAGGGATCGCGGATGGTAACGCGTACGCCATCCACCGGAACATCGCCGTTCTCCCGCACGGAAACCGACCCAGACTCCCAGATATGCCAACGTTCCTGTACATCCACCAATGGGGGATGATTGGCG
>DAOUMN010000051.1:0-88436 GCA_034411135.1 Bellilinea sp.
AGCCGGTCAGCAGGGATTCGAGCTGGGCATAATCAATTTCATAGATCAAGGGTAACGGGTTGGACTGCAACATCCTCGACCTTGCTCAGTTTTCGATCAAATCGGTCAAGCTTTCGGCGACGAAATCCGGTTGCGGTTGCCAGCCGATCAGATCTGCACGGGATTGAACCCCGCTGAGCACCAGGGCGGTTTTACAGCCGGCGTTATAGCCCCCGAGAATGTCAGTATGTAATCGGTCACCGACCACCAATGTTTCGCTTGGTTGCGTTTTCAGCCGGCTGAGGGCGAGTTCAAACAAATGTGGATAGGGCTTGCCCATAATTTTGGGCGAAACGCCGCTTGCGGTTTCAATGGCAGCCAGGATCGAGCCTGCGCCTGGGGTAAGCCCTTCGGGGGATGGGAACGTTTTATCCGGATTTGTACCAATAAATGGTACACCGCGTTGAATGAGCCGCGTTGCGGTGCGAAGTTTATCGTAGGTGAAGTTACGATCCAAACCTGCAACGACTGCCAGCACATCCGAATCAGCTGGGTAAAATCCGGCTTTTTCCAGCGCTTCCAATAGTCCATTTTCCCCAATCATATAAACCGGACCACCTGTGGGATATTGATGTTTGAGGTAATCGGCAACTGCCAGCGGAGAATTGATGATTTGACTCGTGTTTGCCGGCACACCCATCGACTCTAATTTTTGGCGATATTGCGACAAAGTTCCGGTCGGATTATTTGTAACGAAAATGACCTTAAGTCCTAAATCAGCGAGGCGGGAGAACAGCTGCGCAAGGTCGCCGATTGGTTGTCTTCCACGCCAGATGACCCCATCCATATCCAGGATTAAGGCTTTGAGGGTTGGAAAGTGATCGAGAATCATCGTCGTAAAAATGAAATCCCGGCAGGAGGGACTGATCCGCGCCTGCCGGGTTGGTAGATTGAGGATTATTTTCCGGGTGGAATGAGAACCTGGTCAACCAGACCGTACTCGACTGCTGTCTGGGCGTCCATGTAGAAATCCCGTTCAGTATCGCGTTCGATCACTTCCAAAGGCTGACCGGTGCATTCTGAAAGGATATTGTTCAAGCGGGATTTCAGACGCAGAATTTCCTTGGCTTGAATTTCGATGTCCGACGCCTGACCGGAAGCGCCACCGAGCGGCTGGTGCATGTGAATGGTGGCATGGGGCAAGGCGTAGCGCTGCCCTTTTTCGCCAGCTGCCAATAAAACAGTGCCAAAAGAGGCTGTCACCCCGACGGCGACCGTGCTGATTTTGTTGGGGATCATCTTCATCGTGTCGTAAATTGCCATACCAGCGTAGATCATACCGCCGGGAGAGTTAATATACATCTGAATACCGCGCTCAGGATCCTCCTTGCTGAGGTACAGCAGCTGGGCAACGATCAGATTGGCAATCTGGTCATCGATAGGCGTTCCGACGAAGACGATGCGCTCTTTCAAAAGCAACGAGTAGATGTCATATGCGCGCTCACCGCGTCCGGTGGTTTCGATGACCATTGGGATCACATTTTGGAAAGACGGGATGGTCATTTTTTCTCCTTAGTCGAACCAAACAAACTTGCTTGCTATGCTTGCGAAGGTGTTTCGTCCGCAGACGGTTTTGCAGAGGTTTCGGGTTGAGATTGTGTGATATCACTTTCCGTAGCGGGTTCTTCTACCGCTTTCTCCGCCTGACCGGTGGCAATGGCTTTCATGCGGTCGAGTACCATCTGGTTGAACCTGCGGTTGATATTGTACATCAGCACGTCCTGGGCAACCTTATTTTGTTCAACCTTTGACGGCTTCTTGGTTTGCGGTAAAGATTGAACATCGCGGATGGTTTCCTGGACAGCCTGCTGGTAGTTGTTTTCATCCAGTTTGATGTTCTCCAATTGAGCAAATTTTTCCATCAGGAGCGAGCGTTCTAACCGGCGGCGAGCAGCTGGTTCTATTTCTTCCTTGATAAAGGTTGCGCGATCTTTATTGGTAATTTTGAAATAGGTCTCCATTTCCAGACCCTGGCGCGCTAGATCAGCCTGAAAATCTTCAAGCACATGTTCAACCTCGTGTTCTAATGCCTGGGGTGGATACTTGATCGTTGCGCCGCTCAACAATTGATCGAACAGCTGGTTGAAAAAGGTGTTGTCAGCGGATTCTTTTTTATTGTTCTCTAATTGTTCGCGAATGGCTTTTTTGAGATCCTCCAGGGTTTCGAACTGACCCATATTTTGGGCAAAATCGTCATTCAATTCTGGCAGGGTGAGTGATTTGACGCTTTGCACGGTAAGATTGAATTCGACTTCCTTGCCGCGTAAGGACTCATCCTCTTCATCTTGCGCATAGGTATAAGTGATCGTGAGCGTATCGTTCTCTTTCAATCCCATCAGTTTTTCTGCAAATCCGGGGAAGGGAAAATTCCGGTTTTCCATAATGTCGCTATCCAGAATGAATTGCGCCGGGCGTTCCGGAAATACCAGCTCGTCTTGCCCTTCGGCAGGTTGGGTTAGTCGACCGGAAAACTTGATATAAACCAAGTCGCCAGCCTGAGCGGGGCGATCAACCGGTTCGGCAGTTGAATAATTGGTTTGCAGCCGTTTGAGAAAATCGCTGATTTCGCTTTCCTCCACTTCATCCACCTGATAATCCATGCGCACCTCGCTGTAATTACCCAGCTCTACTTCGGGCTCGAGGGGGATGATGAAGGAAAAAGTAGGGGGGTCAAGGCTGACCACTTTTTCCAGACTGCCAGCCGCGCCGGGCTTGAG
The DNA here is from genome assembly GCA_034411135.1 of Bellilinea sp. GTDB lineage: Bacteria > Chloroflexota > Anaerolineae > Anaerolineales > Anaerolineaceae > Bellilinea. Next base: position 2,757 of record DAOUMN010000051.1, read on the forward strand.
GTTGGCTTCTTCAAGAATCTTGGGATAATATTCGTCGATCAATTCTTCAACGGCTTGCTCGACCAACGCTTCATCGCCCACCATGCGGCGCACAACATCGAAGGGGGCTTTTCCGGGACGAAAACCCGGAATGCGTGTCTGACGGGAGATTTTTCGGGCAGCGCGGCGCTTGAATTCTTCCAGTAAGGCAAGTTCAAATTCGGCGGTAACACTGACCTGATGGTCGTCTCGGGGTTGGACTTCGAGTTTCAACTTGATCATCCTTTATTGTGTTGATATTTAGGTTGAGTGGGGAAGGCGGGACTTGAACCCGCACGCCTTGCGGCACATGATCCTAAGTCATGCCTGTCTGCCAATTCCAGCACTTCCCCTTATTCTCACTGCGCGCCAATTATACCATCTTACCTGCAAAACCCAACCGGTTCGATAAATCAGGGGTGAATTTACCATAAACAAGAAAATAAGTTCTACAAAAGGGAATCGTTGGTATAATAAAACAGGCAACGTTACTTCATGACACCCAATCGAGGTTTTCTATGAGCCGTATTATCAACCCGGAAAGCGCCGGAAAGCAACGAACCCAACTCACCAAGGGGGTGGTGCTGGCAATTCGCCAATTGATGAAACAAAGTCAGCCGGATGATTCAACTCGTGATCTTGCTGCTTATATTGGCATGGCGCTGATCGAGATTGGCGAAACTATCGATATATCAGTACAAGCCTGGGAAAAACGAGGCTATTGGGTCAAAGCCGACCGTTTTCGCATGGAATGGGAATGGGCAGGGTCGCTTGGCAAGGCAATGATGACTGCGTTGACCAACGATGATTGGAGCCAGGTAGCCATGCTGTCGGTCAAGATTGCGCAGAAACTGCAAAAAATCAGCGTTGCTGAACGCAATCGGATTGGGTCGCCCTGGGAAGGCGCCTGGAAACGCTATCAGCAAAGCATATAAGTTTTAAGGGCTGTCCGTTTGTTGGACAGCCCTTTTTTGTTTGCTCAGGAGGATGGAATTACTTCTTTTTCAGAATGATGCGAGCATCCACAACCTTGAGTCCTTTGCCCATTTCGTAAACCAGCACCGGGTTGGCATCCGATTCGCTGATCTCGTCAGAAAGATCAAGGATCATGGTGGAATACTGGCAGATTACATCGGCAAGTGCTTCGCGGTCACGGGGCGCTTCCCCGCGCACGCCGGCAATGATCGGCGCACCGCGAATTTCACTCAACATGCGCAATGCCTGACTGGAGGTGACCGGCGCGACCCGGAAGGTGACATCCTTGAGAACCTCGACGAAAATACCGCCCAGACCAAACATCATGGTTGGACCGAATGTGGGATCGTTGACCGAACCAAGGATGACCTCGGTACCCCAGGGTGCCATTTCCTGGATGGCGATGCCGTGGATATCGGCGTTTTCTTTATATTCTTTGGCGTTTTTAAGGATGGTTCGGTAGGCTTCACGCACTGCGGCTTCGTCCTTGATGTTGACGCGCACACCACCGGCATCCGATTTGTGCAGAATGTCCGGTGAGACGATTTTCATCACAATCGGGAAACCGATTTCACGGGCAATGCTTACGGCTTCATCTTCTGTCTTGGCGAGCAAAGTGTGGGTAACCGGCAAACCGTAGCACTCAAAGACTTCTTTTGCCTCGATTTCGGTCAGGGAGTCGCGCCCTTCCTTGCGCGCATTGTTGATAATGCTAATTGCCCGATCGCGGTCTTGCGCCAGGCAAGGCATTGCCTCTTCGGTGACAATGGCTTTCATGCGGGCATATTCGCGTAAACCAGCAATGGCGTTTACTGCCAGGTCCGGCGCGCCGTAGGCTGGAATGCCATTTTCGACCAGCCAGCGCATGGCGGCTTCTGATTTTTCGCCACCGACAAAGGAAACCGTGACTGGTTTGTCGGTGACACCCGATTCCACAATTGCCTGCTTGATGCTCTTGGCAATTTCGAGCGGGTCGGTCATGGCGGTTTCGCAGTAGAGCACCACCAGCCCATCCACCCAGGAATGTGCAAAAGCAAAGCGTACCGAGTTGAAATACCAGTCATTGCCCGCCATACCGGTCAGATCAACCGGATTCTTGGCAGAACCAAACTCAGGCATGTGCTTCTTCAGTTCAGCCTGAACATCGGCTGGGGCAAACTTAAGCGGTACGCCGGAAGCTTCGGCTGCATCTGTAGCCAGAACGCCGACACCACCGCCGTTGGTGATGACCAGTAAATTGTCACCCATCATGGGCGGCTGAAGAGAAAGAGAAAGGGTGCGATTGAATAAATCGTTCAGGTCGGTCGCCTGAACCACACCAGCCTGCTGGAAGGCAGCTCCGTAAACCTTTGCCGCACCTGCCAGTGAGCCAGTATGCGAAGCTGCAGCTGCCGCGCCGTGGGCGGAAACACCCGCTTTGAGGGCGATAATTGGCTTGTTGGCGTGGCGGGCAGCCTCGATGAAGCGCCGCCCATCCTTAAAACCTTCGATATAGAGGGAAATACAAGAGGTGTTGGGATCATTGTTCAACCAGGTGATCAGATCAGCAAAATCGACATCGGACATATTGCCAATCGAGATCAACTTGTCGAAGCCAACCCGGCGGATAAAGGTGGCGGCGTCAATGGCGATCAACAGTGCGCCGGATTGGGAAACCAGCGATGCTTTACCAGCCAGGGGCAGGAATGGAGCGAATGAACCATTCATCTTGTCCGAGTTGGACAGAACCCCAACGATATTGGGACCGAGAACTCGGATGCCATGACTATGGGCTTTTTCGACCAGTTCACGTTCCAGTTCTTTTTGCCCTACTTCGCTGAAACCAGAAGTGATGACGATCATGCCCTTTGCGTTTTTAGCGCCCAGCTCATCTACAACGGAGAGTACCATTTTTGCAGGGACGGTAATGATGGCAGAATCGATATCCCCGGGCACGTCCATAATAGATGGATAAACTTTGAGACCCAGTATTTCTGTTGCGGAGGGGTTGATGGGGTATATCTTGCCTTCGTAGCCGCTCTCGATTAGATTTTTGAGAACCGTATAGCCGATTTTTCCCGGCGTTGCTGATGCGCCAACCACCGCCATGCTGGCAGGGCGAAGCATGCCATTAAGTGCTTTTTGATCCACGTTTACTCCTCCTGAGATTAATTAAATTGTTTGGCAATCCATTTCTCCTCCCAGAACGGGAACCCTAATCAGGAGGAGCAAACGGCATTTGCCTGGATTGTCAGTCAAACTCTTATTAGGATACCGTAATTGTACGCATTTTTAAGTTAACAAATGTACTTTTTTTCTTGTATTTTTATCATTATTTGTCTGGAAAATCTTCTATTGGCGGGTATAAACTTGCGGATTGGCACAGTAGGGCAAGGGTTTGCCTGCCAACCCGGCGAGCAGGTTTTCCGCGGCAATCATTGCCATCCGCTGGCGGGTGATGATGCTTGCACTGGCAATGTGCGGAGTAATAATGAGGTTCTCCAGTTCAAGCAGGGGATGCCCGGCGGGGATCGGTTCGGGGTCAAAGACATCCAGACCGGCAGCAAAAAGCTTGCCACTGCTCAATGCCCAATGCAATGCTTGCGGATCCACCAATCCTCCGCGAGCTGTATTGATAAATATCGCTCCATCCTTCATTTGTTCAAAACGCTGCCGGTCAAACAAGTAATGCAGCTCCGGTTTGAAATACAGGTGCAGGCTAATGAAATCCGATTCTCGCAGGAGCGTTTCCAGGTCAACACAGCGCGCACCGAGCGTTCGTTCGGATTCCGGATCTGCTTTTGGGTCGGTGTACAATACATTCATACCAAATCCTGCTGCCCGCCGGGCAACCGCTTTACCGATTCGTCCAAATCCGACAATACCCAATGTTGCGCCGAATACATCTTTTCCTGTGAGCACATCTGGTCCCCAGGCTTTCCAGGTGCCGTTGTGTACCTGGCGGTCCGATTCAACCAGGCGGCGGGCGGTTGCCATCAATAATGCCCAAGCAAAATCGGCGGTCGTTTCCGTGAGAACCCCAGGTGTGTGACCGACCGGTATCCCCCGCCGCGTTGCGGCTGGTACATCGATATTGTCGAAACCGACCGCCATCTGACTGATGACTTTCAAGAGAAGAGCTGATTCGATCACCTGTTGGTTAATCGGATCTGTCAGCATGGTCAAAATACCATCACAGGCGCGGATTTTCTCCAGGATAACCTCTGCTGGCGGTGGAGTTTCGCCTTGCCATACGTCCACCTCCGCCCTGGCGCGAATTATTTCTATCGCCGCCGGGTATATCGAGCGTGTTATCCAGACCTTATTCGCTTTCATTGTGTTTTTCCGTTTGCAGACTCAAAGCTGATTGGATCAGACTGTTGATGCGGGCAGTCATGCTGGCAGGATCGGGATGCAGCCCTTCAATCAGCAGTGCGTTTTCAAATAGCTGTTCGATCACCATCCGGCTAAGCCCCGAATCGGTTCCCGTCTGGGCAAGAGATTGGATGATTGGGTGCTGAGGATTAATTTCTACCACCGGTTTCGGCGGCTCATAGGCTTGATCCAACAGCCGGTACACCTTTTGCAGCTCGGGCTGCAACCCCCCAGGTGGGATGACCAACCTTAGTGGTGATTGGGTTAGGTGACGCCCAGTCCGAATATCACTGATCCTATCGCCTAGAACTGTCTTGAAGCGGTCAAGCAGACTGGTAAACTCTGGTTGCTGGGTGGTTTCCTGTGATTGCTCCGAGCTATTGGATGCCGTTTCCGGTAGATGCAAGTCTTGACTGGCGGCATTGACCAGATCGTGATTACTGTATTGAGTCATTCGCAGTAATACGAATGCATCCAGCGGGTCGGTCATGAAAAGCACATCCAAGCCACGGTCGCGAAAAACATCCAGGTGCGGGCTGTTTACCAGGGCGCGCTCACTTTCCCCGCTCAGATAATATATTTTGGTCTGGCTGGCGGGGGATTCGAGTAAATAATCGTCCAGCGAAATCCACTCCTGGGGATGCTTCAGGCTGCGATAACGCAGCAGTGGCTGGAGAGTTACCGAAAGGTCGGGGTCGGTAGCGATGCCTTCGCGAATGCTGCGACCATGACTGTTCCAAAAACGGTGATACTCTTCCGGCTTGTCTTTTGCCAGTGCTTTAAGCGCTTCAATGACCTTGTTGGTGAGAATGCGCTTCAATTGTTCCATGATCCGGTTGGATTGGATCGATTCGCGGGACACGTTTAGTGGCAAGTCTTCCGAATCGACAACGCCATCCACAAAACGAAACGACGGGGGGAGCAGGTCCTTGCAATATTCTTGAATGAGAACCTTGCGAGCGTACAGGCGGAGTCCTTCTTCTTTCCGTAACGCTAGCGGATTGCGTTCACTGCGAGCGGGGATATACAGGAGGGCGTAGAGCTGTACAGGGGCATCGATCGAAAGGTGTAGTTTGAGCAACGGGTCGTTAAAATCCAGGCTGAATTGACGGTAAAACTCGCGATATTGTTCTTCGTTTACTTGATTTGGCGGCTGACGCCACAGTGAGGATTGGCGGTTGACAGCGTCTTGTGAACTGTTGAGGTAAATAGGGTAGGGGATGAAATCTGAATGTTTTTTGATGATCTGACGCAGGCGAGGCTCTTCGCAAAATTCGGTCGCGTCTTCTTTTAAGTAGATCTTGATCTGGGTTCCACGTTCTCTTTTTTCTGCTGGCTCAATAGTGAAGGTATCCTCGCCGCTTGAAGTCCAGCGGGCGGCACTATCCATCGGGCGATAGGAGCGTGAGATGACTTCGATGCGCTCGGCTACCATGAAGGCGGAATAAAAACCCACACCGAATTGACCGATGATGTCGCTCAAGCGCGGGTCGCCTTTCTGAGCGGCTTCCAGGAAAGCCTTGGCGCCGGAATGGGCGATTGTGCCGAGGTTTTCAGCCAGTTCATCCGTGTTCATTCCTATACCACTGTCGCGAATGATCAACACTTTGTCTTGGGGCTCGGTTTCGATCCAGATGCCCAACTCGGCTTCGGGGTCCAGAATATCGCGATTGGTGAGTGTCTCGAAGTGCACCCGAGTGAGCGCGTCCGCTGCATTGGAGATCAATTCGCGCAGAAACACTTCACGTTCGGTATAAAGGGAATGGATTAATATATTGAGCAATTGACGGGTTTCTGCCCGGAAGGCAATCGGAGCGGGCTGGGTGGGTGTGGTGTGTGTCATGTACACTTCCTCCAAACAGGCAAACTAAACAACGCTCCTATCTTAACCTACTTTTATTAGAAATTAATCAACAAAATAAATCAGAGGCGGTAGGTTTTGCCGCCTCTGATTTAAATTTTGATGCAGATCCGATTCAGGCTGCTTTTTTTGCAAACAGAACGCTGTTCTGGCGAACGATGGTATATGGAACTTTGAGAATGCCCATATCCGGCAGCAAGGGATTGGACACATCAACATCGTACAGGGAGGTGTATATTTCGCGGGTCACGTCCAAATACTTTTTCACCGATGAAAGGGTGGAGAGCCTCATAAATCCATCCATTCGGAAGGTATCCACCCACACCGTTACAGGCTCCATGATACGATTGGGCTCAGTCGGATCATAATCAACAGGATCCTGCTGTGGAGGAATCAAGTGATAGGCAATGACCTGAGAAGCAAACAGGCTGAGTTCGGCTAGAAGGATGGGGCGCGGTTTGTCCGGCTGATTGGTGAGGAGTAGCCTGGCGTTGTAGAGGGTAATCAATTCCGGGGCGGCATTGGTTCTCAACCAGGTACTGATGCGGATCGATTCCTTTACAACCACTTCGCCCCAAACCAGCCTGCCGGGTAAATACACCATGATTGACGCCACTTTTTCATCAGCTGCTGGTTGGACTGATAATTTCTCAATCGGGTTCATGAGATATCCCTCCTTATCTGATTAATCGACCTATACACTACTTGCGGTAGCGTTCCTTGATGGCGGGTATGAGGTATTCATCGAAGGCACGATCCTGATCAAAATCAGGCTGCCAACCCCAATCCTTCCGCGCTGCTGAATCATCAACATCAGCAGGCCAGGAATCGACGATAGCTTGGCGACTGGCATGCGGTTTGAAGGTAATCTGCGCCTGGGGGAATGCCTGAACGACGATATCAAAAATATCTTGCGCAGAAAGGCTGAAACTGGTCACGTTGTATACCATGTGACGAAGTTGTTCTTTAGGCGCAGCTTCGAGCATCAATAATGATTTGATCGCATCCGGCATTGCCATGAAGGGAAGGCAGGTATCCGGGCGGACAAAACAGTTATAGGGGAGCCCCTGTGCGGCGTGGTGAAGCATTTCTGGACCATAATCACTGGTGCCGCCGGTGGGTACCGTATCCGCACTGATCAATCCGGGAAAGCGAATGCAGCGAAAATCAATTGTGTTGGGCGTATGGTCAGCTGCCAGCTGGCGGTAGTGACGGGTGTAATAGCGTCCGAGGTGCTCGCAATACAATTTATTGCAGCCATACATGGTTGTTGGTTCCAGCCAGGTGTATTCCTTGACTTTGCCAGCTTTTTGCTTGGTTTCCAGGTCGGGTAAGCCGTAAGCCGCAATGGATGAAGGGTATAAAAATTTTACAGGTCTTCCTTGCCATGCGGATTGCTCAACCGCCAGGCGCAGAAGATTGAGAGTGCCTTCGACATTTACCCGATGTCCGGTTTCCGGGTTGTACTCGGCTTTGGTGGAGAGAATGGATGCCAGATGATAAATAGTGCGGATTTCGAATTCTGCTACCAACCTACCAAGCAGCATTGAATCTAAAATATCGCCCTGTATGGCGCGCAGACAATATGGTTTCAGTGATTCATCCAGCGGTTGGACATCCAGGGTGATGATGTCCACTCTGCCTTCTTGCCCAAGGTGCGTGATCAAACCATGACCAATTTCACCGTTTGCTCCGGTGATTAAAACCACTTCTTTGCGCATGGATCTCTCTCTTTCATTCGGAAAGGATGGGAGGATGTCCGGCAGATTGAATGAGCCGGGTCGGGGATGGTGATAACCGACACTATAATTTTACAGAATTGTATGGCTTCGTCACCTTACAAACGTCATCAGTTTAGGCGGCAAGGATCAATCTGCGGCTTTGTACCCCAATTTTTCGAGATATTGACGTTCTTTTTCGTGGTGAACCGCTGCCAACCGTTGTTTGATTGCATCCCACTCGCTGCCTGCCAACGGGTACCAGCGCATAACCAGCAGGGATACCAGCAGTAAGATCGTGGGTATCAGCATCCAAGCCAACAGGATGCCATTCTCTGCCCTGGAGGATTGCAAACCCTTTGCCAGTGTCTGATCATAACCATTGAGTTGCAAGATCCATAAAAACGCCGATTGAGCCAGGCTGATGGCGGGCTTGGTCACCAGACTGTTGATTCCCGCATACATACCTTCACGGCGCAGCCCGGTTCGGTTTTCATCATTGTCGATCACGTCCCCGTTCATGATCGGGATGAGATACATGCCGCCAGCGAAACCAATGCCCACAAGGAAGAAACCCACCACTGCCAATGGTAAGATTTTCCCAGCCAATAAAAGGATCAGGCACCCGGTTGCAAAGGCTGCCAGCCAGACCATCAAGCAAGTCTTTACTCCCCAGGCATCCCGCCGGCGAATCCAAAAGAGGATGCCGCTGACGATGCCTACAGCCAGACCAATATAAAGGGGAATCGGTGTGCTCATCACTTCATCAAAGTAATATGCTACACCTTGCATCAGGCTGGTTTGGATATAAATGACGGTGAAACTGATTACCAGAAACACGACAAAAGAAAAATTCGAAAAGCTCTCCTTAAGTGACTTGACAAAGGGGAACTGTTCTTCCTGTTGGGCGTAATGCTTTTCCGAGTAAAAGAAAGTGCTGATGAACACGATCAACCCGATGGCTATGCCCAAACCAGCCAGCAGCCAGCGGTATCCCGATGGATCATCCCCCGGTCCGGGTTGAATTGCGGCAATCACGAATGGTAAAACGTTAGGGAAGATCATAAAAATGATCTTCCAGACAAATATACTGCTGCGGGCTTTATTGGAGACTGCCATTTCATACGGCATGATGTAAATGCTGGTTGCGATGGCAGTGTAGAGGATATCGTATACAAATAAACCGATCAGCATCTGGGAGAACATCATGCCCTGCGAAGGAGGCAGGTCGAGCCAAAGGAAGATGAAGCCCAAGGTGAGGAGGGGTGCACCGTAGCGAATGTATGGGCGGCGGCGCCCCAGTTTGCTTTTCGTCCTGTCACTGATGAAGCCAAATAAAGGATCGTTGACAGCATTCCAAATGCCGAACAACAGCCACACCAAGCCTGCCAGATTGGGTTCGAGCCCGCGCACGCGGGTGAAGTAATAAGTCAATGCGCCGCCAGCCGCCACGGTTTGCAACATGGCCACCGACGAATCTGCCAGCGAGATCCAGATGCGGCTTTTCCAGGGGATACGCTCTTCCACTGCCGAAAGTTGAGCCATTCAATTCTCCTGATTTGTGGGTACTTGAAAAAAAATCAGGGTTTCGAGATGCTGATTCGAAACCCTGAGCTGGTCAAAAGCATAAGCCTGGCACCTTCGTGGGACAGATCAGGCGTTGGCGCTCTGTTTGCGGAACCAGGTGCGCCATTCTTTGGTTTCCCATACTACCAGGATGGGCGCAGCAACAAAAATGGATGAGTACGTACCGCTAAAAAGACCTACCAGCAGAATTACGGCAAATTCGCGCAGCGTTACGCCACCGAACAGGGCGAGCGCCAGGAGCATAAATTCCACCGTCATCAACTGGGTATTGATTGAGCGCTGCAAAGTCTGAACAATCGAATGGTTCGCTAGTTTTTCAAACGGCAGCTTACGCAGAAAGGCACTATTCTCACGAATGCGGTCGAACACTACGATCTTGTCCTGTGTAGAGAAACCGATCACAGTGAGAAGTGCCGTCAGGAATAGCGAGTCCATTTGCCAACCCCACAGAATGGAGCCAATGCCGGTAATACTGAAGACAATCAAAATGTCGTGCAGCATGGCAATGATGGCGCAGATACCGTAGCGGAAGGCATGTGGAATGCCGCGGAAGGCGTAGGTTATGTAAAGCACCACTGCCAAGGCTGCGACCGCCACAGCCAATGCCGCTCGATTGGTTACCTGGGCAGCGATGACCGGTCCAACGCTGTCGAAGCGGTTGACCACGATCTGCTCCATGCCGAAACGCTGTTCCATAGTGTTGACAACCGTATTCTTGGCTTCCTCATCCATAAAGGGGGAACGAATGACAAGAATATCACGCGCACCGCTTGCGCCAACAGCCGTTTGTACCTGAACTTCGCGGAATCCTAACTCGTTATAGATTTGCACGACTTCTTCGGTGGGCGGCAGGTTCTGGCTGGGGAATTGGAGTTCCAGAATAGTACCGCCTTTAAAATCGATTGCGAGCGGCAAGCCGTTGATTGCCAGAATGATCAGCCCAGGCAGGATGATCAAAGCAGATAATGCAAAGAAAATGTACCGTTTTCCTAAGATGTCTAACATCGTGATGACCTCTACAGACCAAACAAACCGGGGCGTTTTTCCGGTTCCCGGATTGATTCTAGGAACAGGCTGAGCAGATTGCGAGTGACAAACAGCGCCGTGAACAGGGAGACCGCCACACCCAATGCCAGGGTCAGGGCAAAGCCCTTGACAAAACTAGCGCCAAATGCCGAGCCAAACCAGAAGAGTATACCACTGGTGATCAATGCGGCAATGTTCGAATCGCGGATTGAGGGCCAGGCACGCCGCCAGGCAAGATCGATTGCCTGACGGATTGTCCGTCCGTTGCGCAGCTCTTCCTTGAGGCGTTCAAAGATCAGGATATTTGCATCCAGAGCGGCGCCGGTACTGAGCAGAAAACCAGCGGTACCCGGCAGTGTCAGCGTGACCGGGATGATCTTGAAGATTGCAAAGGTCACGAGGGCATAAAAGATCAAAGCCAGATCAGCCGCCAACCCCGGAACGCGGTAATAAATTGCCATGAAAAGCATCACAATCGAAAAGCCGATCAAGCCAGCAATCATGCTTTTTTCGAGCGAATCCTGACCAAGCGTTGGACCGATAACGCGGATTTGTTCAATATTTAACGGGATGGGCAGTGAACCATAACGCAGTTGGACAGCAAGCGAGTTGGCGGATTCGGCTGTGAAACCACCACGAATGACGCCCTGTCCATCGCGAATGGGTTGCTCGATTACGGGCGAAGAGATCACTTTCTTATCGAGGACGATGGTCAGGTATTTTCCAACGTTCTGGGTAGTCCACTCTTCAAAAATCTTCCCAGCATCCGAGTTAAACTCAATCGCAACCTCATACTCATTCAGCTGTCCACGGACAACCGACACGGAGCGAAGATCGCGACCGGTCAGAATGGTGTTGTAGCGGATCTGCCCGTTAGTTTCGGTTGGCTCGGTGGGGGTATCGGTTAGACCAAAATTGGTTAATATTTCTGTACCTGGAGCGAGTGAGGTGCTGCCGGTATCCACAAATTCGAGCTGACCCACCTGGCGGATCGGGTTGATCACTTCTTCGGCGTCGGTTGCGCCGGGAAATTCACCCACAATGATGCGCTCACCGGCTGTCTGGAAAACCACTTCGCTCACGCCGAGCGCATTCGAGCGGTTTTCGAGGATAGCGGCGGCATCCTGCAGGTTTTGTTGGGTCACCGAAATTTCGGGCGGCACGCTGAGGATTACCTGCATGCCACCTCGCAGGTCAAGACCAAGCACAGCGTCCAGTTTTTTCTCGAATGTTCCGATGCGAATACCGGGATTGTTGGGCAAGGATACCCAAATTGCGATTGCGAACAAAAGGAGGATGATAATCAAATTGAATAGGCGACGGGTCATTAAAACAAAGCCTCCGATTCATGCAAATGCCAGCGCTGCGCTGGCGGTCGAGGTGATTATACTCCAATCGTCGCAGTTTGGTAGAGCCGAAATCATTCCCACGCCTGAGGCACAATTTGCTTGACACCACTTTCGATTTGAAGGTATAATTCTTCCGCTTTATTGACAGGACATTCTGCCAGATGCAGGCTATTTAAGATAGGAGTATTTGCATGGTTCCTCTTCCGAAGCGGAAACTTTCCAAAGGGCGACGGGATCGCCGCCGAGCCCACGACGCCTTACAGAATACCAACCTGGTGCAGTGCAGCCAGTGTGGCGAGATGCGCCTGCCGCACACGGTTTGCCCCAATTGTGGTTATTTTCAAGGGCGTGAAATCATCAGCATGGAAAAGGCTGAGAAGAAGAAATAATCTGGTTGAAAATTCAAGTGACCCGATGGGGCTGCTTATGTTCAGGCAGCCCCTTTTTGGTTGCTATAATGCCCAGGCTAGCATGAATCCCAAGATTGCCAGGATGATTCCAAGATGTAGCAAGAGATTGCTTTCTGCCAGCCAGCCAGGGCTGAGAAATTGCAGCAACAGGTTAACCACAATCAACATCAGCCCAAAGATTGGCAGCAGCCCTTTGCGGGCCGCAAGGAATGCTGAAAGAGAATCGATCCAACGGGAAAGTTTTTCCATGCCGGTTTATCCCTCGCTGGCAGGTTTTGGCCGCCGGGTGTAGACGTGAAACTGAGCATGTAGCCTGCCGGGCAATGCGCCTTTGATCATCATGTAGTCCGGCATGGAACGCGTTTCTTCAACTTTGCCTTGTTCGTGAAACCAGGAAATCAGCTGTCCTTCGCGATAGGGCAAATATACGGTGATCGGAAGGAAATTTTCAAACAAGAGGTTTTCGATCTCGCGCAAGAGTTCCGGCAGCCCAACACCGGTACGGGCGGATATAGCAACGGATGATGAGAAAGCATTGAATTGACCGCGGATCGATTGTGCGTCCTCGAGCAGATCAATCTTGTTCAAGGCTGTGATGCCGGGAATATCTTCGCAGCCGATATCCACCAGGGTTTGTTCAACAGCTTTCCACTGCTCAAAAGCGTTTGGGTGAGTGACGTCAAGAACATGGACGAGTAAATCCGCCTCAGTTATTTCTTCTAATGTGGCGCGGAAAGCGGCAATCAATTGCGTGGGCAGCTTTTGGATGAAACCCACCGTATCGGTGAACAGAACGGTGTGGCCAGCGGGGAGATCAACCCGGCGAGTGGTTGGGTCAAGAGTGGCGAAGAGCTGGTCGGCAACATAGACATCAGCGTTAGCGAGTTTGTTGAGCAGGGTAGACTTACCCGCGTTCGTATAGCCGACAAGGGCAACGATTGGAATATTCGAGCGGCGACGCTGTTCGCGGTACCGCTGGCGGTGGGCGCGGACTTTTTCCAATTCGCTTTTCAAGTGGGCAATCCGGCGGTGGATTTCGCGCCGGTCGACTTCCAGTTGGGTTTCACCAGGTCCGCGCAAACCAACCCCACCACTGGAACCGGTGCGTCCGCCGCCACCGCCTGCCTGGCGTGCGAGGTGAGTCCAGGCGCGGGTCAGGCGGGGGAGGCGGTATTCGTAATACGCCAGTTCGACCTGCAAAATGCCTTCGCGGGTATTGGCATGGCGGGCGAAGATATCCAAAATCAACGCGGTGCGGTCAATTACGCGCACTTTATCGCCAAAGCGCTCTTCCAGTTCACGTTGATGGCGGGGCGATAATTCGGTATCGAAGATGACCAGGTCGGCCTGGGTTTCTTCAACCAGGATTTTGATTTCTTCAACCTTCCCGGAGCCAACAAAGGTGTCCGGGTAGGGTTTTTCCAGTTTCTGGCTGGTTTCACCAATAATATCCACTTCGGCAGTATCGGCGAGCAATGCCAGTTCTGCCAGGGAATCCTCCATGGGTAAAAACCCTGGTTCGCCGGCCAATTGAATACCAACCAGCAGCGCGCGTTCGCGTGGCAGCTGGGTGGGTTCAGGGATTCGTTTTGACATGTTTTTTATTCACCCAAGCAATTACTTCTTGACCCACGTCAGGATGCGCTGAATCGCTTCCTGCAGGCGGTTGGTGGCAGCGCCTAATGAAATTCGTATGTACCCTTCGCCGAATTTACCATATACCACACCCGGTGTAATGCTGACACCAGTTTCTTCCAGCAGCTGGTTGCAAAAAGTGGTGCTGTCTGTGTACCCTTGAGGTAAATGCGCCCAAATGTAAATCGCCGCTGGGGGTGTTTCGGCGATGAAGCCGGCTTGCCTTAACCCACTCAATGCGATGTCGCGGCGGTGCTGGTAAATTTGGTTGCGTTCCTCGATCCAGGATTGATCACCAGTGAGCGCAGCAATGCCTGCCTGTAAGACCGCTTCAAAATGCGAGGAATCCATTTGGCTTTTGTAGGTATGTAAATAGCGGATTACTTCTGCGTTCCCAACTGCCATGCCCAGCCGCCAACCAGCCATATTGTAGGTTTTGGAAAGCGAGTTGAATTCAATCGCAACTTCTTTTGCGCCCGGTACTTGCAGAATACTGGGAGCTTTGTAGCCATCGAAACACACATCGGCGTATGGAGCATCGTGCGCAACAAGGATTTGATGTTTGCGGGCAAATGCAACGACTTTTTCGAAGAATGAAATTGGTGCAATAGCACCGGTTGGATTGTTAGGGTAGTTCAGCCATAACAGGCGCGACCTTTCCAGGATCCACTCTGGTATGCTGTCTAAATCTGGCAGAAAGTGATTTTCGCTCAGCAATGGTAGAGGGTAGATTTCTGCCCCGGCGATGATGCCGCTCGCCTGGTAGACCGGGTAACCAGGATTTGGAACCAAAACGATATCGCCGGGATTGACACACACCTGGCTCAGGTTGAACAATCCTTCCTTTGATCCGAGCAGGGCAACCGCCTCTTTCTGCGGGTCCAACTCCACCTGGAAGCGGGAAGCGTAGTAGTCCGAGATGGCACGGCGGAAGGCAAGCGTGCCACCATTGGGAGTATAGCCATGTACATCCGGGCGGCGGGCAGCAGCGGTAAGACAATCGATGATGAAATCCGCCGGGGGCAGGTCGGGTGATCCCATGTCGATGCGAATCACGTCTACGCCACTGGCTTTCAGTTCGGCGATTTTTTGGTTCAAACTGGCAAAAAAATAGGGCTTAAACGAGGCAATACGATCCGAAGGGCGGGTAATTGATTTATTGGGATTCATATCTCAGCTTTTGAGGGTGGATTGAGAAGCGAGGCGAACAATCGGGCGGTTTTAGCATCCGGTGGTTCCTGGTGAAGTGGTACGAGTATGTGAAAAGTCGAACCGGGGCAGGCTTTCTCATCATAGCCATTGGATTCTACCCAGATTGCACCGCCATGCGCTTCGATGATACCTTTGGCAATGTGTAAACCCAGTCCGGGTCCACCGCCTTTGAATTTGGTTTTACCGCTGGAGTGCAGGGAAACATTACCCAGTCGAGAGAATTTCTCAAAGATAATCAGCAGGTCTTGCTGGTCGATCCCGATCCCTTCGTCGCTGATTGACACTTCGATGAAACCGGGCAATGTGCGTCCATCGATGCGAATTGTGCCGCCGTCTGGTGTGAACTTGATTGCGTTGACCAACACGTTGCGAAAGACTTGCAGCAATCGTTCCGGGTCACCGAAAGTCATTTCGTTTGCGCCAGGAAAATCGCGCAACTCGATAGTTTGACGGCGTTCTGACAGGGCAGGCTTTAACTCCCCTTGCAGCAGATGCAATAGGCGGTTAATCCACACAGGCTGTAAATTCAAACTCAGTAGACGATTGTCTATCAGGGATACATCGATCATGTCATCAATGATTGCGCGCAGTCGTTGGGCGCCATTGGTGATACCATCCACCATAGCCAGGGCGGATACGGCTCCATTGGGATGTTCGAGCATTTCACGCAGCATAGCAGTGTAACCCTCAACCAGGGTAAGCGGGGTTTTCAACTCGTGGGCTGCCACAGCAATAAAATCGGATTTGCTTTTGTCCAGCTTCTCCAGGTTTTGGCGAGTCTGTTCCAGCTGGGTGTTGAGATGACTAACCTTGGCTTCCATTTCAAACTGAGCGCTTTTGTCCAAAGCGTAGGAAAATACCGGCATTAATGCCACAATAAGCGCCAACGCCTGGGATTCATCCAAAACCTCGCGGCAAACTTCAATGGAGATTTGCTGTAAAGTGGCCATAAATTTAAGCAGATTGGAACTGCTGCCTTCCAGATCGGTCAGGGTCAATGCCAACGACCATTCGTTCAGGATGGGATCCAGCCAGGCTGGATCGCCACTTTCGATCGATTCTTCGAGGCGGGTGAAAAATTGCTCAACCTGTACACGCAGATCTTCACGAACGCCAGCGCCGCGCGCCAGGGACTGTACCACCCGGTTAATCCAGAAAGGTCGAATCGTATTGAGAATACCCAGTTCGTTCATTGGCATTAAGTGTATGCTACTTCTGCAATTTTAACCAAGTGTTATTCGTACCCTGTTAACCAGTGATGAAGTGTATCCCCAACGATCTTCAGGCTTTGTGCGGATATCTTATCGATGGTGTCCTGCTGGGTATGCCAGTAGGGATAATCGAAATCAATGATATCGATGGCTGCAATCCCTTTTTCGGTGAACGGGATATGATCATCGAGAATGGTGTACTTGAATTCTGGGATGAACGAATCTGCATAGCCTAATTGGGCTGCAAGCTGCCAGATATCCTGCATTAGAGCCGAGTTCGAATTGCGCTCGTAGTAAATGTTTAAGTTGGCATCACCGATCATATCCACCACAATGACCGCTTCTGGTTGATCTATGCGCTCATTGACGAAGGCTCGTGAGCCTAAAATCCAGTCCCAGCCGGGGATACCGCCCTGGTCTTCGGCGTCGAAAAATACCAGCCAAAGATCGAGGGGTAGATCGGTGGGTAAACTACGCGCAAGGTCGAGGAGGACTGCCACGCCGGACGCTCCATCATTTGCTCCCGGCACTGGCAGGGTGTGTTGGTTCGGATTGGGGTCGTGGTCGCTGATTTGGCGAGTATCGTAGTGAGCAGCCAGAATAACCTGTTTCCCGCCATTATTCCGCCGGGCGATGATATTTTGAATAGGATGTCCCAACATTTCGGTTTGGTGGATTTCGGCGTCCCATCCGGCAGTGATCACTTGCTCTTGGATGTACTGAATGGTTTTTTGATGCGCCTCGCTGCCCGGCGTACGCGCACCAAAACTCATCTGAATGACCACATCCTGGAATGCGCGATCAGCATCGAAACGCTTTTCTTGGGTAGTGGGTAAATTACCGGTCAGGATTATTCCAATGCCTGAAACAAGAAGAAGCAGGAAAAGCAGAAGCAACAAGCGTTTAAGTCGAAAATGGATCATAACGGTGCTACCTGCAATGAAATAAATCTTTCCAGATCACGCAGCGATCGCTCGGCGTAAGCATAGGCGCGGGCACGTTTTCCTTTATATTTTCCCGTAAGTTCTGGCAGGATGCCAAAGTTGGCTTTCATTGGCTGAAAATCTTTCATCGAAGCATGGGTGATATAGTGACACAGTGCGCCCAACAGAGTGGTGACTGGCAGCACGAGCGGTTCTTGTCCAGCAGCAAGCCGGGCGGCATTCAAGCCGGCGAGCAAACCGGTAGCGATGTTTCCCATGTATCCTTCCACGCCAGTGATTTGACCGGCAAAGAACAGGTTGGCTCGCTGACGGGACTGAAGCGAAGGAAGCAAAATGAGCGGCGATGCGATGAACGTATTGCGATGCATTTGACCGTAACGGAAAAACTCGACATTTTCAAGCCCAGGGATCATGCGAAATACCCGGCGCTGCTCCGGGTAGGTCAGGTTGGTCTGAAAGCCAACCATATTGTAGAGTGTGGCTGCCAGATTGTCCTGACGCAGTTGCACAACTGCAAAGGGGCGCCGTCCGGTGCGTGGATCGCGCAAGCCAACCGGACGCATGGGACCATAAGCCAGGGCAAGGTCGCCGCGCTGGGCGAGAATCTCGACCGGAAGACAGCCCTCAAAGAACTGGTCAATCCCGGCTCGTACGCCAGACTCAATGTCCAGTTCAAATTCGCGCAGAGGAATTCGCTCAGCAGTTTTCAAAGCTTCGACCAGCAAAAAATACTCATCTCGATTTAATGGGCAGTTGATGTAGTCGCCCACATTATCGTCGCCAACGCCGTACCGCGAAGCGGTAAAGGCAATCGAAAAATCGATCGTTTCGCGATTGATAATTGGAGCAATTGCATCGTAGAAAAACAAACGCTCCTGACCACTAAAGGTTTGAATCGCTGCAGTTAGACCAGGGGATGTGAGTGGTCCGGAAGCAATAATGGTGATCCCGTCTGGAATTTTGGTCACCTCTTCGCGGATCAGGTGAATTTGGGGGTGCCCGGAGAGTTTTGAGGTGACCCGGCGGGAGAATTCATCCCGGTCGACTGCCAGGGCGCCACCAGCTGGAACGCTAACTGCTTCTGCGCACTCGACCAACAGCGAACCCAGGCGGCGCAGTTCGGCTTTTAACAACCCGGATGCGCGGTCGGTCAAATTCGAACCGAGGGAATTGGAACAGACCAGCTCAGCCAGACCATCGCTGATATGCGCACCGGTTTGCCGTTTGGGACGCATTTCATACAGCACAACCTCGCATCCCGCGTTTGCTGCCTGCCAGGCGGCTTCACTGCCGGCTAAACCGCCTCCAATGATGGATATTTGTGGAATACTGGTCAACTTGCCAAAATTCTACCACGTATCCGGTAAAATTCGCCTGGCATAAAACTTGCACCTTGCGGAGATGGACGCTATACTTCATTACATAGATAGGGGTCGGTCATGTTTCAAATCCAAAGTCCCTCCATCCGAACAGTTACCACCGCGCATCTTGCCCAGACGATGACCCTGCTCAATCAGACGGTCGGTGAGTTGTATCAGCAAATCCAACAGGAGCTGACCAATCCGGCGTTGGAACTGGTGGAAGAGCGGCGTTGCCCGAACTGCCACCGGCCGTTGGCGGGACAAGGCGAGTGCCCGGTGTGCAGCCGCCCAAACAGTATGGCTGCCGAAGAACCGGTGGTATTTGTTTCGCCCCGCGAGGATTTTTATAGCGGATCCAGCAGCGGTTCGGAAATGATTCCTGAGGAACCGGTTTCACCGATTATGGAAGAATTGCCGGTTTTTGTTTTACGCCAAATCGCTGTTGAGTTGGAAGGTGAGGACCGAAAAATTGCCGCATTCATGCTTACCCACCTGGACGAGGATGGCTTCTCAACCATCAGCCCGGTTGAGGTGGCGCGCTATTTCCATGTGCCCATCTCCAGAGTCGAACGGATCAAGCAGATGATTCAAAGGGCAGAGCCGGTGGGAGTAGGCTCGTCCGGACCACAGGAAGCATTGCTGGTTCAATTGGAACTACTGGCTGAGGCGCATCCAGTCCCGCCGCTGGCGCGTGAAATCGTTGCCGAGGCGATGGATTTACTTACCCGCCGTCAGTATGCCGAAATTGCCCGCAAACTGTCGGTATCGATCAGCCGGGTCCAGGATACGGTTCGGTTTATCGGTGAGAATTTAAACCCTTTCCCGGCGCGGGCGCATTGGGGGGATGTTCGCCAGCCGTCCCCCAAAGCAGGCGAAGTATATTACCACCCGGATATTCTGATCAGCTATCTGAATAATTCGGCGGACAATCCATTGATGGTTGAAATTATTCTGCCCATCCGCGGTTACCTGCGCATCAACCCGATGTTCCGCCAGGCTGCCCGGCTTGCCAGTGAGGAAAGCCGAGTCGGGATGAAGAGCGACCTGGAAAGGGCTGCCTTGTTCGTAAAATGCCTGCAGCAGCGCAACCACACCATGCAGCGGCTGATGCAGCGCGTGGTCAGTATTCAACGCGACTTTATTCTTCGTGGTGATCGTTATATTAAGCCATTAACCCGTGCTTCGCTGGCACAGGAATTGGAAGTGCACGAATCGACCATTTCGCGGGCAGTTTCCAATAAAACCGTGCAGCTGCCCAATAAAAAAATCATTCCTCTGGCAAATTTCTTTGATCGTAGTTTGAATGTGCGAACCGCGCTGCGAGATATAATTTCTGGAGAGAAAAACCCATTAAGCGATTCCCAACTGGCGCGGATGCTTTCTCAGCAAGGTTATGAGGTTGCCCGGCGTACCGTTGCCAAGTACCGGGCAATGGAGGGGATTCTACCGGCGCATTTGAGACGAGTCAATCAGGTTTAATGATATGCGTGATGTGATCAGCCGACCCATTCAGGCGTTATTT
This sequence comes from Bellilinea sp., assembly GCA_034411135.1. Classification (GTDB taxonomy): domain Bacteria; phylum Chloroflexota; class Anaerolineae; order Anaerolineales; family Anaerolineaceae; genus Bellilinea. The sequence continues at coordinate 22,940 of DAOUMN010000051.1, forward strand.
GGCAGTAAATTCAATAAAATCGATACCGCTACTGCGCTACAGAACCTCCTTGATTTCGTTGAAGAGGCAGCAATCATCTATGATTCGGAACAAAATCGGGTGTTGCTTTCCAACAACGCCTTTCAAATTCTCTCCTCCTTTACAATGCAGGAGATCATCAACAGTCGTCTGGAAGATCTTTTTGACGGGTTAAGCCAGGAAACCATTGAAAAAGAAAACAGTTTTTCAGCCACTTTGCGCACGCGCAACCGTACCAGCCTTCTGGTTGAGGTACATAAAACCAGTCTGGATGCGCAAAGCCAATGGTGGATTTTGCGGGTTCGTTCGAGTTCCGAATTGTTATACAGCCGTAGTGAGTGGCAAAGGAAGTTGTTAGCGGCATTCGCCGAACTCCCTGATCTGATGCTGAACCCGGGCGGTGATTTACGCTGGGCCATTCGCCAGATTTTGCAGATCATTACCGACCTGTTCGAGACCCACTTAGTGTGTGTATACCATGCCAGCGCGCAACTACCGGAATTAACTAAGCTGATCACGCTGGAAGAACTGACTTTCTTCCCCGATTCCCTGCCTTCAACGGATCTTAGTCGGGTTTCCACGCCTAGCTTGTGGCTGCCGGGCAAGCGAATGGTGACACTGTTGCACCGTTCGGCGCGGATCGCTGGTCTTTCGTATGTCGCTTCCATTCCGATTGGCAAGGAAAATGCTTTCGATGGAATGCTGATTATTGGTGGAATGGACCAGCAACCTCCACCGTACTTGCTGGAAACTGGGCAGACATTGGCGGTTTTTATTTCCAGTGTGTTTACGCGGGCGATCCTTACAGAGAATGAGAGAAAAGACGCAGCCCGCCGGCAATATCTCACTCAAGTGTATTCAAGCGTGTATGAATACATCCAGGAAGGCGTTTTGGTGATAGGCACCGATTCGACCATTTTGGAGATGAACCCCGCGGCGGAAATCCTTTTAGGGTATACGCGAAAGGAAGTGGAAGGCGAGCACGTTGAAAATATCCTCATAACCCCTGACCGATTAATGCCCAATCTGGCAGGTGTTCTATCCGGATCAGCGCCTTCGGTGATGGAAAATATCACCCTTCATCGTCGTAATGGTCAAAATTTTTCAGCGGATGTAAAAATATTACCCATCCGGCAGGATGATCAGCTGGTCGGTATCAGCATTTTGATCCGCGACATTAGCGAACACGAGCAAATTCTTGCTCAATCCCGTCAGCTGGAGCAACGTGCTTTTCTCGGCGAGTTTATGGGTGTGTTTGCTCATGAAGTGCTCAACCCGATCAACAATATTTCCACTGGACTGCAAATCCTTTCGCGGCGGTTGGGGGCGGAAAGCCAGTATCAGGATACTATCGCCCGCATGGAAAATGACTGTGTCCGTCTGCACCACCAGATGGAAGCGCTGAAAAGTTACGCAAAGCCTTACGAGCCGCAGCAGGAGCGGGTGGATATCCCCGAACTGGTGAAACGCATCCTTGATCGCTGGCGTCCGCGCATGGAACGATCCAACATTACCCATGTTTACCAACCTGCCGACAACCTGCCGCCTGTCAAAGGCGACTGGCGTGCTCTCGATCAAGTTTTCAACAACCTGATCAGCAATGCCATTGATGTGATGCGGGAAAAGGGCGGGATTTTGAGCGTCCGGGTAACGCTGTCGACACTGGTATCCAACCGCCCTCACCTGGAAATCGCTGTTTCAGACAATGGCCCGGGTATACCTGACGATATTCGGGATCGAATTTTCGAACCGTTCGTGACGACCAAGTCCAGCGGAACCGGTTTGGGATTATCGATTACCAAACGTATCGTAACTGCCCACCGCGGCAGCATCACATTTAACAGCTATCCCGGTGGAACGATTTTCCGGGTATTCTTACCAGCCTGCGAGGATTAAGCCGAATGTCGATCACTGTCCTGGTTGTTGATGATGAAGCCAATGCACGCCAAAATATCTCTGATTACCTGACCCCGCTGGGGTACGAGGTGATTGGCGTGGCAACGTTGAGCGAGGCGCGTACCAGTCTGGTGCGCGGCAATGGAGATGTTGTGCTGTTGGATGTATCCCTTCCAGATGGGTATGGTCCAACCTTGCTGTATGAAACTCAAAATATGCCGTTACGTCCGCCAATTATCATCATTACAGCGCATGGGGATATCGAAATGGCGGTCGATGCAATGAAAAGCGGAGCGCATGATTTCTTGACCAAGCCCATTCAACTGGCTCAACTGGAAACGTCAATCAATCGTGCCTACGAAATTGTTCAAATGCGCCGTGAACTGGCACACTTGCGTCAGAGCCAGAAGCAGGCAATTTCCTTTGTGGTTGGGAAAAGCCCGGTGATGGAAACTGTCCTCTCGCAGGCTCATAAAGCCGCTCAGGCACAGGTTTCGGTTCTGATAACCGGTGAGACCGGATCGGGAAAGGAGGTGTTGGCCCGCTTCATCCACAGTACTGGTTCCCGATCCAATAAACCGTTCATTGCCATCAATTGTGCGGCTATCCAACCCACCGTGCTCGAATCGGAATTGTTCGGGTACGAAGCCGGGGCATTCACCAGCGCCGAACGCCGTAAAAACGGATTGATGGAAGTGGCGGATGGCGGCATCCTCTTCCTGGATGAAATTTCCTCTATGCCGCTGGACATTCAGGCTAAACTGTTGCGTGCCATTGAAGAACACGCTTTTCGGCGGGTTGGCGGCACCAACCTGATACAGGTCGATGTTCAAGTGCTGGCAGCTTCCAACCGCAATTTGAAAGAAATGATCCAGGAAGGCAGCTTCCGCCAGGACTTGTATTACCGTCTGAAAGTTGTGGATTTACACCTGCCCCCTCTTCGCGAGCGTAAGGCGGATATCCCTGAACTGGTTGGCTTCTTTATCCGCCAATTCAATTCAAAATTGGGGGTCAATATCGAGGATATCACTCCACGTGCTATGCAGGCGCTGATCGCGTATGACTTTCCAGGCAACATCCGCGAATTGAGCCATGCTATCGAACGGGCAATGCTGTTTTGTGAAAGCCGGGCAATTGACCTGCCCGATTTGCCGGCGGACATCTCTCGTTTGAACTGTTGACAAATAACTGGCACACATCTTGCATCATGCCCTTCAACAGAGATTCATGGGAGGAAGGGCATGATGTTCTTGGAAATGACCAAAAACGATTTTCTGCTGACCACTGCCGGCGTGGCTTTGGCACTTGGGGTGTTGATGTGGCTGATTGGCGTGATCATGCTGGTCAGCCGCGTTTTAGGCGGCGACATCAAGCGGATTGCCGAACAAACCACCCGCCTGGCGCAGAAAGGAATTGCCGAGGAAATTGCAGGTCTGGTGGGCAATGCCTCAACACTGATTGAATCGCTCAATCAGATGATCCGCACAACTGCCGGAATCGGCGTGTTTCTTGTCATTGCTGGCATGCTGATGGTCGCGGCAGCATTTGGTCTGGCGCTCCAGATCCACTAATCTTTATTTTCCCCGAAACCTTACTATTAAAGGAGTCGATATGCGCGCTGCAGATCTCCTTGATATTCTAAATGCACACTTGCCTGCTGAGGATGCTGGGCGGGTTTTTACTGCGCTCAGGCGAGACTCAGTGATGTGGAGCGCCATTCAGGATGCTGTGGAAATTGAGTCATTCATGACCCCCGACACGGTAAGACTTGAACATTGGTCGCCAGCCAATCTGGTATTGAAACTGCTCAACAGCCGTCTGGATATCAGCGCAATGCAGGCAGATCATTTGCCACCGATCGAACCTTCAATTCGCAAAAAGGCGTTGGAAACATTTGAGAATACTCTGCGCAATAGTGCAACGCCAGCATCGTTGAGGGAAGCCGGGTTGATTGCCCTGGCTTTACGCGAGCGGCGGCGAAAAACCCAAACCTGGCAAGGCGTGTTGGATGAGTTGAAAACCCTGAACCTGAAAGGTAAGAATCAACTAATTGATGTATGGAAAACACCGCTGGCATGCCTGTTGGGGATGACGCCCGACCCGAAAGCGCTTTTAGCCGCTCTGCTTAAGCCGGAGGATGCTCAATTGGGGATGGTATGGATCAGCCACATGTTACTGACCAATCCCATGTCGGATGAAGAAAGGCAAGACCACTTTCACTACCTGCTGGCAGATTTGCCAACTGCTTACCAGGTGGAGTGGCTGGTTTATCTGCAACGCATCGGGGAACAGACCTCTGTCACGGCGCTGGCAGGTCACATCCTGCGCGAAAGTCGTCTGACCAGCGGTGGTCTTAACCTACAGATGGAGGATACAGTCGAGGAGAAAACCTGGGGTGAACTCGCCCATCAGGCGTTGGACCTGCAATGGACAGCCACTTTGCATCAACTGGCTGGGCATCCGGCTCAGGCAGAACTGATGCTGCAAAAAGCGCGGGGTTATTTACAATATTGGCTGGCAGGCAGTACTTTCCAGTTGATTTCCATTGCTGCAAGGAATGAGCAGGATACCAACCCCTTGTGGGATGAAGCGGAAAGCCTGTCCGGTGTTTTTCCGATCTCCAACCGGTTGATCGAGGAAGCCGTGTGGATGACGCCGCCGACATCGTACTTAAACGGGATCAGTGCGGGGTCTCTCCCGCCGATAGCCCAGATCTTCATCGCGGCTCAAAAGGGGAATCATGGTCAATTGCGCGATGCCCAGGCTGTTGCACGGGAAACCATTCAAGAATGGATGAAAGCGATCAAATCGTCAGGTTGGCAGCCAGGTGGACAATTTGTGTTCGAATTTATCCCATGGGGATTGCTGAATTCGCTACGAGATTTGGGCTTGTTTCAGGAAGCGCTTGAAATCGGTGCATTATTCCTCGAATTCCGGGTGCAGGATATTGAATTGATCATCTGGACCAGCAATTTGGCGCACCGGTTAGGAAAACATGATCTGGCGGTTAAATTAATCCGTCAGGCAATTATTTTGGAACCGCACAGCCTTTCGCATTACCGCGCCTACGCTGAAATCCTGGAAGACCTGCGCGACTGGCAGACCGCCATAGCTGTGCGAAAACAAATCATTGACTCCCATAAACCAGGCGATGTGCCTGACCGACTGGCGCTGGCAAAATGTGCCCTTGGCGGTGAGGATTATGATCTTGCTATTTCTACCGCGCGTGGCGTGTTGGAAACGGATGATGATCAAGGGCTGGCGCATGCTTACCTTGGGCTGGCGATGGAAGGTAAAGGCGACCGGGAGGAAGCGCAGGCGCACCTAAGCAAAGCCACGCTGCTTATTCCTGAAGACCCGATGCCCTGGCTGGAACTTGCGCGTATCTTCCGCCAGCAAGGAGATGATCAACGTGCGATGGAGACATTGCGGGCAGCAATTCTCAATGCTCCGGAGTCAGCAGAATTGCACCTAGCCATTGGTCTGGCTTGCCTGGATGCCGGACTGGCGGCTGAAGCATTGCCATATTTGAAACAATCTGCCCGTTTCGCGCCGGAATCCGATGAGGTTGCCCTGGCATTGACGCGAACACTAAGATCGTTGGGACATGAAAAGGAAGCCTTGGAGGTAGTCGAGCGGGCAAGAAACCATTGGCCTGCGCATCCGGGTTTGGCGTATCAACATGCTTGTATTCTGATCGAGCGTGGCGATTGTGATCAAGGTGTTGTCATCCTTGAAGTTGCCCTTCAAACAGAACAGGCAGAACCTGCCTGGTTTGTGGACTATGCCCGTGTTCTGCTCGATGGGCAACAGATGACGCGCTGGATCGACCGCCCGGCGGTTGACCTGGGGAGAACGATCAAAGCGCAGAAGGCTTTACAAAGAGTGCTCAAAATTCAACCAGAGCATTTCGAAGCCCGCCTGCTGATGGCTGAAATCCATATTCTGCGTGATGATCTGGAAGCCGCGCAATCGGTTTTTCAACAGGTGATGGAATTGGAGCAAGCCAACAGCCCGGAATGGTACTGGCGCATTCAATCCGGTGTTGGCTTGGTGGGATACCGCAGCGGTCAATACGAGATGGCACTGGCTTCGCTTCAAAATGCTGCCCAGGCACGGCCGGATAGCATCGAAACACTGCGGTTACTGGCAGAGACCTGTTATCAAGCCGCTTTGTTCGAGTCTGCCAGCGAAGCCGCCGAGCGGGCGCATGCCCTCCAGCCGGATGAAGTTGGCAATCTGATCTGGTATGCAGGTTTGATGGAAAGGATTAATCAATTTACCTATGGGTGCGCCGCGTTGCGAACGGCGACCCAATTGGCGCCGTGGGATATACTGCTTTCGCTGCGGTTGGCGTCAATGCTGATTGAAAATAACCAACCAGAAGATGCCAGGGTCGAATTGGAACGCGCCATGCAGCAAGAATCAATCACAGCCGAGCAGTTGGAGAAAGTGGCTGAGACCGCAATGCGGTTGGGTGATTTAAGCCTGGCAGAATCGGCACTGCGTAAAGCGACTGCGCTTTCCTCAGAGTCATCCTTTTCATTACATTTTCACCTGGCGCAGTTGCTCTTTCGCAATGGACAGATCGAACCATCTCTGAATGAACTGCAAACTGCGCTGATTATTAACTCAGATAATCCGCAAGCATATATTTTACAGAGCGAACTGCAAACTGAATTGAACCGTCCACAAGCTGCCCTGGCGTCGCTAGAAAGAGCACTGCGAATATGTGAAAGTCAAATGGACACCCTGGAGGGTCTGGAAGCGGATCGTCAAGATGTATGGGGGCAAGTCCCTGCATCCCGCTTTTCCATTCATCAACGCTTTGTTCACCTGCTAGAAGCAATGGGTGAACTCAATTCTGCTTTGTATCATGCCGAAAAGGCACTCGAAGCCTGTCCTCTCTCATTGGAAATGCGCTATACAGCCGCGGATGTGTGCAACCGGCTACTGCAACCAGAACGAATGGCGCGCATCCTGGCTTTGCCTGAAAACCAGGCTTCGGGATGTTTCACCAGTTTCAGCCTTAACTCGGATGCAGAATGGCTGGCAGGATTGCAGTTCTTCAAAGCCAATTTGTTGCTCGAACAGGGCAATCTGACCGATGCGGAACGTGCTATTCAGGAAGGTCTGGCGCACCAACCGGATCACCTACGACTTAAGATCGCCTGGGTGCGCCTGCTGGCAAAGAAAGGCAATTTTACAGAAGCAGAAAATGAGTACGTCAACCTGTCAGAATCTGTGCGGCGTTCAAACCAGGGAAGATTCAGCGGTGAATCGGGAAGTAAAGCAGGGAAAATTGACGGCGATACACTTGCCCTGGCTGAAGCTGCTTTTGACTTGTTCCATTGGCAAGACGGGATGAGTTTTGCTGAAGGTTATCTGCAATGCTTTGAAAACGATCCATGTAGTTATATGACCCTGGCGCAAGGCTGGATAAGAAAACTTGAATGGCAGCGCATTGGTGAGATAGTGGAACTCAATTGCCATCAGCCAATGATCGGTAATCCTGAAGATGCTGCCCGTAAGGCAACCGAATTGCTTGAAAAGGCAGCCCAACGGGTGCGCTCGCGGCGGATCGAACAATGGCAGGCGCGGTTGGAGATGTTCAAACGACCGATTTCACAGAACGTTCAGGCATTGCTATCCTTGCAGCCCGGTGATGATGATTTCCCCTGGGTGGTGGAAGCCTTTTTACGCTCTGGGAATATCGCCAATGCGATCCATGTGGCAGAACAATGCAGCCATCTGCCGCTGGTTCAAGCGATGCTGGCATTGGCACACCTCGACAGCGATCCGCAGCGAGCGCTCATCCTTGCCAGGGATGTAGTTGAAAAATCACCTCACCATCCGATATACCAGGTGATTCTTGCCCGAGCAGCAGAACAATGCCAAGATTACTCGCAGGCGCTCGAAGCCATTGAAGTAGCCTTGTCAATTTGGGGCGATGAAGTCGAGTGGCATAAACGGGCGGCAAACCTGGCAGATATTTGTGCTGGAGCGGAAGATACCCGCCGTCACCTGGAAAAAGCGCTGACGCTCACTCCACAGGATTTTGATCTGCTCTTGGAGGTTGGCAAACATTACCTGCGATATGGATTGTTCGAGCAAGCAGTTGGTGTACTTCAAAAAGCCGTCGGCATGGAGAATGCACAGTCGCAGGCCTGGCTAATGCTCGCCCAGGCACACCAGGGATTGCAAAGTTACAAAGAAGCGTTGAAAGCGGTGGAAAAAGCTGTTGAACTGGATGCGCAATCAGGCAGCGCATGGGTCATGGGCGGTGAGATTGCGTTGCAGTTGGGTGATGAATCCAGGGCGCTCATCTATGCTCGGCAGGCAGAGAAAGTCTCACCCGCCGAAGCAGGCACCCGCTTGCTCGCGGTTCGTATTTTGATCAATCGCGGACAAATCCGCGAAGCGTTGGACGAATTGAACCGCGCTGTCGAAGATATCCCGGATAGTTGGGAGCTGGCACTCGAACGAGCCCGTCTGGTTCAGCAAATGCAAGGTTCTTCTGCAGCGATGGAACTGCTACAACCTTTGGTCCGGCAATATCCTTCCAATAATCAGGTATTGGCTTTGTTTGCCAAAACCTGTGCTCAGACCGGACGGTTGAAATTGGCTGAACAAAGTGCTGTTCAGGCTTTAAAGATCAACCCTCAGCAAGCAGATTTGCACCGCTTGCTGGCAGAGGTGCTCAAAGACCAGGGGCAGCTGGATCGCGCTATCCATCATTACAGTGAAGCGGTGCGGCTCAATACCGATCATATCGACACCTATCTTGATCTGGGTCAGGTGTATGTATCCCGGCGCGAATACACCCAGGCGCTGGCGGTCTTTCAGCAAGCCACCCAGATCGCGCCAAATGATTACCGTCCGTTTTATCATTCGGCATTAGTACTGCGCGATAGCAAGGATTACCCGGCTGCCGAAGCGATGCTGCGCCGGGCGGCAGCGCTTGCTCCGGATGATGTCAACATTCGCCGCCAGCTTGGCGCGATCATTGCACTGAATCTGGTTCATCACGGTCAGGAGGCAAAAACATGCCTGTAGAACAAACGAGCAGTTCCTTCTCTCCAATTCGCCGGGGCAAAATCGACCGCACAACGTTATTGTTGGTGATTGAGGTTGCCCTGGAAAGCGGTGAAATTCGCTTTGCGCGTCAGGCGGTTTTGTCCTGGTTGTCTGCCTACCCCGGCGACCTGGAATTCAACGCGCTGCTGGCGAAAATTTTCTTTCTGGAAAAGAAATTTAACCAGTCAATTCAGATTTTGGAAAAATTGACCGCGCTGGATGCAGAGGATATCCGCACACAGCGGCTGCTGGCGCAGGCATACACGCTGACCCAAAATGAACAGGCGTTGGGGGCAAAAATTCGGGTTTTTATCCTTGGGGAGCGAATGGATCCGGCAGTGTCGATTCCCGGCTGGGCGATTATCCTTCGCAACGCGCGCCGGGCACTGGAAGAGGAACAGTACCAGAACGCGGAAATGAATATCTATCAGGCGCTTGCGCTCAATCAGGATGAAATCCTTGCCGCCATAACCCACATGAAAGTTCTGCGTGCGTTGCATGATGAGGCTGGGATTGCCCGCTTTGCCGATTTGTACCATCAGCGCTGGACGGAGGGGCTGGTTTTCCGGCTGGCAAGGGGTGAAGCAAAACTGGCGGCGGGTGAAGAGTCCGAGGCTGTGCAAATCATTCACCAATGTGCCGCAGAAGACGCGAGTGGTCAGGTGTGCCGCCGCTGGTGGGGTGAGGATCATCCTTACCGTCCACTTTGGCCCACGCGGTACGAAATCCCACTCGTTATTGCCATCCCTGCTGCGGTGGCAGGGAAGTTAGGTTGGAACCGACTGGCGGCAGCTGTGCTTTCCACAGAGTCTGGAGAGGCAATACCCACTCAAAATAAGCCTGACGAGCAGGTGTTGGAGCAAAAAGCCGATCAGACTGCTCTTGAAGGAGATGTGTGGAAACATTTTGAGGAATATACCGAAGCCGAATTACCAGCCAAGCTGGATGAGATCCAGGTTCAAGCTCAAGCCAAGCATCTAAAGAAAAAACAAGCGCCATGGCTCAAAGAAACCGAGGAGGAGTTCGAACGGATTGCCAAACGGGTGAAAAATCCGGCAGTTGCTAAAGCGGACGGGCGATTCCCGATTTACGTGGTCTTTTCCACGCGCAGCGGTTTACGCGCCCAGTACGGTGAGCAAACGGCGCTTGTCATTGGGTCAGAAATGAACCGGCTGGCGGATGTAGTGCGGCAACACCCCGGCTGGGGCGCAATGGTTTTCTACCCGGATGATATCGAATGTACCGGCAAGCTGGGCATGGCAACGACTGCTGGTACCGACCCGTGGAAGTTAAAACTGGCGATCATCGATTTGGACCAGGCGCTGGCAAAAAAAGGCGGGCGGATTGGGGCTTTATTAATAGTGGGCGGTAATGAAGTTGTGCCCTTTCATCGCTTGCCCAATCCGACCGATGATTCGGACGAGGAAGTGCTTTCGGATAACCCCTACAGTACTCTGGATTCCAATTATTTCATTCCGGAATGGTCGGTGGGACGGATGCCGGGCGAAAAAGGTGCCGATGCCGGTTTACTGTTGCAACAGCTACGTCAGGCAATTCAATATCATACTCAATTCCGCCGGTTGCCGAAAAAGCTACATCTTCAGCCTTTCCTGCTTGAGTTCCTGCGCTTCATCTTCCGGCTTAACCGCCCCCAACCCGCCGCACAGTTAAGTGGCAGTTTTGGTTATACGGCGTCTGTGTGGCGCAGGTCTTCATTAGCAAGTTTCAGACCGGTGGGGGAGGAGCGTGCTATGCTTATTTCCCCGCCCAGTGAAACGCGCACGTTTGATGCCAATAAACTGGTTCAATCCGCGCTTGGATTTTACAACCTGCATGGTCTGGCGGAAACTGCCGAATGGTATGGACAGCGCGATCCACGGGACAACAGCAGCACTATCGAATACCCAGTAGCGCTGAGCATCGCCGATTTACCTAAAAATGGTCATTCGCCAAAAATCCTGTTTAGCGAAGCCTGTTTTGGCGGTTTTATCCTGGATAAAGAGGAGAAATCCTCTCTGGCGATGCGTTTTCTGTCGATCGGGACGCGGGCGATGGTGGCTTCGACCTGCATTGCGTATGGCGCGGTCAGCCCGCCACTGGTTGGTGCAGACCTGCTGGCAAACCTGTTTTGGACCTACCTGCGTGAAGGGTACTCGGCAGGAGAAGCATTGGTGCAGGCTAAGATCGGCATGGCTCGTGAAATGAACAAGCGGCAGGGGTTTTTAGACGGTGAAGACCAGAAAACGTTGGTTTCTTTTGTCCTGTACGGCGATCCGCTCGTGTATCACGAAGGTTTTCAAGGAAAGGCGAAACGTTTGCAGCGTTTTCAAAAACATTTCTCGGTCAAAACGATCAGCGATCACCGTAATGGAGACCCGCAGCCGATCGAGGCGCAAGATGACTACCTGCAGCAAGCTAAAGCTGCTGTCGCGCCGTATTTACCTGGTCTGGATCTGGCAGATGTGCGTTTACGCGTACAAAAAGTTAGCGATGAGGTCAGTACACCGATCAAAGATGGTGGGTATGGTAATACTGTCATGGATAAAAAGCAGCTTCAGGATCGAACCGTGGTCATCTTCCGCCGTAATGTTCGCTTTGGAGAACATACCCATGTCCATTACGCCCGTGTCACCCTCAACAAGGATGGCAAGTTGATGAAAATGGCGTTTTCCCGGTAGACATTTTCTACCCCCTTATCTCTGTGGCAGGAGCCGTCCTCTTTTGGGACGGCTCTTTGCTTATGCTGATAACAGCGTATGGGAAGTGGATTGCAACAGCCGATTTATTGATTCCTGTCCGTTGTTCCTGTATAATCATCACTTACATCTCTTATATCATCCGATAGGTTGGAGTGATCCATGACTAAAAATTGGAGCGGTGCTGAGATTCGGCAAATGTTCATTGATTTTTTTGCGGAACACGGTCATACCTATGTGCCGAGTTCTTCTCTGGTTCCGGGCGGGGACCAGACATTATTGTTTACCAATGCCGGAATGGTGCAGTTCAAGGATGTATTCCTGGGCACCGATCAGCGCCCATACAAACGTGCTGCCAATTCGCAGAAGTGCATGCGTGTAGCCGGAAAACACAACGATTTGGATGATGTTGGTCGCGATGATACCCACCATACCTTCTTTGAGATGCTGGGTAACTGGTCGTTTGGTGATTATTATAAAAAAGAAGCCATTGCCTGGGCATGGCAGTTGCTGACCGATGTATGGGGTCTGGATCCTTCCACTTTGTGGGTGACCTGCTTCAAGGACGAAAAGGGGGAAATTCCAACCGATGAAGAAGCTGCCGAAAACTGGCGCGAACAGCCCGGACTCAACCCGGAGCATATTTTATTCTTTGGTCGTAAGGATAATTTTTGGGAAATGGCGGATACCGGACCGTGTGGACCTTGCTCCGAAATTCATATCGATCGTGGAATGTCCTATTGCGACAAGCAGGGTCAAGCTGGGCATGTTTGCCGGGTGAATGGTGATTGCAAACGCTTCCTAGAATTGTGGAATCTGGTATTCATTCAGTACAATCGCTTAAGTCCGACCAAACTGGAGCCCTTACCCGCCAGGCATGTTGATACCGGGATGGGCTTTGAGCGGATTGTTTCCGTCCTGCAAAACAAGAATTCCAATTATCGCACGGATTTATTGTTCCCGTTGGTGGAAAAAGTACGCGAAATGACCGGGCATAGCCCAGAGGAAAGGGATGCGAACATCACACCATATCGAGTGATTGCCGATCATGCGCGTGCTGCGGCGTTTTTAATTGCCGATGGGGTTGTACCCGGCAATACCGGCAGGAACTATGTGTGCCGTATGATCATCCGCCGGGCTTCGCGTTTTGGCAGCAAAATTGGATTGCACGAGCCGTTTCTGGCGAACGTGGCGGACGTTGTGGTTCAGGAATATGGCAACGCCTATCCAGAATTGGTGCGTAACCGTGAAACCATCCTGGATAATTTGACCCGCGAGGAAAAGCGCTTCCAGCGCACCGTGGAACAAGGGCTGACTCACCTGCAGGAATTGCTCGATCAAGTTCGGGCGGCTGGAGGAACGGTGTTGGATGGTGCCAAAGCCTTTGACCTGTATGCAACACACGGTCTTCCAGTGGAACTGGTGCGCGATGTGGCGCGCGAACAGGGGTTGGAGGTGGATCAGGCTGGTTTTGCCAAAGCAATGGAAGAACACCGCATTGCTTCTGGGGCAGGAAAAACCTTTGGGGCGCTAGGTGGTGAACAGGTGGACGTTTATCGACCCATTCTGGAGACGCTGCAGGCAGCGGGCGAATTAGGTCCTCAGGGGGTGAATTACGATCCTTATTCAAGCCTGGAAGTGGAAGGAAAGGTGTTGGCGCTGGTTCGCGACGGTGAGCCGGTTCAGGAAGCCCTGCTGGGTGATGTAGTTGAAGTTATCTTGCCGGCAACCTGTTTTTATGTTGAATCGGGTGGTCAGGTTTCGGATACAGGGACGATTGTTTCTGTCCACGAACCGCGCTGGGAAATCCGGGTTGAGGATACGCGTAAACCAGCCGCAGGGATCATTGTACATGTCGGCGAAGTGGTGCGCGGCAAACCTGCCGTGGGCGATCTGGCGATCTCCGCTGTAGATGCTCAACGCCGGCGTGACATCATGCGTAATCACACCGCCACCCACCTTTTGCACGCAGAATTACAAAATGTGTTGGGCAAGCATGCCCGTCAGGCAGGTTCTTTAGTCGCACCGGATCGGCTGCGCTTCGATTTCACCCATCCGGAAGCCATTTCCGCGGAACAACTGGAGCGTATCGAAGCGGGGGTGAACCAAGCAATTTTCGAGGATTTTCGGTTAAAGATCCGCTTCAAGCCACTGGCCGAAGCTATTGAAGAAGGTGCTATGGCATTGTTTGGGGAAAAGTACGCCGAAACTGTACGTACCATCACGATTGGAGATGCCGAAACCCTATCGTACGAACTGTGTGGCGGCACACATGTTGAAAATACTGGTGATATTGGAGTGTTCTTGATCACCAGCGAAGGCAGTGCGGCGGCTGGAGTTCGGCGGATCGAAGCAGTGACGGGCAGGGAAGCCTATGCTCTGATTCAGCGGCGGTTTCGCGCTTACAAGCAGATGGCTCAATTGCTTTCGGTTTCACTGGAAGACCTGCCCCATAAGACTGCCGGGTTGCTCGAAGAACTTGGCGAAGTGGAAAAGGAAAATGTTCGTCTTCGCCAGCAGCTTGTAGCAGCAGAATTTGAGCAGACCCTTAACAGGGTTCAAGAAGTCAATGGGGTTTATGTTCTTTCTGCGATGCTTCACAATGCCAATGCGGATACTTTGCGGGAGATGACGGATCGTTTTCGCCAAAAGTATCCACGCGGGGTGGTCGTCCTGGCAAGTGTTGAAAATGACAAGCCGGTGATCATTGCCGCGTTAAGCGATGATCTGGTCAAATCTGGATGGCATGCCGGTGACCTGATCAAGCCGGTTGCAGCCGTGGTGGGTGGTGGTGGGGGCGGCCGCCCCAACCTGGCACAGGCAGGCGGAAAAGATGCCAAGCGGCTGCATGAGGCACTGGATCAGGTTATACCCTGGGTTACGGCGAAGATTAAGAGATAATCAACTTTCGCGGCTACCCTCGATTTCCCACAGAATAATTTCCGGCGGGCATAGGAAGCGCACTCGAGGCGCTCCAGCGCCTTCCATTCCGATTCCTCGTGTGATATAGAGGGTCAGACCGTTTAGCTGATATCTGCCAGAAGAGAATGCTCTGCCGTAAAGCGAAGCGGTGAACAACGCGCCAATCAGAGGTAAACGCACCTGACCGCCATGGGTATGCCCGGAAAGCTGCAAGTCGATCGGGGTGTGTGCGGCATTGGGTGCCAGGTCGGGCGAGTGATACAGCAAGATGGTGAAGTCTTCACCCCCCTCAGGAAGAAGTTTTGCCATACGCGGCGCATCAATGAAAGGACGATGGGTGCAGGATAAACCAATCAGTTGGATTTTTCCCTCTCCGACTGCAATGGAAACCCGCTCCTCCTCAAGTAAACCGATGGATAGCCCATCGAAAATTCGCGGCGCAATTGCTTCCAGATCTACAGCAGGGCTGCCTAAAACGGCGAAAACACCTAAGGGGGCTTGCCACTGTGCCATAATTTCACGTGCATGCTGAATGGCAAGCGGATCACGGTTGTAAGAGAGATTGAGCACATCTCCGCTAAACAGGATTAGATCTGGCTGAAGTCGTGATATCTCATCGTTCAACTGTTTTTCCCGGCGGGTGATGCGTTCAATATGCAGGTCACCAAGGTGGAGAATGCGCAGCCGACTGCCAGATTTGAGTTTGGGTGTGCTTAGGTTTTGGCGGGTGACTTGTATCTGGTGGGGCTCGATCCAAAATCCAACAAACACCAGCAGACTGCCAATAATCTGAAGCGGCAGGCTGACCGGTAGCGGCAGCCAGGCAAACAGGAACCGCATGAGTGCCAGCAGGGTGGTGGGCGGCTGCGGTGGACCAAACGACTTTCGGAACACCGGCAGCAGTGCAAGCATTAACCAATCGGTCAGGAAGAAGAACCACAGCAGAAGGGCGTAACTCCATTCGCCGCGTGAGGGAAGCCAGGCAAGACCTAACAGTAGCAGCGCAAACAGGAACGGATTGATTTTTTGAATGGCGTCATAACGGTGCAGGATGACATCAAAATCATTGCCCACTTCACCCGGAAAATTGCGGCGGGTGGAAAAATCGCGAATTTCAATCATTCGTTTTTCTTAGCGCCTGGATTTGTATTCTTCCAGTGCGGTGACCAGTTCGCGGCAGAAGGCGGGGATATCGGCAACCACTCTGCCCCAAACAATATTGCCGCTGCGAAAGGCGGCTTCATCCCGCCAGATGGCGCCGGCGTTGAGCAGGTCGTCCTTGATGCCCTCGCTGCCGGTCGCTTCGTGACCCCGCACGATCCCGGCGCTGATGCCAACCAACCCGGCATGACAGATCATTGCCACAATGCGCTTGTTTTCATAAAACCAGCGTGTCATGGATTTAACTGCCTCGTAACGGCGAAGTTTGTCCGGCGCCCAGCCACCGGGGACAATTAGGGCGTCGTATTCCGCCGGATTGATGCTATCGAAACTGACATCGGATTGTGCGCGCAGTGCAGTTTTTCCGGCAAATTCAGCGTTTGCTTTGGGTCCGGCGACCACTACCTGTGCGCCTTCTTCACGCAGGCGCATGAGCGGGACGTAAAACTCCAGGTCTTCAAATCCTTCATGGAGTAAATATACGATCTTCAAACCTTCCAGTTTCATCGTTTATCTCCTCTTGTAAAAAGCTGGTGCAATTATAACAAACCCCCATCCGCAAGCGTGCCGGATGGGGGTAGTTTTGTACAGGGGGTAAATGGTTCAAGATTGAACTTCGTCGGGCAGCCAACAGCACAAGACCAGTTCCTTGGCTGCTTTGACCTCGTCCAGGCGACCAACCGGGGTTAGATGGGGAGCGCTGTGGAGCAATTCCGGTTGGTTGTGGGCTTCCTCGGCGATTTTCAGCATCACGTCCGCGAAACGATCGAGGGTTTGTTTGGACTCGGTTTCGGTTGGCTCGATCATGAGCGCTTCACGAACAATGAGCGGAAAGTAGTTAGTTGGGGGGTGGAAATTGTAGTCCATCAACCGCTTAGAAATATCCAATGCGTGCACATCCGGCGCGTCGTCCCACACCCCTTCGACCACAAACTCATGCATACAGGTACGATCAAAGGGCACTTTGTAGGTGTTGCGCATTCGGGCAAGCAGGTAATTGGCGTTCAATACGGCATATTCGGAAATTTTCCTTAATCCTTCCGGTCCATGCATGGAAATATAGGTATAGGCACGCACCATCATTCCGAAGTGCCCGTTAAAGGATTTAACCCGCCCTATGCTTTGCGCGGGCTGGCGGAAGCCAAACAAGGGTGGAACCTCTTCGCTTCCCTCCTCCAACAGGACAACAACCGGGCCGGGGAGAAAATCCTGCAATTCGGTGGTGACTACCACCGGTCCAGATCCGGGTCCGCCGCCGCCGTGTGGGGTGGAAAAGGTCTTGTGCAGATTGATGTGCAAGATATCAAAACCGAGATCACCCGGGCGGGCAATTCCCAGTAATGCATTAAGGTTGGCGCCATCGCCATATACCAAACCGCCTGCCTGATGGACGATCCTGTTGACTTCGACAACCTGTTCTTCGAACAATCCGAGCGTATTCGGGTTGGTCAGCATCAACCCGGCGACAGTCTCGTCGCAGACTGATTTGAGGGCTTCGATGTCGACATTGCCGCGCGCATCCGATGGGATATGCACCACCTCGAATCCGGACATTCCAGAAGTAGCCGGGTTGGTGCCGTGAGCAGAATCTGGGACGAGCATTTTGGTTCGTCTGGTGTCTCCACGGGATTTATGATAGGCGCGAATGATCATTACGCCGGTAAATTCACCCTGTGCACCAGCAGCGGGCTGGAGAGTTACGGCTCCAAAACCGGTGATTTCCTTGAGGTATTCCTGTAATTCGTACATCAGTGCCAGGTTGCCTTGCACCGTTTCGTCGGGTTGCAGTGGATGAGTGAAAGCAAACCCTGGCAGACGCGCCATTTCCTCGTTAATTTTGGGGTTGTACTTCATCGTACACGAACCAAGTGGGTAGAAACCGCCATCGATACTGTAATTGAGGTGTGACAGGTGCATGAAATGGCGGATCACATCCATTTCGGATAGTTCGGGCAAGGGCAGGTTTTCGCGAACTAAATTATTGGGCAGGTCTGCCAATGGCACATCCGGATGAGGAAAACGCACCCCCGTGCGACCCGGGGCGGAGAGTTCATAAATGGTGGGTTCACTCATTGGTATACTCCTTGAGGACTTCGCAAAGGAGGTCGATTTCTTCACGGGTGTTCATTTCGGTTACCGCCAGCAGCATCTGGTTTTCAAGTGATGGGTAATCCTGGCTGAGGTCATACCCACCAAGGATGCCGTTATCGAGCAGGTGTTCGTTGATCTCTGCCACAGGTGCAGGGCATTTGACAACAAACTCATGGAAGAAGGGTTGGCTGAGATCGACCGCAAAACCGGGAATCTGGTTAATTTGTTTAGCGAGAAAGTGGGCTTTATGGTAGCACAATTCAGCGACCTGGCGTAAACCTTGTTTTCCGAGCAGACTCATGTACACGGTAGCCGCCAGGGCGATCAAACCCTGGTTGGTGCAAATATTCGAAGTCGCTTTTTCGCGGCGTATATGCTGTTCGCGGGCGGTAAGGGTCAACACATAACCGCGCTTACCTTGCTGATCGACCGTTTCGCCGATCAGTCGGCCAGCAATTTTGCGCACGTAATCCTTTTTGGCAGCGAAAATCCCCAAATACGGTCCGCCATAAGAAAGAGGAATGCCGAGTGGTTGACCTTCGCCAACAACCAGGTCTGCGCCCATCTCACCCGGGCTTTTGAACAATGCCAGCGCGGTCGGGTTGATTACCACGGTCAAGATAGCGCCAACCGCATGAACTTTGGCTGCCAGCTCGCTCAAATCCTGAACGCGGCCGAAGAAATCCGGGTATTGAACCACAACCATGGCGGTATTGGCATTCAGCAATTTGACCAACCCCTCGAGTGAATCGAGCGGATTGTCCTGTTCGCCATCACCAATGATCTGGAGGTTCTCGTAACCGTCCATATACGTGCGTAAAACCTGACGGTACTGGGGGTTGACTGCCGGCGAAAGGATGAAGCGGGTACGTTTACCGCGGAAATGGTGATAAGCCAAAACCGCTGCCTCGGCTGTGGCTGTGGCACCGTCATAATGCGAAGCATTGGAGACGTCCATGCCAGTCAGGTTGGCAATCAGGCTTTGGAATTCGAAGATGGCCTGCAAAGTGCCTTGCGATACTTCTGGCTGGTAAGGGGTGTAGGCGGTGTAAAATTCACCGCGCCGAAGAATTGCATCTACGGCAGCAGGAATATAGTGGTTGTACGCTCCCGCACCGAGGAAACAGATCAGGTCGCGGGTGGATTCATTGATTTGAGAAAGTTCCTGCAATTGGGCAGCAACTTCCATCTCGGAGAGAGCCGGGGGCAGGTTTAGCTGGGGAAATCGGTGTTCGGCGGGTACGCCTTCAAAAAGCGATTCAATGGAAGGCGCACCGATGGTCTTGAGCATTTCCTCCCGTTCAGAATCGGTATGGGGAATATACATCAGTGACTCCGTTCCTGGCAATAGGCTTCATAACCGGCGGCGTCCATTAACCCATCCAGTTCACCTGGATTGGACATTTCGATTTTCATCATCCAGGCTGCGCCATACGGATCGGTATTAACGGATTCGAATTGGTCGGTCAGGCTCTCGTTGATTTCCACCACTTTGCCTGAAACTGGGGCGTTTACATCCGCAGCCGCTTTGACAGATTCGAGCGTTGCTACGGATTGATCCTTGCTGACCTCATCGCCGGGATCGACTTTGAATTCAAAATACACGATGTCCGAAAGCTGTGATTGAGCATAATCGGACACACCAATTGTGGCAATCTTGCCATCGACTTTCACCCATTCATCGCTCTTGGCATACTTCAGGTTTGTAGGAATATTCATTTTTTCCTCCAGGCTAGGTGTGATTTTGAAAATAAGACAGAGAGCATGCTGAACACAGGCATGCCCTCTGTTATCGACCTGTGAGATTCATCCCGACCAGCGAGATTTGCTCCATGGGTGCGTACAATGCTTTTCAGAGGAGGATCCATTCGGGGTCCTTTTACCTGAGAGATTCAACGGCAGCCTTTTGCTGGCCGTTTTGCCCCTTCGGTGCCAACGGATGTGGTCTCTTCCCCGAATTTGAAAAGTGTGAGATTTCTTGCCAGAATATCATTAAAGATTATACCAAAATTGGTTCTACAAGAATACTCTTCCGGCTTTTTGAAAAGCTTAAATTTTTTACCAAAGACCTGGTTGGTGAACCGGGATTTTTCCGTTCAGGAGCACATACGGCGCCGCGCGTTCTGGAAGAATGCCAAGGTATTTTAAGTCCCCCAGGGTTTTGATTTTGTGTTTGCGTCGGAATTCGAGTATACGCCGCGCAGTTTTTGGACCAATGCCAGGAACACGCAGCAGGAGATGAAAGTCGGCTTGGTTGAGTTCAACCGGGTGGTGGATAAGGTGGGATTGAGCCCAGGCTTTTTTGGGGTCAACGTCAAGGGGTAAATTCCCGGTTTTCGTGTAGTTGAATTCCTGTGGAGAAAAATGGTAATTCCGCAATAAAAAAGACGCCTGATAGAGTCGAAACGTGCGCAATGGATTTTCAGCAGGCAGGTTTTCCAGAGGGGTATCCTTAATTGGTGAAAAGGGGGAATAATAAATACGCGATAAATGTAGATTAGTATATAGTTCGGCAGAGGTGTTGAGGATTTCGTCATCGCTTTCTCCGGCAGCTCCTACAACCATCTGGGTGACCAGGGATGGGAAGCGATGATTGAATCCTCTTTGTGGATCCGGGCTGCGGCGAAAAAAGTCTGCCCATTGCAAGGGTTGAAGAAGCTCGGAGTAAAATTCTTTGCGTGGAGCAAGCAACGAAAGCCTTTTCGGATTAGGTGCTTCGAGATTGATCGATACTCGGTCGGCAAGGAGCATGGCTCGCTCTAGCTGATCTTTTTCCAGTCCGGGCATGACCTTGAGATGCAAATATCCACGATACTGGTATTTGTTGCGCAGCAATTCGGCTGTGTCGATCAATTTATCCTGTGTGCGCACCCCACCGCCGATGATGCCGGAGCTGAGGAACAATCCTTCAACGATCCCCGCCGCGTTGATCTGTGAAAATGTCTTTGCCATTTCATCCGGCTTCATTGTTGCGCGGCGAAAATCTCTGCCAGCGCGAAACGGACAATAGCTGCAATTTCGTTCGCAGGCTGTTGTGAGCAGTGTCTTGAGCAAGGCAACCTGTCCGCCGCCGGATTTTCTGGCACGGAAAACATTTGTATCTTGCACACTGGTTTGGCTTACCGACAGCGTGCAAGGTATCGATCGATTCTCGCGTTCGTCGACTTCCAGAAATGTGTGCTGATTAAGCAGTGAGAAAACCGATTCGGCAGTTTGCATAACCTTATTATAGAATATTTGTTCTTTATTTGCAATCTCCTCCTGCTTTGTTAACATTACTGTATAATTTCTTGTGACCAATAATTTGGAGAAGATTACAACGTTGGAAAGTAGATTTGTGAATTGGTGGAAACATCTCCTGCGCATTTTTTTTCATTTACTGTATCATCCGTTGGCATTTTCCTATGATCTGGTTGCCTGGCTGGTTTCGCTTGGGCGTTGGCAAGCATGGGTGACACAGGCGTGTAATTACCTTGATAGGTCTCCAATCCTGGAGCTTGGTTTTGGCCCGGGACACTTGCAGCAAAGGCTGCTTGATTCCGGAAGACCGGTATTTGGATTAGATGAAAGCCGGTTTATGTGTCAGCTGGCAGCCAGACGGTTGCGAAAAAAACTGGGGGCAGGAATTTCGCCCAACCTGTGCCGCGGGTTGGCTCAAAATCTTCCGTTTGCGGCTGGGTCGTTCAAGGCCGTTATAGCTACGTTTCCCAGTGAATATATCTACAATAAGTCTACAATCCTGGAATGCGAACGGGTGCTGGCATCGGGTGGGCAGTTGATCATCCTGGCAGCAGTTAACTTGGGCGGAAGCTCCCTGTTGGAACGTTTGCTACGTGGTTTGTTTAAGGTCGCCTACCAATCCGGTGATCCGGAAGAAGCCAGGCAAATTGTGGCTGATCTTTTTATCCAACATGGTTTTCGCATCCATTTCGATCAGCGAAATTACCGGAATGATCGGCTATGGTTTATTCGGGCGCAAAAAGGGGTTTCTCCCCTTTCCGAATGAGAAAAAAAACTGTAAAATCTAACACATGGAAATTCAAATCGCTGTTGCCAAAACAACGAAGTATGGATCGCCTGAGAGCGGTGATTCTGTAGAAATCATCGAACGCCCCAACGGAGGCATTTCGGTGGTTATGTGCGATGGGAAATCTTCTGGACGGGAAGCTAAAATGATTTCGGGCATGGTTGCCCGTAAAGTGATCGGTCTGATCGCAGATGGTATCCGCGATGGTGCTGCAGCGCGAGCGGCTTCCGATCATTTGTATACCGAACGCAATGGTCAATATTCGGTCTTTTTAAATATTCTCAGTGCTGATTTGCAGAGCAGCACGATCGTTCTCTCACGCAACAACCCGACGCCGATTTTTCTGGCGCAGGGGGACCATTTGGAATGCATCAGCGGAGAAACGCACCCGATTGGGGTGGCGCGTAACATTCGTCCCTTGATTACAGAAATAACCATGACACCCGGCACAACGATTGTCATGTACACCGATGGGGTTGCCAATGCGGGCCGTGCTCATGATGAGGGTATCGATATTTGTGCTGCTCTAGAAGCGATACTGGATGAACAAAATCCTTCTGCTGCAGTTATTGCCGATTCGCTTCTGGGGCAGGCGGTGCGCATGGATCAGGGGCAACCACAAGATGATATGAGCGTGACGGTGTTACGGGTAATGCCGAAGGAGCAGGATTTTATCCGCCGGTTGAGTGTGCGTTTGCCGGTTTCACCACCGGTTTATGATTGATCCCTGCCCGGTGAACAAGCCAGATAGCCAGAATTAATAATGCCCATCCAAGTGAATCGAACAGGATAAAACGTTCGATACTGGATTTCAATATGGCGTGCTGAGCGGGTATATCCAGCCATAGCAGAGTTTCACCAAACAAACCTATGGTTTGCATGATGATTGCTTCAAGCAAGGATACCCGGTAACGAATTGGATGCCAGCAGGCAAAAACATACGGGATATTCCACATTAGAAACAGAATGCCCGTACTTTGAATGACTGTCCTCCCAACCAACCCGGTCAATTCGTAAGCGTGAAGGTAAGGTTGAGGGTTGGCGATGAACTGCACCGCTGCCTGCAGGTTCAGAAAAAGGACAATGCCAATCAGCAGGCTGGCAAACCAGCGCCTTTGTTGTAATGCTTGCGTCATATTACCTCCAATCCGGCAGGGTGATCGAATTAATCATAACTAAAATGGTAAAAGTTGAATGATCACTCGGATTTAGTGTACAATACAGCCGTTGGTTTCAAATAGTAGAGAAGGGTTGAGTGGATTGTGAAAATTGCGGTTGTCATTTCCTCGCATGGGTATGGGCATGCGGCTCGCGCCTCCGCCGTGATAAACGCCTTTCATCAGCGCAATCCTGAAGTTCGTTTTGAGATTATTACAATGGTTCCGGAATGGTTCTTCGCGGAGTCCTTGCCTGCGCTTGCCTTTCACTATTATCCCTTCGAAAGCGATGTTGGTGTTGTTCAGAATACTCCCCTGGTGGAAGATTTGCCCGCCACAGTCGAACGGTTGAAATCCTTTTTGCCCTTTCAGAACCAGCGGGTGGATTTCCTCGCCAAGCACCTCTGCCAGGCTGGCTGTTCGGCAGTGATTTGTGACATTGCACCAATCGGTATTGCAGCGGCACAGGCAGTGGGCATTCCCTCGGTGCTGATCGAAAATTTCACCTGGGACTGGATTTATTCCGGTTATCTTGATAAAGAAAATCGCTTGCAGGGTTTTCTTCCGTTGTTGAAGGAGATGTTTGAAGCTAGCACTTACCGGATACAGACCATGCCGGTATGCGAGCCAATTGTTGGAGCTGACATCACCGTTTTTCCGGTCGCCCGCCAGCCGCGCCATACTCGTGAGCAAACCCGCCAATTCCTGAGGCTCGACAGTAGACAGCCAACGGTGCTAATCACGATGGGGGGCATTGAACAGGATTTCCGTGTTTTACCTTCCACGCAATCTATTGGTGATGTTGTATTCATACTTCCGGGAGGGAGCGATGTCGAACGGCGCGAGGGGAACTTAATCCGGCTGCCGCATCATCACAGTTATTATCACCCCGATCTCGTGCACGCCAGCGATCTGGTTGTGGGAAAATTGGGCTATAGCACAATTGCTGAGGCATATCATGCTGGCGTGCCCTATCTCTATATTCCGCGCAATCATTTTCGCGAAACAGCCCCGCTGGCGGAATTTGTCGAGAAAGAACTCAACGGCAAATCACTCACTGAATCCGATTTTTGGAGTGGCAGTTGGGTGGAGCAGATTGTGCCAATGCTGGCGCGATCGTACCAGAAAACCGAAAGACAAAATGGTGCGGATCAGATCGCTGATTTCCTGGGAGCAAACTTGCACCTGCACCTGACTGAAACGGTTTAGGTGCCTTTCCTCTTCTAATTACCCTTGACCCAGTCTTCGAAGAAAGGCTGGAATTTCACGGGGGTGAATTCGGTGTAATAATAATCCGCTGCGTTATGCTTTTGATAAGGATCGCGGGCAAAAAAAGCGCGTAAATCCTCTTCTGAAGGCGCACGAGCAACAACCAGTCCGCCAATGCGGGGATTTTGGGGTCCAGAGCACAATAACCAGCCCTGATCGTAACCGGTTTGGAGAAATGCGCGGTGTTCTGCAAGAATTTCTTCAATTTTTTCCAGTGGAATCTTGTATTCAACCCTGACGATGAAGTGTTTCACAGAAAGTTTCTCCTATACATGGTTGGGGTATACTGGGGGTATGAGTGAAGCAAATCATACCATGAAGGGGCAAGAAGAGCCCAGTTATCGGCTGCCTGCTGGTGAAACCCGGGCGGAAATTCAAGTAATGCGTTCGCGTTTCATTGCCTGTGCATCGCTGGCACTGAGTGTGGAGGACGCCCGTAAATACGTGCAAACAATTCGGCGGGAGTTCGCGGATGCCAGTCATCATGTGGCTGCTTATCGAATTGGCTTTGGAAAAAGTGTGATTGAACATTGTAATGATGACGGTGAGCCATCAGGAACTGCAGGAAAACCGGTTCTGGCGGTATTGAAAGGCAGCAACATCGGCGATATTGTTGTGGTTGTCGTGCGCTATTTTGGCGGGATTAAGCTTGGTACTGGTGGTTTGACACGAGCCTATCGCGACGCAGCCAAAGCGGTGATTGCGCTGCTTCCGCTGGCTTTGCGCCAAATGGCTTGCGAGATGGTGGTTACGCTTCCGTATGCCTTCTACCAAAAAGCTTGTGGAATGATCGAGCGGTATCGTGGTGAGATATATGAGGAAATATTTGAGGAAAAAGTGATGCTGGCAATACGCCTGCCATCCGAAATGGTGCATTCGCTTGAAGCCAGCCTGACCGACTTAACCCAGGGAATGTGCGAATGGAAAATTACGCGGCGGGATGTGAGTGTGATTGTACCGTTTCCACCTCTGCCGTAAGCGTTGGTATGTTTTCGAGAACAGGAAGATCCACGAATCTGCGGCGGTAATTGAGCAAGCCGAGCAGAATCAAGAACTCGATCATCGCGTTGATAGATGCCGAAAACTGGTCAAGGTAGAAAACCAGAAAGTTAACAATGGTCAACGAGGCGGTCAGGACGATGACAGAGATATTGGAAGCCAATTTATCCCTTCTCAGAATGAAAAGCAGCGCAGCCAGAATCGAGAAAATACCAATAACGCCTTGAATGATGATCTTTAAGGCAACCCACAGCGGCGGAATCGTGTTGGGAATTTCTTGAAAGATGCGAATAGATTGAATGGACAATTCGTCTACCAGATGAAATGATACCAGCGTGATATTAAACAGGCCAGTGGCAGAAAGCAAACCCACCCAAAAGAGGCTTAAAATAAGGACGATTCTCAAACGCGGGCGCGTGAAGAACTGATCAAGGCGGGTAATGATTTGATTGATCCACGAAATGAAACTGCTCGGATTTGCGCTGAACTCGTCCAGTGGATGGTTCTCTATAAAATTACGCAGAGATTTTGCCAGTTCGATCAGGGTTTTATCATTGGCGGTGGCGAGAATATGATTGAGCCGTTTCTGTAAGAATGCTTTCTCTTCCGCATCCAGGTCATGATCGAGTAATTCTTCCATCATGCTGAAGATATCATAAAGATCTTCGCGTGTCGTTGTTTCCCGCGGGCGGCGGAATTGCAGGTAGATCAGCACAGTTATGAGGAAAAAAGCATAAATCAGCGGGGCAGCGGGGGGATAAAAATAATCGTTAGTGCGGGTAATGAATTTCCCAATCTCATCGATGAACAGCCCAAATCCGATCCCGCCCAAAAGGGCTGACCAGAATAACGCCCAGCGGTTGGCGTACATCAAGGGTAGTAGCGCAGCAACGAACAAAATCAAACCGCCCCAGATGACATGAGCGATGTGAAGCCCGCCAAATTCCACCCTTGGATAATTTGTCAATTCAAGAAAGAGGCGCACCAGGAGCACCGAACCGGCAAAGCCGATCAGGGAGATGAGTAAATACCGCTCGACAAGCAAGCGGCGGACGGGATTTCGTTTCCTTAATTGACGATTTTTCACAGGATTGACTCGGTTTGGGATAATTATATATTCTATTGGGGTTATGTTATACTGTTGAGTAATTCCAGTAATTCCATCCAATTTTACTGCTATCGAGGTGATCTGGTGGATACGATTAAGATCAACCACAGTGATGAACCGATTCGCTTGTTTAAGTCCGATTTTTTGGAATTCTTTACTCACATCTCCCCGGTTGTTGTCGTACTTATCTGGCTGCCGGTTTCGATTTACTTTCTGGTACGCGGCATTCTTTTATTGCCATTCCAGACGCCGGTTCTGACTATTGTAGTCGGTTTCATAATGGGTTTATTTTTATGGAGCCTGGCGGAGTACCTGCTGCACCGATTTTTGTTTCATTACAAACCAAAAACCCTGCAGCAGGAAAAGATTTTTTATCTTTTTCATGGCATACACCATGAACAACCCCAATGCAAAACGCGATTGGTCATGCCTCCAGTGGTCAGTATCCCGATGGCTTTGATTTTTTACGGTTTCTTTTACCTAATTTTTTCTGTGATAATCAATGCACCTTTTCTTACCGCGGTTGTGTTTTCTGCTTTTATCCTTGGATACCTGGCTTACGATATCACTCATTATGCTACCCACCATTGGCCGATGCGCAGTGGGCTGCTTAAAGCACTCAAACGCCATCACATGCGCCACCATTACAAAACGCCCAACCAACGCTTTGGGGTCTCGTCGCCGTTGTGGGATTATGTGTTCGGAACCCGCGGCGAATAATCAAAAAAGGCTGTCATCAGAAGAGGACAGCCTTTTTTGATTTGATCGTTTTATTCTTTTTTTGCCATACCCTGGCGGGCAACTGCTTCGGCAGCCTCCTTGACGGCTGCTTCATCAGCCAGGTAGCGTCTTGAGAGTACATTAAGTTGATCGTCCAGGGCATATACCAGAGGAATACCGGTCGGAATGTTCAGCTCAGTGATGTCTTCGTCCGATATTTGATCCAGGTACTTAACCAACGCTCGCAAACTGTTGCCGTGGGCTACAATCAAAATTTTCTCGCCAGCTTTCAGGCGTGGTACGATCTGGCTGTTCCAGAAGGGCATTACCCGTTCCAGGGTGATTTTCAACGACTCGGTTGCGGGAAGCAATGCCGGGTCAATCTTGGCATAGCGCGGGTCAAAGCGCGGATGGCGTGGGTCGTCCAATTCGAGCGGCGGCGGGGGGGTGGCGTAGCTACGCCGCCAGGTGTGCACCTGTTCATTGCCGTATTTTGCAGCGGTTTCTGCTTTGTTCAAACCCTGCAACGCGCCATAATGGCGTTCATTCAACTGCCAGGCGCGCTCGACTGGCAGCCACATCATGTCCATTTCATCCATGATGATCCACAGAGTACGGATTGCCCGTTTTAGAACGGAAGTATAAACATAATCAAAAGTGAATTTCTCCGCCAGTAATTGTTGTCCTGCCAGGCGGGCTTCTTCTCTGCCGGTATCGGTCAGATCAACATCCGTCCATCCGGTGAACCGATTTTCCAGATTCCAGAGACTTTGTCCGTGACGGACTAAAATCAAATTTTCTTTCATGGCTTACTCCCTGGGTTAATCGAATTGTTGGCGCAGACGAGTAGATTATAACCCAGAACTTCTTTCTTAGCGTAAATTTTCACGATTCGGGCGGGCAGTCATCAGCATTACTTGCCGATTGCGAAGCATCGTAACAGCGAGCATCAACAACACAGTCAGGGCTGCCAAACCAGCGATGGTGCTGACTGGCGGCTGGCTTGCGGGTTTAAAGAGGATGCCAGCAAATGCCCAGATGATCACCATCGGGTAGGCGATACCATTTCGGAAGCGGATCATGGCGATGCCGAGCAAGGCGCCGACAACGATCACCAGGCTTGTCCAAAATTCGGCTGAGATACCGAAACCATTCCAATTGAGCGTGTAGAGCAAAACACTGGCATTGGCAATGGTTGCCACCGAAATCCAGCCTAGATAGAGGCTTATTGGAAAATGGATAAACGCTCGATCCCCAGCAGAAACCGTGTTTTTACCGATCTGCAGGCGTATGAACATGCTCAAAAGCGAGACGAGCAATCCTAACATCAAGATCATGGAAAGGGGAATCAAATCGTAATGCCAGGCAAATATCCAACCCGTATTGAAAAGATTGGCGGCGATGAACCAACCACCAATTCGCTCCAAATTTGGGTTGTTCTTTGTGGAAGGGAGTAACTGGTATATCGTAAACCCGATCAAGGAGAGATAGATCAAACCCCAAATGGCAAAGACATACCCTGCTGGGGTAAATAATACTGGATAAAGGTCAGAAATTTCGCCTGTGGTGCGATTGTTGAGGGGCAAATAACTGGCAAGGCTGTTGACAACCAGGGTGAGAAGGAGGGTTAATCCATTTAAAATACGGAGTGGTTTCATGATAAGATCCTTATGAGAATTCTTTTTAATCTTAACATGAAATCACTGGTTTGTCTAAAGTTTGTACAGGCTTGGCGGCGTTAGAAATCAATCTTTTGAATTGACCATCACACGTCCGAGGTGATATGTTTGTATTTCTATCAAAATTTCTACCCTTGCTAGTATACCCACTCGGGTTGGTTTCAATTTTGTTATTGGTAAGCCTGTTTTTGAAGAAGCATCTCCGTTTGAAACAGTGGCTGGTAGCCATTGGATTATTGATCTTGTTGTTAGGCAGCAACCGTTGGGTGGCGTACAGCTTGACCCGTTTGCTAGAAAGCCAGTATTTACCGGATGCCAGTTTGCCATCGGCGGAGGTCATCGTCGTGTTGGGTGGTGCTACCGAGTCGCATGCACCACCGCGCTCTGGTGTGGAGATCAATGGCGCGGGTGACCGGGTCATTCATGCTGTCCAGCTATACCGGCAGGGAGCAGCTGAAAAAATTTTACTCAGCGGGGGAAACATCAGCTGGCTTTCTTCCCGCGCCAGCACACCTGCTCAGGAAATGAAAGAATTGATGCTTTTCATGGGTGTACCCGAGACGGCGCTTATCCTGCAAAACCAATCCCAAAATACCGCAGAAGATGCGCGTTACTCTGCAGATATATTACGATCTTTGGGAGTTGACCGCGTGATTCTGGTCACATCTGCTCAACACATGCCCCGGGCGATTGCTTTATTTCAAGCTCAAGGGATAAGCGCGATCCCCTCGCCTGCCGATTTCAGTATTACCGACGCCGAATGGCATGAATTATGGTCGGCAAACTTACCAAGTCAGTTGATCAATTTATTACCCAATGCAGGTTATCTATCCATGACGACCAGCAGCCTGAAGGAGTACATCGGGCTGTTGGTTTATCGGCTGCAGGGCTGGCTGTGAGGTTAGATTTTTCTCAACACTTTCAAGCGGAAAAGTGCGCGTAAAAATGGATAGGGTTGCAAGGATGCCAGCACACGCAAATCCTGTGAGAAAGGTGCACTTTCATCCAGAAATGCGAAAATACGCTGCACCGGGTTGTGCTGGAATAACTGGGTGAAGATGCTGCTCATCTTTCCACCATTGTGCTGCATAACTTGCAGCATGATGCTGTCGAACAGTCGGTAACGAGCGGGTGTTGGCGGTAAATCAAAGGGATGGCCGTGTTTTGCCAGTGAGGCAACAATCGCATCGCTGTCTTTCTGGATGCGCAGGAATGCATACCCGCTGGATGGCTTAACCCGGCCGCCAAGTGTGCCAATCGCAAGAATCCGTTTCCCTAATTGGCGTGGGAAGGGTTGATCGGTCATTGGAATAATTCCATTTTCGACCGCGTGAATTTGATACTCCTCTGTACCCAGATACGTGCGAATATAATCACGCAGGGCACAATCATATTCATGATCCTCCAGTATATCAGGGGAAAACAGGGTGTATTCGATCAATGCCCGGCGGCGATCAAACGGCAGCGTATAGATGAAGCGCATTTTCCCATTTTGGGGGGTTCTGAAATCGAAAAGAGTGGGCAGGTCTGGATTGAAGATATCCGTTTCGCTCTCGATTTCCCAACCGCGGAAATGCTGCTTTAAGTAATGATAGCGGTGCGGCTGAGGAGGGTATTTACCAGGCTCGTACAGGCTGGAAAATACCCAATCTGCGCTGTATTCTTGTCCATCCATAGAGACAATGCCCGCACCCTCGTTCTCGTTGATGCTCGTTATGCCACCGTAGGCAAACGTGACCCGAGGAGATTGCCGTAGGAGCGTCTGGGTGTGACGATAGAAATCCAGTCCGCGAATCAGGTAGTAATGATAAGGAGCCAGATCAAAGATTTGTGAAAAAACCTCCCCAAAAAATGCCAGTCGTTTCCAGGTGCGGAAGGTGGCTTGTGGATAGGGGCTGGGGTCAACCGACCAGAAACACCAGGTGCGGTCGTTAGCAAGTTTTGGCTGGCGGTCGAGTATTAATATGGATGCTGAGGGGAACGCCTTCTGCAGGCGCACTGCCAGGCTTAGTCCGGCAGCGCCGCCGCCAGCGAGGATGAAATCATAGTGCTTTATGGTTGGTGAGTTGATGTTTGCCTACTTTCGATAAGCCGCCGTTTCTCTATTTCGGACAGGAATGCAACCTGCAAGCCGTTGATCTGAGCTTGCCGGATTTGTTCATCGCTCAAGCCAGCCTGGACGGCAGCAACATCATATTCATAGGGCAGGTCAATGTGGCTGATGCCGGGGTCATCCGTGTTCAGTGTGGCGAGCAATCTCTGTTCTATAAACAGACGCATTGGATGAGCCGCGTAGGATGATACGGTTGAGGTTTGAACATTGCTGGTCAGGTTGGCTTCAACGCCAATGCGATGGGTGGCGAGATATTCCATCAGGGCGGGATCCTCCGGGGCATGTACGGCATGTCCGATGCGCTCAGCACCCAGCTCGCGCACGGCTTGCCAGATACTGCCCGAACCGTCCGATTCGCCAGCGTGTATGGTGACATGCAGCCCGGCATCGCGCACAGCTTTGAAGTGATCTACGAACCAGTCGCCAGGAAAATTAGCTTCATCACCAGCCAGGTCAACGGCAATGAAGTGTTCACGCCGGTTGAGGATGGCGTTTAATTCTTTCCAGCACGTTTCGGTACCATAGGTACGGCTGAGAATGCCAATCAGATTGACCTTGACGCCTGTGTCACGACAGGCTGCTTGAACACCATCTATCAATGCATCAATTACCCCAACCGGGTCAAGATGGTGGGCTTCTGCCATGAACCAGGGTGAAAACCGTAACTCGGCATAGTCGATTCCTTCACGCTGCAGGTCTTCGACATTTTCATAAGCAACCCGTCGGCAGGCATTTTCATTAACCAGAATGCCTGTCATCCATCTAAAGCGGGTGAGGAATGCCATTACACCCGGTTGAGCCTCCATGATTTGCACGTGAGGACGCAGGCTTTCCAGATCCCAGGCAGGCAGGGGGAGATTATGCTGCCTGCCCAGGTCAAGGATCGTTTCCAGGCGCACGCTGCCGTCCAGGTGGCGGTGCAGGTCAACTAAGGGAAGGGTTGGGTCGATTTTCCCCATTATCCATTCAAAAGATATTTCTTGAACCAGCCAAGGATGTGATTGAGGCGCAGGATGCGCCGATCGGTGCGTCCTCCACGCGACAAGCCATGAAATTCCTCTGGAAAGCGTACCATTTCGGTATCCACGCCGAGCCGTTTGAGGGCAACATATACCTGTTCGCCCTGCTCGATTGGGCAGCGCAAATCCATCTCATTATGGATAACAAGGGTAGGTGTGCGGGCGGTACCAATATGGGCAATGGGTGAACGCTGCCAGTAATAATCCAATGCTTCAAAAGGTGGCTTGTTGTTCAATTCTTGTTCAAATGCCCAGTTGAAATCACTGGAACCCCACATGGAAATGAAATTGCTCACGCAGCGCTGTGTCACGGCGGCTCTAAAGCGATGAGTATGCCCGATGATCCAGACCGTCATGTAACCACCGTAACTTCCACCTGTCACGCCCATCCTCTCGATGTCGATGTAAGGTTGCTGAGCCATGAAATCTGCCCATGCCATCAGGTCGGCGTAATCGCGATCCCCCCAATTTCCATGAATTGCTGCGGCATGCGCTTCGCCGTATCCTCGTCCGCCACGCGGATTACAAAAATAAACCAGAAACCCCTGGGCAGCCAGGTAATAGAATTCGTGCATAAACAATTTGCCATACTGGGTCAGTGGACCACCGTGAATTTCCATAATAGAGGGATATTTTTTTGCCGAATCGAAACCCGGTGGTTTCAATATCCAGCCTTGTAAATCATTGTTATCGGGACCTTTGAACCAGACTTCTTCGATTTCACCCAGGTCAAGTTTGGAGAGAATTTCCCGGTTGAAGGAGGAAAGAAGACGGCTCTTTTTTGTGCCGAGCTCAAACACCATCACCTGACCAGGATCTTGGAATGTGCCGTACAAACCAGCGATTTTTTCCCCCAAGAGGTCGATACTGTGAGAGTGAAACACCCCACCTTCGCCAATAATCGTTTCCAGTCCGCTGCCGTCGATATTGATGCGCATCAAAAGGCTCGAGCCGTGAAGTGTTACAGGGAAGTAGAGTGTCTGGCTGTCCTTGCTCCACAGAGGGGGGTTGGTCACAGCTCCACCGATGTCGTTAATTGTCCAGGCGCTGACATTGAAATCGGTATGCGCAGTTAGATTGCGAGCTGGCTGGGAATTTTCCAAGGAGATAATCCACAAATTGATGTTCCGGAATCCTTCGCCGATGCCTTCCTGCCCGTAATAGGCCAGCCACTTGCCATCCGGTGAAAAACTCAATGAGGACTTCGATCCGACAGGCGTGTCCAGCCTGGTCATCTCGCCGCCTTTGGCTGGCATGAGGAAAATATCATCCAAATCGGGGTTCGAGTCTGGATCTTCCGAGCGGTTTGAAATAAATGCAATCCATTTGCCATCCGGTGACCAATTGGGATACTGTTCGTCGAAGACCGGATGATCTGTCAACTGGGTGGATTTGCCATTAACCGAGTCGACCACCCAGAGGTGCCAGCGCTCGTGCGGTAAATACCCGTAACCGTCCAGTTTATAAAACAGGCGGTTGTAATGACGCACCGGGGTGGAGATGTCCTTCAGTTGTGGGTCTTTCTTTCGATCAAGGACGTCTTTATCGATTTTGCGCACCAGACAGAGAATCTTTTTTCCGTCTGGAGACCATGCCAGGCTTCCAATCTCTCCTTCGATCCTTGCCAGCTGGCGGGCTTCTCCACCGTGAAAGGGAATCAGGTATATAGCGGGCGGTTTTTCCTTATCTTCTCGATTGGAGAGGAAAGCAATCTGGCTTCCATCCGGTGACCATACCGGGCTGGAGTCGGATTGATTGCCAAAGGTGAACTGGCGGGGGGAACCCCCATTAACCGGGACCACCCAAAGGTTGGAAAACTTTTTTTCGGTTTTTCGTTCGACGCGTTGAATGGATAAAACCACCTGCTCGCCGTTAGGTGAAATTTGCGGAGCAGATGGGACTTGAAATGCGTACAGGTCTTCTGCGGTGATCAAACGTTTTGCCATAGATGTGTTCCTCCTGTTGTTTTTCAATTTTACACTCCAAATCAAGCCCTACAAGAAATATATCATTAAAAAACGACACCTCTGGCTGTTACAGCCAGAGGTGTAAATGTTTGAACGAGGCTCAACTAGATAGGGTTTATTTCTTTTAGGGTGAGGAGGATCTTTTCTTGATCGATGGGAATGCGGTCGATGCGCACACCCACGGCGTTGTACACGGCATTGGTGATGGCGGGGATAGTTGGGATGAGGACAATTTCACCCACTCCTTTGGCGCCAAACGGACCTTCGGCAACTGGGTGTTCAACGACGATGGGAATGATTTCAGGGGTAAAGGTAATAGATGGCATGCGATAACGCGCCAGCCGGTCGGTGATGACCCGCCCTTCCTCGACAATGAAATTTTCCGTTAATGCATGACCAATGCCCATAATGGCGCCGCCCTCGATCTGTCCCCTCAGCCCAAGTGGATTGATCGCTGTTCCAACATCGTTGGCAATGATCAGACGAAGCACCTTCACCTCACCAGTCAGAGTGTTCACCTCCACCTCAGCGGCTTGCGCCGCAAACGAAAATGCAAAATGCATGTCTCCACCCTGACCCAAGGGGCGCGTGGCTGGCGCCCAATAGGTGTAGGAAGCCAACGGCTGCCTCCCATGGGTAATCAATTCCTCCGCCAATTGGGCAAGGCTGACTTTGTTCCCGTTCACCTGCACCAAGCCTTCGATGAAGCGTACCTCTTGCGGCGGGATATCGAATTTTTCAGCCACTTCACTGGTTAATAACTGCCGCAATGCCCGGGCTGCGTGGCGGACGGCATTACCGGTAACAAAGGTCTGGCGGGATGCGGTGGTAGGTCCCCCGTCCGGAGTGAGATCGGTATCCATCAACAGCACATCCACCCGTTGCGGAGACTGGTTAAGTTCCTCGGCAGCGATCAGTTGTAAGACGGTGGGCAAGCCCTGTCCCAATTCAGCAGACGAGGAGCGTACCTGGAAGGTGCCATCACGACGCAGTTCCACCTCGGCACCGGCTTTATCCGGAGCTCCACCACCCAAACCCGTATTTTTATAACCAACCGCAAAACCCCATGCGCGAATGAGGTGCGGCGCGTTGTCTGCAGGACGCGGTTCAAAGGGTTTTTCCCCGCTCAAGCGGCGCATTTCCTGGTCAACCCGGTCGATACACTCCATCAACCCGACGCTTTCGCGCAAGGTCTGACCGGTGTTGGTCACACTGCCAACCTTGAGTGCATTGATACGACGCAGTTCAACCGGGTCGATTTGCAGTTTATCCGCCAGGGTGTCCATCAAAGATTCAACCGCGAAGGCGGATTGCATCACTCCAAATCCACGGAAGGCGCCGGCAGGTGGGTTGTTGGTGTACATTGCATAACAATCCGCTTTGACGTGCGGAATTTCATAAGGTCCGGATGAATGGGTAGTAGCGCGGGTCATCACTTTCTCGCCCAGAGAAGCATACGCACCTGTATCCCCGTAGAGTTCGGTTTCGACGGCGGTCAAACGCCCGTCCATTTTCGCGCCAATTTTGACCCGAATCTGGGTGGCGTGGCGCTTGGGGTGGGTAAGCAGGGATTCCTGGCGATCGTACAGTAATTTAACCGGTCTGCCTGTCGCGTTGGCGAGCAAAGCAGCGTGGATCTGCCCGGCAATGTCCTCCTTGCCACCAAAGCCGCCGCCGATCAATTGCCCAATGATGTGGACACGCTCTTCCGGGACGCCCAACGCACGGGCAACCTGGTTGCGATCGGAATAGGGAATTTGCGAACCAACGTAAATTTCTATCCGACCTTCAGGTGTAGGACGAGCAATACTGCATTCGGGTTCCATGAAGGCGTGATCGTGCATGGGGGTGTGGTAGGTGTGCTCCAGGATGATATCCGCTTCTGCAAAGCCTTGCTCCATATCCCCTTTGCGTACCTTGATGTGCTTAAGCAAATTGCCTTTTGGGTGAATCGAGTCGGCATCGGGACTGGCAGCTTTGACTGGGTCAGCAATGACCGGCAGTGATTCGTAGTGAGCCTCAATTAAATCCAATGCCTGGGAAGCAATTTCGCGGCTTTCTGCGGCAACAATTGCCACCGCATCGCCTACAGTTCTCACTCGCTCACCAATTCCGACCAGGCTGGGCCAATCGGGAACAACTAACCCATGGTTGTGTTCGCCAGGGATATCTTCGGCGGTCAACACCGCAGCCACTCCGGGAAGGCTGCGGGCTTTGCTTACGTCCAGGTGTGTCAGAATCGCTGACGGAATACCGGCTCGTTTGACACGGGCATGCAGCATATTCTCGAACATGATGTCATCGGTATAGATTGCCTTGCCGGTGACCTTGGCGACAGCGTCCAGGCGTGGATGCAACGTGCCGACAGAATTTTGTGCCCGCGTGGATGGGGGTATATCGGGTGGTGCGATTGGCTGACCGGTGCGCAGTGTATTGGCGGCGGCATGTATGGCGTTGAGTATGCTTGGATAACCTGCACAGCGGCAGAGGGTATCCTTTAGAGCGTACTTGATTTCTTCATCATCTGGATTTGGATTGCGTTGCAGCAAGGCATACGAGGTCATAATTTGACCGGGGATACAAAAACCGCATTGAACTGCACCATGTTCAATAAAGGCTTCCTGCAAGGGGTGCAAGGGAATTTGATCGCCGTCCACTGCCGGGGTATGGTGGATATCCGCCAAACCTTCGATGGTTAGAATAACCGCCCCGTTGGCTTTTGCTGCAGGAAACGAGCAGGATAAAATCGGTTCGCCGTTAAGGATGACCGTACAGGCGCCGCATTCTGCTTCGCTGCAAGCGACTTTTGTCCCAGTGAGGTGCAGTCGGTAGCGTAACAGGTCGGAAAGCATTTCACCGGGTTTTTCCGCTAACCTGTACTCCTGTCCGTTAACGGTCAGTTGGATTATCCGTTGCGCGTTCATACTACCTCCAATTCGAGCGTCCTTTGCCAGGCTTTACCGATAACTTCTTCCAACAGTACTTCACTGAGATGATGTCGATAGGTGGATGTCGCACGCATCGCGCTGGTGCGGAAGCGAATCGATTCGTGCACGACCTCCTTGCCGCGCTGGAGTATTGCTTTGCTGGGCGAATTTCCGCGGAATACATCCTCCACGTGGGTGGCTCGCGAAGGCACCGGTCCAGAAGGTCCATAGACAATGCGAATATCCTTGATGAGGTCGTGTTCGCGCTCCATCCAGACCGCCATGTTGAGGATCGGCAATGCAACCCCCTGGGGGCGCATTACCCGGCTGAATGCCGAGGATTGTCCTGGTTGACGCAGTGGTATATAAAAACCAACCAGGATTTCTTTCTGCGGGTCGAGACTGGATTGTCCTGGTCCCTTGAATAATGAGGCAATTGGCTGCGTCCGCAGCCCCTCTGGGCTGGCAATTTCAACGATCGCGTCGAAGGCGAACAGCGAAATCATCCCATCCGCTGCGGGCAGGGCATGGGCTACATTCCCGCCAAGTGTAGCTGTATTGCGCACTTGCGGTCCACCGATCAAACCGCAAGCTTCGGATACAGCTTTGGCATGCTGTTGAACCAGCAGCGATTCGGTGATAACTTTCACCGGCACAGCTGCACCAATAAAAAACGAATCCCCGCGGGTTTCCAGGCAAAGTAATTCGGGGATTCGGGTAACGTCAACCAGGGTGTGAATCGAAGCGTGGTGTCCTTGTTGGATTTCGAGCAACAGGTCGGTTCCTCCTCCAATTGGGCAGGCAGAACCGGGTGCGCTAATCAAGGCGTGTATGGCTTCATCGATTGAATTTGGAATGATATAGTTTTGCCAGGTGGACATGGGATCGGTGGACTCCTTCTCAAAGGCGGCACTTTTCGACGGACTCACGGGTCCGACGCCGGTCCGGCAGGCAGCCGGTTCCGACCACCGATTCTCAATCTTATTTTACGATATTTTGCGTCGAATTTATCCCTTCATTTCGGATGAATCACTTTCAACTGGAGTTACTTCACCCGATTCGTGTACGCCAGCCATCATCAAGCCAAGTTGTTCGGTTGTGGCTGTTTTTCCGTCCACGATTCCGACAATTTCACCTTCGTAAATAACTGCAATCCGGTCAGATAATGCGCGGATTTCATCCAGGTCTTCCGAAATGAGCAGAGTCGCAGTACCCGTTGAACGTTGTTCAAGCAGCCGCTGGTGGATATATTCGGAAGCGCCGATATCCACTCCGCGGGTTGGTTGGGACGCGATCAATACTTTCGGTTGGCGCGATAATTCACGGGCGAGGATCATTTTCTGGATATTGCCGCCCGAAAGGTTTTTGATGGGTGTATCAAGACTGGGTGTTTTTACGTTGAATTCTTGAATCAACCTTCCTGAAACCTGTTGGATTTTACGAAAGTCAAGGAACGTGCGTTTTGAAAAGGGTGGCTTGGTGTGGTCTTCAAGAATGAAGTTGTCCGCCACCGAAAATTCTTTGATGGCACCTTCTTTCATGCGTTCTTCCGGGATGTAAGATTGGCCAGCAGCGATCCGTGCAGCGGGGGAGGCATGGGTTACATCCACTCCGTTGAGAAGTACCCTGCCCGACTTAATCGGACGCAGTCCGCCGAGTGACTCGGCAAGTTCCCGTTGTCCGTTACCCGATACTCCCGCCAATCCAAGAATTTCACCGGCATGAACTTCAAGTGATACACCGCGCAAGGCGTCATTCCCGCGATCGCCACGTACATAAAGATTATCAATTTTCAAGAGCGCATCGCCGGCATCCATTGCCTGCTTGTCATATTGCAGGATAACCGGACGTC
Source organism: Bellilinea sp. (assembly GCA_034411135.1). Lineage (GTDB taxonomy): Bacteria > Chloroflexota > Anaerolineae > Anaerolineales > Anaerolineaceae > Bellilinea. The sequence continues at coordinate 61,638 of DAOUMN010000051.1, forward strand.
CGACCATCATCTGTGCCAGTTCAGTTTTTGTTGCGCCAGCTGTTGGGCGCGTACCAACCACTTTCCCGTCCCGAAGAACGGTCACCCGTTGACTGATGGCCAGCACTTCGTGTAATTTGTGGGAAATGAAAACCAGCGCATGACCTTCCTGAGCCATCTGGCGCAGCGTGACGAATAGATCGTCCACTTCTTGAGGAGTCAACACTGCTGTAGGTTCGTCCAGTACCAGCAAGGCAGCACCGCGGTACAACGCTTTGAGAATCTCCACCCGTTGTTGTTCACCCACTGCCAGTTGCCATATATAGGCGTCCGGATCGATTTTGAGGTTGTACTGTTTGCACAACAGCTGGATACGTTCCTTAACCTTGTCCAGGTCGAGCAGGATACCGCGTGAGGAAGGCAGACCCAGGGCGACGTTTTCGACCACTGTTAAGTCGGGCACGAGCATAAAATGCTGGTGAATCATGCCGATCCCGGAGGCAATGGAATCTTTGGGCGAATTGAAACGAACTTCTTTGCCGTTGATTAAGATGGTGCCTTCGTCCGGGTGATATAAACCGTATAATTGACGCACCAAGGTACTTTTGCCAGCTCCATTTTCTCCTAGCAGGGCGTGGATTTCACCCGCTTTGACATCAAAGTCCACATGGTCATTTGCCAATACGCCTGGGAAGCGCTTGACAATGCCAACCATGCGCATCTCTTCAATTTTTTTATGTCCGGTGGGTAAAAGATCGCTCATAAGGTTTCCCGAAATACAGGGTTGGGTGACCACCACGGATTGGTGGTCACCCATTGATTGGTTTGGGATTACTCTTTCGGTCCGACCAGTGGATCGATGGTGTTGTTCTTGATGCCATCCACGGCTGCTTGTGCAGCGGCTTTGATATCATCGGGAACGGTGACTTTATCGTTGTATTTCAAAATCAGACCGCCATTTTTGAAGGTAAGGGTGTAGGATTTTCCGCCCAATACACCAGCACGCACCGATTTGACCATGTCGCGGATGACAATTGTCCAGTCGAAAACTTGTGTAGCAACAACGGTTTCCGGACCCACCGGGGTTTGTTCCCATTGGGTGCCAAACCAGTAAGCGCCTTTATCCTTTGCGACGCCAATTGCACCCACCACCGATTGGGAAGAACCGGTGAGCATATCCGCTCCGGCAGCGATTTGTGTTTCGGCAGCGGAAGCCATCAACGAGACATCCGAGAAGGAACCGGTGAAGGTAACGTTAACCTGGATGTCCGGTTTGGTGTTCTTCGCGCCAGCCACAAAGCCATCCACAAACAGTTTCGCATCACCGGCATTGACTGGTCCACAGACACCCAGGATACCGGATTTGCTCATCAGCGCGGCGATTGTGCCAAGAACGTATCCACCTTCCTGAGATTCTGCCTGGTAGGCATACACATTGGTAACACCTTCAGCCTGAAAGGTATCCAGCGAGGTGCCCCAGGCGAACGCGGTTTCAGGGAAATCGGGGGCGATTTGCGAAAGCGAGGTGCCGTATTGAGAACCATGGGCAATAACTAAATCGAAATCCTGGGATGCATAATCGCGGATTGCTGCAGCAGCATCCGGAACATTGAACATGCCCTCAGAATATGCGATTTCAAACTTGGAGGTCCCGCCCTCCTCCGCCTGAATTTTGAGAAGCGCTTCGTAGAATGATTGGCTGAATGCCAGATCGGTAATGGTACTGGGCATGACCACCGCAACACGGAAGGGCTTTTCCGCGGCTGGCGGTTGGGTTGGAGCGGGGGGTTGCGCACACGCGCTCAATAGCAGTGAAACCAGTGCGATCAGCAAAGCAATCCGTACAACCAACTTTTTCATTTTACTCCTCCTGAAACTAAAAGGGATCGGAATTGGAAACCAGAATATCGAGATAGATCAGTTATTGGTAATTGTTGTCACCTCCTCAAAATCAGACTTTTCGGGGTTCGGGAAGCTGATTAACTTTCCCCTCTTTCGAAGGGTTTGGTCAGCGCCTGGGGCTGCCGGGCACGCCGCCCTGACAACGTCAGCGCAAAAATGGTGAGAATATAGGGCATCATCACTGCAACGTCATAAGGAATATTGATGCCTTTGACTTGCACCCATAGCTGAAGAGCATTTACGAAACTAAACAATAATGCGCCAGCCATTACTCCGACTGGACGCCAGGAACCAAAATAGACCAGGGCTACGGCAATGAAACCCATACCGCTGGTCATGTTTTCTTGAAACAGATTGATCAATGCCAGTGATAGGGACGCGCCAGCAATGCCAGCCATTATCCCGCCGAGGCACACAGTGGTATAGCGGATAAGGGTAACATTGACACCGAGTGTATCGGCTGCCTGCGGATTTTGTCCGACAGCGCGCACCTTCAAACCGAAAGTGGTTTTGTTTAAGACAAAGGTGGCAATTGGAACAAGGAGGAATGCGCCGTAGACCAGCAGGTTGTGATTGAATAAAATATCGCCAATATAGGGGATGTTTCCGAGTATTGGAATACGAACAGGTTGAAATCCGCGGATCGATTCTACCCCACCGAGGGTGACTTTGAACAACAGTGTGGATAATCCTAACCCAAACAGATTGAGCCCAATGCCACTGATACCCTGTTCGGCTTGCAGGGTAACGCTGACCACTGACATTAACAAACCCATGAGCAATCCGGCGAGCGCAGCGCCCAGCAAACCCAGCCACAGGCTGCCTGTGTTCATGGCAACGAAGAAGCCTGTGTATGCGCCCATTAGCATGATACCATCCACACCCAGGTTCAATACACCGGACCGTTGGGCGAATGTTTCACCCAGCGCAGCATATAGATAGGGTGTCGCGAGACGAATGCCGGAGTAAAAAATCCCCAACAGGACGGGAAGGGTGAAGAGTTCAGCCACGGGTTTCCCTCCTGCGGGCGCGGCGGCGCGCCCAAATATCGCTGCTGACCACGAAAATTACGATTAGCCCAAGCAGTGCTGTAATCAGTGCGGAGGGTACTTGCATTGCCCTCTGCATACGATCCGCGCCGACCAGCAACCCTCCAAACAAGACGGATGCCGGAATTGCCCCCAATGGGTGTAATTTACCAAACAGGGCGGCAACAATACCAGAGAATCCATATCCACCGGAAAGACCTTCCAGCATACGGTGATGTACCCCAAGCACCTCAACCGCGCCAGCCAACCCGGCAAATGCCCCACCCAATATCAGTGAAAGCGCTTGGTAAAACGGGACGGGAATTCCTGCATAACGAGCCGCATCCGGGTTCAAACCAACTGCCCGGATGCGGTAACCAATGGTTGTGCGCCATAAGAAGATGTAAACCAATATTGCCATAATCAGTGCCAGGATCGAACCGGTATTCAGCAGCGTGCGCGGCATCAGACGGGTGAGCCAGGCGCTGGTCGGCAGGAGCGCCGATTGGGCGATCTGGGTACCGCGCTCGATTTCCGCAGGGTCGATCATGGGACCACGCAGTAAATAATTGGCTAACTGCAGGGCAATGGCGTTCATCATTACCGTGCTGAGGATTTCGTTGACGCCGAGCCGGGCTTTGAGTATGCCCGGAATGCCCCCCCAGATTGCCCCGCTAAGTATGGATACCAGCAATGCCAGGGGAAGCATTACCAAGCGGGGCAATCCATCGAATCCAATTGAAAAGGCAGTTGCTGCCAGTGCCCCGACAATCAACTGCCCTTCACCTCCGATGTTGATCACCCCGCCCCGGAAGGCAATCGTTACGCCTAAGCCTACCAGGAGCAGGGGGGTTGCTTTGACCAGCGTTTGGGTGAACCCTGAAATGTTCCCAAAGGCGCCCTGCGCCAGGACCCCATATGCCTGTAACGGATTCGCGCCTAACGCTAAAATTAAACCTGCCCCAATTACCAGTGCAACCGGAACGGCTAATAACGGAAGCAGCGCCTCTACTGTGCGGTTTAAGATTTTGGAATATTCGGTTTTTATGGGCATCGAGGGGGGAAACCCTTTCATTCGGTTCAAGTTAAAGGGTCAAGATGTCATACAATCCAGTATAGCAAAAAAGAATTTAAAAACCAATTATTTATCGAGTGATTTTTCCTTTTTTAAGATTCGCGAGGGCTCATTCCAGAAAATACCTGACCGAGCAGAAACTCAAAATGATCCAGGTCTGTGGCCGTCATCAGTGCAGTCATAAGATCATTGGGAATACTCATTGGCTGAAGAAGGCGTTTAACATATTTCCGGAACAAAACTAATCCACGCTCCAATCCGTGAAAAGCGATCATTTCTACCAGATGATCCTGCATCCAGGTAAAAACTTCAGCGTCAGAGACGTCTTCACGGTTTCTTTTGGAGAAAATCCATGGATTTTCAAGCGCTGCCCGCCCAATCATTACCCCATCACAGCCGGTGCGGGTTTTGACTGTAGTGATATCTGCCACGCTGCGGATATCGCCATTGGCAATGACTGGAATATTAACCCTGGTTTTTATTTCGGCGATGGCATCCCAATCTGCTGCGCCGGTATACCCTTGCACCTTGGTGCGCCCATGGACGGCGATCAATTTTGCACCACATTCTTCAACAATTTTTGCGATTTCGAGATAATTGCGGCTTTTTTCATCCCAACCGAGGCGTATCTTGACTGTAACCGGTAAGGGCAGGTTCTTTACCAATAGGCTGATGATTTGAGCAACCTTGAGAGGGTCCTTTAGTAATGCTGCGCCTGCACCTCGGCTGGTTACGCAGCGGGCAGAGCATCCCAAATTGAGATCGATTATATCCGGTTGGTGGGGGAGTAATTGCCGGGCAGCTTCCAATAAACGGCCAGGATCGTCATCAAAAATTTGAAAAACCACCGGACGTTCGAATTCAGCAAAATCAACTTTTTTACCGTAATGGGAATAGCCGATCAATACATCAATGGCATTGATGAATTCGGTGTACGACATGGCTGAACCCATGCGGCGGACAAGGGAGCGGAACGGGCGTTCGGATAAGCCGTCCATTGGCGAAAGGATTAAATCGCCATAGACCGGAATATTGCCAACAACAAAATTAGGGTGAGTAGTCACTGGGTATCTATCAGGGTTGTAATTCTGGTTATGGATAGGGTATGATGAATGCGGAGAAAGAAAATTGTATCAGATAACCGCAAAATGTTCTGGGTGTGGACATTGCGCTCGTTGGTGCCCGGCCGGGGCTATTCACGGGCGAAAAAAGCAGCGTTTTGAAATTGATGATCGGTGCATCGATTGCGGTGTGTGTGGACGAGTGTGCGCTTGCGGGGCAGTGTTGGATGCAAATGGCGGAGCCGTCGTGCGGCTGGCGATAAAAGATTGGTTCAAACCTGTCTGGAATTATGCGCAATGCAACGGTTGTGGTGACTGTCTGGCAATTTGCCCTACCCAATGCATAAAAACAATGGAAACCGGTGCAGATATTGTGAATAGGAGTGCGCTATACCCCGTCCTTGCTCGACCCGCGATGTGTATCGGCTGTCACTTTTGTGCCCGAATCTGTGCCAGCCGGGCAATTGTCGAGACGCCAGGATAACCCTGATTGTGTTTTGGTGTTAGAATTGGCTTGAAACATCAACATTAAGAAATCAGGGTACTTGATGGACTTCCCAGTTCTGGCTGACCTTCGAAATTTTTTAGATCTCAAACGAATTCCCTTCAGCGCACGGGGTTCACGGATTACGGTTATCGCTGGTGAGGAAGGGTTGTCTTTGCGATTGATCGATCGGATGCGTTCGCAGGATTTTCACCCCATTGCGGAGCGCGCCCTGGCTCATCTGGTCAAGGATATCGCCTTACTGGATGGCGAAGGTAACCGTTTGGACGTTGATTTAGTCACCTACCCCCATTGTATTCTTCTGTCCACCCGGGTTGGCGAGTTCATGGTTGCTTTCGAAGACGCCGAAAACATCACCATCTCGCTTCCCGAGGCATCTTGTGGCATAACCGGGATCATATCCCTGGGCGAAGGAGTCAATGACCGTCGTGGTGGTATCTTTTTTGGTCAGGGGGAAGATCGCAGCCGCCTGGCGTATACGACCAATCGGAAAATTCGCCAACAGAGTATTGAGAAAGCCAGTAATGGTGGTTGGCGGTTTACTGTCTTGTTCGATGAAGGCAAGCCAGCTGGGTTCTTGTTTCATATTTCGACCCGTTTGGGGATGACTCGTTATGTCAGCGACCCGAAAATTGTTCTCAACCGGGCAGTGCAGGTCTGGCAGGACTGGTTCTCACGGGTGCCCAAAGTTCCGTCGTGCTATGAACCGTTGTACTCTTGTGCGTGGTGGTTGTTACGTTCCGGGTTAATCACCACCCGCTATTTTCTCAGTCGAGAAGCCATGTTGCCATCCAAGAGGCATTCATCAACCGTTTGGCAATGGGATGCCTGTTATCATGCCCTGGCATACCGGCACATTGATCGTAAACTGGCTCAGGATCAATTGCGTATTTTGTTCGATCACCAAGCACCCAATGGCATGGTCCCGGGCGGAGTTCATGAGACCGGACTGGTTTTCGAACGAGAAAAAATGATGGATCCTGGCTGGTCGCGTCCGCCAATCCTTGCCTGGGTGGTGTGGAAATTGTTCGAGCGCGACCAGGATGTCGAGTTCTTAAGTGAAATTTTCGATGGCTTAAGCCGGTGGTTGCGCTGGTGGCTAAACCGGATCGACCCTGGATTGGACTCCACCGGGCCGCATTCGCTGTTTGCGGAGGACATGGACGATCCAGCCATCATTGAAGAGTTGCCAGGAAGCTTATCGGCAGATGTAAAAATATTCCTTTACTTGCAGATGGATTGCCTCTGTCGGATCGCCGCCGTACTGGATGAAACAACAGAAGCCGCTTTTTGGAAAGCTCAATCCGAAGCCTTGCTCCGGCAGGTACAACAAGAATATGGCAAGCCACAAATTGGCTTGTTCTGGATTCAGCAGCAAGGCAGACCGGTATGCGTTCCAACTCCACACAGTTTGTTAACCTTGCTCACCGGAAGCGCGGAACAGGAAGAAAACCGACGTCTGGTAGATCACTTATTGGATGTGGAAGGGTTCTCTAAGAATTTCCCATTACCGATAATTCACCTGGAAGATGAAGAACTGGACCGGCAAATGCTCTGGAGAAGCCCATCCTGGTTGAGTGTGGCGTATTTACTCTTGGAGAGCTTGGATCGCTGCGGAATGTCAGATGTAGGCGATCGCTTCTGCGCACAAATCCTCTCGCAAATTCAAGAGAGATACAACCGTAAATCTCCTCACGAATCGGGCGGGCAGCATATGACGCACGCGCCAATTTACGGCTGGGCGGCCGCATTGTATATAGAGATGGCAATACGGGCTTCGCGGACGAACGAAAGCTGAAATTTTTTATTTACAGCGGCGGCAATCCAGTTGGTCGACAACGGTTGGGGTAGGTTTACGTAAATCCGTGTAACCCAGTTCAAGCATCCAGCGACATAAAATCGGTCCACCGTAGCGATCCAGGCTGGGTCCTCCGTATTCTGGCGGCAGGCCTGAATAGCCGCGAAAGTAACCCAGTTCGCCTTCTACCTGCTGCCGCGCAGCAGTAGATAAGTCACGGTCGCCTATGGCTATAGCGTGAATATGAATAGGCGAGCCGGGATACAGCTCATCCAGATCACGTAACCAGGCGGCAAACCCGGCAATGCGCAGTGCTTGCAACAGGGGCGGAATTTCTTCCCATAACACTGTATAGGTGTTGGTGCGCATGACAGATAAATCGACTGCGCCGCCGCCAGCGTGCGTGCCGAAACTGGCGGAGACCTCACGGGTATACGACCCCTGGGTGATGGCAGAACCCAGAATATCGATCTTGCCACCGTAAAGATGGGCGGCGTTTTCGAGCATTGCGTAGGTGCGGCGGTTGAGCAGAACCCCATTTACGGTCAGGATCGTGTAATCATCCGGTGGCGTCTGGCAGCCAGGAATGTCCATTATCGATGTGGGCATAACGATGTGAGTGGAAAGTGCTGGCAGCGGGGATTTGCCAGGCGTGGTTGGAACAGGTGTCTCCGGTTTTTGTGTGAACGGTGTAGAAGTTACGGATGGGATGGTTTTTTGAAGCGGCGGGGGCAACGTGTCAGATTGTGGGCTGCAAGCACCTATATAGATCACGAGGAGAGCGAGTAGGAAACACATTTGCCCAAAATGGGTTTTAGAATTCATTGCATCATCGATTCTACATCAAGTACATTTATTAATCCGATTAATAAAAAAGCGCAGAGCAGTTGTAAATTGCTCCGCGCCTGTCAATTGACCTAGCGGGGTTGGATTTTGAATACGATCACCCGCCAGTGGCGATCTGATCATCGAGCAGGATCTGGATGGTCTCCTCGTCCAGCACTAGAACAATCGGGTTGACAGGCGCAGACTCTATGCCTTGAGCCTCTTCAGTCGCAACAACGATGGATTTTTCTTCTTCGGGCAGCATTGGTGGTTAACCTCCGAATATATATGTAAGTAAAGCATACTAGCACGCAAAAAAAGGTCTGTCAAGGATTTCTCAGCAAGATGAAGATCAACTCATCGCTAATTTAGAGCGAGCTTTGAGAATCTGATCCTTGACTGCCTCGCTGGAAGTACCACCGAGGCAGCTGCGGCGTTCAAGCGCAGCAATCGGATCCAACAGGGTATCCAGGTTAGCCAAAAGAGCCGGATGCGCCTCATCGAACACGGCTTGCGGCAGAGCGCGCAAAGGAAGATTGGCTCGCAACGCTGATTTCACCAATTCACCTACTTTACGATGCGCCTGGCGGAACGAGATTCCCTGTGTCACGAGAAAATCCGCCAGTTCGGTTGCCAGTAGCAACTCATCGACTGCTGCGCTGGCCTTCTCGGTGTTCACGGTCAGGGTGCTAAGAATTCCGGACATAACCGGCAAGATCATCGCTAATCGATCAGCGGCATCGAAAACAGCCGGTTTGTCCTCCTGCAAGTCTTTGTCGTAGGCTGAAGGTAGCCCTTTGAGCACACTTAGAAAACCAGCCAGTGATCCAATTGCCACTCCGGTTTTGGCACGAATCAGTTCGAGCATGTCGGGGTTTTTCTTTTGGGGCATAATCGATGAACCGGTGGCGTAAGCATCGGACAGCTCGATAAAGTTGTACTCCGTTGTGGAAAACAAAATGAGCGCCTCGGCTAATCGCGAAAGGTGAATATTGAGCAGAGCGGCGAAGAACAAAAATCCAGCAGCAGTATCACGATTGGCAACCGCATCCATGCTGTTGGGGGCTGGTTGCGAAAAACCAAGCCGTTGCGCCAGCCGTAGGCGGTCGATAGGGTAAGGGCTGCCAGCCAGGGCGGATGCTCCAAGGGGTAGAAAATCGCTTTGAATACGGATAAATTGCAATTGCTCGCGGTCACGCTGCAATGCCCAGAAATGGGAGAGCCACCAATGTGCCATTCGTATTGGCTGTGCGCGCTGAAAATGCGTGTAGCCAGGCATGATAACCTCAAAATCCTTTTCCGCTCGCTCGATCAATGCAATTTGCAGGTCGATCAGCGCTTGGTCGATCTCCAGGGTCATATCTTTGAACCAGAGGAGAAAATCGGTCATAACCTGATCGTTGCGGCTGCGGCCAGTATGAACTTTGTAAGCAGTTTCGCCAATCTTCTCGCTCAAACGCCGCTCGATGGCTGTGTGAACATCTTCGTCCTGGGGCTGGATAACAAATTCATCTGCGTTGATTTCGGTTCGAATGTGTTCTAGCCCGGTAACGATTTTTTCTTTTTCATCCGGGCTTAAGACGCCGATATGTGTCAACTCCTCAACCCATGCCATTGAGGCGAGTACGTCCTGACGTGCCAGCCGCCAGTCGAACGCAATGGATGCGTTCAACTGGTCAGCCAGCGGGTTGGTTTGAGCGGAGAATCGACCTCCCCACATTTTTGTCATTCGTTCCTCCGTTCAATCTCGTTTGAATTTGCTGTAATCAGGAGCCTGGTACTTCTCTTCACTTCCTTGCAGGATTTCGCGCATGGCTTGTACTTTAAGCGGCAACCCGAAGAGGGTTATGAATCCTTGTGCATCCGATTGATCATACACATCGTCTTGTCCGAACGTGGCAAAATCCTCGCGATACAGGCTGTACGGGCTGCTTCTGCCGGCAACGATGATGTTGCCTTTGTACAATTTGAGTTTTACTGTGCCGGTAACATGTTGCTGGGTTTTCGTGAAAAAAGAATCCAGAGCTTCGCGCAGCGGGGTAAACCATTGCCCATTGTATATCAATTCAGCATAGCGATGGGCAACCAGTTGTTTGTAGTGCAACGTTTCGCGGTCAAGACAGAGAGCCTCCAGCTCCTGATGTGCGGTGAGTAAAATTGTGCCTCCGGGGGTCTCGTAGACGCCGTGCGATTTCATCCCCACCAACCGATTTTCCACCAGATCGACCCGCCCGATACCGTGCTTACCGCCGATTTCGTTTAATGCAGCGATCAGTTCGTGGGGAGCAAGCGGTTCGCCATTTAACTGGGTGGGGATTCCCTGTATAAAGTCCAGTTCAATCCATTCGGGAAAATCTGGAGCATTTTCTGGCGATAAGGACATCTGGTACATGGCTTCTTCAGGCTCGTTCCAAGGGTCTTCGAGAAGACCGCCCTCATGGGAGAGATGCCACAGGTTGCGGTCGCGGCTGTATATTGACTTAAGTGTTGAAGATACGGGTATGTTGTGTGCCTGTGCGTATGCCAGCGCATCCTCTCGTGAGCGAATGTCCCATTCGCGCCAGGGCGCAATTACTTTGATGCGCGGATCGAGTGCCATGGCGGTCAATTCGAACCGCACCTGGTCGTTGCCTTTGCCGGTGCAACCGTGGGCTATGGCATCGGCATTTTCCAAATGAGCGGTTTTAACCAGGTGGGCGGCGATTAAGGGACGGGCTATTGATGTGCCGAGCAGGTATTTGCGTTCGTAAACTGCTCCAGAGATCAACAATGGCATTAGAAAATTGGCAGCAAATTCAGCTTTCAGGTCATCAATGTAAATTTTGCTTGCTCCACTGGCTTTCGCTTTGGCTGGCAGCCCCGATAATTCCTCGCCTTGACCGATATCTGCAGTGTAGCAGATGACTTCACAGCCATAATTCTCGATCAACCAGGGTACGATGACCGAGGTATCCAAACCACCCGAATACGCCAACACGACTTTTTTGATTTTGGGCTTTCCGTTCTTTTTCATGATGCATCTCCTTGGAAAATTAAAAAAAATAAGCCCTCCACTGGCAGAGGGCTTTGGGTGACAAATCGATAGGTTTTAGTGTTTCAGCCGATTTCCTGATGCTCGATTAAGACCCGTAGTAGCCGACCAACCCGTGGAATTTAGGGTTCGTCAGCGGACGACGGGAGCGGAGAGACAAGAGTTTTGTCAGCATGGTTACTTTGATGGAATGATATTAAGGCCTTTTTTCATAAATGTCAATAACGAAAATGTAAACCAGCATTCAGGTTGTTGATTCAATCCAGGGCTAATTGGCTTGTTTCTGAAATTGGTTGAGGACAGTGTTCATAATGCCACCGTTCAGGTAGTAGTCGATCTCTTTGCGGGTATCCAGGCGGACGATTGCCTGGAAATGTTTGTGACTACCATACGCTGTCACTGCCTGAATGGTGACCTCTCCGCCCGATTTTAGATTCGGACGAAGGTCTTGAATGTGGTAGATTTCTTCACCGGTTAAACCCAAAGAGGCGGCGTTCTGTCCAGGTTTAAATTGCAATGGCAGCACACCCATGCCTGCCAGGTTGGAGCGGTGAATCCGCTCGAACGACTCGGCGATTACTGCTTTGACGCCGAGCAAGAGTACCCCTTTGGCAGCCCAGTCACGGCTGGAGCCAGTGCCGTATTCTTTGCCTGCCAGGATTATCAGTGGGATTTGTTCATGCTGATAGCGAACGGCAGCATCATATATACTCATTTGCTCGTTGCTAGGAAAGTGACGGGTAAACCCGCCTTCAATACCAGGCAAAAGAAGATTCTTGAGGCGGATGTTAGCGAATGTACCGCGAGTCATTACGCGGTCGTTGCCCCGCCGTGAGCCGTATGAGTTAAACTCAGAAGGCTGGACGCCTTTGCTGATTAGATATTGCCCCGCAGGGCTGTTGACCGCGATACTTCCAGCGGGTGAGATATGATCTGTGGTAATCGAATCGCTCAGCAATACCAACACACGGGCATTGAGAATATCCTCACCTTTGGACGGCGGAATAGTAAAGAACGGTGGCTCTTGTAAGTAGGTGGAATTTTCGTCCCAGGAATACAGTAGTTGATTGCCGCTTTGAATGGCATTCCATAGTTCACTCATGCTGAATATTGCGTTATAGGCATCCGCAAACATTTCCGGGCGTATGTGGTTGTGGATATATTCTTCGACTTCACGGGAAGAGGGCCAGATATCCCGCAAGTAGACGGGCTGATTATCCTTGCCCATGCCAAGCGGCTCATGAAGCAAATCCACATCCACGCTGCCAGCTAAAGCGTAAGCGACGACCAGCGGGGGGGAGGCGAGATAATTGGCGCGGGTTTGCGGGCTGATGCGACCCTCAAAATTACGATTGCCGGAAAGTACAGCGCCAACAACCAGATTGTTATCTTTAATCGCTTGCACGATGGTGTCCGGCAGCGGTCCAGAATTTCCAATGCAGGTAGTACAGCCATAGCCCACCAGATGAAAGCCCAGCTGTTCTAGAAATTCCAACAAACCGGCATCCCGTAAATAGTCTGTTACAACCCGGGAACCTGGTGCCAACGAGGTCTTAACGTATGGTTGGGTTTTGAGCCCTTTTTCGATCGCTTTTTTGGCTAACAATCCCGCGCTGATCATTACGAAAGGATTTGAGGTGTTGGTGCAGGAGGTGATCGCCGCAATTACAACTGATCCATGTTTCAGTTCGCTAGTTTTGCCGTTAGCCGGTATCTGCGCTTTGCGATGCAGATCGGCGGGTGATACACCAAACCCATTTTCGGATTTTGGGGCGGAAAGCGCGCGTTGAAAGGCAGCGGGAACATCTTGGAGTGACAGGCGATCCTGTGGGCGGCGTGGACCGGCAACCCCAGGCTCAATTGCAGCCAGATCAACTTCGAGTAGCTGGGAATAGTGTGGGTCGGGGGTTTCGGCAGTGCGAAACAGCATCTGGGCTTGATAATACGCTTCCACAAGGTTAATCAGCGCTTCCGAGCGGTTGGTAAGGCGCAGGTAATGCAAGGTTTGTTGATCGACCGGGAAGTAGAGCATAGTTGCACCACTTTCCGGTGCCATGTTAGCGATCATTGCCCGGTCTGCCAGTGCCAGGTGATCAAGCCCTGGTCCGAAAAATTCGACAAATTTGTCCACTACACCCATCTTTCGCAGCGATTGAATGATGAACAGGGTCAAATCGGTGGGCGTCACACCTTCGCGTAATTTTCCGCTCAGGCGCACACCGATCACGTCCGGGGCAACAATTTCGATCGGCTCGCCTAGCATGGCAGCAACGGCTTCGATTCCGCCCACTCCCCAGCCAACAACACCAAGACCGTTGATCATGGTGGTATGCGAATCGGTACCAACCAAAGTGTCTGGGTAAATTAGGGTAAAGTCACTTTCCTGGCGGGTGAGCACAACGGTTGCCAGGTATTCCAGGTTAACCTGATGAACAATGCCCGATGCAGGAGGAACGATGCGGATGTTGCGAAAAGCCTTTTGTGCCCAATGAAGAAATTCGTATCGCTCGCGGTTGCGCTGAAATTCTATCTCGGCATTGAGGCGGTAGGCATCCGGTCTGCCAGCATAGTCCACCTGGATGGAATGGTCGATCACAAGGTCAACGTTTACAACCGGATTGACTTTTTGCGGATCGAGGTTCATTTTTGCCAGAGCTGAGCGCATTGCAGCCAGATCGTTGATCACCGGGACACCGGTGAAATCCTGAAGCACAACTCGACCGGGAAATATTGGAATATTAGGGCGGTTGGGGTTTTGGGGTTCCCATTGCAACAGGTTGTCCACGTCCTGGTGGGTAGCTTGCCCTTCATCTAATTTGCGCAGAGCGCCTTCCAGTAATACACGGATAGAAAAAGGCAATCGATTAAGCAGATCCTGATTTGCGCCAGGGGCATTGATCAAGGGATAGAAAACGGTTGCTTGGTTGTCAACAATCAAGGTTGTCCGATTGGAGCGGTGGTTGGACATGGCTGCCTCTCTTTGCGTTGCAGAATTGAATTGGATAATGTGGGATTATAATATCAACAATTTTCGACTTCAAGTCATAAAGGTTATGATCCACAAAAAACCATCGGATGATCTTTAAGAAACAGGAATTTGCTATCTTGACATTGGTGTTTAATAATGCTATAAACTGGCTATGTTTTTCCAGCAGAACGCTAAGCGTAACCCAGATAAACAACCTTTCCCTTTGGGAGCGGTGGATTACGCCTAGATTTTGGTGGTTAAAACCCATTATTATCCAAACAGAAACCCTCCCCAAGCGGGAGGGTTTTTTATAAATACATATAAGATGGAGGATTTGATCATGGTGGAGTAACTTTATTTCAGGAGAAGCCGCAGATTACGTAGACCAAAGGAGATTATGATGAGCAGAAAAGTTAATGGATACCTTATTGGGTTGATTTTCTTAAGCCTGATATTGACGGCTTGCAGCGGCGCAGCAACGCCGACCACTGCACCGCAGCCGCCAGTTGAAAACCCTTCCCCTGTACCTCCTACTCCTCAACCGGAGGGATGTTTGGGTAGCGCGGACACGGCAGTGGTTGATTTGGGCTGTCGTCAGGTGACCATCGCGGTGGAGAATGCTTATTTGCCGTTCAACTACATTTCAATTGCAACCGGTGAACCCGGTGGTTGGGATTACGAAGCCTGGCGGGAAATATGCACCCGCTTGCACTGTATTCCGGTGTTCGTTGAGACCGCTTGGGATGGCTTGATCCAGTCGGTAGCGGACGGGCAGTACGATGTGGGTGCATCCGGCATTTCGATTACCCCCGACCGCAAGGAAATCGTTGATTTCTCGATCGGTTATATTCAGATTGAACAACGGTTGCTGGTGCGGACGGGTGAGGATCGCTTTGCCAGCATTGAGGAATTTGCCCAAAACGAAGTGTTGATTATGGGCACGCAGGTTAGTACCACCAATTACGAAACTGCGGTCAAGTTTCTACCGGAGTCCAGGGTCAAAGCATTCGAGCAGTTCCCATTCGCTATCCAGGCTCTGATTGCCGGCGATGTGGATGCAGTGATCATTGATGAAATCGTTGGCATGGGTTACCAGGGGCAAAATGCGGACAAGTTGGAATTGATAGGACCTTCGATTTCCAGTGATGAACTCGGATTCGCATTTTCCAAAGGCAGCCCGCTGGTGGATGTGGTCAACAAGGCGCTCGAATCTATGCAGGCAGATGGAAGCCTGGCTGCCTTGAATGACAAATTCTTTGGGCCCTCTTTCAATATTACCGAAGAGGATATCAAGTAATTTCTTTATTCGTTAAGCGAACATGACTGGCAGGGATTCTCCTTGCCAGTCATGGAGTTCGAGGATCGAGGATTACCGTGAAAGAGAGCCTGCCAATTGAACGACGAATTGAAGCGCCGCCTTTGACCGCATTTGATATTCAACAACGCCTGAGACGAGTGCCCTGGTGGATGTTCGGCATGGCAGCGGTGTTTATCTACACCGTGCATTTGATTCTAACCCGCAGCAGTTACCAGGAAGCCTTTTCGTTCATTCGCGCCGGAATTGGTGTAACTATCCAGATTACTCTGGTAGCGTATGGACTGGCATTGATACTGGGTTTGCTGACCGGTTTGGGGCGTATTTCCAACAATGTATTGGTTCAAAACGCTGGTACTTTGTATGTGGAGTTGATTCGCGGCATTCCCATGCTGGTTTTGATCTTCTTTATTGCGTTTGTGGGCGTGCCTGCCGGGGTGGGTATTCTCAAAGACCTGGGCAATTGGCTCAGTGTAACCGGAATGACATTTTTAGGACAACCCCTCGCTCGCCTGGAAAACAGCGCAGTCCCCATGACAACCCGGGCAATCATTGCTTTGTCCATCACGTATGGTGCCTTCCAGGCGGAAATTTTTCGCGCGGGCATCCAGTCTATTGGCCGCGGTCAAATGGAAGCGGCGCGTGCCCAAGGCATGACCTACTGGCAGGCAATGCGTTACATTATCCTGCCGCAGGCAATTCGCAACGTGCTGCCTGCTCTGGGAAATGATTTCGTTTCGATGCTCAAGGACTCATCGCTAGTTTCCGTTTTGGCAGTGCGTGATATTACCCAGATTGCCAAGCTATACTCGGGACGCACTTTTCAATTTCAGGAAGCTTACCTGACCCTGGCGGTGTTATACCTGGCGATGACAGTCGTACTGTCGTTTATTGTCAAATGGCTGGAGAAAAAAGTGAGGAAGGATGAGCGTAGCGCATGAAATGATTCAGGTCATCAACCTACGGAAAAGATTTGGGCGTCTGATTGCACTGGACGGGGTCAATTTGTCGGTTAATAAAGGTCAGGTGGTGGTTATCATTGGACCAAGCGGCTCAGGAAAATCGACCCTGTTGCGGTGCATTAATCATCTTGAGACGCCAACTGATGGGGAGGTATGGATCGAACGTGAGCGCATTACGGGTAACCAAAAACAACTCAATGCATTGCGTTCGCAAATAGGGATGGTTTTCCAGCATTTCAATCTGTACCCGCATCTGACTGTGATGGAAAATGTTACCCTGGCTCAACGAATTGTGCGAAAAATCTCACGCCAGCAGGCTGAAGCCATTGCCATGACACACTTACACAGGGTGGGAATCGCTGAAAAAGCCAAGGCTTATCCATCGCATTTGTCCGGCGGGCAGCAACAACGGGTGGCGATTGCTCGCGCCTTGGCGCAGGATCCGAAGATTATGCTGTTTGACGAACCAACCAGTGCGCTTGATCCGGAAATGATCAAAGAAGTATTGGATGTGATGCTCGATCTGGCTGAAGAAGGGATAACAATGGTGGTGGTGACGCACGAAATGGGATTTGCCCGCGCGGCAGCCGATGAGGTGGTCTTTATGGATCATGGACGGATCGTCGAGCGATCCGTGCCGGAGCAATTCTTCGCCACACCCGCTCATGAGCGAACTCGTGCCTTTTTGGCGCAAATCTTGAAGCATTGATGATTGGCTACATGGTGGCAGATCGGGGATTGAGCATATGAGGATCAAAGAAAAGATACGTGAACAAATTCCCCAGTGGGCGGAAAGGATCAAACGCCTGCGCAAGGATCACAGCGATTTTGTGGTGGGGGAAGTGACAATAGACCAGATTCTAAGCGGGATTCGTGGGGTACAGATCAGTATCAGTGATATCTCCTACGTCGATCCGGCTGAAGGTATTCGCCTGCGTGGGTATACCATTCCGCAGGTGTTGAACTTGCTGCCAAAGGCGAAACAATCCGATATGCCACTGGCGGGCGGGTTGTATTACCTGTTGCTAACGGGTGAGTTGCCTACCAACACGGATGCCGAGGAGGTTGAACAACTCTGGCGTGAACGGGCAACTGTGCCGGGGCAAGTGTGGGATGTGATTCGCGCCATGCCGTCCAGCACGCATCCGATGACTCTGTTCAGCCAAGCAATTATGGCGCTCCAGACCGATTCGTTGTTTGCCGCTGCTTACCAGAATGGTTTGAATAAGACGGAATATTGGGAATATTACCTTGAAGACAGTTTTAATTTAACGGCAAAGATACCCCAAATTGCCGCGTATATCTATTGTTGGAAATACCGCTCTGGCCAGATGGAACCCGCGGACGCCGAACAGGATTGGAGCGCCAGCTTTGCCCAGATGATCGGAAAAGGTGATCTTGCCGACTATTTGGAATTGATGCGTCTTTATTTTGTATTGCATTCTGATCATGAGGGTGCCAATGTCAGCGCGCACACCTCGCACCTGGTCAGCTCGGCTTTGTCGGATGTGTATCTTTCCTCGGCGGCGGGGATGAACGGGTTGGCTGGTCCATTGCACGGGTTAGCCAACCAGGAATGTATTCGTTGGTTGATCGGGGTATACAACCAGTTTGGACGCCTGCCTTCCGATAGTGAATTGGAGCAGGTGATTCGGCATCAATTAGCCGCAGGACAGGTCATCCCCGGTTATGGACATGCTGTGCTGCGGGTGACCGATCCACGCTTTACTGCCCAACTTGAATTTGCCGAGCAGTGCTTGCCAAATGATCCGTTGTTTCAACTGGTAAAACAGGTATACCGGATTGCGCCTGTTGTGCTGAGGGAGAGCGGGAAAATCAAAAATCCGCTTCCCAATGTGGACGCGATCAATGGTTGCCTGCAATATTATTATAGTGTGAAGGAGGTCGATTTTTACACAGTATTGTTCGGGGTGAGCCGTATTCTTGGATTGACCGCGCACGCCGTATGGGCGCGAGCGCTGGGTAAGCCGATCGAGCGCCCCAAATCCTTGACCACCCGCATGCTCGAAGAACGGGTTGGAATTGGCTAAGGATTTCGATATAATCAAATCTTTGAGATTATGAGATATCAGCGCATTGTCATCAAAATTGGATCCTCGACCCTGACCGCCGGCACACGACGAATTTCCAAGCCGCGGTTGATCGATCTGGCGCGGGCAATCCACCAACTCAAGCAGCAAGGCAGCCAGGTGATGGTGGTTTCATCAGGAGCAATTGCTGCCGGACGAGAGATCCTTGGCTTCCCGGAATTACCCAAATTCATCCCGGCGAAGCAGATGCTGGCGGCAGTGGGTCAGCCGCGGTTGATGGAAATATACGAACAGTTTTTCAGTATTTACGAGGAAAAGGTTGCCCAGGTGCTCTTGACCCGCGCCGACTTGATTGACCGGCGGCGCTACCTCAATGCGCGCAATACGCTGGAAGCACTGTTGGGACAGGCGGTTATCCCGATTATCAATGAGAATGATACGGTTGCCACCGATGAGATTCGGTTTGGGGATAACGATAATCTTTCGGCGCAGGTTGCCAATTTGATCGAGGCGGACTTGCTCATTCTATTGACCGATCAGGATGGGGTTTACGATAGCGATCCGCGCAGTAATCCCGAAGCAAAGCTGTACCGAAAAATCGACCGCCCGGAAATACCGGAAGAAATGTGGGCGGCAGCTGGCGGCAGTGTCAGCGGAGTGGGAACGGGGGGGATGATCACAAAATTACAGGCGGCGGACCTAGCGCGAAGGGCTGGCAGCACGGTGGTAATTGCTTCGGGGGCAAAACCCGAAGTTGTTTTGCGCATAGCCAATGGAGATGCAGTGGGCACACTGTTCACCCCGGTTATCAATAAGATGGAGGCACGCAAACGTTACATTCTCGCAGCTGGAAAAAGTGCCGGGAAAATCTTAATTGATGCAGGTGCGGAGAGAGCCCTGGAGCGGGGCGGAAGTCTTTTAGCGGTCGGAATTGTATCCATCGACGGTGAATTTGAACGCGGGGACCCTGTGCAGGTGTTGTGCGGGAAGGGACAACCGGTTGCAATGGGGATTTCCAATTATGCCGCCCGCGATTTGGTTAAATTTGCCGGTCACCAATCAATGGAAATCGAAAGTATTTTGGGTTATACCTATGGCGAAGAAGCCATTCATCGCAACAACCTGGTTATGATTCAAAACCAAGCGAGGAATTGTAATGATTGACCTGGTGACTCTCGGCAAGCAAGCAAAACAAGCCGCACAAAACCTGGCGGTCAGTTCAGCAGTGGTTCGTAACCAGATTTTGACTGTGCTGGCGGATTTGCTGCTGGCGCGCAGCGCAGAGATCATCGCGGCAAACCGTTACGACTTGGAACGGGCAGAGCAAAGCGGCTTGTCCGCGGCAATGATCGACCGGTTAACCCTGAACAAGGCGCGCCTGGAGAGTATTGCTGCGGATCTGCATCAAGTCATCGCATTGCCCGATCCGGTGGGAGAAGTATTCGAACCGCAGGTTTTGGACAATGGTCTGCGGGTGCATAAACAGCGTGTGCCGCTCGGAGTACTTGGCGTAATCTACGAGTCGCGTCCCAATGTAACCATCGATATTTCTGGACTGGCGCTTAAATCCGGAAATGCTGCAATTTTACGCGGCGGCAGCGAAACCATTTTCAGCAACCGTGCACTGGTCGGTGTGATTCAAGAAGCGCTACAACAAACCGGATTGCCACACCATTCCGTACAGTTCATTGATGACCCTGACCGCCGTTTTGTTCTGGAATTGTTAAAGCTGCATGAGTATGTTGATTTGATCATCCCACGCGGCGGCGCTAAATTACACCAATTTTGCAAAGAGAATAGCCAGATACCGGTTGTGGTGGGTGGGATTGGGATTTGTCATCTGTATATCGATGAGACTGCCGATTTGGACAAGGCTCTGGAGGTGATCTTCAACGCCAAAACCCAGCGTCCAAGTGTGTGCAATGCGTTGGATACGATCCTTGTTCATCCAGCAGCAGCCGTCCGGCTGCTGCCAATGGTTTTTGACCGGCTTGGCAATGCCGGAGTAACTTTCCGCGCTGCGCCCGATGTTTTCACCCTGCTTGGTATTCATGCGGATGAGCGCATTCAACTCGCCGGTGAAATGGATTTTGATACGGAATGGCTGTCATTGGTGCTGGGTGTTAAGATCGTACCGGGTTTAGAGGAAGCCATTGCGCATATACGCGATCATTCGACCGGTCATTCGGATGGAATTCTCTCGCGCAACCCGGCAGCAATCGATATATTTGTTTCACGAGTGGATTCTGCTGCGGTATACGTCAATGCCAGCACACGATTTACTGATGGTGGTCAGCTGGGTCTGGGGGCAGAGGTAGCGATCTCTACCCAGCGGTTGCATGCGCGCGGACCGATGGGATTGCGCGAGTTGACCACCTATAAGTGGGTGATCCAGGGGGATGGCCATATTCGCGCTTAGGCATTTCGTTGTGGGCGAAGTCGCTCCAATCCCTGGGTGAAAAGCCCAAATTGCGCCAGTCCGATCCAGACCAGCAAAAGAGTCAACACACCGTAAGCAGTATCGATTGCCAAAGGCAGGCTTTTCTTGAGCGTTGTTATCTGTGACTGAAATGACGCGAGCGAATTTTTGTAATCGGAAAGGATAGAGCGTGCATCGGCGAGATTGGTCTCAATCTGGCTAAGTTGACTACCCAGGGAATTCAGATCCTGCGGAATGGGTGACAGGCTTTCGGATGTACTGTCCAGTTGCTGGCTAACGTTATCGAGTGCGCGTGGCATTTCTTGCAAGTCTTTCTTAATACCAGCCACACTCTGTGAAAGTGGCACTTCTGGTTTATACTGGCTGCCACCAAAGAACGGGATAGCGGATACAAACGCCAGGGTATTATCAATCAACACCGAGGTTTTTTCAAGCGCTTCCATGCTGGTCACTGTGTTGGACAGTATTTGATCAAATTCACTACTGAGAATATTCGATATACCAGCAAGAATCTGAGTCGTGCCTTCCAGGCTGTTCGAAAAATTATTTAGAGTGGTATTGACCTGCCGCAGACCCAGTTCTGCCTGGACAAGCGAATCGTCCAATACGGCAAGGATTTGATAGGTACTTTCAATCGAACCGGAAGCCAGGTTCAACATATCGAGGGTGGTTTGTTTGACCGGGCGGTGGCTGAGCCATAATCCAGCCAAACCGCCGGTGCTGAGCAGCCATCCCAGAACTGCGGTGAGAACCAGGATCGAGCCCATCCGTCGATTACGAGGCTGATGATAGGAGGTTGATTCTTCTTTTTCGTTGGTCATTTCAGACCTTCCTGGTGTGGAAATTTTTTACAGTTTATCATCAAAATCGGTTGTTTTCACGGGGTGGTAAAGCGGAATTGACAGTACAATTTTGGGTAAAGAATGGCAAGGATATCAAATGAATCACACAAAGATGCGCCTTGAAATTTGCAGTGATAGTGGCATACTGGTGAACCTGGACGAGCAAATCAATCCAATCGTCAACCAGCAGGTCCATAGCCTGGCTGCACTGCTTGAAGCCGGGTTGCCCCCTGGTGTTGTCGAAGTAATCCCCGGCTATGCCAGCCTGTTAGTGGTGTGTGATCCAGACTGTGCGGATTACAATGCTCTGGTGGAGCGGTTAGAAGTTGCGATCGAATCCTTGCACATGCTTGAAGTTCGTCCAGCGAAACGGGTGGAAGTGCCCACGATCTATGGCGGAAAATACGGCGTCGATCTCGAATTTGTTGCCCGTTATTCGGGCATGAGCGTAGAACGAGTGATTGAAGTTCACAGCCAGGCAGATTATCAGGTCTATATGATGGGCTTTTCGCCGGGATTCCCATACCTGGGTGGGATGGATTCAGCCATTTCGGTGCCGCGCCTGGAAACCCCGCGTACACGTGTACCAGCTGGCTCGGTTGTGATTGCTGGCTTGCAGACAGGCATTTACACAATCGACTCACCTGGCGGTTGGCAGCTAATTGGATATACCCCATTAAGATTTTTCGATATCAATGCACCGCAGCCGTTTCTTTTAAAACCGGGCGACCGGCTGCGATTCATCCCGATTCGGGAAGGTGATTTTCATGATGGCGGTTGAGGTAATCGATGGAGGCTATCTGGCAACTGTTCAGGACCTGGGACGAACCGGCTGGGCAAAATTTGGGGTGCCTCGTTCCGGCGCAATGGATGAATTTGCCTTACGTGCAGCCAACTGCTTGGTGGGTAACCCGGAATCGGCTGCTGGAATCGAGGTTGGACCGGGAGGATTGAAGCTCCGCTTTCTGCTTTCAACACTTATCGCTGTGTGTGGAGCAGGTTTTTCACTCACGCTTGACGGCGTACCCAAACCATTATGGTTTTCGTCCGTAATCCAAGAAGGACAAGTTGCTGAGCTTCAGCCGGACGGCAGCGGGGCATGGGTTGAGCTGGCGATTCATGGTGGTGTACAGGTGCCTATTGTTTTGGGCTCTCGATCAACGTATTTACGGGGTGGCTTTGGCGGACAGCAGGGACGCGTGCTGACCCGTGGAGATCGCTTGTCAACAGGAAAAGTTGCCGCAAATTGGCGCAGTTTTGCTGGCCGCTGGTTGCCACCCGCCGAACGACCGGGTTACAGCCGATCGGTGCATGTGCGGGTCATCGAAGCTGCACAATTTAGATACTTATCCCCCCAAATTCGCGAATTTTTCTACCGTCAGGTGTATTCAGTTCATCCCGCTTCTGACCGGATTGGTTACCGTTTGATGGGTGAAGCGCTGCCCCACGGGAATAATGTTGAGATGCTTTCAACAGGTATGCTGCCGGGTACCATCCAGGTTCCAACCGACCGCCAGCCCATTGTTATGCTGGCGGATTGTCCCACCAGTGGAGGTTATCCACGCATTGCGACGGTCATACGAGCCGATCTGGGACTTTTGGCGCAATGTGCCCCAGGCAGCGGTCAGGTTTGTTTTCAACCCGTAGAGGTAGCACAGGCGCAGCTCGCATATAGAGAGATGCTTCAGCGACTGGAACGAATCGTAACTTTCGAAGATGATGATATGATCATTCATTGGGCAGGAGCAACACGATGAATGTGATTGACTTGAATTGCGATATGGGTGAAAGTTTTGGGCGGTATAACCTGGGCGACGACGCCGCGTTGATGCCCTGGATCAGCTCGGTGAACATTGCCTGTGGTTTCCACGCTGGTGACCCGCTGGTGATGCAATCCACCATTGCATTGGCGCAGCAACACAACCTGGCAATCGGCGCGCATCCTTCCTACCCAGATTTGCAAGGTTTTGGACGGCGTGCGATGGCAATGAATCCCGATGAACTTGAAGCCATGTTGTTGTATCAAATTGGCGCGCTGGCAGGATTCCTGCACTCATCGGGAGGTGAACTAACGCACGTTAAACCTCACGGCGCATTGTACAACCAGGCTGCCAGGGAGCCTGCCCTGGCAGCAGCGGTAGCCCGTGGAGTCCTTCGCTTCAGTCACAGCCTGATCCTTGTTGGGCTGGCAGGTTCCGCGTTAATCCGCGCCGGGCTTGAGGCAGGCTTGCAGGTGGCAGCCGAGGGCTTCGTGGAACGCGGGTATATGCCGGACGGCAGCCTGATCCCCCGCGGTCGACCGGGTGCGATCATTGAAGACCCTGCACAGGCGGCAACACAAGCCATTCAATTGGCTACGAAGGGTATTTGCGCCGAGGTGGACGGGCAGGTGGTTACCTGGAGAGTGGATACGTTGTGTATTCACGGTGATTCAGCCCATGCGCTGAACATTGCGCAGGCGGTGCGTTACGCGCTGGAGGATGCGGGCATTCACATTCGCCGATTGGGCGGATTATAATCAGGCTGTTCATTAGATTGAGGTATGCGGGTGCGCTATGAAATCAATGATTACCTTCCTCAAAAAAAAGCCGCTACAATTTTTGCTAATTATGCTCCCGCTTTCGTTGCTGGCGAATTGGCTGGATTGGGGAACCACCTGGGTATTTCTGCTTTCAGCCGCTGCGGTTGTACCACTGGCGGGATTGATTGGCGAATCGACAGAAGCACTGGCGGTTTATACCGGTCCGAAAATCGGTGGGTTGCTCAATGCTACTCTGGGCAACGCTGCTGAGTTGATTATAACCATTGTGGCAATCCGGGCGGGGTTGCTGGAACTGGTCAAAGCCTCAATTACTGGTTCGATCCTGGGTAATTTGCTGCTGGTGATGGGTGTATCGATGCTGCTGGGCGGCCTGAAAAATGGTGTACAGCGATTCGACCGACAACAATCCGCCAATCATGCGGTAATGTTGGTGCTGGTTATTGTCGCACTAATTATCCCGTCATTCTTCAGCCATTCTATTGGGCCAGAGGACAGTCTGGGAGTCGAAGCGCTCAGCCTGGGGGTTGCCGGGGTAATGATTATCCTATACGCTGTCGGTTTGATCTATACCTTGAAAGCTGCTCGCAGCCCGATTTCAATTAACCCGATAGACATGACCCACGTCAAATCCCACTGGAATCTGCGCACCTCGGTTGTAGTCCTTGCGTTATCGACCCTGGGTGTAGTGGTGATGAGTGAATTGTTGGTCGGATCGGTTGAGGATGTAGTGCTTTCTTTAGGTGTATCCGAATTTTTTCTGGGGGTGATTCTCATTCCCCTGATCGGTAATATTGCCGAGCATTTGGTGGCGGTTACGGTTGCCATCCGCAACCAAATGGAATTGAGCATGGAGATTGCCGTGTCCTCCAGTTTGCAAATTGCGCTTTTTGTCGCGCCGTTGTTGGTTTTTGTCAGCCTGCTGCTGGGAAACCCGCTGACGTTGATTTTCAACCGCTTCGAACTTCTGGCATTGGGCGGTGGCGTGGTGATTGCTGCCATGGTTGCCTTTGACGGGGAATCGAACTGGCTGGAAGGATCCGCTTTGCTGGGGGTATACTTGATTTTGGCAATTGCTTTCTTCTTGTTGCCAACGGCAGGATAGATCATGAGACGAGGTGGTTTTTTTCAGCGGTTTAGTCCCTGGACGTTTATTGGTTCATTTTTCTTTGCTCTGCTGCTATTGGGACTGTTCGTTATGGCATTTTTGCTGCTCAAACCTGAGCCACCAATGACAGTAACCATCCCAACAGCCGTATTGACCATTGTCGCTGCGCCAACTTCAACCGCGCCTGGACAGATGAGCCTGTTTTCCACGCCAACCCCGACTCAACCAGCGCAAACAATAACCATCGGCGGAATTAGCCAGGGGGTGTTTGTCCAAATTTCGGGAACGGGTGGCGATGGATTACGCCTTCGCCGCGATGCAGGCACTTCTGCGGATATCCTGTTTTTAGGTTATGAGTCTGAGGTGTTCAAGGTGACCGATGGTCCAAAAGAAGCCGATGGATTCGTTTGGTGGTATCTGACTGCACCGTATGATGACAAACGCAGTGGGTGGGCTGCTTCCAATTATTTGCGGGTCATTGAACTCTTAAATGAAACCCAACCTTAAGGATGAGTGTCATGCAATCTTCACCTGCCGCGATCAAAGCCAATCGAACGACACGAATACTCACCATAACCTGGAATGATGGCCACGTTTCCGGATATCCGTTTGGGTTACTGCGGGCTGCCTGCCCGTGTGCATCCTGCCGCGGTGGGCATGAAAACATGCGCGCCGAACCTGATCCGGAGGTCTTTACCGTCAATCTACCTGAATCCGCCGCGACCCGAATGAAGAAAATTGAGGGGGTAGGCAGTTATGCACTGACCATCGAATGGGAGGATGGTCACCATTATGGTATCTTCAACTGGTATTACCTGCGCAGACTATGCCCGTGCGAGGTGTGCCGCCCGGTCGCTGGCTAGAGATCAAAATACAACTGGACTTCGTAGGGGTGGGGGCGGGTACGAATTTGATTTTCTTCGGCGCGTTTGACCCGAATCCAGTTGAATAGCATTTCCTCGTCAAATACCCCGCCTTGCAGCAGGAATTGATGATCCTCTTCCAGCGCACATAATGCCATCTCCAGCGAGGTTGGCAGGCTGCGAATGGTTGCCAATTTTTCGGGAGGCCAGGTGAAGATATCTTCGTTGTACGGGCCGAAGCCAGCCTGGGTGGGATCAATTTTGTTATGGATTCCATCCAGACCTGCCATGAGCATGGCTGCCATTGCCAGGTAAGGGTTGCAGGTGGCATCTGGTGGTCGAAACTCAAAACGCACGGTCTCTTGTTCGGTCGCGTACTTGGGGACTCGAATGGCGGCGCTGCGATTCCCACTCGAAAAGAAACAATTGACGGGTGCTTCGAAACCCGGTACCAGGCGGCGGTAGGAATTGGTGCTGGCATTGGTGAGACCAAGAATGGCGGGTGCA
>DAOUMN010000052.1:0-31484 GCA_034411135.1 Bellilinea sp.
CATCGACCCTCAGGCCTATCAAAAAACCGTAGCCCCAGGGACTACGGTTCTCGTTAGTAGCGGGGAGTGGATTCGAACCACTGACCTCCGGGTTATGAGCCCGACGAGCTACCTCTGCTCTACCCCGCATCGTGGACTGTATTGTACCACACCCTGTCCGAGCGTCAACCCCCGCGCCATTTTTCTAACCTGTTTCTAACGGCGTGGTTTCAAAACCAGCCGGATGGGTGTGCCGGTAAAGGGATATTCCTTGCGGATAGCGTTTTCCAGATAGCGCAGATAACTGAAATGCGCCAGTTTGGGGTCGTTGACGTAAATCATAAACGTAGGCGGGTCGCTGCGCACCTGGGTGCCGTAATACAGACGCAGTGATTTTCCGCTGCGCGAGGTGGCATGATGCGCGTCCTGGGCATTGTGTAAAATGCGGTTCAATTGGGCGGTAGTCAGGCGCGCCAGGCGTTCCTCCTGCACTTTGAGCGCCAGCGGCAGCACCTGGTCGACCCGCTGCCCGCTTTTGGCGGAAATGAACAGAATGGGCACGTAGTCGATAAAGTTCAAATCCTGCCGGATGCGAGTGGTGTAATTTTGCATCGTGTAGTTGTCTTTTTCAACCGCATCCCACTTGTTTACCAACACCACCGTAGATTTTTGCGCTTCGAGGATGTATCCGGCAATATGCGCATCCTGGGCAGTGATGCCACTGACGGCATCGATCATCAGCAGGGAGACATCGGCGCGCTCGATGGCGCGCATCGAGCGAATGACACTGTATTTTTCTACACCCGGCTCGACCTTCCCACGCCGGCGGATACCCGCAGTATCGATCAGCGTTACTGGCAATCCTTCATAAACGATCTTTGTATCCACCGCGTCGCGGGTTGTACCGGCAATGGGGCTAACGATGGCGCGTTCCTCGCCAACCAGCCGGTTCAGCAGGCTGGATTTACCCACGTTGGGCTTGCCGACCAGGGCAATCTTGACCGAATCGTCGGCTTCCTCCTCAATCTCTGCTGGAAAGGCACTCACCAGTACATCGAGCATATCCCCGGTGCCGGTGCCGTGCAGTGCAGAGATCGGGTAAGGCTCGCCGATGCCCAGTTCGTAAAATTCTGCCGCGCCGCTGCGAAAGGTCTGGTTATCGGCTTTGTTGACCACCAACAACACCGGCGGGTGGGGCTTGCCCTCAACAATTTTCTGGTTGCGGCGCAGGATTTGGGCTACTTCAACATCGGCGGGGGTCACGCCTGCGCTGGCATCGGTCAAAAAGAGAACAACATCCGCTTCGCGGATTGCCAATTCCGCCTGGCTGCGAATTTGTTGAATATAGTCAGCGGAACCAATCGACAGGGCTTCTTTACCGCCCGTGCTGGGGTCGATGCCGCCGGTATCGATAATGTGAAAAACACGCCCGTTCCACTCCGCTTCCGCCATCAACCGGTCACGGGTGGTGCCGGGAGTGTTATCGACAATTGCCAGCGGCTCACCCGCCAGCCGGTTGAACAGGGTGCTTTTCCCTACATTGGGGCGGCCGACCAGCACGACAAATGGTTTTTGCATGATTCTCCTCAGGGACTGGCTGTACCACTGGATCGGGTGGCGGTTCGAGTGATTTCCACCTCCACCGTTCCGGGGAGCAATGTTTCCACCTTTAACTCAGTAATCAAGATCTCCACCTCGGGTTCGATCTGGTAAATGCCTTCCGCCAGCGCGCTCAGGTCGACCACGGCGCGCACATCGCTGGCGCGTAGGCGATCGAGCAGCGCAACCGGTCCCGACAGGATGATGGTCAGACTCTCCGGCGCAATCTCGGCACTCAAGCCGGGCTGTAATCCGGTGATTTCCACCGGAATGTTCGGCAGGGTCAAACTGCTTTCTATTGCCGCGACCCCCACCCGTACCAGCACCTGAGTTTGTTCGCCCACTACCGAGATGCCGGGTGGCAAAGCCAGACTGATGGAAATGTCCAGATCATCCTTCAAGCCGTTGATGTTGAGAGGTTCGGTTTCGATGAAGCCGGGCAGGTCGCTGACCACCTGCGGATCGGCTGAAAAGACAGTCACCGCCGGCGGAAAAACGGAAATGTTGGTCAGGCGGTAACCGGTTGCAACCTGCCCCAATACCACCACCTTGACCACCACGTTGCGGTAGCCAAATCGCTGCGAAATGACCTGATTCACGGTCACCCGGTCGGGCGAAAGGGTCAATCCGTTGATCAATATATCGTTGCTATCGACTGCCTGCAAGTTGAGCGTGCGGTTGATCGTTTCGGCTGCCTGGCTGATGTCCAACACAGCGCGAACCTCACCAACCCGGTTGACCAGCGACTCTGGACCGGTGACCGAAACGCTGGATTGGCTTAGGGTTGGTTCATCGGCAATGTAGCCAACTGCAGGGCTGCCACGCCGTATCAAGGTAATGGGAAAATCCTTGCGTGCCAGGTTTTCCATGGTAATGGTGAGCATTTGTGGCGATTGGCTCACCTTGCGCACCGGTCTGGGTGTGATTTGCACCTGCACCGGAATCGAATGCGTTCCCGCTTCTAAACCGGAAAGGTCGATGAAAGCGCGCACGGCTCCCGGCTCGGCGGTGATCAACGTCCAGATGGGTTGCGGCGCGCTCAACACCACGTTGACCGAGGTGGGCAGGGTGGAGGTGATCACCAATCCAGGATCCTGCCCAACAATCTCAATTGGCAGTGGACTAGGATAGGGGCGTTCTTCTAGTGGGTCGCGCGAGGTAACCGCGGAAATCCATACAGCCAGTGCCAGAACAAAGGCGGTCAGCAGGGTGGGCAATAATCGCATCAGGCGGCGCAGGAAGTCCAGCATGGGCGTTAATCCTCCGTCCCTGAACGAAACACAGGTGGTTTCTTATCCCGTTTGAACAAATCCACTAGGCGAAAGGTGCGCTGGGGTGGCTGGTAGAACGCCTGGAGGATGTTCTCCAACCGTTCGCTGTCCAGTCGGCGGATCATGCGTCCACCATGGGCAATTGAGATCGAGCCGGTTTCCTCGGAAACCACCACCGCAACCGCATCGGTAGATTCGGAGGTGCCCAGTGCTGCACGGTGGCGCAAGCCCATCTGCCGTTCCGGCGAACGGTTGAGAATGCCGCTGGCGGAAAGCGGCATGACGCAGGCAGCCGCGGCGATCTGGCTGCCAATGACAATGGCTGCTCCGTCATGCAATGGGGTGTTGGGATAAAATATTTGCAGCAACAATTCGGGAGTAATGCGCGCATTGAGCCGCACGCCTGTGCGAACGTATTCCTGTAAACTATCGCCACGCTGCAGGATGATCAACGCCCCGTGCTGGCGGGCGGATAGTCGGGCACAGGCACTGACAACAGCCTGGATAGTTTCGCGCATTGCCAGTTGGTCTTTTTCGCTGCGCTGAAAGAGGACTGTTTGAGCAGATCCAGCGCGTCCCAGTCGTTCCAGCCCGCGGCGTATTTCGGGCGCGAAGATGACCGGGATTGCCAGTACTAGAGTGGGCACCATGGTCTGAATCAGCCAGGAAAAAGCGGGCAGGTTGACCAGACTGGTGAGCAGGATCAATGCCACTACCAGCAGAAGGACACCGCGCAGCAACACCATCGCCTGGGTATCGCGCAGCAACAACAACACGCTGAAGAAGACCATGGTCACCAGGAACAGGTCGAGCGCGCTAAGCCAGTTGAAGCGCTGAAATATAAAGGCGAGTTCGTTCAGTAAGTCTGCCACGGAAAAGGGACCAACATTGGGGGATCAGATCGGGCGTAAAACGCGATCTTCTCGCAACTTCTTAAAGAATAATACACTACCAGCCCGCATTGATTCCTTGGCGGCGTCCTGCCAGGCTTGCACATCGAGGTTGTCCGCTGCGCTGCGCACATAACCCAAATCACGCCATACGCCTTCATGCCGTGCCAGGCTGGGGGTGACAAAGATCAACGAGGCTTCGCATTGCAAATCCTGAGAGGCGCGTTCCATTTCTCGAATCAGTATCGGAAGGGTTTGCTGAACCGGCAGAACCGGGTCGATGACGATATCGGTGGTGCGCGCCACCAGATTTTCGACCTGCCAGCCGATCAAGCCTCTCAGTTGCTGGTCAAGGCGCAGGAGCAAAAACGCTTTTTCACCGAAGGCGGCCATGATGTCACCGGTTTCTAATGGATGGCCTTTTTTATCCAGCCGATTGAGCAAGGTGGCAATTTCAGGGGAATGGCGTGGACGCCCGCGTTCGACCTTCAATTCACCCTTAACTTCCGGCGCTTCAACCGGCTGCGGTGGGGTTTCCTCAACCAGGGGAACGTACTTGCGCCAGGCACTGACCACCTGTTTCCAGGTTTCATCAAAGCTTCCCGCGTTGCGGATGACCACGCTGGCGGCGGCGATCTTTTGTTCCTGGGACGGCTGGCTAGCCATGCGCTGGCGTGCATCACTTTCCGCCATGCCGCGGTTCTTCATCAATCGTGATAACTGCACGTCGGTGGGGGCGTAAACCACCCAAACTCCATCACATTGCGTTGCCAGTCCCGATTCGAGCAGTTTGATGGCTTCGATGACGATGACCGGCTGGGATGCGCGCCGAATTAAGTAATCGATTCCCTGGCGTACCAACGGGTGGATGATCGATTCTAGTTTTTGCAGGGCTTCCTGATCGGAAAAGACCAGCCTGCCCAGCCGGGCGCGGTCGATCTCGCCGTTGGCAGCTAGAACATACCGGCCAAAGTAATCCAGTACAGGCTGGTAACCCGGCGCACCACGGGCAATCACCCGGTGGGCAAGCGCATCCGCATCGATACCATAAGCGCCGAGATGCTCAAGCATCCGGCGGACAACGCTTTTGCCAGTGCCAATATTGCCGGTTAAACCGATGACATACTTACCCGCCCAGTAACTCACCTGGTCTCCTTCATGTTAACAGGATGGGAGGAATGATACTGGTTTCATTTTATCTTTGGCGGGCGAGAATGTCAAAGGAAAAGTTTCACCACTATCTGGTAATTAATAAGTGGATTGGATAGGTGGGCGTGAAAATCGTTGGCATTATCGGGGCAAAAAACCCGCATAACTGGTCAGGAAATTTTGATTTCTGATTGCTCGATGGGCAACATTCCTTTTTCCATGACATTTTTGAGCAATATAAAGGTGGTTGCAATGCCTGCCAGCGCCATCGTGGTGAAAATGAGCAATTCAACGGGATTGATCGGCACACCCACCCGTGCCATGTTGAGCCCCATCAGACTGACGGCGGTACCCAGTGTCATGAATTTGACCAGCCCAACGGATGCCAATAGGTAGCCCCACGGGCTGCGACGCAATAACAAAACCGCTGAAAGGACACATACCGGCACGACAATTCCTAAATCCATTGCCTGAATGAACATACTGGTCGTGTTATCGAGCGCGGGGACAGCGCCGGGTGTGAATGTTTGGAATATGCGACCTAACCAAGCCAATGAGAGGAAAGCAGCAGCAAAAAAGAGGAGTCCGGCAATCCATTTCCGCGGCAATTTTTGGGAAAAATGCGCAGGCAGGGAATTGACATCAAAGGACATCATACTCAATAGGAAAGCAAACAGGCTAAGGCTGAACAGGGCAACATAAATCAGAAAAAAGGAGTTGTAAGCCGCACCGAAACACATGGTTATATAGGTGTAGAGAATGAAGCCAAGCGTTCCGGTCAAAAGAAGCCTGCCGCGTAGCGAGTCTTTTCGAGAAAGCCGGTAGGATAATGCCAACAATGGCAGGGCAACGAAAAGCATTACAGCATCATTAGCCTGCATCTGAGCTGCGGAACTGACCGTGTCCCAGTAATACAGACCACGGGCATTGATGGTCACCTGTTCACCGCGGAAGGTTGTCAGCGGGTAGGGTGTTCCTTGGCTGGGCCATAAACCCAAAAGGGTGGCGAACAGGGTTAAGATAAAAATTGACGGAATGAGCCATTTTAGAGTGTTCTGGTGTTTCATAGAAAACCTACTGTGCATTGGAAAGGTTACGGAAGAAAGATACAGTCAGGCTGATGGCAAGTGCACCCATGACAACCCATGAGCCAACCATGCCAATGTAAACCGCGGCGGGGAAGGTGATGCCAGCAAGTGTCTGGCTCGCGGTCTGTGCGAGCACAACAATCCCGTTCATTGTGCAGAGAATTAGCATTGGCACGGCAAGAAGGTAGCCCAATGGTCTGCGTTGCAATAGAAAGACACCCGTGATGACCGCTGCAGGCATAATCACTGCCGAGTCAAAACCGTGCGTGAAGAGCGTAGTGTACGGTCCCAGAAGTTTGGGTGCCTCTCCGTTCAACAATGGGTCTATTAATTCACTCAACCAGAGTAAAAACGTGGCAATGCCGGTCAGGCTGATGAAGAGTGCCATCCCACGATTGGGAAACCCGGGCAGGATGCGTTGAGCCAATGCTTGGGCATCGACCGTGGTCAATGCCACGATCACGGCAAAGAGACTGGCGGAAAACAAAGCCGTGTAGACCAGGAATAGTGAATTGAACGCAGCCCCAGCGAGCATTGAAATACCGTAGTAGAGACAATAGAACAACAACCCAATCATGATGAGAGTGGCTTTCGTCG
Organism: Bellilinea sp.; assembly: GCA_034411135.1. Lineage (GTDB taxonomy): Bacteria > Chloroflexota > Anaerolineae > Anaerolineales > Anaerolineaceae > Bellilinea. The sequence continues at coordinate 6,574 of DAOUMN010000052.1, forward strand.
AGCCGTGCCTGAAGCGCCAGTAGCCTGTCATCAAGAGCGGTAAGCCAATCAGTATCATCGCCGTATCCGCGCCTCTGAAGCCAGCCCCTGCAAAACGGGTGTCGTTTTGGTAAATGCCCAAGCCATACATTTCAACTGTCTGCCCGCGCACGGTCGTGAAAGTAAAGGAACCCCCTCCGCCTGGTGCGAATATACCTATCCCTGCGGCAATGAGGACTAAGACAAAAATCAGCGGTACGAGAATGTTGAGTGCCGGTTGGTTTTTCATGGCTTCCTTTCTCTTGCATTCATTTTCATTTATCTTGTTGTTATAAAAGAACCTGTTCTACCGGCCGACGCAGGGATTTTGGCATGGCATCGGCATAGCCGACGCGCACCAGCAATTGAGGCAAGGAATTACCAAGTCCAATCGCGCGTTGAAACTGTTCGCGCAGTTCTGTAACCTCAATGGGCTGGTTCAGGAACGCGGATTTGATTCCCAACGCGGTTGTCTGTAAAGCCAGCCGTTCATAAGCTTGACCCGTGCGCACCCAGGCAGATTTTTCTTCCGTTTCCGAGGCGATCACCACTGCGGCGGAGGAGCTACGCAGTTTCTTGACGTCTGTTTCGGCTTGCTGTTGCGGCTTGGTGCCAGCGACAAACATCTGCCCGATCCAGCGGGGTATTTCCGGATTACCGGAGCAAGCTGAAAACAACCCATCCATTGTTGCCAGAGCTTCCCTTTTATTGAAACGCAGCCATCTGATCAGCTCATTCAAATAAGCGGTGTCTGCATACTGAATGAGGTTGCCTTGGTTGACATAATCCACAAGGGTTTCAATATCGTTAGCAGCGGTAACCATGCGAAGGCTAACCCCTGGTTCGATCGGCATAGTGAGGATTTGGCCCAGATCAGAGGAAGGGATCGGTCGCCCATCATATTCCGAGCGGGTGTTTTGTCGTGCGGGGATTGCATCAAAGAGCGGTGTGGGTTGAGGTGTGTCCGAGGCTAGATTGATGCGAATATAATCCATCGAATCGGGACAGACGACTTCGGTAGCATAACCCGAGGTTCGAGCGGCAAGCAGTAAATTCTCCAAAGCACAGCCCAGGCTGATCCAAAGTTCGCGATGTTGCGGATCTACAATAGGCAATTCGCGGGAAAAATCGGGGTGTATCTCGATTGCATTTTCACGAATTGCAAATTTCCAGGGCTGAGTATTGTGTCCATTTGCTGCAAGCGTCGCGTAGTAGATCAAATTGCGCATGGGTGAATCCTCTTCAATGAGATTCCAAACCTGATTTACCCGGCTCTCATACTCCAGCCAGGGAGCGAACTCCTAGAGGGCATATCCACCTGCTGCCGCGGCACCGCCAACAAGCAGCAACTTTAGAAAATCGCGGCGGGTTATTCGGCGGGATTGGGTCTCGTTCATCGTGAGCTCCTTAAGAAGGTTTGTTAGAAAATTGCCGATGACCAGTTAAGAATGGCATTCCAGTCGCGCAAATCTTCGTCTTTGGCTTTCATCATCGTGGATATTAACCGGTCAAGGAAAGAAAGCCGTGCCAGTTCCATTTTGCCCAGGAAAAAAGCCTCGACGGTCGGTTGGATATATTCGTGCACCGAAGTTAAGTAAGCTTCGCGGTTTGCCCGACTTTGCTCGTCATCCCCAGCGTTGAGCATATGAACGGTGAAAGCAGCAACTGGAACACGGGTGAGCATGGTCTGGTTATCCTTGACAAAATTAACCATCTCGGACAGCCAGCTGCCCATGCGAATTGGGCTGCCGATTACAACAGCCTGGTACTTGTTCACATCAGGCTTTTTTGTGACCGGAACGACATCCACGGCATAACCTCGCCGGGCGAGCCCCTGCCCGACTGTTGCGGCAATTTCACCCGTTGAGCCAGCGCGGGTGGCATAAGTTACCAGAATAGATTTGTTCATTTCATTTTCCTTTCCGATGGATAATTCGGTTGAAACGGGTTCGGGCTGACGCGTTGCTACATAACCGAGCCCGGAACAAGTGACGCTCAACGCCGTGAGGGTCACAGCGCTGATTTTGAGAAATTCCCGGCGGGAAATTTTTTGGCTGCTCATTTCATTTCCTTTGATTCAGGGTAGCGTTCGATCGAAAGAATAGTCAAGCCCAGATTGTGGAATTGACGAATCAACCCCAGTAATCCAGACTGGTCGATGCCCAGGTTTGCAAGGATGGTATCTGTGCCTTCCTGGTGAAGCACGAATCCTGGCGGACAATAGGTGCGCATGAATTCCTCGTCGATTGCCCCGCGCACCTTGATCCGATAAGGGTGATTGTAGAGACTTCGATTTTCGGTGGTCATTTTGTATGCCTCATCTATGACGTTAGTATAAGAAGCGGAATGCAAAAAAGGACTACATCAAAATGTAGTCTTTGCGGAAAATTTATGTGGTTTTATGCCGATAATGGCTTTATAAGGACTTAAGAAGGCGCAGGTCTTTGGCTTTTTCGATCGCCTGACTGATTTTATTTACCCCCAGCTTCGCATAAATACTTTTTATATGAAAGCGAACCGTGTTCAGGCTGATGACCAATTCGTCCGCCACTTGTGAATAGCTTAGACCTTGAGCAAGGAGAGATAACACTTGCCGCTCGCGTTCACTGAGGGGATCGATCAGGTCTTTGATTGTGGGTGCCGAACTAGATGGATGCGTCAGGGGGGTGTTCATCAATCGTAAAATCTCTTTCGCATAGGCAACAGAGGCGGGATGATTAACTTTACGCAGCAGTGGAACGATTTCTGCGCCTGCATCCAGGAAAATCCGCTGGTATCGCTGCGGCTGGGCGACGATCAGGGCTTGATGTACATCCTCGACAGCCAGTTCTTGCTGCTTCAATTGCGCGTGGAGGATGGCTGACAAGATCAACCCTTCCAGCAGGATGCCGGTGCGTTGTTGGTTGCGGGCGGTTGAGATCACTTTCGAGGCAAGTTCCAGAGCAGTGTGCCAGTCTTCCTGATCTTGGGAAGTCAAAAGCCACCATATACGTGCGAGATCAATTGGGGAGGGGGATTGGGTTGTTTTGCTGGCTTGTGTTTCAAGCTGATCGAGGATTGCTCTTGCCATAGGGCGATTACCTCGCCGGGTTGACAGAATCACCTTCCATGCAGCCAATGCAGGAAACACCCATCCAGGCGCGCCAAGCCGGAATAAACGTTCGGCTTCCTGCAGATGCACCTCTGCTGCAGTTTCCTCGCCCAATGCATGACAAAGGCGGGCTAAACCGACATGCGTGTAAACGGCGGAGGCGTTGTGCCCAGCCAGCGTTGCCAGGTGAACGCCGCGTTCCAGGCATTTGCGCGCTTTTTCGATCTCATTCCACTCAAAATTGACCAGACCCAGTGCGCCGAAAACTGCGCCGAGCATGGCTGGATAACCGGCACGGCGCTGTTCCAGTTGTTGGATCGCTTCGGATCCGATTTGGTGAGCGAAAAACAAATCCCCGTGTTCGAGACTCATCAAGGTCAGGTGGGATACAGCCAGAATCTCGGTGATGATTTCATCACTGGCTCGGCTGAGGCAGATGCATTCCAGCAAGGCAGAACGGGCGTCGATATAACGACCGGACTGGCGTAAACTGCCTCCCAAACCAAGGTAAGCCAGGGCGCGAATGCGCTGCATGTCTGGAGCAGCAATGTCCAAAGAGAGCTGGGCAGCTTCTAGTGCGGCATTGAAGCGTCCCATTACCTGGTGCAAGTTGGATTGCAAAGCCAGCAATTCTGCCCGAATGGATTTGCCTTCCTCGGATTCTTCGGGTAATGAGTCGAGATATTCAGAAACACGGTCAAGGTTTGCCTGGATTGGACTGAAATTCCCCCGCAGGAGATATAACCATGACATTCCCAGTAACGTGTGTGGATGCGTTATGTGCAGATCTTGTGGCAACAAGTCCAACCATTGTTCAATTCGCGGGGCAAAGCCTTCATTCAAAAATTTCCAAATATGCGTTTCCAGCCATTGAATCACCGTGTTGTATTCACCAGCTGCCAGCAAGTGTTCGATGCTTTCGACCAGCAAACCTTCTGCCTGGTATGCCTGGCTGGCGAGCATATTAAGCGCATGAATTTGGTCGGGCATTACTCGCTGCAAGCGGTTGCGGAGTAAATCAGAAAATAAGTGATGATAGCGGTAGAACTGCTGATGATCATCCAAGGGGACAATGAACAAGTTTGCCCGGAGCAGGTTTTCCAGAATCTCCGCGCTGTCCTGACGATTGGTGAGAAGGTCACAGCGCTGTGCGGTGAGGGTACCCAGAATCGAGGTCTTCAACAAAAAATTCTGGATATCCCCAGGTTGTTTGTTGATCACTTCCTCGCTGAGATAACTGAGGATGAATCGGTTCGTTCCGGACAGAGATTCCAGGAAAGCATCCAATCGATCTGATCCTCTTAACGAAAGTCCTGCCAGCTGCAAACCGGTGATCCATCCTTCTGTGCGCGCGGTGATTGTACGGATGGTTGGGAGAGGCAGCCTGATATCCATAACCTCGGTGAGGAACTGGCTGGCTTCCCGCTCGGAGAAACGTAAATCAATGGCGCGGATTTCGGTGAGCTCATTCCTGGCGCGAAGTTGCGGCAGCGGTAGGGGAGGGTCTTCTCGGGTGACGAGCACCAGGCAAATGGATGCAGGTTGATAGTTAATCCACAGGCGGAAGAACTGATGGATGAACTCGTTTTGGATGGTATGAAAATCATCGCATACGAATACCCGTCGGGATGGCAACTGGCTGAGGTCGTTGGCAATTTGCCCAGCCAGCACTTCGATCGGGGGGACCTGACCCGCCGAGAGGATGCGTAACAAATCGTTGCCGATGCGTGGTTCAGCGCTTTGCAGCGCTGTTAGCCAATACATAAAAAAGCGTTGCGGGTTGTCATCGGCTTCTTCGAGTGACAACCACAGCGGCGGGGTGGGAAACTGTTCTAACCACTGCAGGATCAGGGTCGTTTTCCCAAAACCTGCTGGTGCCGACACCAGGATGACCTTGCTGCTTAACCCTTGCTCCAGTTTTTCCAAAAGGTCTGGGCGGGCAACCACACGGGTGCGCAGGGGCGGGATTTTTAATTTTGACTGGATCAACGGCTGCATGCAGCGATTATAGCAGGGTTGGGGTCGCTTGAATTTGAAATTTACCCCGGTGCGTTTTCGATGATCTTCAAATCTTGGCGCCGTGCCAGAACAGGTCGAGCAGCGCTTCCAGTTGACCAGGCGTAGATTCCGGGCGCAGGGTAGATTCGCTGCCCAGGAATGGGTAGAGCATACCCAGCAGAGACCAGACAGCGAGTTCAGGCGGGATGAGGCGTACCTCACCGTGTTGTTGCCCCTGGCGAAAAATATCCGCCAGCGGTTCGAGAAAGCGCTGTTGGTAGCGGTGAGAAAATGAGCGGCGCAGTTCGGGCTGAAGTTTGCCCATTTCCTGCGCTGCCAGGCGGATCAGGGCACGCGACTCCGGTGCAAGTCGATCAAAGAGAGCGAAAACGAAGTAATGAATGCGGGCAGGCGCGCTGGTTTCGGCTTTAACGGCTTCTACAATTAGCTGGTGATAGGATTCCAGCCCGCTTTCGAGGATCTCGATCAGCAGGCGTTCCTTGTCGGTGAAGTGATAATACAATGCAGCATTGGTGATCTGGCAGGCAGCCGCAATTTCGCGAATCGAGATGCCGTCGTAGCCGCGCTCGGCAAACAGGCTGGCGGCTTCCTGTAAAATGCGTTCGCGCATGGCAGGCACGGGTTTATCCATGACTGAGGGCTTCATTGGCTTTGAGTGTCTCCAATTCGCTGGCGCGCCGCTTGAGCAGAGTCGCCAGGATGATCAGACTCAGGCTGGTTAACGCGACCAAGACAAACGCAGCGCGGTAGCCGACGAATATGTTATCCACTCCAAAGGATACCACCATGGCACCGATGATGGCGCTGCCTATCAATTGACCGATACTGGTGAACAGGGTAACAATCCCCTGTGCCAGAGTGCGTTCTTGCGGAAGGGCTTCGCTCAACATAATATAGCGAATGGGCGCGCCCAGTAAGGCGGTAAGACCCAAGCCAACCAGCATTCCAGAGAGCAGAAAAAAGGCTATGGATGTGCCCAGCAGGGCAAATACGACAAAACCAAACGTCATAATACTGGTGCCTGCCAGAATGACATTGCGCGAACCGATACGGTCAAGCATGCGTCCGCTTAAAGGCGCGCCGACCGCCATCGCCAGCACGGCGGGGATCAGCAGCCAGGTGGCGTTGCGCTCATTAATCCCCTGACTGGCTAGTCCGCTGACTGCCATCAGTGGGACGAAAACCAGACTGGCTTCCATCAACCCGGCGCCGGCTGAAAGAAAGTAGGTCAGACCGAGCTGTCGGCGGTTGAACAGGCGAGCCGGTAGCAAGGGGTGTTCGGCGCGTTTTTCAACCTGAACCAGGATGACCAACAGGGTCAAGGCAAGCAACAATGATCCACCCACCGGCAGGCTGAGCAGACTGGCGGTGAGGTTGGCGGCATCCAGCTGGTTCAAGCCAAGGGTCAGAGCGGCGAGGAATAGAGCAAGTAGAATCATACCCAGCGCATCGAAGTGCCGGACGGTCGCCGGGCGGCTGACCGGCAGCAGGCGCAGGCTGAACAGAATGACAACTAGGGCAATGGGCAGGTTGATCAGGAACAGCCAACGCCAGGCAGCCAGTGCCAGGATCACCCCACCGAGCAGGGGGCCGATCAGGAAAGCCACCCCAAAGACAGCGCCGATCATGCCCAGAGCGCCGCCGCGCTTTTCGGGCGGGAAGGTGTCGCCGATCACCGCGCTGGCAACCGGGAAGATGCCCCCCGCGCCAAAGCCCTGCACGGCGCGCCCCAAGATGACCAGGGGGTAGCTGGGAGAAAGCGCGACGAGCAGTGAACCCAACGCGAACAGGCTGATGTCGAGGATGTATATCCAGCGCCGCCCGTACAGGTCGGACAGTTTTGCCATGAGCGGGGTGCTTAACAGTTGAAATAGGACGTAACTGCTGAACATCCATGCCAGCGAGCGCTCGTCCACCCCGTATTCGGAACGAATGGAAGGCAGCGCCGGTCCAAGAATGGCAATGTCCAGTGCCCCCATCAGCACACCGAAAAAGAGCAGGGTCAAGATGCGGTTGCGTTGTTTGGTCTCCATGCCGCCTCTACTTACTGAACGTTCATTTAGTAACGAAGTGATTGTATTCCACAATCGCTGTATTGTCCAGTCACCCAGGTGGGTGATTTTTACGCGAACATATTCGGCTCAACAGGCAGGTAAGCAGATAAACCTGTTTATTCGATACCAAAGCCCGCGGCTGGGGTTAGTCAATTCCCGTTCATGCAAGAAATCGGGCAGCATACGTGCATCGGAGAGAGGGACACGCCTTGTGCACTTGTCCATGCAAATCCAGCCAAATTGTTAACAACCTCTCGTGGGGTGTCGAAAAGATTAAAAAAGACTTGACAAGGGGTTCAGAAATCTATATGCTGGTAATGCGAACGTTCGCACGAACGTTCGTGTAAGTCGGAACTTTTCCCCGTCACCCCGATTGCGATCCCCTGCCGATGTCCCGAAGAGTTACCCTAAAGGAAGTTGCCCTTCGCTCCGGTGTCAGTTACCAGACCGTATCCAAAGTGATCAACGGTCAGGTACAGGTGACGTCGGAGACCGAGGCGCGCATCTGGCAGGCGGTGCGTGACCTGAACTACCGTCCCAATTACACTGCCCGCAGCCTGCGTTCGCAACGTTCTTTCACCATCGGCTATTCCTGGCGTCCCTCCCCGCCAGATCAGGCGAACCCGATTCTGGACGCTTTTTTGCAATCCATGTTCCACGCCGCCGAGTTGAGCGGCTATTATTTATTGTGTTTTCCGTATCACAACGACAGCCAGCGCCAGATCGAATCCTACCGCGAGTTGATGGAGACCCGCCGGGTGGACGGCTTTGTACTATCTGGCGTCGAATATAACGATCCGCGCGTACTGCTGCTACTGGAACAGCATTTCCCGTTTGTTGCTTTTGGGCGTTCCAACCCGGAACTGCGTTTTCCCTCCATTGATGTGGATGGTGGGTATGGGCTGCGCCTGGCAACCGAACATCTTCTGGCGCAGGGACACCGCCGAATTGCTGCCCTTGCCTGGCCCGAGGAATCGCGGGTGGGCAATAACCGCATGGAGGGTTATTTCACGGCGATGCGCGCAGCCGGAATCGAGCCTTTACCGGAGTGGATCCGCCGCGGCGAGGGGCGCTACGTATTTGGTTACCAGGCTACCCGTGAGTTGCTTTCCCTGCCGCAAGATCGTCGTCCGACCGCACTGGTCGGCTTGAACGACTACATGGCGATTGGTGCGATCAAAGCCGCGCAGGATGCCGGTTTAACGGTGGGAAGTCAGTTTGCTGTGACCGGCTTCGACGACACCCCAATTGCACCATATCTGACCCCGCCGCTGACCTCAATTCGTCAGCCGGTGTGGGAGATTGGCGAACGGTTGATTCAGATGTTGTTGGAAATTGTGGACGGCATGGCATCCATCGAGGTTGAGCCGGTGCTGGTGCAGCCCTCCTTGGTGATCCGCGCATCCAGTCAGATGACAACAATCAACTCATCTTGAGTGTTTGAAGGAGGTGACGGCAAGTTATCCGAAGAACAATTCAGATCAGAATAGATGTAACGTTGTACTGGCGACAATTGAAGCCACCCTTCCGCGCTCCTGCCAGGGATAGAGTCGGGGTGGCTTCGGCGAACGGCTGGTATGCCGTTTCGTGGTTGAGTATATCACACTCTATTTTGGGAAGTTAGTTTGCTTCCCGTTGGTTCATCAAACAGGAGAAGAAAGATCATGAAAACCCTGCTCAAGTTTTTGGTTCCATTGATGGTTCTCGGTATGCTGCCGGCAGCCTGCCAGCCGGCAGCCACACCCACCCCCGAAAAAGTGATCGAGACGGTCACAGTGGAAACGCAAAAGGAAGTCGTCAAAACCGTTGAGGTGGAAAAACCTGCCCAGCGTGCAGTCGTCCGCCTGTCCGGTTGGGCAGCCAGCCCGGAAGAAACGGCTTTGCTGCAATCCATCCTGCTGGATTTCACAGTTGAGAACCCGGACATTGTGGTCAAATACGAGCCGATCACCGGGGATTACTGGCAGCAATTGAAAACCTCGATCGCCTCGGGCGTCGAGCCGGATGTGTTTTATATGGACATCTTCCAGTTCCCCGCCTTTGTTCAGGATGAGGTTTTACTGCCGATCGATGATTTGATGGCTGCTGAAGGGATGAAGCGCGAAGATTTCATTCCCTCGCTCATCGATGCTTTCTCCGCTGCTGGCGTTACTTATGGCATCCCCAAGGACTTCAATACCCTGGGATTGTTCTATAACAAAGACCTGTTTGCTAAAGCTGGGATTGCTGAACCAACCGATGACTGGACTTGGGATGATCTGAAAGCTGCTGCCGAAGCTCTGTCCGATCCAGCCAATAATGTGTTTGGGCTGGGTGTTCCTGCGGATCCGGGGCGCTTCCCGATCTTCGTCTTCCAGAATGGCGGCATGATTATGACCGATGATTTCTCGGACACCCTGCTCGATTCGGCTGCTGCGGTGGAAGCAGCCACCTATTACACGGATTTCCGCAAGAACCAGAGCGGCGCCATCCCCGCGGATGTGGGTGAAGGCTGGCAGGGTACTGTGTTTGGCAAGGGGCAATTTGCCATGGTGTACGAGGGTGGCTGGCTGATTCCCTATCTCAAGCAGCAATTTCCCAACACCAATTATGGCGTTGTCATCCCGCCCGCCGGACCGAAAGGCGAAGGCAACCTGATCTTCACGGTTTCTTACGTCGTTTCGCGCAATACCAAGAATCCCGAAGCAGCTATGCGGGTGATCAATTACCTGACCAGCGAAGCGGCGCAAAAGAAGGTGCTCGAAAGCGGTTTTGCGCTGCCTAGCCGGGTTTCCATGCAGGATAGTGAATACCTGAAGACCAACCCGGCATCCAGCGCCATTTTCCGCGGTGCGTTGGAAGGTGCTCATCCGTTCGTGTGGGGCTTGGTCGGTTCGGATGTCAACGAGCAGATGGGCAAAGCCCTGGAGCGAATTTACCTGGAAAACCAGGCTGTGGCTGATTCGCTCAAACAAGCCGCAACGGTGATCCGCCAGAAGATTGCCGAAGCCAAGTAACCGATTTTACCAATGGGGCAGCCGGGGTCGCCGGCTGCCCCACCCCTCTCCAGGAGGAATCCATCATGGACCAGCAGCCGTCCACGCGCCCGGCGGGTTTCTTCCGCAAAAAGACCGATGCGAGTGTGCGTCGAAAACGAAGCGAAGCCCTGACAGCCTATGTCTTTTTGCTGCCGTACTTATTCATCTTTTTAACCTTCACGGTCTTTTCGATTGGTTACGCCTTCTACCTATCGTTCACCCGCTACAATCTGCTGCGTCCGCCTGAATGGTGGGGGCTGGAAGGCTACCGGCGGGTATTGTGCGTCGAATCCTGGATGCCGCGCCCCGCGGACGCCCCGCCGCCGGTGTGTGATGACCTGTTTATCAAGAAGGCATTACCCAATACTGTCAAGTACACCTTGATCGTCGTTCCCGTGCAGACCGTACTCAGCTTGATTCTGGCCTTTGCCATGGATCAAAAGCTACGCTTCCGCCGCTTCTTCCGTACAATTTATTATTTGCCATCGGTCACATCCTCGGTGGTCATCTCGCTGATCTTTGTCTGGTTGTTCAGCCCGGTAGGAGTGATTAACCAGTTGCTCAACTTGAACATCAACTGGCTGAACGATCCACGCTATGCGTTTTACACGATCATGATCTTGAACGTGTTCACCACCAGCGGCACCTTGATGTTGATCTTCCTTGCTGGTTTGCAGGACATTCCCACCGCCATTTACGAGGCGGCTTCGATCGATGGGGCAAACAAATTCCAGACGCTGCGCTACATCACCATCCCCATGCTGCGCCCGGTGGTCTTCTTTGTTGTCACGGTGGGGCTGATCGGGTGTTTTCAGGTCTTCGACCAGATTTACGTGATGACATCCGGAGGTCCGCTCGATTCGACCACCACGGTGGCATACCTGATCTATAAGTGGGCTTTCCGCGACACCACGGTCAAGATGGGGCAGGCGGCAGCCTTATCCTTCATTCTCGCCCTGATCATCCTGGCGTTCACGCTGGTGCAACGGCGGATCATCGAAGGCAGCGGCAGCGTTGGTTCAGCATGAGCGGAGGTAAAGAATGACCACCCAATCTCAATCTATCGCACCACAGCCCGCTTTTGGTGACCGGGTTGCCCAAATCATTGACCGCATCAAAAACCCGATCTTCTACGCCATTTTGATTTTCTGGGCACTTTTGTGCCTGGCACCGCTGTACTTTACGCTAATCTTCAGTTTAAAGCCGGTCGCCAATGTCTTCGATCCCCCATTGTTTCTGCCGCTGCCATTTAGTCTGGAAAACTTCCGCGATGTGATCGGCGCGCTGCCGCTTTTCCCGCGCTGGTTATTGAACAGCACCATCGTTTCGGTGGTGGTGACTGCGCTGCGGGTTTTATTCTGTGCGATGGCAGGCTATGCTTTTGCGCGCATGGAATTCCCTCTCAAGAAATTCCTCTTCACCGCGTTGTTGATCTCGATGATGATCCCTGGTCAGGTGACGCTGATCCCCAATTTCCTGGTGGTCGGACCCGGTATTATTCGCGGCGGGATTCAGATCGGTGATGTCACCATTCCCACCGGTTTTGGCTTGACGGATAATCTCGCCGGGGTGATCCTGCCGGGCATTGTGGCAGCGTTTGGCATTTTTATGATGACCCAGTTCTATAAAAGCATCCCCAAGGAACTGGAAGAAGCCGCAATGATGGATGGGCTGAACCGTTTCGGTATCTTTTTCCGCATCGTCTTGCCGATCAGCACTACTCAGTTGCTCACCCTGGCGCTGCTTACCTTTCAGGGTGAATGGAACAATTTCATGTGGCCCTTGACCATTCTGCGCACACCGGAAAACTTCACTTTGCCGATTGGGCTGAACTGGTTCAGAGGCGAATATTACACCCTGATCTCGAAAGTACTGGCGGGTTCGCTGTTCAACACACTGCCCATCCTGATTATCTTTTTCATCTTCCAGCGTTATTTCACCCAAAGCATTGCCGGAACGGGTTTGAAAGAAGGCTAAAATTGGAAGGTTAATTTTTTATCCGTTACATTGACGAGGTTTCCCTATGCTTAATGACCGTAACTGGCTGGTCCAAGAAGACCGTTTCGAGGTCAACGCTCTCAACCACGCAGAAACCATCTTCACGATTGGCAACGGTTACCTTAGTACGCGCGGCGCGTTTGAGGAACGTTACCGCGGTGAAGAACGCACCACCTTCATCCACGGGGTTTTCGATGATGTTCCCATCGTGTTCACCGAGCTGGTTAATGCCCCCGACTGGCTGGATTTGAATCTTTGGCTGGCGGGAGAGCCTTTCCGCATGGACTGCGGCGAGCTGTTGGAATACCACCGCCATCTTGACCTGCGTACTGGACTGCTCAGACGCCGAGTGGTGTGGCGCAGTCCGCAAGGAAAACGTTGGGCTTTGGTCTTCGAGCGTTTTGCCAGCCTGGCACAGCCGCACCTGCTCTGCCAGCGAGTACAAGTAACTGCGCTGGAGCAGGACGGAACGCTGGAAGTGCGCGCGGGCTTGAGCGGTGAAAGCGACAATCTCAACTACAAACATTGGGAATGGTTGGGACAAGGTGTGGAAGCCGAGCGCGCCTGGCTGCATTTGCGCACGCGCGTCACGCAAATCGAACTGGGGGCAGCCTTCCGCCTAACGCTGGGTGCAAAACGTGCCCAGCAGACAGCCTGGGATGTGGTTAACGCGCCGACTTTGGTTGCGTCAGTTCCTCTGAACACAGGCGAAAGCGTGCATATTGAAAAAATCACCGCGATGTATACTTCACGCGAGAGCAAAGATCCCGCCGGGGCTGCGCGCCAGGCATTGCAAACTTTGAACGCTAGCGCATGGAGCGGGTTATGGGAGAGCCACGTCCGCGCCTGGCAGCAGGAATGGGAAGCCTGCGATGTACTCATCGAAGGTGATGATCGTGCCCACCTGGCGGTGCGCTTCAACCTGTTCAATCTGCTGGCTGCGGCGCCGCGCCAGGATGAGCGGGTGAGCATTGGCGCCAAGGCACTCTCTGGTTATGGTTACCGCGGACATGTCTTTTGGGACACCGAAATCTTTATGCTGCCGTTTTTTACCTATACCCGTCCGGAGATCGCGCGCAATCTGCTTTCTTACCGTTACCATACGCTGGATGGAGCGCGGAAGAAAGCCGCATCCAATGGCTATAAAGGCGCGCAATATGCATGGGAGAGCGCAGTCACCGGCGAGGAGGTCACCCCGACCTGGGTACCTCATCCGCACGACCGCAGCCAATTGATCCGCATCTGGACCGGCGATATTCAAATTCACATCTCAGCCGATGTGTGTTTTGCCATCTGGCAGTATTGGAAAGCCACCGGCGATGATGATTTCATGATCTGGCGTGGAGCAGAAATATTCCTTGAGGTTGCCCGGTTTTGGGCAAGCCGGGCGGAATGGAACCCCCAGCGCGATATGTACGAATTCACCGACGTGATCGGTCCGGATGAATATCATGATCATGTTGACAACAACGCTTACACGAACGCGTTTGCCCGCTGGCAGCTGCGTACCGCCCAGGAAGTACTGAACTGGTTGGAAACCTGCGCCCCATTACAGGCAGCCGAACTGCGGCGGCGGCTGGGCGTGGATGATCTGGAAACGGCACGCTGGCAAGAGATTGCCAACGCCATTTACTGGGCGCAGGACAAGACCAGCGGCTTGGTCGAGCAGTTCGAAGGCTACTTTCAACGCAAGGTGGTTGACCTGCAAGCACTCGAACCACGCACCCAATCGATCCAGGTGCTACTCGGTATTGAGGGCGCCAGTGAAGCCAATATTCTCAAACAACCGGATGTGCTGATGCTGGCTTACCTGCTGCCGGAATTGTTCGACGAACACAGCCTGCGCGAAAACTACGATTATTACACCCCACGCACCGATCACACCTATGGCTCATCGCTCGGACCGGCAATCCAGGCAATTCTGGCTTGCCGGGTGGGGCGGCCCGAAGAAGCCTACGAACACTTCATGCGAGCAGCAATTGCCGACCTGGAAGATGTGCGCGGTAATGCCAGCGACGGCATTCACGCGGCTTCGGCGGGGGGTATCTGGCAGGCGCTGGTCTTCGGTTTTGGCGGTCTGGAGTTAAGCGATTCGGGTTGGAAAACCCGTCCCTGCCTGCCCGCGCACTGGAAACGGCTGGCATTCCGTTTGAAATACCGCGGTCAGCCGCTGTTGGTCGAAGTTGCCAATCCGTCCATGGAGCAGCAGGTATGATCCGAGCTGTTTTATTCGATCTGGACGGTGTACTGACCGATACGTCGGAATTTCATTACCTGGCTTGGAAGCGACTGGCAGATGAACTTGGGCTGCCTTTCGACCGCCAGAAGAACGAAGCGTTGCGCGGCGTATCGCGGCGCGAATCGCTAGGATTGATCCTCAACGGGCGCGCAGCCAGCCCGGCGGAGATGGAAGCGTGGATGGAACGCAAGAACCGCTATTACCTGGACTATATTGCCCGCATGACGCCGGACAACCTGCTGCCTGGCGCGCTCAACCTGTTGAAGGAACTGCGAAAGGCAGGCTATAAAACCGCAATCGTATCTTCCAGCAAGAATACTCCGCTGGTACTGGAGCGGCTGCAGATTGACCCTTGGCTGGACGTGGTGGTGGATGGCAACGCTCCGGCGCGCAGTAAACCGGCGCCTGACCTGTTCCTGTATGCGGCTGAAAGTTTGGGGGTTGCCGTCGCGGAATGTCTGGTTGTCGAGGATGCCGAAGCGGGTATCGAAGCTGGTAAAGCTGCCGGAATGCGCACGCTGGGTTTGGGTCCGCCAGAACGGGTTGGAGCAGCTGACTACTGCCTGCCCGACCTGGATGGTGTTACCCTGACGGATTTGCGCAGCATGATTCCGGAGATGTCAGCTTGACCAACACAAAACCCAACGCTACGCCTTTCCACTGGCTGCGATGAATATTGCTTCCGAAAAGGCTTGATTAAAAACAAGCCTCCCGCACAGTTTTTGGCGGGAGACTGCCTTCACCTGCTTTCAGGGGAGGAAGGTGAAGGAGGATATGACGGTGTTATACAGGCGGTCGAAATCAGCTTTTACCGACGGCTCATCCAGCGGGAAGAAAATCAGTTGATAGTAAATGCCATTATGCAGCGCAAAGACCATCCGGCTGCTTAACCGGCCTGGAACGGGTTCGAGCATCAATGCAGGTTGACCGCCCAACTCGATCGGCGTGCCTGTGATCTTGACCGGCGATTCGGGACCTTCGAATTGCTTCTGGAAATCGCTGACCAGCGATTCAAGCGCGGCGTCCGGAATAGCAGGCGCAGCAAAAATGTCCAACCGGGCGTTGACTTCCTCCGGGTTGGCTGGGTTCATTGACTGTGCATGGATGGCTGCCAATCCGCGTTCGTCCTGAAGCATGTCGGTGGGATAATTGAAGCAAAACGCGTTGACCAGATCGACATAGATTTTGGCATCCTCCGCCTTTGGACAATCAGCCGGGATTTCGGGTTGTTCAATCACAGGGGGTTGGGCAATGGCAGCGGTGTTGACCCGTATGTGGCTGCCGTCCAGGTTGGTTCGCACTTCCAAAGTTCGTCCGCCAGCTTCGATCATCAGGCGGTAACCGGGGGTGATGACCTGTGTGCACATTTGACCCGCGGCAGCCAGGCCCAGGCAGCCGTCGGGCCATTCGACTGCTGTCATGGAGACCAGGCGGATTTGATCCGCGCTCACCCCAAGCTGACCGGCAATTCCGGCGCGGATAGTTTCGAAAAACATTGCCGCTTCCTCCATGGGTACAATCTCGCCGTTGGCGGGTTCCGGCTGGATTTCCTTCGGCGGTTGTGGTGTGTTGAGCACTTCCTCGGGCTGCGCTTCACTTCCTGCGGGAGTCTCGTAAAGACTGGCTGGATTAAGTGGAGCGCAGGCAGATACCAGGATTAAGCCAGCCAATAAAACCGTAAGGGTAAACCATTTTCCCATGATCTAATCCTCCAAATCCCAAAGAGTCCACGCTGGGTGGATTGGGTCAAGGATAAGACGTTCGACTGAGCAGGTAGGTTCCCGCTAATCTACGAGTGATCTATAAAGAAATGACCTGGGCGGCTTTTTGCAAGGCTTCAAGAATGTCGCCCATCCCACCAATCACTCCGACCTGCACCTGATCCCGAATGCCGAAAAAATCGAGGCAGGTACTGCACAGCACCAGTTCTACTTTGTGCTGTTCAAACGTTTTCAGCAAATCAATCACCGGCGATCCCTGACATGCCAGTTTGACGCCGTCGGTATAAAACAGAATTTTGGATGGCAGCTGTTCTGATTCGAGCGTCAGGGTCAAGAATTTGGCTGCCAGTGTGTGTTGGAGCGGTTGAGGAGCGTTCCCCAGACCGTTGCGAGTAAAGAGTAGTACCGTATCATTGCGCATGGATGGTTCCTCCCAGCAGTAGAATAAGCGAATTGTACCGGAATTACCAACAATTTCTATGAATTAATTCTATTATATTGACAAAATCTATCCTTTTTAGTATATATACCCCATCCCAATTCCATCATCCCAATTGAGGTGTTTGTTGATGTCATTGCGAATTCGATGGTTTATCCTGCCAATTCTGGCAATGTTGTTTACTGGCTGTGCAGCGCAAACCGCCGCCTCTCAGATGGATAACCCCGGAAAACTGGTTGTTTATTCCGGGCGCAGTGAAAGCCTGGTTGCACCCATCATCGATCAGTTTGCCGCGGCAACCGGCATCCAGGTAGAAGTGCGTTACGGCAACACCGCCGAACTGGCAGCGACCTTGTTGGAAGAAGGCAGCAATTCGCCCGCCGACTTGTTTTACGCTCAGGACCCCGGCGGGTTGGGGGCAATTTCAGCGGCGGGTATGTTTTCCGCGCTACCGGATGATCTAACCGGGAAAGTTGTGCCGCGATTCCGCTCAGCGGAATCGCTATGGGTTGGCATTTCCGGGCGAGCACGAGTGGTGGTTTACAATACAGCGCGGGTCAAACTAGAAGACTTACCTTCCGACCTGACCGGATTCACTGATACACGCTGGAAAGGAGAGGTTGGCTGGGCTCCGACCAATGCCTCCTTCCAGGCGATGGTCACGGCGATGCGCCAGGAATGGGGCGAAGAAAAGACACGCCAATGGCTGCTGGATATGCAAGCCAACCAGCCGGTTGTCTTCGACGGGAACATGCCG
The DNA here is from genome assembly GCA_034411135.1 of Bellilinea sp. GTDB lineage: Bacteria > Chloroflexota > Anaerolineae > Anaerolineales > Anaerolineaceae > Bellilinea. The sequence goes on from DAOUMN010000052.1 coordinate 23,927, forward strand.
ATTGTTGCTGCTGTTGGGGCAGGGGAGATTGAAGTCGGGTTGGTTAACCACTATTATCTGTATCGTTTTCTAAAAGAGGAAGGGCAGAATTTCCCTGCCCGTAATGCATTTCTCAACAACGGCGGTCCCGACTCGTTGGTCATGGTCTCCGGGATTGGCAGGTTGACAAGTGGCAGAAATCAAGAAAACGCCTTGAAATTCATCCATTTTCTTCTTTCGCCGGTTGCCCAGCAATATTTTGCCAGCCAGACCTACGAATACCCACTGGTGGAGGGCGTGCAAACTGATCGTGAACTTGCCCCGCTGGCAGAATTGAGCGCTTCCAGGATCACGCTGGAGCAATTGGCTGATCTGCAAGGCACCCTGAATCTGCTGCGTGACACTGGAGTGCTGCCCTGAGCGCCGACAACAGCGAGGTTTTGACGCTGAGTACCAACCGCGCCGGGCGGCTGCCGGTTACACCACCGGCGCGGATCAATGTGCTGTTTGTGCCTGCACTGTTGGTGGCAGCCAGCCTGACACTGCCGATGCTCTACCTGTTGGTGCGCGGCTTAAGCGCCAGCCCGGCGGCGTGGAGCTGGTTGCTGCGGCTTCAAACCCTCGAAATCATAGCCCGCAGTCTGGGGTTAGCGTTGGCAGTGACCCTATGTGCCACGGCATTGGCTTTACCGTTGGCGTGGCTGGTTTCGCGAACCAACTTGCCTGGCCGCGGGCTATGGGCTGCCCTGCTGCCGCTTCCGCTAGTCATTCCCAGTTATGTTGGTGCTTACTTATTCGTCTCGGTGTTTTCTCCGCGCGGGCTATTGCAGAATTCGCTCGAGCGCTGGTTCAACCTGGACCGGCTGCCCTCGATTTACGGTTTTTGGGGGGCGTTGATTGTGCTAACGCTGATGACTTACCCGTATATCTACTTGGCGCTGCGCGCAGTTCTGTTGCGCAATGACCGCTCGGCGGAAGAGGCTGCGCGTAGTTTGGGCTGTTCACCGTGGCAAACCTTCTGGCGGGTCAACTTTCCACAAATGATTCCGGCTTTGACATCGGCAGGGTTGCTGGTCAGCCTGTATGTGTTGCGGGATTTCGGTGCAGTTTCCATCTTGCGTTACACCACTTTTACACGTGCCATCTATCTGCAATTTCAATCCTCCTTTGACCGTTCGGCAGCGGCGCTGCTTTCACTGGTGCTGGTTGGAATGACTATTCTGCTGCTGGTGGGGGAAGCGCGACTTAACCATCAGCCACGTCCGGCGGTTTCGCAAGCCCTGCGCCCTGCTCCGGCGGTTGACCTGGGCGGTTGGCGGCTGCCAGCGCTTTTCCTGGTGGTCCTTGTCCTGAGCCTGGCGTTGTTGCTTCCGGCAGGGGTACTCTTGTACTGGCTGTTGCGCGGAATGGCGGCTGGTGAGCAGTTTGCCAACCTGGTCCGCCCACTGATCAACTCGCTGGGGGCATCTGCGCTGGCGGTTGCAGCTACTGTTCTTGCGGCGTTTCCAGCGGCAATTCTTGTGGTGCGTAAACCTGGTGGGCTCTCGCGTCTGGTCGAACGCTGGAGCTACCTGGGATTTGCCCTGCCTGGCATTGTGGTTGCGCTAGCGCTGGTCTTTTTTGGTGCAAACTACACTCCTGGCTTGTACCAGACACTGGTAATACTGGTTTTTGCGTACTTAATCCTGTACCTGCCGCAGGCAGTGGGCAGCATTCAGGCGTCACTGCGACTGGTACATCGCAGCCTGGAGGAAGCGGCTTTCAGCCTGGGTTTGCGTCCGATGGGCGTGTTCCGCCGTGTGACGCTGCCGCTGATCGCGCCGGGGATTGCCTCGGCTGCTGCATTGATCTTTCTAACCGTGATGAAAGAATTGCCCGCCACGTTGATCCTTGCGCCGACTGGTTTCCGTACCCTGGCTACTCAGATTTGGTCGGCGGTTTCGGAAGCATATTTTGCCCGTGCAGCAGCCCCCGCACTGATATTGATTTTGCTTTCATCCATGTCACTCGCTTTACTCCAGAAGACATCCAAAACCCTTCAAGGAAGCAAACAAACGGAATGAAAACCGCGTTCATCGAATGTCATGACCTCAGCAAAACCTACAATGGACAATACGCTGTTCGCAACCTGAATTTGGAAATCTACCAGGGCGAGATCCTGGCGGTGGTTGGACCCAGCGGGTGCGGTAAAACTACCACCCTGCGCATGATTGCGGGATTTGAGCGCCCGGATGAAGGCGTAGTCGTGATGAACGGGCAGGCGCTCAACCAGGCTGGGTTGTTTGTTCCGCCTGAGAAACGCAACATTGGGGTGGTATTCCAGGATTATGCCCTCTTCCCCCATCTCACCGTCGGGGAAAACGTGGCATTTGGATTGAAAAACTTTTCACGCCCGAACAAAGCTGCCCGGGTGGCAGAAATCCTGGCTATGGTAGATCTGGCGGATACGCAGGCGCGTTACCCGCACGAATTGTCCGGCGGGGAACGCCAGCGAGTGGCGCTGGCGCGCGCTCTGGCGCCGCAGCCACAATTGCTGCTGCTGGATGAACCGTTTTCCAGCCTGGATGCTGATCTGCGCCTGAAACTGCGCGAAGATGTGCGCCGCCTGCTCAAACACATTCAATTAACGGCGGTTTTCATCACCCACGACCAGGAGGAGGCGCTTTTCATGGGCGATTGGTTGGCGGTGATGAATGGTGGGCGGCTGCAGCAGGTAGCCCATCCAGAGACGATCTTTTCTCATCCCGCCAACCGCTTCGTGGCGGAGTTCATGGGAAACGCCAACTTTCTACCCGGTATCGTCACGCCGCAGGGCATTCATACCGAGATTGGGCTGGTTGAACAGCACTTGCCATTACCGGAAGGCTCAACAGTCGAGCTGGCAGTGCGTGCTGATGATATTGGCTTTGACGCGGAGGGACGTGCTAACGGGCGCATCCTGGCGCGTAATTTCAAGGGCGTGCTCAATGTCTATCGCGTGCAGCTGGAGTCGGGTCTGGTGCTGGAGGCGTTTCAACCCCATTTCCGTGTCTTCCCGGAGGGGCGTGCTGTGCGCATTTACCCGGATGCTGGGCACGAATTGGCTTGTTTTTATCAGGGAAATGCCATTTTTAAACCTTGACATCATTAGGGGTGGGTGATATATTAAATTTCGTTAAACTAACCCTACGAAAGGAAACGCGCGTTTTATGTTGAATAATGCATCGGTGCTTGTTCGCCATATAGCCGTATGGGCGCGCCTGCCTTATCGGAGGGTTGATTAAATTCGATTAGACTAACCTCTGGAGCCACGGGTGCGTTCATCCCCGTGGCTTTTTTATTCCAACTCCACGTGCGTCTGGGTAAGCGCGTCAGGTGTCTTAACGCAGCGCAGCGATGGATTGAATCTGCCTTATGTTCAGGCAATTCAAGCAATAAGGAAATTTGCGCCAGCCACGGAATAACCGGGCTGGCGTTTTTTTTTGTAAGAGGAAGTGCAACCATGTTAGAAAATAAGAAGTACGAAACGAGTATCGGCGTGGTGATCAAAAAGACGAGCACAGTCTACCAGGTGCGAACCGAGGCACAGGTATTGACCTGTACGCTTACGCCCACGAATTTAGCGGTAAAAAACAAGAAAGCCGACCGCTTCACTCGCCAGAGCACACCCTGTACAGTGGTGGTAGGCGACCAGGTGCGGTTGAAGGTTCTGCCGGGCGGACAAGGCGTAATCCAGGAAATCCTGCCGCGGTGGAGCAGTTACAGCAGGCGCAGTGCTATGCCCATGCCGGACAGTCACGCGCATGAACAAGTGATCGTAGCGAATGTAGACCAACTGGTGGCTGTATTCGCCATCGATCAGCCGGCACCGCGCTGGAATCTGCTCGACCGATACCTGGTAACCGCCGAGGCATGCGGGCTGCCGGCGCTGATCTGCATGACCAAACTGGATCTGCTGCCGGAACTGAGCAAAGAAAGCCGGGCGGAAACGGAGGAAATGCTCTCGGAATACGAGCGGATCGGCTACGCGGTGGTGTTGACCAGTGTCATTGGTAACACCGGGCTGGATGAATTGCGGGCAGTGCTGAGCGGGCGGGTATCGGTGCTGATCGGAAAATCGGGAGTGGGCAAATCAAGTCTGCTCAACGGGCTGCAACCCGACCTGGGTATGCGCACAGCAGCCGTCAGTGCTACCAACGGCAAGGGACGACATACCACCAGTCACCTGGAAATGGTCGCGCTCACCTTTGGCGGGGCGATCATTGACACGCCTGGGATGCGCGAATTCGGATTGTGGAATATTGACCCGGAAGAACTGGGGCAGTGCTTTCCTGAAATGCGAGCCCGCCTGGGGAGGTGCAAATTTGGGCTTAATTGCACGCATGACGAAGAACCGGGCTGCGCGGTACGCCGAGCGGTGATGGAGGGAGAGATCCATCCGCGCCGCTACCGTAGTTACCTGCGCTTGAGGAGCGAGCCATGAAGACGCGCTGTTATCCGAAGCAGGCAGACTTTGTCTGCAAGCAGTGCGGCTATCTGGTTAGCGTGGATGCCGAGTATTCTGGGGTGATCAATCGCAATCACTGTCCGTACTGCCTGTATTCGCGGCACGTGGATTGGCGCGCTGCAGGGGACCGATTGTCGGCGTGCAAGGCTGTGATGCAGCCGATCGGGCTGACCATCAAGCAGCAGCGTAAACGCTACGGTCAGCCGCTGCAGGGCGAGCTGATGCTGGTGCACCAGTGCAGAGAATGCAGCACGTTGTCAATCAACCGGCTGGCAGCCGATGATGATGTTGGGGCAGTGCTGCGCGTGTTCGAACACTCAATGCGCGTTGATGCGGTGCTGATGCGTCGGCTGGAGGAAACAGGCATTGCGATGCTGAAGAGCGTCCATGCTGGGCTGGTGTACCAGCGGCTGATGGGCACTTGCAAGATTCCAGAGGCGGCAGTATATGCCTGAGATGAAGGGTTTTACTCTTCGAGATAAACCGAATCGACGATGCCGACAATAACAGAGATCACGCAGGCGTTGGGGTTTTCCAGCACCAGGCGGGCACCGCTGCCCTCCCGGTTGACCAGTACGGTATCCCCAATGCCTGCCTGGGTATTGTCCAGGGCAATGAAATCCACATCCGGGGCTTCCTCTTCCAGCCCAAGCGGCTGCACAACCAGCAGACGGCGGTTTTTATAATCCGCATGGCTGATGGTGGTGACCACTGTGCCGACCACTTTTGCCAGAATCATGACAGTCTCCTACGTGTATGGATTCCAGCCGCGGCGCAGGGTCAGATCGAAACTGCTGTCTGGGCGGACTTCGAGCTCATCCACCACGCCGACAAGAGCCAGGTCGATCGGAACGAACTTGACATCCGGAAGCGCTAGCGAGGCTTCGCGGGCACGTACCATGACGCACAAATCCCCCTCGCCGGCATGCACGATATCGGCTGCCACTTGCAGCCCGCCAAGCGGCTGGAGATGTTTGTTGACCGGTTGGACGACCAATAACTTCAGCCCGTGGGTGCCGGGGTATTTCATGGTGCAGACCGCATTGCCTTTGACGATGCCCAGCAACATGGGTTATTTCAATCCGGTGCTGAGCAGCACCCTGTGAATGATGGTGTCCAGTAATTGCGGATCGATCTGGTCGCCAAAACGAGCGGTCACTGCGGCGCGGATGCGTGCGTGTAAATCGTCCGCAGCTGGGTTGGCGGCAGGGGGAGCAGTTGAACCCTCAACTGGAGCAGTTTCTTTGTGCAGTATTTTTTGCACTTTGGAGAGATAGGGGCGTACTGGCTGGGATGGAGGGTAGGCTTTGCCTTCCGGAAAGATCAGGTTGAAGCCCAGCTGTTTGGCATGATCGTATGCCTGGCTGGTGAGGACTGTCTCGGTATCGATGGTCAAGGAGGTTTCCCCGCTTTCAGCCAGCCGCTGAATGTCGCGCTCGGTGATAAATTTTTTTGCCATATCAGCCTCCTGGTTTTCCTTCCAACTCCTCCAGCGCTTTGACCGCTGCATCACGGGCGGTCAAGATCTCCGCTTCGGTTCCGCTCAACCACATGCGTCCGAAGCGCCCAACGGACGAGACATGGTTGATCTTGATGCTGGCTTTCTTTTCGGCTTCATTGCAGGCATAGTTGATATAGGCTGCCGGGGCGCATTCGAGTACCAACAGGGTTTCACCAGGCACCAGCATGCTGCCACGGCGGAAACGGTTGATCAGCTGCGCCTGGTAGGCATCCACGCGGGTAATAACCTGTTCGGAAACCACCTGCGGCTTGATGCGGTCCTCGATGCGCAGCCCAAGCCGGTTGAGCACCACGTCCCCGGCTTCCAGTACGGCTGCCTGATTGGGTGAGTGAACCTCGAACATGCCGAATTCGCGCTCGACAATCTGCGCGCCAGGGCGGGCTTCGGTGGCTTTGACGGCGATATCGACTACCCGGAACACTTCATTGCCGGGTGCCATCTCGACATACAACGCCGCCATGCCTTCCACCGGCAGATCCCCCTGCGTGATCGTTCCGATAAAGGCAGCGTACTGGGCTTGCATGCGGTCAATGAAACAGTAACAGCGCAGTGAAAAGGCTTCGTTCATGAGTTAGGTCTCGCGGTTTTTCTGGCGGGTTGGGTGGCCACCCGGTGCAGGTGGGCAGTTGCCTGCGGTAAAGGTAGAACGGCGTGAGGGTCAGATCGCGCCTTTGCTCTTTTGAGGCAGGATCATTTCCACGTCGCTGTGGGGACGCGGAATGACGTGGACCGAAACCAGTTCGCCTATCCGCTGGGCAGCCGCTGCACCGGCATCGGTGGCTGCTTTGACCGCGCCGACATCCCCGCGCACCATGACAGTTACATACCCGCCGCCGATATATTCCGAGCCAATCAAAACCACGTTGGCAGCCTTGACCATGGCATCGGCAGCTTCGATAGCGCCGACCAGCCCCTTGGTCTCAATCATTCCCAGTGCGATTAGTCCAGTTTCTCCAGCCATTTGATTATCCTTTCATTCACAGGTTGCTTGGTTTGGAACGTTGCGGTTGGCTGCCCGGATGTGGCGGCTAACCGGCAGACTTGACGAAAGTGAGTTGTCCTTCCACTTCCAGGGAATCGATAATCGCCATGATAACGGCATCTACCGGGGTGTCCTTGGTAATGGTCGTCTGGCGGGCGGACGAGCCGGCACAGGTTAGTACCAGGTCGCCAACTCCGGCATCCACCGTGTCAACGGCAACATACGGCTTACCGGTTGGTTTGCCGAATTCATCGGTTGGGCGGACGAGCAGCAGTTTACGCCCGGCAAGTTTTTCATCCTTTATGGTGGCAACGGTAGTGCCGACAACTTTGGCAATTAGCATATCAATAGCCTTTCTGTGTGGCGGGTTCGGCAGGTTTGGCGGTGGTATCGCTTTGGCTTGGTCCGGCAATGATCTTGCCCCCTGCGCTGGCGCCGATGCGGGTCGCGCCCGCCTTGACCATTGCTTCGGCGTCCTCGTAGGTGCGCCCCCCGCCAGAAGCCTTGACACCCATCTCTGGACCGACCACCCGCCGCATCAGAGCAACGTCGTGGGCTGTTGCTCCGCCGCCGGAAAAACCAGTTGAGG
>DAOUMN010000053.1:0-2847 GCA_034411135.1 Bellilinea sp.
ATTTTTGGAGATTTTGTGCGTTTTTTGGTCCAATACCCGGTAATACATCCAGACTGGCGTTTAGGCCGGCGTGAGTTTGATTGCCTGCATGGTTTTTGACTGTATGCGCAGAGTGCGGTCGAAGCGGATTTGTGCTTCTTGAGGGATTGTTAGCAGCGTCCAGATTATTGGGGGATGACCAAACCTGCTTTTCGGGCAGTGGGAGTGATGGTCGAAATTCTGATGTCGACGAAGTTGCCTCGTCAATCGAAAACAACGGGTTTTTGGTTAGTTCCAACAAGGATTGAATGTTTTGTTGGCGTTCTTCTATGCTTTGTTGAGGGTAAGCAGACAATTGCCGGCATATAGTGTCAACAAGTGGCGAGTCGACCCCGTCCATTAAGGCTTCTTGTTGCCAGGCAGGGACAATCTTGTCCAGCCCGCCAACCACGGCGCGGTTATCATAACCTCGATCAATCTCCAACCGTAAAAACTTTTGTAACTTTTCAAGAGATGATTGCATGGTTAAATTGTACCCTAATCTATTTCACTCCGGTTTGATGGTCAGCAGTGAAATTCGGCAGATCATAGAGTTAGGTTATTCGGATGGGTTTTCGATTGCAACTAACCCAACAACACGTGGTCCAAAAAGGATAGCAGAGGGCAAATTAATATTGTGTTCGCTGTAGGTGGTTTGCGGGTAGCGTTCCAGAAATGCCTGGCGGATACTACGGGTTTCGGGCAATAACGGAGGGGCGCATTGTATTAAGGCAATGTGGCGTAGTTTGTCAAACTCTTCGACAAATTCGATGAATAGCTCAACCGTATTGCGCACATTGCGCACCTTCTCGACCGGAGTGAGACGTTCGTCCTCGATCGAGAAAAGCGGCATCATGTTCAACATCTCACCGACAATAGCCTGTGCCTGATCGACAATCCCGCTATGATACAGGTAGGATAGTCCCGGCGAACAGATTACCGTGTAGATGTGGGCGGACTGACGGCGCACCAAGTGCTCCACTTCGACCAGATTGGCGCCGTTGTGAATGGCTTCGGCTGCCAGTTGGGCGAGAATGCCCAACCCGGCGGAAAACGTATTGGTGTCCACAACGATCACCGGCAGGCGGCCGTGAAGCGCTGTGGATGCCAGGCAGGCATTGGCATACGTTGTGCTGAGATGTGCCGAGTGGGTCAGGACGATCAGTTCGTCAAATTCCGAACCGACATTCAGGAAAAGTTGGTTGAATTTTTCTGCAGATGGCGGAATTAGACGTGGATTTAAGTTTCCCCATGCCGAGTTTGGTAATTGGAAAACTTTGAGGTTGTTGCCTTCCGGGTATAGAACTCTCCGCAACTCAATATCGTGCGGGATGATGCGAATCAAGTTTTGCCCCGGAAAGGAGTGATGTGGAAATTGAGCTGTATTGTCAACCAGGACACAAATTTTACGCATGGAAATCTATTCGATCGAAATTATCAGCTGGTAATGTGGTTGTCCGCCTTCGTGAATTTCGATTTCATGATTGGGGTACTTTTCTTGAATCTGTTCAGCGAGTTGATTGACTTCTTCCAGGGTGATGTTTTGACCGTAAAAAAGGGTAATACGTTCGCGCTCTTCAATGTTGGCGTCCTGCAGCAATTGGAAGCAGGCCTCATCAATCTGACCAGCTGAGGCAACCAGTTGCCCGTTTAGCAAGGCAATAACTTGACCTTCTTTTACTTTTACCCCATTAATTTCCACCGAGCGTGTTGCAGTGGTAATTTCACCGCTTTCAACCTCGGTTATAGCTTGTTCCATCTCAACGGCGACTTCATCCAGGTCGCCGGCTGGATCATAGCGTAACAAAGCGCTTAGTCCCTGAGGAATGGTTTTTGTTGGGATCACACGCACTTTCTTGACGGTCAGGCTGGTGGCGTTCTGGGCTGCCAGTATGATGTTTTTATTGTTGGGTAGGATGACTACCTGATCGGTGGGCATATTTTCAAAAGATTTGATGATTTCTTCTGTGCTGGGATTCATGGTTTGTCCGCCTTCCACCACGGCATTGACTCCCAGACTGGCGAATATGCGGGTTAGCCCTGCTCCGGGTGATACTGCAACGACTGCAATGTTTCCCGGCTCAACGGGCGGGAATTTTACCAGCTGAGGGCTGTTCTTCTTTTCTTCCATTTGGGCGAGGAGATTTTCGATGGCAACTTTGGTGATCGTCCCAAGGCTCATGGTGTATTCGATTGGTTCGTAGCGTTTTTCAGTGGGTACATGAATGTGCATACGGTACATGCCATCGCCCTCGCCAACCTGGATAGACGTGCCCATTTGGGAAAGATCGTTATAAAACCGGTCTAGGTCAAGCGGATTGTTCGGGCGAAAATCAACCACCACTTCGTAATCCTGCCCTGGTTCGATTTCTTCCATGGTTTCCTCCAGGTTCATAGCGGTGATCGGTTGAACGGATGAGGTTGGCGTATCCAGAGAAAGTCCCTTGAGGTGGCGAAGCATGCCTTCAAGGATGATGAACAAGCCCTTACCGCCCGAATCGACCACCCCCGCTTGCTTCAGAATAGGTAGTAAATCCGGTGTTTTTTGGACGGAGGCGTCGGCATCTTGAACAATTTTTTCCAGCCATTCAATCGAAAGCGGCTGCCCACGAAAGGTTTCGACGGATACGGCGATATCGTTGGCGACTGTCAGAATGGTGCCTTCCACAGGACGGACAACACCCTTGTAGGCGGTATTCCTGGCTTCAACCAACGCTTTGATGATCTTGTCATTATCCAATGTTTCGTAATTATCCAGCGCTCGCGCAAAACCACGCCATAACTGAGAAAGGATAACGCCAGAATTGCCTCGCGCGCCCATCAAGGCAC
>DAOUMN010000054.1:0-62935 GCA_034411135.1 Bellilinea sp.
TTGGTTTGGTTGCTAGCGGCATTTATGATGCAGCGCGGAGTGCGGTGAGAGGATAACCGTGAGTGCGGCGGAAGAGCGTGTTAGCAACACAAGTTTGCAACGTCAAATATCTAATCTGTCTACACGTCTGGATCAAGTTGCTGCTGACGTTGCGGAAATCAAGCTCATGCTGAAAGACATTGAGGCACGTGTACGCAAACTGGAAAACTATGAAGCCGGCTCACATCCACTCATGGATAACAAAATTGACGCCGCATGGCGAAAGATCGAGGAGCATGACCGACGGTTAGACGGTCTGACGCAGGTTGTTGCCAAGCTCGACCAGTCCAACCGGCTGATGGCCTGGCTAGGCGGAATATTGGGTAGCACGGTACTAATCTGGCTGGTGACGCAGATACTGGGAGTGGTGCAATGAGCATGATTTTGGACAAGGATTGATGTGATGGATAGGGCGTTGGGATGTGATATAAGCCACTGGCAAGGTAATGTTGATTTCAATAGGATGCATGACGCTGGTGCTCGATTTGTCATTCTCAAAGCATCTCAGGCAACCTGGACCGACAATAAATTTGTCAAAAACTATCATGCTGCCAGACAGGTTGGATTATTGATAGGCATGTATCACTATTTGGACTGGAGTGTTCCGGCTGTACAGCAGGCACGCTACTTTGCAAAACTGGTAACAGACTATCCCCCCGACATTGAGCCTGTCATTGATTTTGAGGAGCGGAAGAATGCACCAGGCCGTTTGGCCGCCGTATCCGCACTCAATATTTTTGTACAAACCATAGAAGATTTGACCAGCAGAGTAAGTATGATCTACACATCGCCGGGATATTGGCGCGATTATGGTGACACCTGGGAGGGGTGGACAAAATATCCTCTCTGGATTGCTAATTACAAGGTGGCAAAACCCGTTGTGCCAAAACCGTTTAGCGACTGGCTGTTTTGGCAATATACCGATCGGGGGGATGGAGCACGATATGGTGTATCCAGTGCACAAATCGATTTGAATTGGTTTAACGGTACCGCCGAGCAACTGTACGAACGTTATAAAACCGGTGTTGTCGTCACACAACCATTGCAAGCGATCAGGTTACAGGTCGTTGTACCAATGCTCAATATTCGGCAAGGGGCGGCAATATCATTTGCGCGCATCGGCGAATTGCGTCAGGAATCACAGGTAGTTATTGAGGCAATTAAGGTAGAGAATGCTCGCCGCGTTTGGGCTAAACACTCAGCGGGTTGGTCGGCGATTGTCTATGATGACCATGTCTTCATGCAAGAGGTGATGGATGCGTAGGATCGTGATTGAGTACAACAACCTTCCGCGCATCGCAGCAAAGTTGCCTGAGGAGGTCGGCGCAATTGTGCGTAAAGCAGCTTTTGACATTGAGGCGAATGCTAAGGCTGTTGTACCGGTGATCACCGGCAAACTTAAGAACTCAATCTCGAGCGAGTTTCCCTCGCAAACCAAGGCTATCATTGCCCCTCACACTGAGTATGCGGCATTTGTAGAGTTTTATAAGCCTTACATGCGTCCAGCGGCAGAAAAAGTTGCGTCGGCATTTATCGAGGCTTGCAAACGGCTGGAGGAACGGCTGCGATGACAATCCTGAACGCTGACCGCTGGCTTTATACTCAGTTGACTACCGATGTGCAATTATCCACAGCGCTCGGCGGTCGGGTGTTTGTGGATATGGCCCCACTGGGTACTCAGTATCCACTTGCCATCATAACATTTGTGGCGGCGCAACAGGTTGGGACCTGGTCACAAGACCGTGTCATGGATAACGAGTTGTGGCAGATTGCGGTTTGGACGAATCAGAACAATTACTCTGGTATCGAAAGTATTGCCGACCGCATACGCGCGGTATTACACAAAACCAGCGGCACAGGTGTAATCGGGTGTATATTTGAGCGCCAGTTACGCATGAGTGACCCGGAAGGCTATAGAGCGGTGATTTTGGAATTTCGTTTGTTTACACAATAGGAGTGTGAAACATGGGAGAAAAAGCATCTATTTTTCAGACAGTCCAAATTGGCATTGAGACCACGCCGGGTACGCCGGTAGCGGCGAACAGGAAATTATTGGCTACAAGCCTTGTTCCTGCTGTAAAAGTTGAGGGCGATACTTTCCGCGCTCTCGGCAACAAGTATCCATCGTTTGCTGTGGTAAACAAGGAATGGTCAGAGGCCAGTATTGAGGGCAAATTGACCTATAACGAGATTCTGTACTTGCTCTCATCGTTCCTTAGCCAACCTACTCCAGTACAGCAGGGTTCTACTACGGCATATAAGTGGACATTTATCAGCAGCACCTCTGCCGAGGATATCGGCAAAACCATGACTGTGGAACAGGGCGATGCAAACAGTGCCTGGCGAGCCGCTGGGGTAAAGGTATCTGGTCTTGAGCTCACTTTTAATCGAAATGAGGTCAACATTTCAGGTTCGGCTATTGGGCAGCCGTTAGAAACTGGCATTACTATGACCACCAGTCCAACCAGCATGACCCCTCGACCGGTACTGCCGGCTCATCTCAAGTTCTATATGGCAGACAGTCAGGCCGGGCTGGATTCTGCACAGGCTGTATCTCGTGGTTTCTCACTGACCTGGTCGTTGACCGACAAAAATGTGCTGGTGTGGCCAATCGGACAATCTCCAGTACTTATAGAGAGTGAGCCAAAACTCGAAGCAAAACTGAGCCTTGCTACCGATACCGTTGGTCTGGGTCTTATCAGCACCATGCGTGCTGGGTCAATCAAGTGGTTCCGGGTCAAGGCAGAGGGAGACACTATCCAAACACCCTACAAGTACACGTTCCAGATTGATTTTCCGGGCCAAATCACTGATGTCGGAGAATTCTCTGACGAGGACGGTTTGTACCTTGTGGAGTACACGCTGGCCATGATCCATGACGCAACCTGGGGCAAGGCATTCCAGGTCGATGTGATTGCTGACGTCCAGACACTGTGAGATACTATGGCGATAAAACTAAGTGACATTACCAGGCAAACCCGGACTGTCCAGGTTGATGTGGGAGCAAGTGAGCCGCTAGAAGTTGAGTACCGTGTCCAGGCATACACGCCTGAGGTTGAGAGTGAGATTGCCAGCGCTGAGCAGCGTCCAGCCACTACTCTTGCAAGGGTACTGAGCAAGTTGGTAGTGCGATGGTCACTAGTTGATGACGATGGAAAGATGTATCCTCTGGATGAGGCTCATACTGCCAAACTTCCGCTACAGCTAATGTTGGCAGTGTTTGGAAAAATCGCGGAGGATATGCGCCCAAACCCGCCGAACGCCGGGAACTAAAGCGATGGCTGGTTTCCGGCGGAGAAGTGGGTGATGCGCCTGAGTGGTACGGGTTAATCCGCGCAGCGCGTTATTTGGGAGTACCGCCATGGGAATTACTGAGTATGCCGGTTTGGTGGAGAGATATTGCACTTATAGCAGAGTCTGCCGAGATTGACGCTGAAAACGCGAGGATGAAGCATGGCAATCAAAGCCGCTGAGTTACAAGTTGTCATTGGAGCAGACACGAATCCTGCCGTGCAGGGCATCCGTGGAGCGATGGGCTTGATTGGCCAAACGGCGGCAACGGCGCTGGGCGTGTTCAGCGGTGTACTCATGACGCAAGCCGTCAGCGCATTAGGGGGACTGGCTTCTGCCGGCGTGCAGGCAGTGGGCGAGTTTGAGCGCATGGAGGCGACTCTTGCCACTCTAGTGAAGCGCGATCTGGCCAATACTGGCCAGAGTCTGGAGCTGGTTGGCGAGAAAACCCGGGATTTGTTGAACTGGGTGCAGCAGTTGGCGAAGGAGTCTCCGTTTGACGCTAGTGGCGTGACGGTAGCACTTCGCACGGCGATGGCTTATGGCTTCACTGCGGACGAGGCTCAGCGTCTGACTAAGGCTACGATAGACTATGCCGCTGGCTCTGGGCAGTCGGCGGAGGTAATGAACCAGGTCGCTCTGGCGCTTGGCCAGATCCGCGCCAAAGGAAAACTGGCGGGACAGGAGATGCTGCAACTGGTCAATGCCGGCATTGATGTTCGAAGCGCGCTGCAAAAAGCGTTGGGAGTGGATGGGGCAGCGCTTGCTAAGATGCTTGAGAAGGGTATGATTGACGCCAATACGGCTATCGAGGCAGTTGTATCCACTCTTGAAAATGATTTCGGCGGTGCGGCAAAAGAGCAGTCTCAGACAGTCAGCGGATTACTGAGCACATTCGATGAACTGAAGAAGATGGGACTGCGCGAATTGTTTGCTGGAATTGTAGAGGCAGTCAGACCACTCGCCGCCGCTTTCCTGGACTGGATGCAAGAAGAGGGGCTGGCGCGACTGCGCGAGGTGGGAAATCTGATTGGTGATTTGGCCGCTAAGGTTGTCAATGTTGTTATGGCTTTTACTGATGCAGGCGCGTTTAGTATTGAGTTTAGTGAGGCACTCGGTGGAATCAGCCCCAGGTTACGAGAAATTTGGAATTCGTTAAGTCCACTGATCCAGCAAGGTCTTGCCTGGATCACCGAGAATTCCGAGACTGTACGCGGCGCGCTGATGGGCATCGCGGTGGCTTTTGGTGCGTTGGCGATCATTGGCACTATCACTGGGCTTGTGAGCGCGCTTGCAAATCCGATTACACTGATTATTGCTCTGGCTGGCCTGCTTGGAGCAGCATGGGCTAACAACTGGGGCGGCATCCGCGAAAAGACAGCTCCGGTGCTGGAGTGGTTGCGAACTGCTTTTAACACCGTTTCATTGTGGCTTTCGCAACACATTCCGGTTGCCCTAACTACACTGCAAAATATCTGGACCAGTATCTGGTCTGCAATTACTGGTGTTGTAAATGCAGTCTGGCCAATTGTCAGTGCTGTTTGGTCTGCGTTCAAAGCTGCTTTTCAAGGTGATTGGTATGCTTTCGGAAGTTACTTGCGTGATGCATGGGATGAATTTTGGCGACTCATAAAAGACACCGCATCTCGTGCTTTTGAGTTCTTGAAGGAAACTTTTGCAGATCTCATAGAGAAAATAAAAAATTTCTTTACAAAAACTGATTGGGGTGAAGTGGGAAGAAATATTATTGACGGCATTGCTAAAGGAATCTCGAAAGCGGCTGGAGCAGTCAAAGATGCACTTTTGGAAGTTGCGAGCAATGCAGTTGATACTGTGAAGGGATTTCTCAAAATCAAGTCGCCTTCCAGGGTTTTCGAGAGGGAAGTTGGTCGGAATATCATGGAAGGCTGGATACGAGGAATTGAGGCAATGCAACCGCGTCTTAACCTGGCTATGGAGTATGCCAGTGCTGGATCTCTCAATGTAGCATCTATGCCGGCAGCCAGAAGAATCGAGAATACCGAGATTAAGGTTGTCGTTAATGCTGATGTTAACAATGAAATCGACCTCGAATTACTTGCCAGAAGAATCGCAAGCAGAATTGAAGGAGCGCGCTGGAGATGATCACCTTGCAGTTGGTGGATGATGCGAATAACGTTGTGGATTTGAATGACTCAGTGGCTTTCCCTCTGGATGGATACTTTCCGAGAGTATCGTCCGATGTCGAGCAGCATGTTACGGATTCCTTCGAAGTGTTGCTCAGAGGCACTTCTTCAATTGATCGTCTGCGAGCATTGAATCGCATGCTGGAGTATGCCAGACGCAGCACCGGACCCAACGGTGTATGGATTCACTATGCACCTGATGGTACAGCCTGGCGCTCGCGCATCTATGATGGTGTTGTGTCCTACGACGAAAAGGTTCACTCTTACTACCGCAGTAACACGATTAAGGCGATTATCACTTTGGAGCGAGATCCGTATTGGGAAGGACCTGAACAGCAGATACCGCTATCAAATGGGAATGGCACAAATAACACCAGCGGGCTGAATGTGTTTAACGCAAATGATGGAGTTGGGACACCACCAAACCGACAAAACAACTACGTTGAGATTTCGGGCTCTGCAATTTCCGGTGACCTTCCAGCACCAGTCAGACTGGAAATGACGAATCAGTTCAATTCCAGTGCAAGATTATCAGAAATATGGATTTCTCTTAATGTGTACTCAAATCCTTCCACATTTCAGCATGTTCTGGAGGGAGAATCCGCAATTGCGTTACAGAGTGGTATTACAAATCAGGCAGTATCTGGTTATAGCGGCGGGAACATAAAGAATTTCAGTTTGACGATCGAAAATCAAACGCCACTTGTAAGATGGGAGCTGAACACCGCCTACCTCAATGCCGCGAACAAACGCTGGTTCAAAATACTGGCTGTATTTGCATCATCTACACATCAAGGTATTCGACTGCAAGCGAGAATTATGTTTCCCGTTGGAACGATTCTCACAACAGTTGCATCATCTCAGGAAGTTTTACTGAGTAATGTGCTGATACAGGAAATTGGGGAAATACAGATTCCGCCTTGGTTGCTTTCCAGCGGCGATCTTGCACCGGTTGATTTGGTGCTCTTTGGCCAGAAGAGCGGAACGGCCAATATGCAGATTGACTTTATACAAATTTCGCCAGTTGACGGATACCGTGTGCTGATTCCCCGCGGATATGGAGCAGCATATGGAGTGCGGATAGTAGATGACGGCATTAATGAGCAGATTTATACCGACGGCTGGTCCGGGGGCGGGAGAACTGGCCATTATACGGCAATTGGCAAGCCGCTGCGGTTGATTCCGGGAAAAACTCAACGCATTTACTTTTTACAGCAAGGCAGTACAGGCGATGCAAACATCACAAGAATGTTGTCTGTCAAAGCATACTACCGGCCGAGGAGAAGTGGTCTTTGAGCGGTTTTAGCATTCGGATTATGGATCGCAGTTTTCAAAATCCTCTGACATTGCCGCCAGTTAAATTTATGCCTGAGCGATATTCGTTCGCAGCACTTGGCGGACCGAGAGCAGCAGTGGTGCAGGTTGATGCCACTGAGGAAAGAGCAATCTGGGAACTGTTAGAATATCTCCGCTGTCCGGTCGAGATTTATGATGAGCGCGAAACTTGCGTTTGGTGGGGATATATCTCTGAGGTAGAAATTAATGTTGGCAAGCTGAAAGTTGGAGTCAGTTTAGATACGATGTACAACAGTGTAGCTGTCATGTACACTGCAAACAACGCCAAAGCGATGACAGCATTTGCTTACGATAACGCATCTGTCGCAACATATGGAGTTAAGGAATTAGTTGTAACGCTTTCCGAAGCAAATGAACAAACGGCATTATCGTATCGCGACAATCTGCTCATAATGTCAAAGTATCCAACGCCGAAAATTGATATAGCGGAAAATAACAAAATATCGGCGACAATTAATTGTGAAGGTTGGATAACAACACTCGACTGGAAATATTATTCATACGTCTACTCTGGTAATTTGAGTAACAAAACACAGATTGAAAATATTGTAAATTCAGCAGGACAGTTCCTGACCGGAGTTGATTGGCGTGGGACGATTAGCACACCGTCATCGGATCCAAATCGAAACGGTGACACAACTGCGTTGCATAATCTGCTTAATTTGTTAGATGCCGGCAGCGGCAACAAGCGGCTACTGGCACAAGTAACACGTAATAGAAAACTGCTCGTTTACCCAGAACCCGATAGTGATCCGTACAGACCGGAAATGTATTTACTATCGGACGGAACTGTACAGAACATTTGGGGCGATCCGTATTATGCAAGCGTTTGTCCGGTTGGGGTTTGGGCACGACTTAAGGATGTTATCCCTGGTTCGGTTGATCTAGGTTTGATTGCCGATCCGACCATGTTGTTTATTGAAGAAGCCGAGTATGACATTGCAAGACGCCGATATTTGCCAACTGCACGATTGCAAAAAAATCCGCTGAGCATTGGGACAAGGTTGAGTGATGGATAACTTAAAGATTGGCGAGTTATTTGCAAAACTCAAACCGCGTATTCTTGAGTTGATTAACATAACAGGCGGCGGCTCGGGTCCATTTGCTCCCACGCCGCACGATCTGAATTCTCCACATCACACCGGCAGCCTGGCAGACGCGCAGGCGCCACAATTCCTAAAAACTGATGGATCGCGTACACTAGTTGGAAATCTGAGTGTGGCTAACGGGATAACTATAGATGGCGTGGATGTGTCGGTATTTAAGTCGGCTTATGACACCCACGCCGGGCTGGACGCCGCCACCGCGCACGGCTCGGTTGGCATCCACAGCCACCAGTCTAACCCGCAGGGCGGCAAATTAGACCACGGGCTGGCCTTGGAAGGTTTGTTGGACGACGACCATACTCAGTATGCGCATGCTGATGGTAGCGGCACGCGGCCAGCCTATGAAGCGGCACGGCTAAACAAGTCCATCATAGCTGGTAGTGGGCTGACCGGCGGCGGGCTGCTGACGCAGGACAGAACACTGAGCATCTTGCTTAACTCTGCCTGGTCCGGCTTATCTGTTGATGGCAATGGACTAAGAGTTGACACAGCCGCATCTTTCACATGGACAAACGATCACACTTTTCGGGGGATAACTAAGACTCGTCATCTGCAGCCCGAGCTTACCGACACGTATGATCTGGGATCCTCGACGCTGTTGTGGCGCAAAGGCTGGCTAAGCGAATTGGACACAATTTTGTTCGCCCAAAACACAGTCGCGTTATTGGGTGGTTGGCTGCTGATCACAAAAGATGAGGGTGCAATTGATGCTGATGTTGCGCCGGAAAATACGCAGGTCAATTTTGGCAAAACAATGACGGTCGGGGATTTTGTGCTTTTTCGCGCAGCGGGCAAGGTCGAGTACATGCAGGTCGGCAGCCTGGTGAGCGGCACGACCTATAACGTGACGCGCAACCTGGACGGCAGCGGTGCGGATACCTGGGCAGCGGGGACGCCGTTCGCAGTGCTGGGTCAAGCGGGGCAGGGACGGATCGAGCTAAACGCGTTCGACACCCCACGCTTGCAGATGATCCGCCAAGGAGCAACTTATAATGCACAGACCGAGATCATCCGCATTGGCGACCTCAATGGAAATTGGGGGTACACATCACAAAAGTGGGGGATGGCGATCGGCGAGTATGCCAGTGGTAAACCTAATATCACAATCGACCAGGACGGGGTGATGCGTTTCCGTATCCATGCTACGGATGTGATGCGCTTCGAAAGCGGCAATGCTAACCTGACCGGTCAACTGCGCATGCCGGGAACATCCAGCGCGATTACAATCGGCAGCACACCGCCAACATCGGCAACTTCCGGAACAGGAATTTGGATTGATCGGACAGGGCTGTATTCACTTTCTAATGGGACATATCAAGTCAAGATTGATGCGGTTGATGGAAGATTATATGCTGGCGGCGGAAATGTTTCGATTGATTCGACGGGCATCAAAATTATCTACGGAAGTCTAGAATTTAATAGGATACGATGGATGTCTAGTAACTTTGCTACAGAGTTCGGCAGTATTTATATGTTTAATGATGGATATTCATCGTTGTTTAGAGTAGATTTAGATGGAAGTACAAAATTTGAGATGGACGCAACCTCGCTTAGGTCGGCAATCGGCACAGGATTGGCTGTTGGATACAACGTAAGCACAACTGGTATGTTTAGCAATGAATTAAGAGTAGGGGGAAATGTTACTTTATATGGCGGCTTTATTACTGGTTCAACCGCGATTTCATGTCGAGTGATTCGCTCAACCGACCAATCTATTTCATCTGGAGCATGGACAGCAATTTCATTCTCATCTGCCACTTGGGATGACCGTCCATCTGGTGTATCTGCCCAATGGTCAAGTGGGTCGCCTACTCGATTAACCTGCCGAGCAGATGGACTATACCTGATTACTGGGCATTTGAGTTTTGCCGGCAATTCCACGGGACGGCGCATTGGGCGCGTCTATCTCAACGGGTCAACTGAGATTGCTTTGCAGTCTCATCCGGCAATCAGCACTAATCCAGTACATTTGACATTCAGCGTACTTCGGAAACTCACTGCTGGTGACTATATCGAGTTGGGAGCATTTCAGGACAGCGGCGGGGCGCTGAACGTTTTGACCGGTACTTATACGCCGGTGTTATCTTGGACAAGGATTGCATAACTCGTATGAATGGGAGAACAAAATGAAGCTACGCATCTTGGTGGAAGCGACAGAAGCAATACAAAAATTGCTGGATCTTCGGTTGCCTTCGAAGACTTCGTTCAAGATTCAACGATCTCTGCGTCCCATATTGAGCGAATTAGAAACGTTCGAAAACGAGCGGAAAGCTCTCATACAACGGTTTGCTCAACCAGACGACGATGGCCGTCTGCAAATACCGCCAGACAAGATGGACGAATTCCTGAAAGAAATGAATGATCTTTTAGACGTAGAAATAGATCTTTCTGTATCTAAAATCTCAATCGAAGAACTTGGTGATACAGAAATGTCAGTGCGTGACTTGCTGTTACTAGAATTTCTTTTTGAGGAAAGTTAATTTAGAGCCGCCAGTTGTCCACCGGACTAGCGCGACGGTGGGCAGACTGAGTATCCGCATCAGCAAGAGCCAGATAATGCTGTACCATACTCAGTGTTGTGTGGCCGAGGATGCGCTGAAGGGTAAAAATATCACCTCCGTTGCGCAAGTATTGTATGGCAAAGGTGTGACGAAACCGGTGGGGATGAACATTCGGCACGCCGGCGCGCTCGCCAAGACGGACTAGCAGGTGACGCAAAGAATCGCGGTTAAGTGGATGACCATCACGGCTGAAAAACAGTTCATTGCCCTTGTACTCAGTATCACGGGCGGTTAGATGCCGCCAGAGGGCTTTTTTGGCGACATTGCCGATGGGAATAATGCGGGGGCGGGATTTGATTCCAGACATAAATGGGTGCACGGTAATTGTGGAATTCTGCATGTCGATATCTTTGATGGTCAGTCGACACAATTCAGAGGCACGGATGCCTGTATCCAGCAAGAGCATAATGATAGCGCGATCCCGGTGCGCTGTAGATCGCGGCATAGTAAATGATTGACGCTTTCCCTGGGATGGCGCAGTACGGTCAATTGCTTTGAGCAAGGCTTTGATTTCAGCTTCGCTCAATGGCTGAATTTCGCGGTAAGCAAAGCGGGGTTTGGTCAATTGCTTATCCGGACGCGCCGATAGTCCTTCTGTAGATGCCCATTTGTAGAAAGCGCGGATAGATTTCCAGACATGGAAAATGGAAGAAGAGGAAAGTCGTGGATTGTTTTGGACAGACGCCATAAAAGCACGCAGGTTTTCTACAGTAACCTGACGTAACGGTTTATCCACAAACTGGACAAGCATATCCAGAGCCCACTTATATTGTTCAAGGGTTTGCGGGCTGTAGCCATCGGCGCGGCGTGCCATCAAAAAGCCATCAACTGCCTGACTAAGCAAAAGGTCTTTGGTTGGCATCTTTCCTCCGGTTATCCAACCATAGACCTCTTTAACCTGCAAATCTGAGTATGTAAGCCGCCTTAGGTCGGGGCGAGAGGATTTGAACCTCCGACCTCTTGCACCCCATGCAAGCGCGCTAGCCGGACTGCGCCACGCCCCGAATGACGAGCGATATTATAGCCCTATTTGGGGAAATCTGCAACCTTTTTGCCGGAAGGTGGCGTAAGATTTTTCTGGGAATAGGTTGAATATTCCATGTCCTCGATGAGGATGTGGTTGACCAACCAGTCTCGCAAAAAGTGAATGACCGGAATGCTGAGACCAATTTCACCATTCTTGTGTTGGGATTGGAAATCCAGCACTTGCTGAGTCATTTGTTGGTGAGAGGCTTTATGTTCCAGGTAGCCGGGAAAACCCTGCCTGCGCATGAAGGCTTCTTCGCTGGAAAAATGTTTGCGGGTATATTCGACCAACTGGTCGAGAATGCCTGCCATTTCGGTTTGACCTTTACCTACTCGCATTGCGTCGTAAAGTTGATTAATCAAATCCACCAGATGGCGGTGCTGCTGATCCAGGTGAGGTACACGGACAGAATAACGTTCCTCCCAGCGTATTAAGCTCATCGAATTGTGCCTTTCTAATAATCTGATAAGTAACCGTCTAAAGTTTCATTGAGATTCTTTGAGACCGATTTAACAGTTCAAATAATGCCCTGAAATGAATATATCCGCCTCTGCAGGGGTAATGCAATAAATATGCCGTAAATGTTTCAAGCGACAAAGCCAAGCGCATAGAAAGTGGGCACGTAGAGAATCCGGCTTCCGGCTTTCCAGGCTTGGCGGTCGATGTGTTCCCACCGAATGAGTTCCGCGGGTTCTATCTGCTCTGCCAGGTCGGCGCGGATAACCGACCATTCCATATCCAAATCCTGCGGGGATGGGGCAGCGCGCCACTGCCCACCCAATACGCCGCATTCCACGCGTGTCAAGCCAGCCCGGTTGAACCAGTGCCGCAGTTTACGACCAGCATTGGGATCTGCGTGGTTGGCGGCAAGCGCATCTGCCTGCAAACGACCGAGTTGGGCAAGTTCCTCCGGGAAATCGATACGTCCACCATAGTCCGGTTCTGCCAGGGCGATGATCGTGCCGCCGGGTCGAGTTACGCGTATCATCTCTGCTAAGGAGTCTTCGGCTCGCACCCACATCAGGAAGAAATGGCAAATGCAGTGATCGAAGCTGGCGTTAGCAAAAGGCAAATAATAGGCATTACCGCAAGTCAAGGCAGCGTTGGGCGCTTCGCGGCGGGCGATGGCAAGAAAATCGAAATCCACATCCAGCCCATACTGCCTACTATGGGTGGGGAGGGTAGCAAGAACAGCACCGCTGCCACAACCAACCTCCAAAATGCGCTGGGCGGGCTGGAGGTTAATCCTCTGAATCAGGTAGGCGCGAATCTCTGCAGTCCAGCGTGCCTGTTGGACAAATCGGTTGTGCCAATCAATCATGTATTAACCAGCTTGGGTTTTTGCGGCTGCCCAGATCATACTCCAGTCATCCATGAGGAAATTGCCCAGTACCCGGGGGTGTCCCTGCGCGGCAAGCACATCTCCATCTGGCTCAACGTAGATCCAGGCGTTGCCGGCGCCATCGAAATACTTGCCTTCTGTTTGTAATTCGGCTGCAACCGGGTTTAAGTTTGAGTAAGGTACAGGTAGGTCCCAGATCAGGGTCATTTCCAGTGCAGCAGCCTGCTCGCGAATTTCATTGAGCAATGGAAGCAGCGCGGGCGATTCAGCGCTTAAGCTGATGGCTTTCACCTTGTGTTCTGCCAGTCGATTGAGCAGACCGGATATATTCTGCTTGTTCTTTTCCTGGATGCTTAGGTGGACTGTGACATAAAGATCGGCAGCAATGGTGTCTCGTATCGCTTCCCAAGACAGGTCTTCGTTTTCGTCCAGAACGATCATCAGGTGGTCAAGCCCAGCCTGAAGAATCTCCGCCAGGAATTTGGGCTCGGCAAAACGATGACCGTTACTGAGTACACCAGTGACCATACCAAGGTCTTCGGCGTAGGTGATTAATTCGTTCAAGTCGGGGCGCAGCGTTGGTTCACCGCCGGTGAAGATGACGTGTGGAATTCCGGCCTGCCAGGCTTTTGTCAGGATGGATTGCCATTCCTTGGTGCTCAATTCACGCTTAACCCGCTCCAACGGGGCTGCCCGGTTTTTCTGCTCATCTGGAATTGCGTATGTCAAGGCGCAATCCATGCGCAATGGAGCATGAAGATCAACAGCGTGGACGTCAACTCGTTCAAAGTCCAAATAGGTGGTTGGGTCGAGGTCCGGTGTGTCGATCAAGGCTGTCAGGCGGTCGGTGAAGGCTTTGAAATCTGCGGCGGCTTGTTCCTGGCTGACCCGGTAACGCCAGGCGAGTGCAGCAGCAGTTTCTTCGATTGAATGTTCTTGAACCAGATGATAAGCATACTCGGCAGCAGTCTGGTTAAGATGCATTATCGTGGAAGCGTTGAGAATCAGAATACCCTCTCCGCTTTTTTCGATGCGCAGGTGCAAGCGGTACGGAAAGGGCGCATCTGCAGGAGCCGTGTAGGCATAAACGCCGGCAGGCAGCGGCTGAGAAGGTTTGAAATAACGGTCAACCATCGAGCGGATTCGATCAAACATGCAAACCTCCCATTTGGTTTGAAGTGATGGCTGTTGAACCTGAGCCCAATGCCTGCCGTGCCAGCGGACAACCACCGCCACATTCGCTGACCAAGGCACAATCGTGGCATTTTTCTGGCAGGTTGCGTCGTTCGCGCAGCGTAACTGCCAGATCGTGGTTCCAGATGGCATCCCAGGGTTGGTCGAGAATGTTGCCCAGCGAGACATAATAGGATTGACAGGGTAGAACGCTGCCATCCGGTTCGATGCACATATTGTACAAAGCGGCAGTGCAGCCCTTGACGCCCAGGTCCATCTGGACAGGATCGAAATTGCAATATTCCGTAGGAGTGTACCAGATCAAGCGCTGACCGGAGCGTGAGGTTTTTTCACGGGCGATATCGAGAAGAGCTGGCAAATCTTTTTCGGGGATTCCGCTATTGACATTCAAACCGTGCCCGGAGTAAATCAGTGCATTCAAGCCGATGGTGGGAACGCCAAGCCTGGCAAGAAAATCCAAAGTATCTTTTAATAGTGGGGCATTATTTTTCAACAGGGTAGTGTTGGTCATAACGTACAGGCGTGTTGCCAGGACATTTTGAATGCCCGCAATGGTCATTTGCCAGGCGCCGGGGTGAACGACCATTTGGTCATGAATTTCGGGCTGGTGAGACTCGAGAGTAATTTGGACATGATCCAGCCCGGCATCTACCAGACTTTGTACATATTGCGGGTCTTTCAGGCGGGTTCCGTTGGTGTTTATACCGGTGATCTGCCCGTTCTTTTCGGCATGTGCAATCAACTCGGGCAGGTCTTTGCGCAAAGTCGGTTCGCCTCCAGTAAAGACAACGTGTGGAATACCGATTTCCCATAGTTTGTCTAACACCGTCATCCAATGATGGGTATCCAACTCGGGGAAAGAGCGAGAACGGGCGTTGTAACAATGCGAACAAGCATTATTACAACGGTAGGTCAGCGCAAGGTCCATTCGGTAGGGGCGGGTGGGTTGGCGTGAGAAAGGCGGAATGGTTTCGAGTTCTAATTCGCACACCGGACAGCCAGCCTGAGGGGAGATCAGCATTTCAACCTGATGGGCAATGGTGGAGTAATCTTCGGCTGCCTGAGTGTTGGACACGCGGAAGGCACGGGTAATCAAGCTTGTAGCGCGCTCAGCTGAGATCTTGTTGAGCGCCAGATACGCCATGCTGGCTGCCGTGGGATTGAAATGGTAAATCCGGCTGGCGTTAATCAGCAATGTGCCGCTTTGATCAGCTTCGATGCGCAAGTGAAGGCGGGCTTTACCACCTTCTTCAACGTGGTGATAGGTATAAAGACCAGGTGCAGGCGGGAAGGAAGGATTATTTTTACCCAACACAGAAAAAATCTTTTCCATCCACCTGGTGTTAGTGATTGCCATGCTTGGGTCTCCGCGGGTTAGCGTCCACCGCCCGCGCACGCGCATGCACAACCAGCGCAAGCACAAGCACAGGCACAACCACCACCGCCTGATCGCCTGCCAGAGTAAGAACTGGTCTTGGGTACCGGATTAGTTTTATTAGTAATCCCTTCAGTAAACGAGGTCAGATTGCCGACCACACTGCTGGAGAAGTCTTGGACACCTTTTGCCATCGATGCAGCAAAATCGGAGCCAGGCAACTTGGGAAGGGTTACCCCACCCTGACCAGCAGCGGGAACACCGGCTGGCGCGCTGGGTTTGGCAAACCCACCACCTGAGGAGCGAATAACCGGGTCGTAGCGCCACCACCAGGTCGGCACGCGCACGGGGCCAGCCGTCTCGAAGACATCGCGGGTGCGACCTTCCCAGCGCTGATCCAGTAATGTCCAGTCCATCACCTGCTCATAGACATCCGACTTAACTTCCGGAGTGTTGGCAGCAGAGACCTGCTGCCAGGCTTTTTCCATGATGCTGCGATAGTACTCAATGCTTTCCTTGCGGCTAAAGCCTTTCATTTTTCCCGAAACGGACTTGACTAGTGAAACAATTACGTCTTGCAGTTTGGTTTGACGTGCTTTGGCATTCTTTTCCTTGAAGGCGTTGAGAAAACTCACTTCGTAGGGCTGTAGGCTCTCCGGTAAGTTTTGGGCGATTTCTAATTCCAGTGGTTCTTTGGTTTGGACAATGGCTGCTCCCTTTTTGAGGGTGGAGAACAGGATCATGGTCAGAATTTTATCGAGTGGCTGTTCCATTAGAATGCCCGCTTCCACAGCCGTCAAGCCACGTTTAATGCCGTGTCCTTCTACGGCAATCTTCGGGGGCAGGTATTGCAGACGGCGTTTACGCGCGGACATGGCTCCCAGGATTGGGAACCCAATAATCATCAGAGTAAACGCGGCAGGACACAGGCAGGCTAATAGTGATTCGAAATCGACAAAACGCAGGTTGGGAGTCTGCGTGGCAACTACCAGCGAAGCAGGTACCAAACGAATGGGGAACGACGCACCAAATTTATACACCGAAGAACTACTGGCATTGGTCGCATTCCAGGTATACACAACTCGCCCCTGGTCATCAAAGCGCGATTGTGGCTCATCGCCGCCCGGCCAGTTATTGGAAGGCGTATGATAGCGTGGTTCCTCTGGTTGCATTCCAGCCGGAAGGACAATCGAAACGGTCATATTGGTCGAACCGCGGACGAAATCGCTGTCAAAGTAATTGGGC
The DNA here is from genome assembly GCA_034411135.1 of Bellilinea sp. Classification (GTDB taxonomy): domain Bacteria; phylum Chloroflexota; class Anaerolineae; order Anaerolineales; family Anaerolineaceae; genus Bellilinea. The sequence goes on from DAOUMN010000054.1 coordinate 16,702, forward strand.
GTAAAAACGATACTGGCATATTCCTCGGCTTCATCAAGGGTGGATTTACCCAGAGCTCGTTCAACTACGCCAATATAGATATGCAGTGTTCCCCGCCTACCGGGTTGAATTGCATTTGCACCCAAATGAATTTCAACTCCAGGTGAAACGTATTCCGATGGGCGAATCAGTTGGGCTGGTTTCCCGTCGATCTCAGCAGAGATTGAATTGATTGAATAGTTCGAATTTGGCAAACCAATATCAACGATGTCAATCACCGCTGCTCCGGGACGATTGTTGAAGGTGATGGTGTAATCCAGGCTAATGGTGCCATTCGAATTGACGAATAGAATGACGTTCTGGGTTGGCACTTCAAAGGATAAGGACTGTGCATACCCAGGCAGGGTCTGTACAATGAATAAGCCGATGAGTACAAACAGGGCGACAATGGCGTTGCGCTTGCGCATTATTCCCTCCATGAGCAATGGATTACCACTTGGGTTCTTCAGTTAACTGGTAGGTGGTGTGGCAGTATGGGCAGGTGACCATCGGAGCGCCAGCGACCATTTTGATGTCATCTGCTTTCAAGACCCCCCCGCAAGAACGGCATTTGATCGAGTCCATGTTCACATTACCGGGCAGGTCCACTTTGAGGGTAACGTTGGTTTGGTCTGGTTGGGCTGGTTTGCGTGCCGCAACGAAGACCAGCGCCAGCCCGATGACGGCGGAAATGACACCGACCGGTATCCAGCCTACGGAACCCTGGTCACCGGTTGAACCCCAAACGAACAGGACGCCGAAGAAAATCAGGATCCCGCCGACAATAAACGCGATGATTTTCCATGCACTCATGGGAACCTCCGAATATAGATCAGTGTAACATTTTCCTTGGGGGAAGACAATTTGACAAAAATCACTTTACTTGTCAGCAATTAATGAACATTGACTGGTTATCATTGTATTGTATACGAAAAATTTTGTCCGTAGTTTTGGCATCCTGCTATAATTTCGTGGGAGGATGGTTCTATGGATGATGAGCGATTACGAAAAATCTATGAAACTCTCAAGCGGGAGTTGAATTATCACTCCTATCGCTATCATGTGCTGGATGCGCCGGTTATCAGCGACCTTGAATACGATCGGATGATGCACCAGCTCACTGAAATCGAAAACGAGCACCCGGAATGGATTATGCCGGATTCTCCCAGCCAGCGAGCTGGGGCGCAGGTGCTTGACCGCTTTGTCAAGGTGCGCCATCCGGCGCCGATTTTGAGTTTAGGAAATGGTTTTGGGGCCGAGGATGTACGTGTCTGGTTCGAGCGTCTGGTACGATTGGATGAGCGCGTTCTGACAGCCGATTTTGTTGTCGAACCGAAGATCGACGGTCTGACCGTTGTTCTTCATTACCAAAACGGGAACTTTGTGCTTGGCGCGACCCGCGGGGACGGAGAAACAGGCGAGGATATCACCGTAAACCTTCGCACGGTCAAAGCGCTTCCGCTTTCGATTCCAGTGAAACCGGATGGACCACCCGCGCCAGCAAACCTGGTTGTGCGGGGAGAGGCTTATATCAATATCCGAGATTTCGAGGCGTTGAACAAACGGTTACTCGAAAATGGGGAAAAGACCTATCTTAACCCACGTAATACCGCTTCTGGTTCGCTTCGTCAACTGGACGCTCGACTGACTGCTTCTCGTCCGCTACGGCTTTTGGTGTATCAAATCGTCACGGCGGATGCGGGTTTACCGGGCACCCAATGGGAGACGCTTGATCTGCTACGCCGATGGGGCTTTCCGGTCAGCGATCAGATTGCCCACTGTAAATCCATCGAAGAAGCAATTGTGATTTGTCAGAATTGGGTTGAAAAACGAGAGGATCTCCCCTATGAGGCGGACGGGGTGGTGATCAAGATCAACGATTTAAGGCTGGCGGCGGATCTCGGCGTTGTTGGCAAGGATCCGAGGGGAGCACTGGCGTTCAAGTTCCCTGCTCGCGAAGTGACCACCCGCTTGATGGATATTGTGATCAATGTTGGCAGAACTGGGGTGCTTACTCCAACGGCGATTCTCGATCCCGTTGAAATAGGCGGGGTGGTGGTTAAGCAAGCAACGCTGCATAATTTTGATTACATTGTGGAAAAGGACATTCGCATTGGGGACCGGGTGCTCCTAAAGCGGGCGGGCGATGTAATTCCGTATGTTATTGGTCCGGTGGTAGACGCGCGTGACGGGAGCGAGCGATTTTTTGAGCCACCACAGACCTGCCCGGCTTGCGGGCAGGCTGTGGAGCACGTGGAAGGGGAAGTCGCCTGGTTTTGCGTCAATTCTGCCTGTCCGGCGCAGTTAATTCGCAACCTGGAGCATTTCGTTTCACGTGGAGCAATGGATATTGTTGGTTTGGGGATTAAGATCGTGGAGCAGTTGATCGCTGCCGGGTTGGTCAAGGATGTTGCGGATTTGTACACCCTGAGAAAAGGGGATTTACTTACATTGGAAGGCTTCGCCGAAAAGAAGGCGGATAACCTGATCCGATCGATCGAAGAGTCGCGTCAACGTCCACTTAATCGTCTGATTTACGCGCTGGGGATTCGCGGGGTGGGTGAGGTACTGGCTGGCGATTTGAGCCGTGTGTTTCCTGATCTCGATGCGATCAGGCAGGCGGATGTTGAAGCATTGCAGCGTATTGAGGGAGTCGGTCCAAATATTGCCCAAGCAATTGTGGACTGGTTCAGCCGACCCGGAAACCGCATTGTCCTGGAGAAATTGAAGCGTGTTGGAGTCTGGCCGAAACGTCCGATCGAAATCGCGCCAGTTGGCGAGCAACCGTTAAGAGACCTGACTTTCGTTGTAACTGGCACATTGGAGAACTTTTCCCGCGAAGAGGTCAAAGCGTTCATTCAAATGCACGGCGGCAAAGTAACAGACAGCGTGTCCAAGAAAACCAATTACCTGGTGGCGGGGGAAAATGCCGGGTCCAAACTGGATAGAGCGCGTGACTTAGGGGTGAAGATTATCAGCGAGGCTGAATTACACCAGATGGCAAGGAAATGACTGCGCATAGCCAAAACAATAATGTAATACAAGTTGTCTTAAGGGTGGGCAGAGAGAAATCTGTCCGCCAGCGCCACCCATGGATCTTTTCGGGGGCGGTGGAGAAGGTGATCGGGGATCCACAATCTGGCGAGACGGTGGCTGTGCTCACCGCTCAGGGAGAATTTCTTGGATATGCTGCCTACAGCCCGGTATCCTCGATACGTGCCCGGATGTGGACATTTACGAAAGAGCCGGTCGATGAATCGTTTTTTCATGCCCGACTAAAGGCAGCCATCCAATTCCGCGAACAGTGTGATGTTTTTATTGAAAGCGATGCCGCTCGCCTTGTTCACGGTGAGGCTGATGGTTTGCCAGGAATCATCGCTGACCGGTATGCGGATGTTGTTGTGGTGCAATTATTGACGGCAGGGGCGGAATTCTGGCGTGAGGTGATCTTTGATCAGCTTCACACATTGACCGGGTGCAGCGCGATCGTTGAACGGTCGGATGTCGATGTGCGCCGCCTGGAAGGGTTACCGTCGCGTTGTAGTGTGGTACGCGGCAGTCTGGCATCCAGCCGGGTGACCATAGTCGAAAATGATTTGTGCTTCTGGGTGGATGTGCTCAGCGGTCAAAAAACCGGTTTTTACCTCGATCAGCGTCGAAACCGTCAAATTGTCCGGCGACTGGCTGCTGGTCGGGATGTATTGAACACCTTTTGTTACACTGGTGGTTTCTCGGTGTATGCTTTGGCAGGCGGAGCTCGTTCGGTGGTTTCGATCGAATCGTCAGCAGATGCGCTTGCCGTTGGCGGTGAAAACCTATTGATCAATAATCTGGATGCGCGCCGCAATACATGGATAGAAGGGGATGTATTCAAAGAATTGCGCCTCATGCGTGACCGGGCAATGTGTTTCGATTTGATTATCCTCGACCCACCGAAATTTGCCCCTACTGCCGCGCAAGCCGAAAAAGCCGCCCGGGGGTACAAGGATATCAATCTGCTCGGCTTCAAGCTGCTGCGGCCAGGTGGAATGCTGGTGACGTTTTCGTGTTCCGGGGGGATTTCTCGTGACTTGTTCCAAAAGATCGTTGCGGACGCCGCGTTGGATGCTGGGGTCAACGCACGGGTTGTGGAGTTGCTCAATCAAGCCCCGGATCACCCGGTCAATTTGCGTTTCCCTGAATCGTCCTACCTAAAAGGGTTGATTTGTATTGTGGATTGACTATCTGTTGTTTATATCCAAAACGGGCAGTCTGCCAGGACTGCCCGTTTTGGATAGTGCGTTGAGTGAATTATTTGATTTTGAACGAGGTCGTCGCTTCGACCGTTTTTGCCAGCTCGGTGGTGAGGACGCGCACATTCCAACTCTCGCCCGCTTTGGCGGATGAAGGGATGGCAACTTCCTGACTCAAGTAACCGGATACATCCGTCTTTGCGTCCACAATTAGACTGGGGCTGTTGATGTCTGTCCCGAAGCGGATATCGATGTTCTGATTGGCAGGGAAGCCGTCTACCACCACCCGGATTTTTGCACCAGCTGACACTTCAGTCGGGATGACACTCACTGCGGGTGCCTTGCCGCTGGTGGGTAAGACAATGCGTTGACCAGCATAAATCAGGTTCGGATTTTTGATGTCTGGGTTGGCGGCTACAATGGCGGCAACCGTGGTGTTAAACTTGTTGGCGATCTTGCGTAGACTGTCGCCGCGTTCGACGATGTAGACCCTGCCGGTTGAGCCGGAGGATTCACCAACCTTGAAAGGATTCGAGATCGCTTTCTCGCTCGGACTGGCTTTTACCTGAACAACGAAGATATAGGACTTGCCCTGTTGAACGGAAGTTGGGATGTTAACCGTTTGCAGGATGGCGCCTTTGGCGTCTGTCTTGAGCGTACCGACTACGCTGTTGTCGCTTTCGGACAGTCCGAAGCGAATTTCCACGTCCGTATTGGCGGCAAACCCTGTCACGGCGAGGGTTACCCGATCACCTGCTTTGCCAGTGCGCGGATCAATGCCAGCCGTACGAACACGAGCAGCGCCTTCTGGCAGCTTGATCTGTAAACCGGCTTCAATGCGGTTGGGATTGGTAATGGACGGGTTAACCTTTAGAATATCCTGCAGGCTGACCTTGAAAAGCCGGGCAATTTCATTCAAAGTGTCACCGGGTTTGACCATATAGACCGAGCCACCAATGCCAGCATCGGGTTGTGTTCCGGATGGGATCTTGAGCACCTGACCGGTATAAATGACATTGCGATCCTTGATGTTGGGATTAGCCAACAGTAAATCTGCAACAGTGGTGTTGCACAACCGGGCGATTTTGGCAAGATAATCACCGCGTTGAACGGTATAGGTACTGCCACAGCTTGAATCAGCCGAGACGGGTTTTGTGACGACACTGACGGACAGCAGAGAGACAATAAAGAATAGTATCAATAGGCGTTTCATGGCTCCTCCTTTGGCGCGAGCCGTTGATAAAAACGGATTTGTCTTCCAATTGCGAGTTATGCAGTTGCACATCAATCGAAAGACGTATAACTGTCGCGGTTTGTTCCAAGAAATGCAATTTGGTTAACTAAAAAAAGATGCCCAAAAGGGCACTTTTTAACAAGGTGGAGATGGCGGGAATCGAACCCGCGTCCGAAAGATTAGATCCACGAACCTCTACGAGCGTAGTTGGTCTTTAGTATCACGGGTGGATCGCTGACCAACAGAACAAACCACCCGCTATCCGCTTGGACCCGAAAGTCCTCTTTCGCAATCTGCGCGGCGAAGAATGCGGCAGCCTGGCTTTGTGACGCCTGTTCTGTTACCGGTCAGGCAGCGGAGCAGACAGACGTGGTCTCACGAGGAGACCATGTGCGCTCTACACTGGCTTAGGCAGCCAGAGGAAGAGCAGCGTATTGTGTGCGATTGGCACGTATTTTTTGTGCTGATTTTACGAGGTCGGCACCTCTCGGCTCGCAGTCCGGGACCAGCCTCTCCCGTCGAGACCTGTCATCCCCGGTGCATTCTTATTATACCTTTAATTCAGTCAATTTTTCGTCAGTTTAGATGAGTGGAGCGGGAGTAAAATTGAGGCATAACTCAGGGTTTCAGGATAGAACTATGATCAGAATATACAAGAGCACGGAAAATGGACTTATTCAGTTGGATCAATTTATGCCCGGCTGTTGGATCAATGTGGTTGATCCAACAGCGGATGAAATCGAACGCTTGACCGTTGAGGGCATTCCGATGGATTTCATCACTTACCCGCTCGATCTGGACGAACGGGCGCGTTCGGAGCGCGAAGATGACGGCAAAATGTTAATTTTAATCCGTATTCCGTATTACCAGGGACCAAAAGCGGATGCACCATATATCACCATCCCATTGGGGATCATTCTGACCGACCAATATATTGTCACCGTGTGTCGCTGGCAATCCGAATTGTTGACCGAGTTCGAAACTGGACGAGCAAAGGGTCTTTCCACAAGTAAACGCATTCGCTTCGTATTACGCATTCTTCTCTTGAATGCTTCCAAATTTCTTGTCTTTTTACGCGAAATCAATCGCAAAACTGAACAAACGGAAGACCGCCTGCAACAGTCACAGAAAAACCAGGAGGTATTGGAATTATTGCAATACCAGAAAAGCCTGGTGTATTTCACTACGGCGCTTAAAGCCAATGAACTACTGCTCGAACGACTGCAGCGGACTCAATTATTCCGCATGTACCCGGACGACGAGGACCTGCTGGAAGATGTCATCACAGAAAATCAGCAAGCCATCGAAATGGTAAACATCTCATCCAACATTCTCAGCAGCATGATGGATGCCTTTGCTTCGATAATTTCCAACAACCTGAACGTTGTGATGAAAGTCCTGGCTTCGGTTACTATTCTGGTCAGCCTGCCGACGATTGTAACTGGTTTCTATGGAATGAATGTCGATCTGCCTTTACAGGAGAATCCGCTTAGTTGGGGTATCATTTTGGGCATTTGTCTATTAATGATTGGCACAACAGTGTTTATCTTCATCCGCCGCCGGTGGTTTTGAGACGGGAGAACTCAACGGGCTCTTATCAGGATTCATTCAGCGAGTTCGCGGGAAGTGCTTGCCAGTTCTTCTGACAAAAATCGGGGTAACCCGATTTTTAAATTATCCCACGGCAGTGTGTACAAAGATTGTCCATCGATAGCGGAAGCCATTACAATCAAATAAAGAGATTAGCACCAGATAAAGAGATTAGCGCAGGAACAACAAAGTGGAACAAACGACCTCTCAAATCCACGCGCTCGTTGCACCAGCCATGACAACGGACGAAAATCATGATCCAGAATTTGTCCTGCTTCGGGATGTAACGAAGGTCTATGCTGAAGGTGGCCATAGCCGAGTTATTCTGGATCGTACCGGACTTACGATTCCGCGCGGAGAGATGCTGGCAGTGCTTGGAAAATCCGGCAGCGGAAAAACCACCCTGTTGAATGTGTTGAGCGGTATTGATCGGTTGGATAGTGGTGTGATAAAGGTACAGGGCATTGACCTGACTGCGTTAAATGAAACCGAGCGTACGCTTTTCCGGCGCGAAAAGATCGGTTTCATTTTTCAATTTTTCAATCTGATTCCCACCCTGACCGTTTGGGAAAACGTCACGCTGCCGTTGGATTTAAACAGAAAAGCCGATGCCGACGGACTTGGCCGGGCAGCCAGCCTGCTCGACACAGTTGGCTTGTTGTCAAGGCGCAATGCTTATCCTGACCGGCTTTCCGGCGGTGAGCAGCAGCGAGTTGCCATTGCGCGGGCTTTGGTGCACGATCCTTTGCTGGTACTGGCTGATGAACCAACCGGCAACCTGGACGAGGTCAATGGAGGGATGATCCTAAATCTTTTGGATCGTTTGACCCGCCAATTGAACAAGAACTTAATTATGGTGACCCACAGCCGAGAAGCAGCCGCGATTGCTGACCGGATTGTTTATCTCAAGGATGGGCAATTCCGTGAAGATCACACCGTCTGAAAGCCGAGTTATCTTGCCAAAAAGCCTGCTTCGACTGGCTGTTCAAACGGTGCTGCACCGCCCCTGGCAAAGTGTGTTGATGCTGTTGGGTATTGCTCTGGGGGTTGCGGTGATGGTTTCAATTGATCTGGCAAATGCCAGCGCCAGCCGCGCGTTTGACTTGAGTACCGAAGTGGTGACCGGTAAAGCAACCCATCAGGTAATCCCTTCCGGGGATGGATTGGAGGAACAGGTATATACCCGCCTGCGTCGGGAAGGTGTGATTGATAAAGCGGCGCCAGTGGTGACTGGGATCGTCTCCTTGCCGGCTTTGAGCAGCCAACCGTTCCAGATTCTGGGGATCGACCCCATTGTCGATGGGGACTTTCGTGATTACTGGTCAGGGCAGTCTTTCGAAGATGGAGTTTTGCAGCAATTTCTTACCCGACCAGGGAGTGTTATGATCCTTGATCGCACGGCTGCTGAATTCGGATTGTTGCCAGGGGATGTATTCGTGATCGAAGCGGATGGACGCCGCATCGAGGTTGTCTTGATCGGGCTGGTCCGCGCGGCAGATCGTTTGGCGGAACGTTCACTGGAGGGCTTGATTCTGGCAGACCTTGCAACCGCGCAGGAAGTAACCGGGAAGATTGGAAAGTTGGATCGCATTGACCTGATTCTGCCTGACGGGGACAGCGCTATTGAGCAAGCGGTCCGGTCACTGCTGCCGCCTGCAGTTAGTATGGAACAGGTGGAAGCCCGCCAGGGCACTATCCGGGAAATGGCGGCAGCTTTTCAATTGAATTTATCTGCTTTATCCATGTTGGCGCTAGTTGTCGGATTGTTCCTGATTTATAACACAATGACCTTTTCTGTTGTGCAGCGGCGAGATCTGTTCGGCTCACTGCGCTGTTTGGGGGTTACCCGCAGGGAGATTTTCTTACTGGTCGCTGGAGAGGCTCTTTTAGTAGGATTGGCCGGATCACTGTTGGGAATAGGGTTGGGCATTTTGCTTGGTCGAAACACGGTTGCGATGGTCTCCCAAACCATCAATGACCTCTATTTCACCACCACAGTGCGTTCGGTTGCCTTGCCTGTTGCCAGTCTGGTCAAAGGCGGTGTGTTGGGGCTTGCAGCAACCATAGCCGCCGCGGTCCCACCGGCATTGGAGGCGGCTTCGGTTGCGCCGCGAATGGCGCTTTCACGATCCAGTCTTGAAGGCAAAGCCCGCTCGGTGGTGGGTTGGCTTGCCCTGGCGGGAGTCATTCTGGCAGGCATTGGAATATTGCTCTTTCAGGTGCCAAGCCGCAGCTTGATTTTTGGTTTTGGTGGAACCTTCTTGATGGTGATTGGCTTGGCTTTAATGTCTGCTTTGTTTATGCGTGCGATTTTGCAGGGAATTACACCCTTAAGCGGGCTTGGTTTCGGATTTATAGGACGAATGGCACCAAAAAACCTGCTTAACACCCTCAGCCGCACGGCAGTAGCGGTTTCTGCGCTGATGGTTGCGGTGGCTGTGACCATTGGAGTAGGTGTGATGATCGATAGTTTTCGCTTCACTGTAACCCAGTGGCTGGAACAGACCCTGCAAAGTGATGTCTATATTTCCGTGCCTGGTTTCACTGCTAATTCCTCGCTGTTGCCGATTGATCCGCAAGTGATGATTCAGTTGCAGGCGGTAGAGGGAATCGAGCGGATTGACACGCTGCGGGCAGCACGGGTGATGACGCAGTACGGTGAAGTTTATCTATCTGCCACTCATAACCCGGATATTGGCGCGGAACGTATTTTCAAAACTGCCTTCGGAAGCGATTCCGAGATTACTGCCGCGTTGCAGGAAGGCGGAGTGATCGTTTCGGAGCCGCTTGCCAATCGCTGGGGCATCCAATGCGGTGATGAGGTGGTGTTCCGAACGCCGAAAGGAGATCTCCGCTCGCCAGTGATCGGGGTGTTTTTTGATTATGCCTCAAGCGAAGGCAGCATGATGGTCTGGCAGGATGTGTACCGTGAATGGTGGCAGGATAATGCTGTAACGGCAATTGGTGTGCGGTTAAAGGCGGGCGCAGATGCTGACCAGGCGGCAAAGGATATCCGTCAGACCTTGCGAATTGATCAGAATTTAGCGGTGCGGGCAAATGCGGCTCTGCGCCAAGATGTCATGGAGGTGTTTGACCGGACCTTTGCTATTACTGCCGCGTTGCGTATCCTGGCAACGGTGGTGGCATTTATTGGTGTTTTGAGTACGCTCTTGCTGCTACAAATCGAAAAACAGCGCGAGACTGGCGTGTTAAAGGCACTTGGCTTGACCGGAAAGGAACTGTGGCGATTGGTGCTACTGGAAACCGGATGGATGGGATTGACTGCAGGGATTCTGGCGGCACCGACAGGATATATTTTGGCATTGATTTTGATCGAAGTGATAAACTTGCGATCCTTTGGGTGGACAATTCAATTGCAACTAAACCCGATGGCGTTTCTATTCGCAATTGGTATAGCTCTGGGTGCCGCGCTGCTGGCGGGTGTGATCCCTGCTATACGGATGGGCAGGATGTCTGCCGCGGAGGCAATCCGATATGAATAGAGCCTCGTTATTGCGTGTAGTTATTTTGTTGGCTACGGGGCTGGTGGCTTGGCTTGTTTGGTCGGCGTTTCGAGAGCAGCCGGAAGATCAGTCAATCAGTGTACTGAGCGGACTATCTAACGAAACCAGCCCACTGTTCAGTAGGGCGGATGGACCCCGTTCATTCGTCTTTCCGCGTGATCACGGAGCGCACGAAGAGTTTCAAACCGAGTGGTGGTACTACACAGGCAACCTGGTTGGGACAGATGGCCGCCGCTTTGGTTACCAGTTGACATTCTTCCGGCGTGCCATATTGCCGCCTGTAGAGCGAGTAGAACGAGAATCAAATTGGGCAAGCGAGCAGATCTATCTAGCGCATTTTGCAATCAGCGATGTGCAGTCCAATCGTTTTCACTTTGATGAAAAGGTGTCTCGCGGAGCTGTCGGTCTGGCTGGTGCGCAAGGTGAGCCGTTATTTCAAGTATGGCTAGAAGACTGGCGGGTTGAACAACTGGATGCCGAGCGGTACAGGATGACTGCCAGAGCAACTAATTTTGCGCTTTCACTCGAATTAATTGACCGGAAAGGAGTAATTTTGCAGGGTCAGGACGGTTACAGCCGCAAAGGCGAACAACCTGGCAATGCATCCTATTACATCAGTCTGACCCGACTGGAAAGCTGGGGTCAAATTGAATTGGATGGCGAGACGTTTTCGGTAACGGGTTGGTCATGGATGGATCATGAGTTTAGCACCAGTGCGCTGGGTGAAAACCAGGTCGGGTGGGATTGGTTTTCGCTGCAACTGGACAATGAGACGGAAATAATGTTATTTACGCTGCGCAATGAAGATGGAGGTATCGACTCGTTTTCCAGTGCAACTGTGATCGATCCGAGAGGGAAACTGGAAACCTTCGCGCAAGATGAGTTTTCGGTGCAGGTGCTTGAGCGTTGGCGCAGCCCGCATACTCAGGCGGATTACCCCGCACGATGGAAGATCGAAATTCCTTCACGGCAGATTGAGTTGCAGGTGCAACCGCTGATGGCGGACCAGGAACTGCGGGTCTCATTCAGTTACTGGGAAGGCGCGGTTAAGGCAAACGGAGCGTTCGGCGCGATTCCAATTGAAGGGTATGGATATATCGAATTGACCGGATATGCTCAATCCATGCGCGGCAGATTTTAAGTGTGGGCGGAACAGGACTCGAACCTGCGACCCCATCCTTGTAAGGGATGTGCTCTAACCAACTGAGCTATCCGCCCGTTGCGGAATACCGACCAAGATTATACCGTGTTTTATTGAAGTGTGTTAAACTCAACCTTGCCCAATTATTCGTAAGGGAGGAAAACATGCGTTTTGTGCGCTATGCTGTGGCAAAAGAATTACCGCGCTGGGGTTGGGTTCATGAGGATCACGTTGGACCGATCGATGGTGAACTGTTTGGAGATTATCGCCGTCTGCCAGCGGAGATGCCGATTGAGTCTGTGCGCCTAATGCCACCGGTTCAGCCAACAAAAATTATTTGTGTAGGCAGAAATTACGTTGACCATGCCAAAGAACACGGCGTGGAAGTTCCGGAAATCCCCATGATCTTTTTGAAACCCCCTTCCAGTCTGATTGGACACCGGCAAACCATTCTGCTGCCACCGCAATCGGTGCAGGTGGAGCACGAAGCTGAGCTGGCTGTGGTCATTGGCAGGCGTGGGCGATGGATCGCTCCCGACGAAGCAAATGATTATATTTTGGGTTACACAATTGCGAATGATGTCACCGCCCGAGACCTACAACGTAAAGATGGACAATGGACTCGTGGCAAAGGGTTTGATACCTTTTGTCCGGTTGGACCGTGGATCGAAACCGATCTTGATCCATATGATTTGTTGATTACTTGCCGGGTCAAGGGTGATGTGCGGCAGATGGCGTCTACCCGAGACATGGTTTACTCGATCCCGCAATTGATTGCGTTTTCTTCATCGGTGATGACCCTGGAAGCAGGTGATATTTTGCTGACGGGCACACCTGCCGGAGTGGGGCGGTTGGAACACGGGGATGAGGTGGAAATAGTGATCGAGGGGATTGGTGCGTTAATCAACCCGGTTGCGAAGGAGATTCGCCCCACGTAGATTCGGCATTTATAGGTTTAATCTTGGTTAGTATTGACAAACCAAATTGAGTTCACTATAATAGAATAAGCTGAATAATTTAGAGCAAAAAAATCAAATTAACAGCCTAGTATCCCTCACAGGCGGCGTTGATCTGAATACGTGAAGTGGTCGCTTTGTCCACGGGCAAGATGTGGGCAGGTATTCAGGGAGCCAATAGCGAAACCGGCCTAGCCGGTTTTTTTTGTTTACCTATGGTCAGCCAGGAGGAATCGAATGGAAACACCGATGGAAGCGGTTGGAGCGGATCTCGATCAATTTTATGCCAGTGAACGTCCGCGGATTCTCGTTGTTGAAGATGATCAGGATACTGCATTCCTGCTCAAGCAAATCCTCCGCCATGCCGGGTTCGACGTTCTTAGTGCGACCAATGGGAAAGAGGCATTGTCCAAAGTGAACTTGAGCTTCCCTGATCTAGTGCTGCTCGACCTGATGATGCCGGAAATGGATGGTTGGGAAACGGTTGAGCGGTTGCGCGAGGTGACCAATACCCCGATTATCATCGTTACCGCGCTGACAAACAAAGATAATGTGGTTACTTGCCTGCAGAAGGGTGTGGATGATTACATGACCAAACCATTCTACAAGGCGGAAGTAGTGGCGCGGGTCAATGCTGTGCTGCGCCGTTCTAAATCCAACCGCGAAGGTAATCGTTATGTGTTTCCGCAGATTGGTCTGGCGATCGATACTCAGACGCGTGAGGTTCGGCTACGCAATTCGCGCATTCAATTGACCGGCAAAGAATTTGGGGTTCTATTGATCCTTGCAAAGCACGCTCCTGAAATTGTCCACTACCAAAAGATTGCCCAGGGAGTTTGGGGGCGCGACTTTCCCCAAGCCCGCCAACGGATTAAATACCTGGTATATTTGCTGCGTCAAAAATTCGAGGATGTCGATCCTACCTTTGCTGACCGGATTATCAATATCGACCGCCTGGGTTACAAATTAAACACGGGCGAAGAGTGATAGGTACAGGAATCGGACCCGGGTTTTTGGCAAGCCATTCAAATTTTCAATAAGGCAAGGTTACCGATCCGTGGTCTTAGATAAATCGAAATATTTGATTGTGATTGGCGCTGTTTTGGTCTTGATTGGTGCTGCAGGTTCATTCATCTCAGCCGCCGATTTGCTGGGCGTTTCTTTTGACAGTTTCGAGGAATGGGATCAAAGCCAACTAGAGGAAGGTTTTGCGCCTTTAGCTTTGCCGGTTCAGGTGTCTCCTGAAGGGGCAGCGCCGGAATTTCAAAGCCTGCCTTTAGCAACCCAGACACTGGCTAATCGTGAACAGTCTTTTCAGGAGGGTGCGATTGAAACATCAGTCGCTACGCCCCTGCCGACCCCAACACGCATCCCGGTTATCCCAGATCGAATTCTGGTGCCATCCATTGGGTTAGATGCGCCGATTGTACCTGCCAATCACAAGCAAACCCGCATCGGCGGTACAAGTTATGAACAATGGCAAGCCCCGAATAAATTTGCGGTTGGTTGGCACACAAACTCGGCAGTGCTTGGACAGGCAGGCAACACGGTTTTGAATGGGCATCATAACATCGAAGGCAAGGTGTTCAAGGATTTGAACAAGTTGCAAGTTGGCGCTGAGGTTGTCTTGATTGGTGGGAATATTGAATACCGCTACCAGGTGGTCAATGTAATGATTCTTCCCGAACGAAATGTGGATGTGGTTACCCGACTTGAAAATGCGCGTTGGATTCTGCCCTCGCAAGATGAGCGGGTAACCCTGGTGACTTGCTGGCCCGAATGGTCGAATACCCACCGGCTGGTTGTCGTGGCTCAACCGGTGGGCGGTCCTTTGCTATTATCCAGCGATGCTATGGATTGAACGCCATTAATCGTGCGTGTTGGATGCGCTTGACGTTTATTGCGAAAGCAGGTATTCGTAGGGATCGATAGGGGCGGCAACCACAAATAACCGCCCCCAAGACAATTCTCCATCCTTCTCGATGCAGGTTTGCAGGACCAGGCTACCGCGATTCGTGTAGATTTTGTAAAACAAATCCGTTGCCGTGACCACTGCTCGTGATGGGTCGGACAAATCGATGAATTTCGAATAAGGGCTGTTGGGGGTCAGCGCCTGGTAGCGCAGAATTTCCTCGACACGGTAATCCTGTGTATTGCCATTACCATACACAATGGTGAGAATGTCTCCGGTCTGGAATTCAAAGAAAGCCTGACCAGCCAGGTAATTGTGTGCCAGAAGAGCGGTAACGCCATATTGGTTTGCCATGCGAAACTGGGTCAACAAGTCTTCTTCACTGCTGACGAAGCCCGGAGCATTTTTGGGTTGTTGAATAACAGGGGCTTGTAAATATTCGGGGTGGTAAATACCAGCAACCGTTCTGGCGTTTCCATTATTGGCAACTTGGTCGATAAACTGATTCAACCTGCTGGGTGGCAGGGTAGCCGGCAGGATGGAATAGTAATCGTATGCTATCTGCAATCCGGTAACGGGCAGAATCGGATTCGGCGCAAACGGCAGAGTGGAAACCAGGATCAGGGACATTAACAAAAAGTGTCTAAGCATGAAAGCACATTGGTAATGAATTGGTATTATTATTGGTAATAATTTAGATGTATATTGGTTATTAAGCAAGGCGAGTTGAGGGTTTGTAAACTTGTTGTAAGTTGATTCCTGGCTGGATGGGAAGCCACTCTCTGGGGTTTTTGTGGCTGGCTAGAGCGTGTTATAATTACTCAAATTTGACTGCCGGGCAGTCTTTAGGATCAAGGAGAGCGTAAAATGTCTGGTCATTCAAAATGGGCGACCATCAAGCGCAAGAAGGGCGCTGCGGATGCAAAACGCGGGCAGGTTTTTACCCGCTTAACTCGGGAAATCGTATTGGCAGCACGAGAAGGCGGGGGCGATCCTGCTACCAATTTCCGTTTGCGACTTGCGGTTGAGAAAGCGCGCAGCCAGAATATGCCCAAGGAAAACATCGAACGGGCGATTAAGCGTGGTACGGGCGAAAACAAAGACGGCGCGGCTTTTGAAGAGGTGTTCTATGAAGGCTACGCTCCGCATGGGGTTGCTTTGATGATCGAATGTGTTACCGAGAACCGTAATCGGACAGTTGCGGAAGTGCGCCATGTGTTGACCCGCGCTGGAGGCAGCCTGGGCGAAGCGGGCTCGGTTGCCTGGCAGTTCAAGCGGTCGGCATATTTTGCAGTGCAAGGTGATGAATCCACCATGGAACGCATTTTTGATGTGGCTGTAGTCGCAGGTGCGGACGATGTCAACTATGATGATGGCACTATCGAGATCATCGGTCCGGTTGAATCCTTCAAAACCCTCTCGGATGCATTGCGCCAGGCGGGGTATCAGCCAGAGGAAGGCGGTTTGCGCATGATCCCCACATCGGAACTGGAACTGCCGACTGAGGCAACCCTGCAAGTGCTGCGGTCGATCGATAGTCTCGATGAATTGGATGATGTGCAGAATGTGTATCACAATCTGCGCATTTCGGAGGAGGCGTTGGCGGCACTGGCAGAGGAGTAGCCGCATGTTGGTCGTGGGAATCGACCCCGGAATAGCCACGACCGGTTACGGGTTTGTGCGTGACAGCAATAATGGCATCCAGCTGGTCACTTACGGTGTGATTGCCACCTCGCCGGGTTTATCCTCTGCCCAACGTTTATCCAGTCTGTATCGTGATCTTGACCAGATATTAACTCTCCACCAGCCGCAAAGCGGTGCAGTGGAGAAGTTATTTTTTCAGAAGAATGTAACTACCGCGATTTCGGTTGGACAGGCACGTGGTGTTGCGTTGTTGGCACTGGCACAGCACCAGATTGATGTGTTCGAGTACACGCCGCTGGAAGTCAAGCAAGCCGTGACCGGCTATGGTGGAGCAGACAAGAAGCAGATTCAGCAAATGGTCAAGGCGGTGTTGCAAATGGAAGATATTCCGCGCCCGGATGATGCCGCAGATGCCCTGGCGATTGCCATTTGTCACTTGCACAGCGCCCGTTTGAACAGATTGCACGTATGATTACCAGTGTCGCCAACCCAACCATCAAGCAAATCCGCCGGTTGCGTGAGCGGAAAGAGCGCCAACAAAGCGGCTTGTTTTTTATTGAAGGGCTGCGTATTGTCGGAGAAGCCGTAGCTGCCGGCTGGGATATCGAATACCTGATTTGTGCGCCTCAACAATTAAGCAGCATGTTTGGGATGCAATTAGTGCATGATTTCGAGCGCGCTGGCGGCAGAGTTCTTGAAGTCAGCAATAATGTGTTTGATACACTGTCATTGAAGGAGGGTCCGCAAGGGATAGGTGCGGTGGTTCACCAGCAGTGGTGCCCAATTGAAGCGGTTTCGCCGGTAGTAGATCGGTTATGGATTGCACTTGATTCGGTGGCGGATCCGGGCAACCTGGGGACGATTTTGCGAACCAATGATGCGTCTGGCGGCGAAGGCGTGATTCTGCTCGATCAATCAACTGATCCATACGACCCGGCAGCTATTCGGGCGAGTATGGGTGCGATCTTCAACCAAGTGCTGGTAAAAGCCAGTTTTTCTGAATTTTCAAACTGGAAAAAAATCCGGGATGTTCCCATCGTGGGTACATCGGATAAAGCGGCGAACGATTATCACCAGATACGCTATCCTAATCCGATGGTGTTGTTGATGGGCAGTGAACGCCACGGATTACAGGACCATCACCTGCGCTTGTGCGATACAACCGCAGCCATTCCAATGATCGGAAAAAGCGATTCACTCAATCTGGCGGTGGCGACTTCACTTTTCATCTATGAAATATTCAACCAGCGGCGCGACACAGACCGGCAGGTGTTTGCTTAACAATGGAGGTTTACCAGCAATGATTGTACATCTGCAAGGCGAAGTAGTACGCAGTGAGAAGGATAGTCTGATTCTGCAGGTAGGCAATTTTGCTCTTAAGGTGTTTGTGCCATCCGCAACTGCCCGGGCGGCTGTCCTTTCAGAGTCAATTTTCTTGTTCACTCATTTCATCGTCCGTGAAGATGGCTGGTCGCTATACGGTTTCGAAAAGGAAATTGAGCGTGATTTTTTCATTCTCCTGTTGGGGGTGAACGGTGTTGGTCCGCGCATGGCATTGATGATTCTTTCCACCTTATCAGTTGAAAACATCCGCCAGGCAGTGTTGAGTGAACAGGCAGACTTGTTTGCCCGAGTACCCGGCGTGGGCAGAAAAACAGCCCAAAAAGTTCTTTTACATTTGCAGGGAAAAGTTGGGGAAGGTGGACCTTTTGAAGAAGCGGTAACGTTGATGGATATCGATCTGCAAGTGCTGGAGGCGTTGACTTCGCTTGGATACAGCGTGGTCGAGGCGCAAACAGCTATTCAGTCCATCCCGCGCGAGACGCCAAATGATTTGGAGGAAAGGTTGCGTGTTGCACTGCAATTTTTCAATCGTTGAGGCGCAGGATTTCTCATTTGTCCGTGCATCCAACTGGACAAAGCCCTTTGTTTCTAGTATGATTTAACCCGTTAAGTGTGCAATCTTTATCCAAGTTCCACGAATTGATTGCATGCAGAACGTGATAACTTAAAAACGCTTTTGGGAGGCTCAATGACGGACCTGATCAAGCAGTTGACCAGCGACCTGCAACAAAAGATCGATGCCTACCGTCCCCAGTTGGAAATCCGGAATGTTGGTACCGTTGTCGAGTCGGGTGATGGCATTGCTCAAGTAGAGGGTTTGGCGGGTGTAAAATCCCAGGAATTGGTGGAATTCGAAAACGGGGTGATGGGAATTGCCTTCAACCTGGAAAAAGACCAGGTCGGCGTAACCATTCTCGGCGATTACATTTCCGTTTCCGAAGGGATGCAGGTGCGTTCAACAGGACGGATTGCATCTGTACCGGTGGGTGATGGTTTGATTGGCAGGGTGATCAATGCGCTGGGTGAACCGATTGATGGCAAAGGTCCGATTGGATTCAATCGCTACCGCCCACTTGACCGGATTGCGCCCGGCGTGGTGGAACGCCAGGATGTAGATACACCGGTGCAGACCGGCATCAAGGCGATTGATGCGATGATCCCGATTGGTCGCGGTCAGCGTGAATTAATCATTGGTGACCGCCAGACTGGAAAAACAGCGCTTGCCCTTGATACGATCATCAACCAGAAGGGTAAGAACCTTGTCTGTATTTATGTTGCCATCGGGCAGAAGAAAGCTGCAATAGCCCGCACTATTGCGCTTTTAGAACGTTACGGTGCAATGAATCATACCATTGTGGTCATGGCATCGGCGGATGAACCCGCCACGATGCAGTACATTGCACCCTATGCCGGTTGCGCAATTGGCGAGGAATTCATGGAGACCGGCAGAGATGCATTGGTGATTTATGATGATTTATCCAAGCATGCCTGGGCATATCGGCAAATATCCCTGCTGCTGCGCCGTCCACCTGGTCGTGAAGCATACCCTGGAGATGTCTTCTACCTTCATTCTCGCCTGCTGGAGCGCGCAGCGCGTCTAGCGACCGAGTATGTGATCATTCCAAAGGCGGAAGGCAAATCCAGCGCCCGCAAACAAGATGGTTTCAATGGAAAAGTGTATGGCGGACCGCTGGCAAAGCACAACGCCGAAGAAGCCTTGAAAGAAATGGCAGAACATGAGAATTATCAGGTTGTTCCGGTCGAAGGCAGCGGTGGTTCGTTGACGGCATTACCGATCATCGAAACGTTACTGGGTGATGTTTCAGCCTATATTCCCACCAATGTCATTTCAATCACGGATGGGCAAATTTACCTTGAGTCGAACCTGTTTAATGCGGGTATCCGCCCGGCGATCAATGTCGGTATCTCGGTATCACGGGTCGGTGGTGATGCGCAAACCAAGGCGATGAAACAGGTTGCGGGTCGCCTGCGTCTCGACATGGCTGCTTTCCGTGACCTGGCTGCCTTTGCCCAATTTGGCTCTGATCTGGACAAAGCCACTCAAGCGCAGTTAAACCGTGGTTTGCGCTTGCAGGAAATTCTTAAACAGCCGCAGTACGAGCCGATGTCGCTCGAAAACCAGGTGATGACATTGTATGCTGGTGTGAATGGTTTCGTAGATCATGTGCCCGTGGAGCGAGTTAAGTCCTGGGAAGGCGCATTCCTACGCTATATGGAATCTTCGCATCCGGATATTGGTAAAGATATCGCGGAAAAGAAGATGGTAACGAAAGAAACTGAGAACCGCCTGGGCGAAGCAATCCGGGCGTTCAATACATCCTGGGTATAAGCGGCATACAGGGAAGAGCGGCATGCCATCGATCCGAGAAATGCGGCTGCGAATCCGCAGCATTAAAAATCTGGCGCAAGTCACCCGTGCACTGGAAACGGTCAGTGCGAGCAAAGTGCGCCGTGCCATTCAGGCAAATGAACAAACCCGCCCTTATGCGCAAAAGGCATGGCAGGTTTTGGTTCATTTAGCCAGCCAGCCAGGACGCAATACCCTGCACCCGTTGTTGATGGACCGTGAACAAGCCAAAAAAGATCTGGTGCTGTTGATCACGTCCGATCGTGGTTTGGCTGGTGCGTACAATGTCAATATTGTGCGCCATACGCTGTTAGCGATGCGGGAACACGATGTCCCGGCGGATTATGTGACCGTCGGGCGCAAAGGACGTGACATGCTGCTTCGGCGGCGTAAAGCGATTGTGGCGGAATTTAGCGGCTTACCCGCCACGCCATCGTTCACAGCCTGTGCTCCAATTGGCAGTCTGGTTGTGGAGGAATATTTGCGCGGTGCGGTGGATGAAGTTTTTATTGCCTATACCGAATTTCACAGCATGCTCCATCAAGCCCCAGTGATCCGAAAACTGCTGCCACTCAAACCGGAAGCCGAAGATGCGACCATACAACGCTTGAGCAATGTCCAGCGAACCTCGCGAGTTTTTTCCTATGAGCCGGGTGCCGAGGAATTGCTGGATGAGATCCTGCCACGTTTCACAGCCCTACAAATTTACCAGGCAATTCTTTCTGCCCAGGCGAGCGAACATGCTGCCCGAATGGTTGCCATGCGCAACGCTACCGACAGCGCCAAGGATCTGATTGGGGTATTGCAATTGGAATATAACAAAGCCCGCCAGGCGGGGATCACCAATGATATGCTGGATATTTCCGGGGGGGCAGAAGCGCTTGCCCAGGCTACAGCCGGTAAAAAGTAAGAGACTTCGACGTTACGAGGGATTTGGAGGATTGGAATGGAACAAGCGAGTGGACGCGTGATGCAAATTCTCGGCGGGGTGGTGGATGTTGAGTTCCCAGCCAGCGATCTGCCGGAATTATACGAAGCGGTTGAGGTTGAACGGGATGGACAGGTTCCCCTGGTACTCGAGGTGCAGAAACAATTACCAGATAGCTGGGTGCGCTGTATTGCAATGGACTCTACAGACGGATTGGTACGCAGCCTGCCCGCGCGGCGCATGCACAGCCCGATCAAGGTGCCCGTGGGCGAAACCACGCTAGGGCGTATATTCAACGTGCTGGGTAATCCGGTCGACAATTTAGGCCCCGTACACTCAGATGTCACCTATCCTATTCATCGCCCTGCGCCGGATTTTGCAGACCAATCCACGCGGGTCGAGGTCTTCGAGACCGGTTTGAAAGTTATCGATCTGATCGCGCCGTTCACCAAAGGTGGAAAAACGGGCATCTTTGGCGGTGCCGGCACTGGAAAAACAGTCATCATCATGGAATTGATCCGTTCGATTGCCACCGTCCACCAGGGCAATTCGGTGTTTGCCGGGGTGGGCGAACGTACCCGCGAAGGGACGCAGTTGTACCGCGAGATGCTCGAATCGGGCGTAATGAAGGATACTGTAATGGTGTTTGGGCAGATGAACGAACCGGCGGGTGTGCGCCTGCGGGTTGCGCTTACCGCGCTCTCGATGGCGGAATACTTTCGCGATCAGGGGCGGGACGTGCTGTTGTTCATCGACAACATTTTCCGCTTTACCATGTCCGGTTCAGAAGTGTCGGCGTTGTTGGGGCGCATGCCGTCAGCTGTAGGCTATCAGCCTACCCTGGCAACCGAAATGGGCGAACTCCAGGAGCGGATTACCTCAACGCGCAACGGTTCCATCACCTCAATGCAAGCAGTATATGTCCCGGCAGATGATTATTCTGACCCTGCCCCCGTGGCGACCTTTACCCATCTGGATGCCACCATTGCACTGGAACGTTCGATTGTGGAAAAGGGGATTTTCCCGGCAGTCGATCCACTGTCGTCTACGTCGCGCATTCTCGACCCCAATATTGTTGGGCAGGAACATTATGCCACTGCTCGTGAAGTGCAACGTGTGTTGCAACGTTATAAAGATTTGCAAGATATTATCGCCATTTTGGGCATCGATGAATTGAGCGAAGACGATAAACTGATTGTCAACCGTGCTCGTAAGGTTGAACGGTTCTTCTCCCAACCGATGTTTGTGGCTGAAAAATTTACCGGGCGCACAGGCAGATATGTTCCACTACGGGAAACGGTGCGCGGCTTTCGTGAAATTCTGGACGGGAAATGCGATGATTTACCCGAACAGGCATTTTATATGGTCGGAACCATTGATGAAGCCCGTGAACGGGCAAAAGAACTGGCTGGGTGAGGGGTCGGCGATGCCAATTCGCTGTGAAATTGTGTCCCAAGACCGGATTGTTTACCAGGATGATGTGGATATCGTCGTCCTGCCGGGGGTGGAAGGGGTGATGGGTATCCTGCCCAATCACACGCCGGTGTTGACCGCACTGAAATTCGGCGTCATAACCGTGCGCAAACATAACGAAGAGCAATTCTTCACAGTTGCCGGCGGCGTGGCAGAGGTTCAACCAGACCTGGTGACCATTCTGGCTGACGCGGCGGAAAATGTGATGGAAATTAACCTGTCACGCGCAGAAGAAGCCCGTCAGCGAGCGGAAGAAATGCTCAGCAGAATCACCGAAGTTGACACGGACGAATATCTGGCGGCTCAGGCAGCGTTGCGCCGCAGCACTCTACGGATAACCGCTGCTGAACGATACAAAAAGGGTCAACCTCGTTACGGCGGGGGTGGCTAAAAAAGGTATAATGATGATCGGGGGTGGCTGGGGTGGCAGCCGCAACACTTCATCAACGGAAGGATAAAGAGCGATATGCCTGCGTTTACAAGGGAATTGGGCATTGATCTGGGCACGCTCAACACAGTCATCGCCGAGGGCAACCAGATACTATTACAAGAACCTACTGTGGTTGCCCTCGTTGTCGAAGAACAAAAAATGGTCGAATGGGGGCAGTCGGCGCGTGACATGCTCGGCAGGGTGTCGGACAGCATCGAAGTTGTTCGCCCTTTGCGCCACGGCGTGATCGCCGAATTTGAAATTACCGAGAACTTGCTGCAATACCTGGTTAAAAAAATCTGCGGTCCAATGTTGATCTTCCGTCCGCGTATTATTCTAACCGTTCCATACGGCGTCACCAGTGTGGAGACCCGTGCCGTTCACGAAGCCGGGTTGGGCTCCGGCAGCCGGGAAGTGCTGCTGATCAAGCAGCCGTTAGCGGCAGCGCTGGGCATTGACCTGCCGATCAATACGCCTTCTGGGAATATGATCATTTCGCTCGGTGGTGGAACCAACCAGGTAGCCATCCTGGCAATGAATGACATCGTCACCGCAGAAACCGCCCGAACCGGTGGACTGGCGTTCGACGATGCGATAGCCAGTTATGTGCGCAAGAAATTCGGCTTAATCATCGGTCAACCCACGGCAGAGTTGTTGAAAATCCGAATTGGAGCTGCCATCTCGCTGGAGCAGCAGCTGGTCATGGAAGTGCAGGGTCAGGACCAGGTAACTGGCTTACCCCGTCCCGTCAGCCTGACGACGGACGACATTGTCGATGCGCTTCAAGATCCATTAGAGGAAGTGGTTGCCCTGGTCAAGCGGGTGTTAGAGAAAACACCTCCAGAATTAATCTCCGATATCATTGACCGCGGGGTTGCATTGTGTGGCGGTGGAGCGTTGCTGCGAGGAATGGAAAAATTCCTGACCAAATCCTTGGGCATTCCTGCCTACCTGGTGGACAACCCAATGACCTGCACCGCAGAAGGTGCTTGCCGTGCATTGGCAATGCGGGATACCCTGCGGAGAAGCCTGATTAATTTTTAAGTTGGCTATAGACTTGATCTTTACGTGTGCGATTCGGACAGTGGTTCGTTTGCCAGGTAAAAAGTCATGTGCTGAAGTTTAATGATCGGATCGATGTTTTCGACATGCACATCTGCTGGTAGCGTGAGGCTGATTGGGGCGTAATTAAGAATGGCACGAACGCCGGCTTGAACCAATTGTTCCGCCACAGACTGAGCTGCCGAAGCCGGAACAGTCAACATGGCCATTCGGATACTTTGGGTACGGATTTCTTCGATCAAGTAGATTGTATCCTGAATGATTAATCCGCCTATTTCTTTCCCAATTTTTTCTGGATCATTATCGAAGGCAGCGGTAATGCGGAAACCATGTTCAGCAAAACCCTGGTAGCGTGCCAGTGCGTTGCCAAGGTCGCCCATACCCACCAGTGCTAAATCCCATACTTTATTAATATTCAGAATAACATGCAGTTGGTCAACCAGGTAGGGAACGGAATATCCGGTACCCTGTTTACCGAACTCACCGAATTGGGACAGGTCTTTGCGAATCTGGGCGGCAGATATGCCAATGGTTTCACCCAACTCCTGGGATGAAGTTGTTTTAATCCCTTCCCGATGCATGTGTTCGAGGGCTTGTAGATAACGAGGCAATCGACCAACGACAATATCCGGAACTGTTTTTATGACCATAAGAATATGCCCAATCTTTTTAGAAGATTTTGGCTGCCTGCGCCCAAGATTAATTTTACATGATCTGTCCAGTTTTGTGCAGTTTTTCACACCTCGGATTAAAACAGAGCATGCAGAAAGATTGCATGCTCTGTTTTGTTTTTGCTACCAGGTTGATTTAATCGCGGTTGCGACCCATGAGCAGGAAGACGTAATAAAGAATGGTTGAAATTGCCTGTACCGCAGCGGCGACATAGGTCAGAGCAGCGGCATCGAGAACACTGTTGACCCCGCGGATTTCTTCATTATACACTGCGCCAGATGTTGAAAGCCAGGCTTTAGCGCGGCGGGTGGCGTCGAACTCAACCGGCAAAGTCACCAACGCAAAGAGCGCCGCCAGGGCAAAAAGACCGATTCCCAACCAGGCAAGTGAGGTGCCGATGGTGGGGGTGAGGAAGAAACCAATCATAAAAAGGATCGGTCCCAACCAGCTGCCGATTTGCACACCCGGCACCATAGCAGAACGCAGTTGCAGCATGGTGTAACCCTGTGCGTCCTGAATGGCGTGACCGGCTTCATGGGCGGCGACCCCGGCAGCAGCCACGCTGTTGCTTTGATATACCTGAGGACTGAGTCGCAATACTTTTCCGCGTGGATCATAGTGATCACTAAGGAAACCCTGCACCTGTTCGATCCTGACGTTGCCCAAGCCATTGGCGTCCAACATGCGCCGTGCAACTTGAGCCCCGGTCAAGCCAGTATAAACCCGCACTTTGGAAAATTTATTGAAGGCGCCTTGCACCTTGAATTGTGCCCAAAATCCCAGAATTAATGCGGGTAATGAAAAGAGGATATATAAGCCGTATCCTCCGAACATCAGATCCATGATTGTAGCCTCCTCTAATTCGGTTCGCGCGACTTAATCATTCGCGATAAGATTATCGAATTCGGTTATACCAGACAAGTATTAGTAGAATGTTAACAAGTTATCGGATTTTGATTTGTGCGCCCGCCGAGACTCGAACTCGGGCTCCTACCTCCGGAGGGTAATGTGATATCCACTTCACTACGGGCGCGGTTTCTAACGCTGCCTTGATTTTACCATGTTTTCTCAAAGGTAAGGAGTATGCTGCCTGAGTGGTGAACAAACTGAAGCAGACTCATTATAAGATTATAATAATCGAACTTCAATTTAAAGATCAAACAAGGAGTTGTTTCTATGCTCAATCATGCCTGGGTGGATGAATTTCCTGGTGCTGTAACGGTTTGTGATCGTGAGGGCACTATTCTGGTATTAAATCGGGCTGCCTGCCAGGTGTTCGAACAGGATGGCGGGGAGGCTTTGATTGGCTCAAACCTGCTGAATTGCCACCCGGAGCCGGCGCGAAACAAACTCTTGGAAATGATGAAGAACCGACAGGCAAATGTGTACACCATTGAGAAAAGCGGGAAACGAAAATTGATTTATCAAACACCCTGGTATGATCAAGGTGAGTACGCAGGATTTGTCGAGCTCTCTTTGGAGTTACCTGCTGATTTACCACATTTCATTCGCCAGGGTTGATGCGGATGAAACGGTTTATTGCAATTGTGTTGATAATTCTGATATCTTCTGACGTAAATCGGCAATAATTTTTTGATTACCCTTTTCGTTACCCAGGCGACGGTACTGGTGTTTTTTATGCGCTAATTCGGCGCATAACTGGTGAAAATAACGTACCTGTGAAAAACGGGATTGTTTTGCCATAGTCAGACTGGTTTTGAATTGCGCCATTCCGGAAGACGCGGCATGGAATTGCTCTTTGGAAATTGTGCCCAGTTCGACTTCGCCAGCAAGTTCGGTTTGCAATAGGTGTTTCTCGCGGTAAATCATATAAAGAATAAATATAAATAGTGCAAACCAACCGCTCCAATCGAACAGAGTGCCAATGATCAGGGCGGCAACACCGGGAATTAGACCAGGAATGGTGTTGTGTATACTGTGCAATACGATAGAGGCAGTCAAACCTGCCAGAGGATAGGCGATCCGTGCAGTTTTGTGGGGGCTCAAGCGTGCTAAAGCCAGACCAATACCGATAAATGCGGTGTAAAAGGGGTGCTGCCAACCAACCAGCACCACGCGGATGAATACTAGCGAGAACAGTCCTGGGTACCCGTTCTCCAGATAACCATAGTTGTAAATGTAATAGGCGTTTTCGCTGGCAGCAAAGCCCAGGGCGGTAATGGTTGCATAAACGATTCCATCCAGAACTGAATCAAATTCATTGCGATAGAAAAGAAAAACAATCCCGACCGCCAAACCCTTGAGAATCTCCTCAATGACTGGGGCAACCAAGGAACCGGTGGTGCGGTCGGCAATGCTTTCTGAGCCAGTGAGGATGAAGATGCCCATCCCGATCATCGTGTTGACAATGAACGCCACGCCAGCAGCGATTACAGCACCCCAAATAAAGGCACCGCCCAAAAGGTGGCGGGGTTCTTTTTCGTAACGATCCAGCCAGTACACGAAAAAAGCAAAAAGCAACATTGGGACAAAACCAAAGAAAATCGACAGAAAAAAACCCATGATTACCCCACGCGACAAGATAATGACTTAACCGGATTCAAAGATGCGGGCAATTTCGTCCCGTTCAAATGTGATAAATGGGGCACGACCTCTGGCTGTATTGGCGAGCACAATTGCATCTCCTTTCTCTATCCAGCCGATTTCAGCAGCATGAACCTGCTGCTCGCGCAGCGCCGCCAGGACATCATCGGCGCGCGCGGGATTGACAGCCATTAAAAGAGCGCCAGAGGCGATGGTACCGAGCGGATCCAAACCGAAAAGAGAACATACCCGCGCTGATAACTCAGGAATATAAATTGATTCGGGTTGCACGACCAGGGTGGTTTGGCTGGCTTGTGCCAATTCCCATAGTGCAGTGGCAATTCCTCCCTCGGTCGGATCGTGCATGGCGTTAATCCCGCCAGTTTTAACGGCAATCTCGGCTTCGGGTAGCACGCTGATCCCTGGATGGAGCAGAAAATCTTGAGCCTTTTTCAAGTCTTCATCTGATAGGACCGATTTCAAGCGCTCTGGGAATTCACGTGCGAGCAGGGCTGTGGCTTCAATTGGAATACCCTTGGTCATGATCAAGCGGTCTCCTGGTTGCGCGCCGCGTGGCGTAATCAGGTGCTGTCGGTCGGTTTCACCGATCAATGTAGTAACCAGGATTGGTCGTTCCAATCCAGCAGTGACTTCGGTATGGCCGCCGATCAATGCGATACCCAATTGCTGGCAGATTGCGCCAACCTGGTATGTAAGATCCTCAACCCCAGTTGGGGTGGTTTTTCCCTCAGGTAATAGCACAGTTAAGAGCATCCATTGCGGTTTGCAGCCGGTGGTAACAATATCGTTTGCAGCAATCTGGACGGCATACCAGCCAATTTGCTGGGTGGCAAAGGTAATGGGTTCGCTCTTAAGCACCAAGCAGCGGTTGCCAAATTCCAATACCGCGCAGTCGAGACCCACTCCGGGACCCAACAATACGTTTTCCCCGTTCGTTGGGAGGTGGGCTATCATTTGGCTTAGTAATCTGTGAGGCAATTTTCCAACGGGTAAAACCTGGTTCATGAATCCTCATGGTGGTTTTGGGTGAATCGTTGAATCAAAGGCAGGATGCGGTCGTAATGCGAACCTTTCCAGTATACCTGACCGCAGGCTGTGCAGTGCGAAAACTCGTCAAAATATTGGCGGGTTAGCGGCTGCAAGAGATGAATGATAGCATCTTTTTCGATCCTTTCAAGACCGCCGTTGCAGCGCGGGCAGCGGGTAAATGGATGAAGATGTGCATTCAGATTGAAACGCTGGATTACCTCTATGGTTTGATCTACAGAGATGGAAGAGCGGACGCAATAACCACGACGAATAATTTTTCTTTTGAGCAAACCACGATCACGAGTTAACAGGATGCGATCCTGTTGCGAGGCAATCTCTGCCAGCGTAGCATCGCTCCAGAGGGGATTATATAAGGCGTCCAATCCAAGCAGGCGCAAATAAGCAGTCAGTTTTCCCAGGTGATTATCGAGAATAAACCGAGGAGCGTTGAGGGAGTCTGGGCTTTCCATTGTTGCAGCCGGAAAGATTTCGATTGAATCTTGATCGTGAACAATAGCCATCAGGTGCGATCTCTTTGCATTGATGATGACCTTCCCAACCTCCGGGTGGGGAACACCCAAGGCTTCGATGATGTGTTTCAAGGCGGTTTTTTCCTTAAGTGGGACGGTTAATTTAATTGGATTGATGGATCGAGGTAAAAAATCGATCAGATTTCCATGAAAAGTGATGATTACTTGACCGGATTGGAATGTGTCAGTAGACAAATTCGCGGATGTCATAGCGGCTAATGTGGGGAGTTCCTCCCTGGGAACTGAAAATTAAACCTGATTCGATAGCTTCACTCTGGACTGACCTTTCCTGGTCGTTGAGTGGCAGCAGTGCGTTTTGGTAGGCGTCTTTAACATACGGCAGATTCTCGTTTTCAACCAGTTCGGAGAAGTAAATCAGATCATCCATATCTAAGGGCATGGCGTTGATGGCGTTTATGGTATCGTGGACATGGCTGGCAGCATACTTCTTTCCCCCCGCGCCGAGCAGAATGATGATACCGACCGCAACGCCACCCGATTTCATGTTGCGTACTGCTTGAATTACATCTTCCGGACTGCCCGGCTTGCGTAAATAGGACAACAGCGGCGCATGACCGGATTCCATGCCGATGTACACTCGTTTCAAACCGAGCGAGGCAAGGCGTGCATAATCCTGGGTGGTTTTGCGTTCTCCGCTAAAACCATCCAAAAAAGCGTAAATTCCACCCAAGCGCTCGACATCCAGTTCGTTGTGAACAATGTTCAGTAGTTCCAGCAGGCGGGGCATGGGAATAACTAAGGCATTGGCGTCACCGAGAAAAACTGTCCGGCGCAGGCTCAGCCCTTTGCCAAGGTATTGCTTGACTGCCCGAACATGACTGGAAAACTGCTGCGGGTTCTTAATGCGGAAAGGGCGGTCACGGTAAAAATCACAAAACGTACAGGTGTTGAAGGAACAGCCTTCAGCAGCCTGCAGAACAACTGAAAGGTATTGATCTGGAGGAAGAATACCGACCGGTTTGTAAATACGGGCATATTCTTGTGCGTCTCTTTCTGCTGCAGCAGGATCGAAGCAGATGGCGGCCTGAATATCCTCAATTCCCTGCTTGTCTGGTGGAGGAGAAAGAGATATCTCGCCCTTTTCGATTCCGCCATGAATCTGGCTGACAAGGGTTTGACCACGGGCAATCAGCTGTTCTGCTTCCACAGAGGTCAACCAACGTCGTCCTCGACCTCGATTAGGCGTTTGCCATTTGGCGACAATTTTTCCATCCAATCCGCGGCGATAGGAAATATCGTCCACCAATGCAGTCCAAAGTCGCCCGTGACGGTCGAAGCTGAAAACCTCTCTGCTCTCCACGCTTATCGTCAGGCAATTGAGTTTAGCGCTGATGGTCAGAAATTTTTGATTCCAGATACCTTGATGAACCATGTTATCTCGATAAGGACGTTATAATTTACCGGTTTGTGGTTAAACTGGATTATATTCTATCCGTTACGGAAAGCGAACCGGAAAACAGGAAGCATAAGACATGCGTATTTATTTTATCCGACACGCACAATCGACCAATAATCGTTTATGGGATGAAACCGGCAGTAGCGATGGACGTTCCCAGGACCCGCATCTGACCGACTTGGGTGCAATACAGGCGCAAACCCTGGCTAACTACCTGGCAGAGCAGCATCTGCATAGTCCGGATGAAAGTGGTGACATTCCTAAACGAAAACCGATTACGCATATCTACAGCAGTCTGATGTGGCGTGCCCTGCAAACTGCGGACTATGCCGCCTGTCGATTAAACCTGCCTATCTACGGATTGAAAGATCTTCATGAAAGCGGCGGGATATATCTGAAAGATGCTCACGCCGAGATTTATCACGGTTTACCTGGCAAGACACCGTTGGAATTACGAGCTAGTTTTTCCCGGCTGCAGTTAATCGAACCGATCAACCCGGATGGATGGTGGAATGCTCCATTTGAGCCGGACGAGGCGGTAATGCCTCGCGCGCAACGGCTGGTGGAGTGGATTTTCCAAACACACGGTGGCAGCGATCACCAGATTGTCTTGTTCAGCCATGGAGGGTTCTTTAATTACTTTTTTGCTGCGTTGATGGGACAGTCTGAATTGCTACCCGCTTGGTTTGTGCTCAATAATACCGGCAGGTGCTGTATGGATGTTTCAACACATGGCTGCGCGGTGCGATATGTGAATCGGCTGGATCACTTACCGGAAGAACACATCTCTTGAACGATTAACCTGATTCGCTGATGGGCTGCGGTACGGCGGATTTTTGCTGCCAAAACATCAGGAAGCCAATCAATTGCAGCGCGCCGCCAATAACCAGCGCCCAACCCAATCCAAGGATATCTCCCAAAAAGGTGCCCACCAATGGCGAGATGATGGAAGAAATGTATTGCAATCCCTGGGCAAGGGATACGAAGGTTGCGCTGTATTCCGGAGGCACGGTTTTCATCAACTCGTCAAAAAAGACTAGGTTCAGTCCGGCTTGAAAAATGCCGTTGATCCCCGCGAAAATCGTAATCAGCAGTACGTCCTGTGTAAGAGCAACCGATATGGGGTAAATGGACGCACCAAAGGTTGTGGCGAGCAGTACTGCCCGCGAACCCCGTTTGCGCGACTGCTGTGTCCATAAAAAGTAACCAATAATGACGATTGCAGTTTGGGCAGTGCTGATGGCTGCGATCCAGCTGTTGCTGGCTTGTACTTCGCGGACAAGATATAGCGGAAAAATTGGCAATGTCAATGCGGTTCCGGATAGAAAAACAAACCGCTTAATGACAAACGATTGAAATGGTTTCTCTTTCTGCACCAATGAGACATACTCATGCAGGGTTTCGCGCAGCGGGCGTTTGCCGGCATGGTTCTGCAATTGAAAATCGGGCAGGCGAATATGAGAGGAAAAGTAATAACTCACCAATCCACCGATGGAGAGAAAAATAAAAGTTACCTGAAAGTTGGTTGGAAAAACCATGCGGTCAAGGAATTGACCGATGAAAAATACCGCGACTGCTGTGGTTACACCCAGAATCGACCAGCGTCGGGTCATCAGATCGTAACGATGGTTGGGACCGGCTACAGCATTCATCACAACCGAGAAAGAGATGTTCAGCAGGGTTTGCGGGATAGTTGCCAATGCCCAAATCGCCAGGATGCCGGTAATCAATGGCTGCCCCTGCAATAAAAACGCAAGCAAGCCGGTTAAGGCATAACTCATGATAACACCGAGGCGAGCAGCGCTGAACCAGGGAACTACTTTGCGCTGATTTTGTAAGAACTGCCCCATTGGGATTGCCAACACCAGTCCTGTCAGGGCAGGCATGGATGTCAACAGCCCGATTTCATAAGAAGAAGCGCCCAATCGGGTGAGGAAAACTGGCAGAAAGGGCGCTGCCGCATTGGCTAAGCCAACTCCAATGGCATCAATTTGGACATTGGTAAAGTTTTTGGATTGGGTTGCTTCGAGATCGGCGGGGTTCGAAAAAATTTTTCTGAGTTTCACGCAATCCCTCGCTTGCAGCAGAGCCACTCACAGGCTCTGCTGATGATTATACTCTTGTTGCGATATCGGCTAGAGAAGGATATCGTATTCACCTACCACTAACACCTGGGGTTCGCTGATCAAAATGTCGAATCGAGCCCGCCAGCGGTTGAGAGAGAGGATAAATTCCAGCCAGTTTTGATTGCTTTGAGAGAATTTAGAACAACTCAACAAGTCTTCTAAAGCTGCGATTTCAGACGGCGCATCCTGCCAGGCGGCCTGAAATACCCAATTAGCCGTACGCAAGTCCCATAGTATGATTTTTCCGTCGTTGCTAGCACTGATCAACGTTTGACCATCAGCCGCCAGTGCCAGTCCACTGCCTGGCTGGGTATGCCGGGTTAATTCGACAACCATCTCCAGGGTTGCGGCATGCCAAACGCGCACTTGTCCACCAAGATCAAAGGAAAACAACCAGTTTCCAGCCGGGTGGAACAACAGCTGGTTGATGACATTCGGTACGGGGACTGCTGGCATAATCGCTGTGCCGCTGAGGGGGTTAATCAGGTGAAGATTCCGATCGCGGGTGGATACTGCAACCCATTGCTCTGTGTTAGCTGCAAGGGCTAAAATTGTATCTTCAAAAAGAGAAAGCGAATCAACCAAAATGCCGGTCAAGGGATCGCGAACCTGGCAAATCTGGTTTGCGCCGCCGCCGACCAACAGATTATTCTTGCCAGTCAATGCCAGACCGAAGAGTTCAGCGCCGGTTTCGATTGGCGGATATGCCAGAGTGCCGCTTGGGAAGCGCCAGGCACAGATTACCCCATCCAAGCCGGTGCTATATAACATGTGTCCATCTGGTTGAAAGATCAGCGACTTTATTTGGGCTCTGTGTTCTGACAAAGTTTTTAATAAATTGTGGTTGCTTGAGCGGTAGATACGAATGCGGTGATCCCCGCTGGCGGATATTAAAAATTCACCATCTGGACTGTAACACAATACTCGGCAGTTTGCGACCGGACTGATCAATTCCGGTTGCCATAGTTGCAGGTCAAAGTTCCAAAAGCGTAGCGCGGAATCGCTGCTGCCAACTGCCAGTTCCCTTCCATTCGGGGATACGGCAAGGGCGGAAATTCCGTTTCCTGGGAATTGCAAATAACCAGCGGGTGTAACTTCTGGTGGTTTTCCGAAGCAGGGACGGGCTGTCTCGATCAGCGCCGAGAGTGGTTCATTGGCTTCAACCGCAGTTGGGTTCTCAGAAAGTCGGTGCAGGATTTGCACCACCCAGTAGGCAGGAGCGTATTGAAGCAGTCGCATCAGTGTGTCTTGTGCTTGGTTAACGAATAGCCCTTCCAGAATAATTTTCCAATCCCGAGGGGTCAATGCATTCAAGTTGATTGCTGTGCGAGTATGGGAGATGTTATTGAGCCATTCGATCTTGCCGCTTGAGCGGGATTGACTGAGAATTTTCTGTTTGAGGTTGGCGTCTCCCGCCTCGTAGGCTGCCGTAAGCCACTGGCCGGAATAGTCCATTTGCTGGTGGGCATCCCACTGTTCGGTCAGGAATAGAAAAGCAGCCTGGCTGGGTGTGTCCGTGGGGAGATAGTTTCTTTCGGCACAGAGTTGACGCGCTCCCGCATGGTCATGCAGGATTGCCAAACGGCAGAGCAAATCACGGGCAAGTACTGAACCGGATTGATCGGCGAGCTCAACCAACCTGTGGAATATCCAATCTTTTTCGGGCGGGGTGAAACGGGAAAATTCTGCCAACAACCAGGATGCGGACTGGGGTCGCAGTTCGACAAGGGCGTTGATCACACCGACAAAGCGAGCCTTTTCGGGCGAATCGGCAACGGAAGTTGTCGCCAGCCTGCTGGATGAAAGCGGGGAATGAAACAGGTATTGTGCCAGGCGGGAGTAATCCGGGTCAAACTTCGTGTATTCATCGAAAGTGAGAAATAAAAAGGCAAATGCAGCCATCAACGCGGCGTCTTGCTGTTCGAAGCGGTACTTTGTAATCGCGGTGATTGCGCCGCTGTGTTGGTGCTCAAGCGCCAGTTCGTACAGACTGGTTATGGCTTGTGAGTGATCCTTTCGAGCGAGGGTGATCAAGCCGTTCAGTGCGTCCTGTTGTATTTGGGTTAAAGGTGCCGAGACCACAGCCCGTTTTATGATCTGTATCGCAGCAGTTGACTCATCCTCTAACAAATCAACCAGCATGCCGCGCTGCACCAGGCGGTGGATTTGGTCTGGTGCCAGCTCGTCCGGCAGACTGAGGCTATTTAGTGCTTGTTTGTAAATCCGATGCCAATCGATTGCGGACACGGCTAGAGCCACTCCAGCGGCGAAATCCCAGTGAGCAGGACACTTCCATTTGGTGCGACCAGTATTTCTGCTTCGGGAACGGCTGCCAAATCGTGCGGAGCATAGCGATTGGTAAAATAATGCACGCTTTTATTCCCGGAACCGATCAGCCCTTTCGCAATGCGTTGATCGGGGTTGTACCGTCCAGCGATCAACACATCCACTAAATCGGGTAGTTTTTTTGCCAGAGGCATGGTGTGGATTTCATCCATTTCGTAACCAGTGAACAGGATGATCGAAAAGGAGGATTTGCGGCGCACCTCACTGAGCAGCTGAATTAACGGCTGTATTTGTTGCAGAGGTTCACCGCCGCTGATGGTAATCCCTTCGATTTCCCCAGCCAGGCATGCCAACCGTGCCAAAATAGTGCTGACTGGTAGTGTTTTTCCGCCCCGATGGGAATGAGTATGAGGGTTGAAACAGCCAGGGCAATTGAGGGTGCACCCCTGAAACCAGAGCACTGCCCGTCTGCCTGGACCATTGGACTGACTGGACGGTTCAAAGTGATGAATACGCAGGGTTGAGATGGATTCCATCCATCACCCTTTGCGAATGCGCGGCAGGCGGGTCTTTGCGGTTTTCGAGGGCTGCAGGGTTTGAGGAACCATTTCGCGCTGCAGAATGATGTTGCCGAGCACCTCTTCAAGAGGGCGGGTTATGTCCAGGCAGGTATCGCCCTGCACCCCGTGGACTTGTATTTCAACCTTGCCGCTGGCATCAATGGTCACTTCCACTTCCTGAATTTCCATATAGCCTCCTTATACCATACGCCGTAACAGCAGGCGAATTTTACCGCGCTGGTCTTTTTCTTCCACCAACGAAAACCCCTGTTCTTCAAGTTTTTGGCGAGTGGCAACGTATGCATAGCGCTGGTTGAGTTTGCGAATGAAGGTAGTCCGCTTTACACCAAGCACACCGAACCAATCGGCAATTACTTCGTACACATCTCCATTCTTGCGGAAGCCAATGTTATTGCTTAACCGCAGGCGAACCAGAATATCCACTTCGGTTTGTTCGCCGCCCAGGGCGGCGAGCACAACAGGACCTGCCTCGACTTCGTAGCCCAGGTCACTTAATGCCTGGATCAAGATATTGGCATCGCTCCACTGTGTTTTGATTCGGGAAATGTGAGACATGGAACACCATCTAAATTCAGGTCAGGCGAATGACAATCTGGTCGGTCATGACCAACATATTGGTAACCAGATCGCGAGCGGTTACTCGCAGACGTTTGTTTTGATCGATTGTAAACGAAAGTTCAAATCGAGGCACGCCAGCCTCACCGGGCGGATCTGCGGTCAAAAACGTTGGGGATTTCTCGTTGATAAAAAACAGGTTTCTCTCCTGCAGCTGCTGGGGTGGAACCTGCACCAATTGGGCAGTGCCTTGATGGTCGAAAATCAACTCGAATTGATCGGAAACGGTTGGAGTGGATTGACTGGTCGTGAGTTCAAATACAGCCAAACCGAGTTGTTTTTGCCCAGCATAAGAGGCTTTGATCGTCAGGCGGGCAACCGGTTGCGAGGTGGGGTAGATTGTGCCAGCTGGAATAATAGTCTGATAGGCATAACGCTGATTTTCGCGGTCGAGATAACGAATGGCATAATCGTGGCGGATGTGGTCAACTGCTGCGGCACCGCTGGCAAACAGAGCTGCCCCGCGGGCAACGGCATCCAGCGGGCGGTGGAGGAATACCCGATCTCTGCCAAAAATCTGGCGTAGGTTACGCTGAACGCTAGGAATCAAACTGCTGCCGCCGATCATCAAAACGGAATGGATGTGTTCCTCGCTGTACCCTTTTTCGCGGGATTGATTTAATACGCCGCGAACAGTAATTCCGATCTGGGTGAACAGTTCATGCTGGTCGAGCAATTCTTCAAATTCAGTCTGTGACAGGGCAAGTTCAATAGGTCGAGGCAATCCTGGCAAGTCCAATACGGACTGGACATAATCCTGGTACGAGACCTGCTCTTTAAGGCGTTCACATTCCGCCAATATCGAATTGCTGTTCTGCCGGACTACCTCCAGATTTTCGTTTAAATTGTTCTTTTTAATCATGTACTGGAAAAGCCACTGGTCGATGCGCATTCCGCCCAGGCTTTTTCCGGCTTTTCCCAGTACCCGGCACAAACGTTGGCTGGCTGAACTTGTATCCGTCTCGATTTTTACCATGCTGGCATGCAAGGTGCCACCACCAAAATCGAAGACGAAAAGGACGCTTCCCGGCTGCGCAGCTGCCCCATAACCAATGGCAGCTGCCACTGGCTCATCGATTAGAACAAGATCGCGCCAGTTAACCTGTTCGGATAACCCGATCAACCAGTTTTGGTAATGCTCAAAGGCTTCAACCGGAACACTGAAACCGGCTTTCCACGGTTTGACAGGATTTTCCTCTTGAACGAAGGTCAGAACTGTCGAAAGAAAATCCTTGCCCGCCTGGGCGGGGGTAATGTTTTGCCCATCAATCTCGATGCGGATTGGGCTGCGGGTGGATATGTACTGTTTCATCCAGCGTAGTGTGCGGCGCGAATGATACAGACCACGCTGCCTGACTTGCTCACCAATCCAGCGGGTGCCAACAGCGGCGTAATGGATTAAGGATGGAATTAGTGGTACCGACTCACTCCCTTGCTGTACCAGAGTGCTGTAATCTGTGACTGCGATAGGCTGAAGCTGCTGGTGTTGTTCATCCCAGCCTGCCAGAGCTGTATTGGACGTTCCAAAATCAATTCCCAGGATAGATACCGCCATCACACATCACCATGAAACCCGGTCGTGAGTCAGCGGGAACCGCGAATCTCCAATTCGATGGGCACGAATTGGGTTTCAGCTTCTTCCGGTTCACGGAAAGACGCGGACTGCGCCCGACCTTCTTTGAGCCAGTTTCGCAGGAGGTTGATCGTCTCTCGCTGGGAAACCGAGAGCGGTACCTGGCGTTTAATTGCCAATAGCACATCCTGGGTGGTGAATTCACGCTGGTTGTCGTTGAAGCCAATATACATGGCATCGATGATGGCTTGTTCGATTTCAGCGCCGACATATCCCGCTGAGATTTGAGCCAGCCGGTCAATATCGAAATCCTCTGCAAGGCGATTGCGCTTGCGCAGGTGAACCGCGAATATTTCGCGGCGTTCCTCCAGGGTGGGCAGATCCAGAAAAAAGATCTCATCGAAACGCCCTTTGCGCAGCAGTTCGGGTGGCAGACTGACAATATCATTTGCGGTGGCAACCACGAAACAGGGCGCGGTTTTTTCTTGCATCCAGGTTAAGATGGCACCGAAAACGCGTGTGCTGGTACCGCTGTCTAGCCCGCCATGTGCCAGGGCTTTTTCCATTTCGTCAATCCAGATGACGCAGGGCGAGACAGTTTCTGCCAATTGAAGCGCGCGGCGAGTGCGTTCTTCAGATTCGCCGACCAGACTGCCGAAGAGGGAACCAACATCCAGGCGAAGAAGCGGCAGCCGCCACAGTCCGCCAATCATTTTAGCGGTCAGGCTTTTCCCAGTGCCCGGAATGCCGATCAAACTAATGCCCTTGGGGGCGGGTAATCCGTAGTCGCGGGCTTCGTGGGTAAAGGCGCGTTCACGCAGACGCAGCCATTCCTTGAGCACGCCCAAACCGCCGACGTCTTCCGGTGTTTCGGTCACCGGATAGAACTCGAGCGCTTCACTCTCGCGGATGATCTGCTTTTTTTCCTCTGTTACCAGATCAATATCCTGCTCATCAAGTGTTCCGTCTTGAACGATCGATTTGGCAAAAACCCGCTGCGCCTGGCTGGCTGTCAGTCCAATAGCTGCCTGGATCAGTTTTTCGCGACCCAGAGGGGTCAGGTTAACTTTGACACCAGGGGTCTGGGTCAGTCGTTGAAGTACTTCTTCCAGATCGGTAAAGGTTGGGAGTGGAAAATCCACCAATACCGCTTCGTCTTTAAGCTCATCTGGCAGATGGCTGGTCAGTGAGGTGATCAAGATCGACTTTTTACCATACTTCAACTGTTGGGCAACATTGCGCAGTTTGCGCTTGATTTGAGGATTGCTCCAGATTTCATGGAAATCTTTCAATACAAAGATCGTTGCGCTGGAAGGATCGGTTTGTTCGATCTGTTCCAATGCGGTTAGTGGGTCGCGTGCGGAGGGAAGACTACCGCTGCCGGTCATGAGTTGAAACCCGTCCGCAACATCCCAGGAAATCAATTTTCGCTGGGTTTGTTCGCATACCCGTTGGATGGTGGCAAGCAAACGTTCTTCTTCGGGGGTGACAAAGACCAGCAAGGTGAACCGGGCACGCAGATAAAGATCAAGTTGTTCTTCAATGGTCATGGTTGTATGACTCGGGGTAAGGTGATTTGATTATATCGTATCCTGGGTGAAATCCTGGATTGTGACATTCATCCGCAGGTTGAGTGACAGAGTGAGGCTGAAACAAAGGTGGTGCTTCAATATAATTAGACTGGACAAGTGTGAAGTTGTGGAAAAATTCCCAAATTTTCCCTGAATGGAGAAACAAATGTCGAATTTGACTGTGGAAAATCTTCGGGCAGCCCATAAAATCGTGGCGGAAATGCGCTACGATTTGCGACCGGTTGTGCGTGGTTATGCCAATCGCACGCTTTACATTGACATCGGGCGCAACGTGATTCGGAGTAAGCCGGTGGATGATGTCATGAAGAAAACCTTCACTGGCGGCAGGGGTTTTTGCTTGTGGCTTTTGTGGAACGCAATCCGG
The DNA here is from genome assembly GCA_034411135.1 of Bellilinea sp. GTDB lineage: Bacteria > Chloroflexota > Anaerolineae > Anaerolineales > Anaerolineaceae > Bellilinea. Next base: position 55,908 of record DAOUMN010000054.1, read on the forward strand.
GACGATACCCGTTGGGACGACCCGGAAAATGAGCTGGTGATTGCCGGCGGACCGATTGGCGGGATTACCGCCTACCCGGGTAGTGGTAAATGCACGGTGGTTACATTGTCGCCGCTCACGCATACCGTAGTAGACAGCAACAGCGGCGGGTATTTTGGTCCTTATCTCAAGTTTGCCGGTTGGGATGCGCTAGAAATACAGGGCAAAGCGGAGAACGAGGTTATCGTTTACATCGACGGCGACGAAGGACGAGTGACGGTTGAGGAAGCGCCGCTGGAGCCGGTTGACACGCACCTGATCAATCGTCTGTTGACCGAAATGTATGCTGATGATCCGCGCGGGCTGCGCGGGATTTCGGTCATTTCAGCCGGACAGGCTGCCAATTACAATGCCATCTGTGGCTTAAATGTCAGTTATTACGATCCTCGTCGTGACGAGGTGCGTATCAAGCAAGCTGCGCGCGGGGGCGCGGGCAGAGTGCTGCGTGACAAGAAAATCAAGGCAATTATTGTGCGCTACAGTCATACTGGCGGGGATAGCAATGGCGTTGCCAACATGGAATTGATCCGGAAAGCTGGTCAGCGCATCAACCGTGAAATCAGTCTGTTCGATGCCTCGCAGAATGATATGCGTGGCACCGGTACACCTTATCTGATCGAGATCATGAATAAATTTCACTTGTTGCCGGTTAAGAATTTCCGTTATGGTCATCATGACGATGCCCATCGCGTAGCCGGTGATGTATGGAAACCACAATTCGATACCCGCGGACCGGATGGCTGCTGGTATGGTTGTACCATGTCCTGCGCGCACGGGGTTTCGAATTACACTCTTCAGACTGGACCATATAAAGGACAGGAGGTCTTCGTTGACGGTCCGGAATATGAGACCCTGGGTGCAATGGCGTCCAATTTGTGCATTTTTGATCCGGCGCAGGTGCTGGAAATGAACTTCTATGCCGATACCTATGGAATCGACACGATCTCGCTGGGTAACTCGCTGGCTTTTGCCATGGAATGTTACGAGTATGGTGTTTTGAGTTCTCAGCGCACCGGTGGAGTCGAACTGACCTGGGGAAACTTCGATTCCGTGATGGAATTGATCCATCAAATGGCGCGTGGCGAGGGTTTTGGGGTGGTCGTTGGGCAAGGAATTCGCGCCATGAAACAGATGTTTATTGAGCAGTATGGTGCGGATGCGCATCTACTCAATGACATCGGTATGGAAATCAAAGGTCTGGAAATTTCCGAGTACCTGTCCAAGGAATCGTTGGCTCAGCAGGGTGGTTATGCCCTGGCCACGAAAGGACCGCAACATGACGAAGCCTGGCTGATCTTCATGGACATGGTTCATAAACAGTTGCCGACTTTCGAAGCCAAAGCTGAAGCATTGCATTACTTCCCGATTTGGCGTACCTGGTTCAGCCTGCACGGTTTGTGCAAACTACCATGGAATGATATTATTCCGGAAAGCAACAAGACTGCCAAGGAGCCGGCGAAGGTTCCAGAGCATGTGGAGAATTACACCTGGCTGTACGAGGGCGTAACGGGCGAGAAGATCGACATTGATGGCATTATCGAACAATCCGAAAAGGTGTATAACTTCCAGCGGGTATTCAATTTGCGCATGGGATTTGGCACCCGCGCATATGATTACCCGCCTTATCGTGCCATGGGTCCAGCCTCCCCAATTGAATACGAAGATCGGCGCGAATACTACGACCAGATTATCAAAGACGAGGTTGGGCTAAATACGGAAGGGTTAAGTACAGAAGAGAAAGTGGCTGCTTTGCGAAAATATCGCGAGGAGCGTTACGAAAAATTGGTGGACGCCGTTTATGAGCGGCGCGGTTGGACGAAAAACGGCGTACCCAAACAGGAAACATTGACCCGTTTGGGAATTGATTTCCCGCAGCTGACCGAACTAGTCAAAAAGCATGGTGGTTGAGCAACCCATTTTTTCAGGGTAAGATTTCGACAGAAGTGACCAGCAGGGTGTTACAGCCGGCGTCTGCCCAGGCGCCGCGGTATTCACCCTGCCGGTCGTAATATGCGATATCCAGGATTTCGATTCCCCTGATTCGTACCTGTTGACCGTATCTGATAGCAGTCAGCTGCTCGAAAATTTCCGGCGATGCTGGCACGGTGTGCAGCAAATTGATTTTGCCTTGCGGACGTGAAGATTGCTCGGAATACCAGTAAAAGCGGTGGTTGGAAACGGAGGTGCGGACGATGGATTTATCGGCAAACTCACCGCTGGTGACGAGGATGTCGTGGCTGAGCAAGGGAAAAGCACGTTCATTGATGGCGGATGTGTGGCGAACCAATCCCTCGAAGGCAGTTGTGTTTCGGGATTCGTAGCGAATTTTCCAGATTTCTCCATCTGCATCTTCAACAGAAGTAAACGCATGATCGATTTGCCATGCGTTGAACTCTGGTACCGTTGCCCATAAACCGGAAAGACGGCCTGTGGAGAGAGACCAGATTAAGAATCCTGCCAGAAAAGCAACCAGGAAGAGCAGTGGCGAGCGAATCAGGCAGCCCAGAGGGGTGAGCAATAACTGTAGGGTCGATGGTGCCTCCGGTGGAGACTCAGGCTGGGCGGATGGGTAAGAATTCGATTTACGATTCATCGATTGAATTATAGCAAAAGGCGGTTATAATCAGGTCGAGGAGATGTTGCAGAATCCGGAACTTTGAAATTTGGAAAAGACAAGCGCATGGCTCAGCGCCCGTAAAAATACGAGCGGTTGAGTGACGAGGAGGAAGGTTCCCTGCCGCAGGGTAGGGTTAACCGGCGAGAACAGGCTGTTCCCCTGGATGCCGGGAAAATCGAAAGATCAGCGGAAGCCTTCCGGGAATAACACCCCATTCTTTTCCTAACCAGTCGGAATGAGCAGGCAAGTGCGGGTCATTCGGCTCGCATCCGTTACACGGATGACGAGGAAATTTGCTATGAATCAGGAGTGAATATGTGCGGCATAGTAGGATACATTGGGGAGCGAAATGCGACTCCGATCATCCTTAATGGCTTGAAACGATTGGAATATCGCGGATATGATTCGGCAGGCATTGCCGTTTTACAAGACGGATTGATTCAAATCCGTCGCGATGCCGGTAAATTAAGTAAACTGACCAGCCTGGTTGAGACCCAACCTCTGGAAGGAAAAATTGGGATCGGTCACACCCGTTGGGCTACCCATGGTGAACCAAGTGCGCGTAATGCTCACCCTCACCTGGGGAGTACAAATCAGGTGGTGGTGGTGCACAATGGAATCGTGGAGAATTTTCTCGAACTACGTGAAGAGTTGAGCGCCGAAGGGGTGCAATTTAGATCAGAAACCGATAGCGAAGTGATTGTTCATCTGATCGAGCGATTTTTAAGCGGTGGCATACCGCTGGATGAAGCCACTCGCCTGGCGTTGCGTCAGCTGAAAGGCGCGCATGGGGTTGTGGTTATGTCGGCGAGTGAACCGGATAAGATTGTGGCAGCCCGGATCGGAAATGCCGGTGGGGTAGTGATAGGCATTGGCGAGGACGAAATGTTCGTTGCTTCGGATATCCCGGCTATCCTGGATCATACCCGCCGGATGATCTTCCTCGATTCACACCAAATGGCGGTTGTAACGCAGAAAAATGTTCGAGTGATTACGCTGGATGGCAAACCGGTAGGTCTTCAAGAACATGCGGTGGGATGGGACCCGGTAGCAGCAGAAAAGGGAGAGTACCGGCATTTCATGCAGAAAGAAATTCACGAACAGGTGCGTTCCCTGACCGATACACTGGCGGGTAGGGTGGATTTCGATGAAGGCGTAATCCGTTTGCCGCAGTTAAACCTCGATCGAGATCATGCGCAGCGTATACAAAAAATTGTGATCACTGCCTGTGGCACGGCGGCACATGCCGGAATGGTTGGAAAAGTCCTGATCGAACGGCTTGCCCGCATTCCAGTGGAAGTGGATATTGCTTCGGAATTTCGTTACCGCAACCCGATTGTGGACGAACACACAGTTGTGTTGGCAATCAGCCAATCTGGGGAAACGGCGGACACGCTGGCTGCCATGGATGAAGCCCGCAAACGCGGGGCTGTGTTGTGGTCGATTGTCAATGCAATAGGATCTCAGGCAATGCGTATAGCCGATGGTTATATCTCGATGCAAACTGGTCCGGAGATTGGTGTGGCTTCGACAAAGGCGTTTACAGCGCCACTGGTCGATCTTTATATGTTGGCCATCTTACTGGGCGACCTGCGCGGTGTGTTAAAACCAAAGGAACGCAAGCAACTGGTATCGGATTTGCGTTTGGTGCCCGATCTAGTAGGGCGTTGCCTCGACCGCGAGTCCGAGATCATCCAGGTGGCGCGCGAAATGAAGTACATCCGCAATATGCTCTATCTCGGCAGGGGTGTGAACATGCCGATTGCATACGAGGGAGCGCTGAAGTTGAAAGAAATATCGTATATTCATGCTGAAGCCTACCCGGCAGGCGAGATGAAGCATGGACCCATTGCACTTGTCGACCGGGATATGCCGGTGCTGGCGATTGCGCCCCAGGATCCGTGGTATGAAAAGATGATTAGCCAAATCGAACAAGCCAAAGCCCGCGGCGGCAGCGTGATTGTTGTGGCAACCGAAGGCGATAGCCGTGTGGGAGAACTGGCGGATCATGTTTTTTGGGTGCCAAAAACGCCCTGGTTGCTTTCGCCGGTGGTGACGGTTATTCCATTGCAGTTGTTTGCTTACCACATTGCTTCGTTGCGGGGGTTGGACGTTGACCAGCCGCGCAATCTGGCAAAGAGCGTTACGGTAGAGTGAAACCAATCATGATCTAGCCGCTTTGGGGACGCTCGACCCAGGCTTCCAGTCCGGAAGGGAACTCAAACCCGTTCAATTGATCGATCAGATTGGACGGGTTTTCGGCTACCACAAATAGATCGCGGTGATTGGCGTATATGAAACCTTCTCGCTGGGCGTGGTGAATCATGGCGATCAGCGGGTCGTAGTAGTTTTTCGTATTGAGAATGCCTACTGGCTTGCGGTGAATGCCGATTTGTGACCAAGTGAGGGTTTCGAATAATTCATCCAGGGTGCCAAATCCACCGGGCAGGGCGATGAAGGCTTGTGCCAATCTGCTCATCCAGGCTTTGCGCTGGTGCATATTCGCCACGATTCTTAATTCACTTAACCCGGAATGGATCAAGACTGGCTGGAAAAGGCTTTCTGGAACCACACCAACAACGTGACCGCCAGCGGATAGAGCGCTGTCTGCCAGCGCGCCCATTAAGCCAGTTTTACCGCCGCCGTAGACGATAGTGATCTGTTTCTCGGCTAAAAGTTTGCCCAGTTCGGAAGCAGCGTTTAGGTAATCTTTGTCCAGGTTGTCGGCTGATCCAGCAAAAACGCACAAGGTTTGAATGGAAAATTGGTTCATGGAATGTTTATATCATCAATTGGCGCCAGATGGAGTAACCAGAAAAAATAGTTGGGAAATAAAAACCGAATTTTTTATGACATTCATCTTAAGTTGGTGTAAATTCATAAATAGGATCAAATTAACATTGATTTAATGTGAGATCATGGCTATAATCTTTTAATCTGAATTTAATCACAAACCTAAGGAGGTGGTCTGCTCTCCATATTTTCAAATACAGTTAACTTTTTCTGCTCTGGAACCCCCAATTTCCCAAAATCTTAAAAAGAAAGGATGGAGAGACGTTATGACAACTAGGCTCCCAAAAAGCGTCCTGATGGTTGCCCTGATGGTCGTGTTAGGCGTTGTCCTGGCTGCCTGCCAGCAGGCAACTCCTGAGCCAACCCAGCCCGCTCCTCCACCACCCACTGCTGTGCCCTGTCCGACGGCGGCACCTTGTCCGGCTGTTCCGGATCTGTCAAGTGAAGTTCCGTACTATGAGCTGTGGCTCAATTCGGGGCATGCCGACAAGACCGCACTGGCTTTCCGCTATTGGGATACGCAAGATCCTGCTGAAGTCCCCACGTTTTGTGCTAAATGTCACAGCAGTGCGGGATTTCTGGATTACGTTGGCGCAGATGGCAGTGAGGCGTTCGTGGTCGATAAAGCTGCATCCATCGATACGGTGATCAGCTGCACCACCTGTCACAACCCTACCACTGATGCGCTGACAACCGTGAAATTCCCTTCTGGTGCAGAGCTGACCGGTTTAGGTCGGGAGGCGGTATGTATGACCTGTCACCAGGGGAATGCATCCATGGTGCAGGTTGATGAAGCTATTCAAAAGGCGGGCGCAACCGATGAGGATGCCGTGGCTGGCGAGTTAGGATTTATCAATATCCATTACTATGCTGCCGCGGTAAGCCGTTACGGTGACCAGGTCAAAGGTGGGTATCAGTATGCCGGTAAATCCTATGATGTGCTTTTCGAGCATGTTGCTGGCGTGCAAACCTGTCAGGACTGCCATGACCCGCACTCTTTGCAGTTGAAGACCGATAGCTGTGTTTCATGCCACCCGGGCGCAAATACTGTGGAAGGTGTGCGCGCAATCCGCATGGCTTCATCGTTAACGGATTATGATGGTGATGGCGATGTCAATGAAAGCCTGAACGATGAAATCAGCGGTTTACGTGATATGCTGTTCAGTGCTATTCAGGCGTATGCCAAAGAGGTGGCTGGGACGGCAATTGTTTATTCCAAGGATGCCTATCCTTACTTCTTTATCGATACCAATGAGAACGGGGCATTAGACGAAGGTGAAGCTGCCTTCCCGAACAAATATGCTTCCTGGACACCGCGGCTGGAAAAGGCAGCCTTCAATTTCCAGGTGTCTATGAAGGATCCGGGTGGGTATGCACATGGCGGTAAATACATCATTCAATTGGTTTACGATTCGATCGAAAACTTGAATGAGAAATTGTCCACGCCCGTGGATTTGAGCAAGGCGAATCGGGTCGATGCAGGGCATTTCGACGGTTCAGCGGAGGCTTTTCGCCATTGGGATGAGGATGGTCGAATTCCCGGTGCCTGTGTGAAATGCCACACCGCCGATGGTTTGCC
>DAOUMN010000055.1:0-2828 GCA_034411135.1 Bellilinea sp.
TGCTATGTGGCTTGATTGCTTACTGCCACCGTTCATCCAAACCCTCTTTAGGGTTGGCTCACAATTTCGCTTTGTCCGCCTAACCCGAACTCACGTTAAAATAAGCATGGTTGTAAAAATCACTTGGCTATTTCAATTCCCCTAATTTTTCCCAATAAGGTTCTTCAGCAGACGAGTCTTCCTTATATCGATAGATTGGTTCAAAATATACATCACCGTTCTTCAAATCCTTTGACACATTGGATATGGCGATCACCCGGCGAATCTCGTGACGGATACCGATCTGCACCAGCAAATCAACCGCATCACAAATCATCTGATTGGCTTCGTGTGGCTTTACTCCAGCATCCGCACCCATGACTGTCGCTAAACGGCGAACTGCTTCACGGGGACTGTCCGCATGGAAGGTACAGGCTCCGCTGTGGCCTGTCATCAAAGCCCGAAACAAACTCATAGCTGCCACGCCATCACGTACCTCTCCAATGACCAGGTAATCAGGCGACATTCGCATGGCATCATCGACTCCGTCTGCCAGGGTATACGGCCGGACATCCGTGCCAATTGCCTGCGGGCGGGCTTCCACCGTTTGGACGGTTGGACGATCTACCCAGATTTCCTCTGGGTCTTCGATCTTCACAATGCGCCAGATCGTAGGCAAAAAATTGCATAAGGCACTAAGCAGAGTGGTCTTTCCAGTTCGGGTTCCTCCGGAAATCAGGATGCGGGCACCTTTCTCCATGGCCTGACGAAGAACCTCCATCATTTCGGAACTCATCATTCCGCGCTCCAATAACCACTCTGGTTTGACCGGCTTTTGTTCATAAAGGCGGATATTGATAGAAGGATTACGACCTGGCGGTGCAATGACAGGGTGAAGCGCCTTGATCCGTCCACCACCTGGATTATGTGTCGTTGCCGGCAATTTGGCATTGATACTTGGGTTGGTCTCATTCAAAGTTTTGTTTTGCGGACCAATCAAGCGATCCAACACACGCCAGATTTCACCTGGTTCAGGCCGCAGTTCGATGGTCTCCCAACGAACGGACCCTTTACGCATGATTTGAAGAAGTCCGCTGGAGTAAATGGTGATTTCAGAGATATCTGTGCGAGCCGGCGGCAAAAGCAAATCTAAAAAACCCAATCCCAATATCCGCCGGGTGAGTTCCTCAGCAATAGCAGCTTCCTGGAGGGCACCAGGGCGGCAGTTGCGTTTTCTTAGCGCCGCAGCAATCTGTGCCTCAACCCGCTCCCGAATGCGTTGTCGGTCGGTTTCATTCGGACTCTGAAGAACAGAGGTTGGGAAATCATGGTTGATCTGATCGATCACCTCGTTGAAAACTTCAGACCGGATAGATTCGTCCAGGTTATTCCCGTTCGTGGCAGTGTCGTACAAACCTAATATTCCCGGCATAGGTAACCTCCAACATTAAAAACTTTTCCTACTCAAGAGACAAAAATGTTATTCTATGTAAATCGTATTTTGGGTAGGCGCAAAATACCCTTTTTCCCATCTGCACGAGCAAGATTGTTTTCCACCAAGGGAAATAAAGTGTTGATGATGGCGCGGATCCCTTTGGCAAACTCATCCCCTCGCGTCACCGGCATCAAACCATCATCTTGTGCCTGAGGAACCCCTGGATCAAAAGGTACAATGGCTGCGATGGGTGGAGCCCACCCCAAGGATTTGGAAAGTTCTTCCTGGAATAATCGGGGGGTAAAGCTGCTGCGATCAGAAGTTTGGTTTAAAACCAGGTAAATCGAATCTCGGGCCAGGCGTTTCTCACTTTTTAAGCCGGTCAACAATAGGGTGAGGGTATGGCGAATCGCAGTTAAGTCAGCCAGAGTAGGTCGGGCAACGATCAAGGCATAATTGGCAAAGATGATTGAATGCATCATCCACAAATCTTCTGTGGTTGGCACATCCATGACAATAGCGGCATAGCGACCATCTTCAGAGTCAATCAACATCCCATTGATGCTGCCTTCTCCGGTTCCTTTACTTGAGCTTTCAAGAATGTGCATGTATTCCAGGGAGGATTCTGGCGCAAGCAAGATCTCTAAATTTTCCTTGCGTTGGATTGCAGCCTGAAAAGCAGCCTTGCCTGGACGATCAAAGTATTCGGTTAAATTAGGGACATACCGTAACCCTAAATGAGGCGCAGCAGCTGGTGGCAACCCCATGGACACCAGCAACGTTTTCACGCTGAGCCGGACAGACAATTCATAAGCCAGGTTTTCAGCAATGGTTGAGCATCCAGACCCACCCGCGTGCGATAGGACAGCGATCCTTTTCGTGCCGGTGATGTACGCAGATGTTCCGCTGTTGGAATAGCCAGATACCCCTTGCTGCATGGGCGCAGCTTGAGTCAGGCTTGCCCGGGCTGTCATCGCAGCACCATAAGCAGCCTGGATGATCTCAGTCCAATTGACCGGTGCGACGAAAACTCCACGCACAGTATCTACCTTGGTAAAAGCCCCCTGAAAATCCTTTTGAGCCAAAGGCAATACAACAATCGCAATTCCACGCCAGGCTGAAATTTTCTGAAGGGAACGAATTAAGGTGTCCGGATCAGGCGCGATATCCGTCTGGACGATCACCAGATCAGGCCGCAGGTTGTTCAAGTTCGTCTCGAACATGGACCATTGGGCGGCGTGACCTGAGATCATAAAGCGTTGGTCTGCCAGGATTGGCTGCTGCATTTGGTAGTAAACAACATCATGGCCGGCTCCTGCCAGCATGACGGTGATTTTATTGGTTTGGTAAGCGTTATCGCTCATTTTGACCTATTTCTTTCGATAATCGTTCATCTCGTTATACAACTCACCCA
>DAOUMN010000056.1:0-78532 GCA_034411135.1 Bellilinea sp.
ACGCGCTCAATCAACTATCGCTGATCCTCAGTCCGAATGCCGGAAAATCCACCAACCGCCAGCGCCGTTTGAACCCCAAAACGCCGCAAAAGCCGAAAAGCAGCCGGGCAAGTCATCCCGAATAGATGACTTCTCAGCGGGTGTGTTTTTATAATATCATTGCTGAAACTCTTAAAAAAATTGAGGCTGGTGATTTTCACCAGCCTCTTTGTTTCGATCGGTTTCAGGATTTAGGGCGCGGTCTTGATTTTACCGGCGATGATGTCGGCTTTGAGGGTTGCCAGCTCGGCTTTTACCTCATCAGTAACGCGGTTAGGCAGGAATTCGGGGATGCCAACGCCATCGTTCTCCAGTGTACCGACATACAAGCCGCCCTTGAAGGTGCCATCGGCAACCTGCTTGGCGGCGGTAAACACAGCGTTGTCCATCTTCTTCAACACGGAGGTGAAGATGACGTCGGTGTATTGCGACGCGCTGATCGTCCAATCGTAATCAACGCCAATGATCCAGGCGTTGCCGCGTTCCTGAACGGCGGCAGCGGTGCCAAGACCCACCGGACCAGCCACGGGCATAATGATGTCGGCGCCTTCATCCATCAGGGTCTGACCCAGCGCGCGGCCATCGTCCGTGCTCTCGAAGTTGCCGGTGAACAGACCGGTTTGGGTGGTCTCGTTCCAACCCAGGACTTGCACATTAGTGCCGTGTTTTTCGTTGTAGTATTTAACACCCAGGGCGAAGCCGTCCATGAAGACGGTGACAGGCGGGATCTGGATGCCACCAAAGGTGCCCACTTTACCGGTCTTGGTCGCACTAGCGGCGGCGTAGCCAGCCAGGAAAGCAGCCTGATCGGTGGCGAAGACCAGGCCCTCTACATTATCGAATGGCGGATCGTAGGCGAAGTCCACGATGGCGAATTTCTGGTCAGGGTTGGCTTTGGCGGCGGCGGCAGTGGCGTCACCCAGGAGGAAACCGACGGTCACGATCAGGTCGCAGCCATCCTCAATGAAGGCGTTGATGTTTTTCTCGTAGTCGGTTTGCTGTTGGGATTCCAGATATTTTCCTTCCGCGCCGAGCTGGGATTGCGCCATGACGACGCCATTCCAGGCAGTGGCATTGAAGGATTTGTCGTCAATACCGCCGGTGTCGGTCACCTGGCAGACTTTGAGAGCGGGCTTGGGCGGCTCGGTGGCTGGTGTTTGCTGGCAGGCTGCAAGTGCCATGCTGGCAATTACCAAAATTGCTACAACAAGGTATAGCTTCTTAAACATGCGTTTTTCTCCTCCATAGAGTCAGAAAATGGAATGTGGAAACACGACGGCTGCCTTGGGGGTCAGGCTAAGTACCCCCGCAACTTGCTTCAAGTATACAACGCTTTGCCTGCCCTGACAAGCGAGTGAGGCGGTTATTTGGAAGCGGATTGCTGACTTTTGGCTTCCCCGCGGCGGACACCTAGCATCATGCTGAATGCCAGCAACATGAATAGCGGGCCGACCAGCATGACCAGGGCGTAATTGGAGCCGCTGAGATTGATGATGATGCCGTTCAAGTTGGGTCCCAAAATGGCTGCCATAGTCGAGAACAGGTAGTATAAACCCGTGAAGGTACCAATGTGCAGGTCATCGGTCATATCAACCACCATTGGCAATGAATTGATATTGATCAATGCCCAGGAAACACCCGCCAGCATCAAAATAGTCCCCACAACCGGCACGTTGCCAAGCACCGGAAGCCGGGTTAATTGGATGGTGAGCGTATTGGCTGGGATGATGAACATTGCCAGCATGCAAGAACCGAGCAGAACGATGCCGGTCATGATGGTTTTGCGGCGGCCGATGCGCCCACCAATCAAACCTGCTGGCAACGCCATCAACACAAAAAAGAGCGATAATTGCCCCAGCAGGCGGGCGCCGTCCGATTCGGACAGACCAAGGTGGTTGACCGAATACAGGGTGAAGAATGCCTCAATGGCATTGTAGGCGACAAACCAAAAGAAAATCGCCAGCAAAATGCGCAGGGGTGATTTTTCTTTGTCGGCAACGATTTTTTTGAAGCTCAGCCACAAATTGGGGCGAGTTTGATCGGTTACCTCGTACTCCTTGGGCTCGCGGATGAAGATAAAAACCATCAAGGAAGCCAGGATGACCAGGGCAGAGCCCAGCCAGAAGGGGTAGGCGGGATTCAGATCGTACAGGTCAGCGCCGAAGAGAAAAGCGATGATAGCACCGACGCCGCCCATGAAGTTGATGATCCCGTTTGCCTGTGAACGGTATCGTGAAGGGGTAATGTCCGGCATGAGTGCCACGACCGGTGTACGCCACAGTGCCATGCTGAGCAACAACGTGCTGGTGCAGGCAACAAACAATGGTAGAACGGTTTGCATGGGAATCAACCCGAAAGCCGCCGCACCAATTGGCGCACCAACGAGAATGAACGGCATACGCCTGCCAATGGGCGTGCGCAGGCGGTCGGACCACGCGCCGATTGGCGGCTGGATGAGCAGCGCGGCAATGTTGTCCAGGGTCATGAAAAAGCCGATCAACGCTGGTGCCAGTTCGAAGCGGTTGGCAAGGAAGATGGGGACGTAAGCGTTGTACACGCTCCAAATAACACTGACGCCAAAAAAACCGAAACCGAGCAGGAAAGTCTTTCCGAAGTTGAATCGTTGGGTCATGAGAACACCTTTCTGGACGGAATGGATAGACGGGGTTAACCCGATGCGGGTGAATCGTCGGAAAGATCCGGGGACAGGGACGCCAGAAATTGGCGATCACGCTCGCTGAGTGGATATTTTTCCAGCAAATCCGGTCGCCGCAGCCAGGTGCGCTTGAGCGCTTGCTCGCGCCGCCAGCGAGCGATCTGTGCATGATTGCCGGACAGGAGCACCTCTGGTACACTCCAGTTGCGAAAAACGGCCGGACGGGTGTAATGCGGGTACTCCAACAACCCACTGGCGAAGGAATCGTCCTGGGCGCCGTCCGGATCGCCTAATGCACCCGGAATCAGGCGGGTGATCGAGTCGATCAAGATCAGCGCAGGGATTTCGCCGCCGGTGAGGACATAGTCGCCAATCGAAATTTCATCGGTGACCAGGTGTTCACGCACACGTTCATCCACACCTTCGTACCGTCCGCACAGCAGTCCAATCTGCGGGTACTGCGCCAGTTCGGCGGCAACCTGCTGGGTGTAGGTTCTCCCCTGTGGAGTCAGCAGGATCAGCGGGCAGGACGGCGGGCTGCCGAGTACACTCTCAACAGCGGTAAAAATCGGTTCGGGTTTCATCACCATTCCGCCGCCGCCACCAAATGGGGCGTCATCGGTGATATGGTGCTTATCGCTGGTGTACGCGCGAATGTCATGCAGCACCACCTCCAGTAGACCGCTCTGAATAGCGCGTTGGAGGATGCTGATTTCGAGGTAAGGTTGCAGAACAGCGGGAAACAGGCTGAAAACATCAAAACGCATGAGTTGATTTTAGCCTGCCCTCGATTACCTGACAAGCGAAATTACCCAGGTTAACCCAGCCTTAAAGTTTGAACAGCAGCGCTTGACGGTTTTTTAAGCCTGGTGGTAAGATCAGACTATATGTACTTACGAGGTAGCAAGTTACGCATGAATCGCCGCCGACGGACGTCCAATCCGTTGACGATCCTCCTTTTATTGTTGATGATTGGCGGTGGTCTTTACATCAATCAGGTGGTGGTGCCGCAAACACCGCCATTATTTGTGCCAACCACCACGCCGACCCGGGCGCCGGAGTCCTATCTGGCAGAGGCGGAGCAATTTGTCCGAGAAGGCAAGTTTAAACAGGCGATCCAGGTCTATCAAACGGCGCTGCTGGTCAACCCGGATAACCCATTGATCTACCTGGCGATTGCCCGCCTGCAGGTATACACCAACCAATATCAAGACGCGATCAATAATGCGGGGAATGCGTTGATCATTAACCCGAATAACGCGGCTGCCATGGCGCTGCGCGGTTACGCGCAAGGCTTGAACGGCAATTACCTGGATGCCGAAGCCTCGCTCAACCAGGCGATTGAAATGGACCCGAACAACGCGGTGCCCTACGCCTACCTGGCGGAGGTGCTGGCGTTGAAATCACAATCGGCAGTGCTTGATCCGGATGCGCTTAACCGGGCTATCGATCTGTCGCGCAAGGCGCAATCGTTCAATCCAAATGCGTTGGAGACGCACCGCGCACGTGGGTTGGTGCTGGAATTCACCACCAATTACGCGGAAGCTGTTGCAGAGTTCGAGGCTGCTATTGCGATCAACCCCTATATCGCTGATTTATACATTTACCTTGGGCGCAATTACCGCGCGCTGGGTGATTATCCCAAAGCCACCCGCGCCTTCACTAGTGCAAACACGCTTAACCCAACCGATGCCCTGCCGTTGACTTACCTCTCACGGACGGCATTCACCCAGGGTGAGTTTGCCAGCGCTATCCAATATGCCGAAAAAGCCATTGCTAACAAACCCACCGATCCATACCTGTATGGAAACCTGGGGGTGATGCATTACCGCCGTGGCGATTACCCACGTGCGGTGCAGGCTTTACGCATAGCTGTGCAGGGTGGTACAGCCGAGAGCGGCGAGGTGGTTGAAGGGCTGCCGCTTTCCTACTGGCCTGTTTCCGAGTATTATTACATGTTTGGTCTGGCATTGGCGCGACAGGGTCAATGCGGCGAAGCGCTGCCAATTGCCCGTGCTGTGATGGACTCGGTGGCAATCGAGGAAATTTCGGTTGCCAATGCGCAGGAGATCATCAACATTTGCCAGCAAGTTGCCGAAGGGACGCTGCCCACTCCGACCCCTTCACCCACCCCGTAATCGATTGCCGCCATGATCGATCTCAATCATAACCGGCCTTTGTTCAGGAACAAGAACCATCGTTCGAATCCGTACCGGATTGTGGTCATCCTGGCACTGCTCATGGCGGGTTTGTATTTGCTGCGCGGGTATCAGTCGGGGCAGGTAGAGGCGTTGTTCCTGCCCACGCCAGCCCCAACCCGCATTGCCCGTTCCTATGCGCTGGAAGGTGAAACCCAGTTCGTCGCCGGTAATCTGCCGGGAGCGATAGCCGCCTACCAGCGGGCAATGGAACTCGACCCGGGTGATGCCCGTCTGATTGCCGAGCTTGCGCGCATTCAAACTTATTTTTCCAGCCTGTCCACCACCGATGCGGAACGAGTGGCACGCTTGCAATCTGCACGGGAGAATATCGATAAAGCCACCGAACTGGCGCCGGAGGATTCCTTTGTCCTGGCAATTCGCGCCTTTGTGTATGACTGGAATTCAGTTTACGGTGGTGAAGATGCCCAAACGATGTTGAGCGAAGCCGAGCAGGCGGTGGTGCGCGCCATCCAGTTCGACAGCAACAACGCGTTGGCATTTGCTTATTACGCTGAAATCCTGATTGACCAGCAAAAGTACGTTCAGGCAGACGAAAGTATGCGCCAGGCGCTGGAGCGTGACCCGTCATTGATGGACGTACACCGGGTGAGCGGCTATGTGCAGGAATCGCTGGGGGATTATGAGAGTGCCATTCAGGAATACCTGAAAGCCGCGCAGATCACGCCCAACTTTACCCCTTTGTATATTCGCATTGGGGCGAATTACCGCACCCTGGGGCTGAAACGATCGGAAGTGGTCGGTAGCGATCATCCTGAGGTGCGCGCGCTGTACGAAGAAGCGCTGGTATATTACGCCAAAGCCGTGGCGATTAACAAGCAAATCGGTGTCAAGGACCCAATTCCTTATCTTGCTATTGCGCGCACTTACACGCAAATGGGGGAATTTTTTGCCGCATCTTTAAACGTGCGCACGGCTTTAGCCATGCTGCCGGACAACCCGGATATCTACGGGCAGCTTGGACTGGTATATTTCCGCGCACGGAATTACGAAAGTGCCATCCCGGCTTTGCAATGCGCGGTCCAAGGCTGCGACGCGGCTATTTCCTGTGAAGTGCGTCAGTGTAATCCGGATATGGATCCACCGATCGAAATTCAGGGATTGGAATTGACCGGCGCCTCGTTGATTTATTATTACACCTACGGATCGGTGCTGGCAGGTATGCATCGTCCGGGATTAAAATACTGCGAAGACGCGGTTCGGGTGCTTGCCGAGGTTCGGCAGCGCTACGGGGGAGACGCGACGATTAGTGCAATCATTGGTCCAAGCGAACAGATCTGTGCCTCGTACGGCATCCGCGCGCCGTAAGCGTGTAGGTCGCGCATCAGAGTTTTATAAGAACCTCCGAAAACCTCTTGACTTTCCCACTAAAGGCGGGTATGATACGCACTGGTTTAGCACTCCGGCGGATTGAGTGCTAAAAACCGGGAGAACTAACCTAATTCCAGTCGTGGGAGGTTTCAATGAGCATCCAATTAAAACCCTTAGGCAGCCGTGTGGTGGTTGAACCGCTTGAGCAGGAAGAAGTGACTGCCGGTGGTATCGTCCTGCCCGAAACGGCAAAGGAAAAACCCCAGAAAGGAATTGTCCTTTCAGTTGGTCCGGGTGACCGGGACGAAGACGGTGACCGCATCCCGATGGATGTCAAGGAAGGCGATACGGTTTTGTTTGCCAAGTACGCTGGCACCGAAATCAAGATCGATGGCAAGAAACTGTTGATCTTGCGCGAGAGTGATCTGCTCGCAATTGTGGAAAGCAAGTAATTTTCAAACTTATTATCACGAAGGAGAACACCTATGGCAGCCAAGCAACTGGTATTTTCGGAAGAGGCTCGCCGTCGTCTTAAGAACGGCATTGATGTTGTCGCCACCGCTGTAGCGACTACCCTGGGTCCCAAAGGACGCAACGTGGCTCTGGACCGTAAATTTGGATCCCCGACCATCACTCACGATGGCGTTACCGTTGCCAAAGAAATTGAACTGGAAGACCCATTCGAAAATATGGGCGCCCAGCTGCTCAAAGAAGCAGCCACCAAAACCAATGACATTGCTGGCGATGGCACCACCACTTCGACCGTCCTGGCGCATGCCATTGTGACCGAAGGTTTGAAAACCCTTGCCGCTGGCGCAAATCCGATGCTGCTCAAACGTGGCATCGAAGCCGCCGCCAAGTTGGTCTCGGAAGAGATCCGCAAACAGGCAATCGATATCACCACCAAAGAAGATATTGGCAATGTTGCCACTATTTCCGCTCAGGACCGCACCATTGGCGAGTTGATCGCTGAAGTGATGGACAAAGTCGGTAAAGACGGTGTTATCACTGTTGAAGAGTCCAAAGGTCTGGAATTCGAAACCGAATATGTCGAAGGTATGCAGTTCGACCGCGGGTATATCTCACCCTACTTCATCACCGATCCCGAACACATGGAAGCGGTGATTCAGGATCCCTATATCCTGATCTATGACAAGAAAATCTCCGCTGCCCAGGATATTGTCCCGGTGCTGGAAAAACTGGTGCAGGTTGGCAAACGTGACCTGGTCATCATCGCCGAGGATGTCGATGGTGAAGCCCTGGCTACCCTGGTATTGAACAAACTGCGCGGCATGTTGAATGTTTTGGCTGTCAAAGCCCCTGGTTTTGGTGACCGCCGCAAAGCCATGCTTCAGGACATTGCCACCTTGACCGGCGCCAGCGTGATCTCGGAAGAAACCGGACGCAAGCTGGAAACCACCACCATTGCTGATCTGGGTCGCGCCGAGAAAGTGGTTGCCGACAAAGACAACACCACTGTTGTTGGCGGCAAAGGCAACGAAGCTGAAATCCGCGGACGCATCGAGCAAATCCGCGTTGAAATCGAAAAAACCACCAGCGACTACGATCGCGAAAAATTGCAAGAACGGCTTGCTAAATTGTCCGGTGGTGTTGCTATCATCCGGGTTGGCGCAGCCACCGAGACAGAACTCAAGGAAAAGAAACACCGCGTTGAAGATGCCCTGTCCGCCACCCGTGCCGCGGTGGAAGAAGGGATTGTCCCCGGTGGTGGTGTCGCCCTCGTCAATGCCGTGGCTGCTCTCGATAGTCTGAAGATGGACCTGGAAGACGAGCAAATTGGCGTCAATATCGTGCGCAAATCATTGGAAGTGCCAATGCGCAAGATCGTCGAAAACGCCGGCAAGGAAGGCTCGGTTGTGATCGAGAACGTCCGCCAGGCGCAAGCCCGCGAAAAAGATCAAAAGATCGGTTACGATGTGCTCCGTGACGAATACATCAACATGGTCAAGGGTGGTGTGATTGACCCCGCCAAAGTGACCCGTGGCGCGCTGGAGAACGCGGCTTCGATCGCAGCGATGATCCTGACCACCGAAGCCCTGATCACCGAAGTTCCCGAAAAGGAAAAACCGGCTGCTCCGCCGATGCCGGAATACTAAATCGCCTCTTTTGAACATGTTTTCACCTCCCAGCCGCTTACCCGGCTGGGAGGTTTGTTTTCGATAAATCGATTATAATTTTTTATATGGTGGCAGCAATAAAGCAATTTATCTCTTGGAAGTGGATTGTTTTAATGGTTGGGGCATGGCTACTGGCAGGCTGCAACAGCGTTGCGGAAATTACTCCTCCACTTGAAACTCCTGGTCCATCCATAACCATAACCAGTGTGCAGCCCGAAACCACACCAACGGTAACACCAACCCCCATTCCAGTTGGGCTTATCGTCAATGATGAAGGTGTACCGCGGGTCGAACTGGAAGCCTCACTCAAACAACTGACAGATGCCGACACCGAGCAGGGCATTGAGCGCGACGTGCAGGAACGTCTGGATATGGTCGTTGCCGATCTGGTCAACCAGACCCTGCTGGCGCAGGAAGCCCGGCGCAACGGTTATAGAGTGGATGATGCTCTGCTGGATCAGCGCTTGGAAAAGATGGCAAACGACGCTGGCGGACGAGACGCGCTCTTGGACTGGATGAGCCGGATGGGATATCCCGATGAAAGCGCATTCCGCCTGGCACTGCGCCGTTCGGTCGAGGCTGCCTGGCAGCGTGACCGGATTGTCGACAGTGTTCCGACGCGAGTTGAGCAGGTGCGTGCCCGACAGATTTTGCTCCGCTTCCGCAACACGGCTGAGTCCCTCTACCGCCAGCTGCAGGCTGGCGCGGATTTTGCAACTCTTGCCTTTCAGTATGATTCGCTGACCGGCGGTGAATTGGGATGGTTCCCGCGTGGATTTCTTACCCTGCCGGAGGTGGAACAGGCAGCCTTCAACCTGCAACCCGGTCAATACAGCGAAATCATCGAAACTGCATTTGGATTTCATATTGTGCAAGTTGTCGAACGCGATGCCAATCACGAATTAAGCCCGGAAGCACGCTTGCAGTTACAGCAAAACGCGCTGACCGAGTGGTTGGATCAGCGCCGAGGATCGGCGCAGGTCGAGGTGCGCTACCCTTAGGCTGATGCATCGCAAGTTGATTATTTTAACAGGAGCGATCCCGTGAACCGTCAACGAAAAATGCCAAATCGAGATCTGGGCTGGAATCTGGCAACTGTGTTTGTTATTGCTTTGATTCCATTGATTGCTTCACTTTTCTTGATGGTTTTTCTCAATCCACAGTCGCAGCTCAATCCATTTCCGCCGCCGACCCTCCCCGTGCTGGCACAGCCTGCTACAGCAACCAGCCCTTCATTGGCGTTGCCACCCACCTGGACGCCCACACCTTCGCCGACGCCTGACTATTCTCCAACACCGGAACCCAGCCTGACCCCGACCCAGCCGCTGGTAATTATTATTGGCACGCCAATTGATGAAATTGGCACACCTGAGCCGACTGAAACTGCCGTTGCCGGTGGATTCTCCTTTATGCGTCAGAGTGACCCGCAGGCGATCTCGATCAATTTGTACGATGCTAGTCGTGGCTGCGGCTGGATGGGTGTTGCCGGGCGGGTGGTTGACCAACAGAACCGCCCGGTCACGGGCATTCGCGTTTCGCTGCGCGGCAGCCTGGATGGTAAAAGTATCAACATGACCAGTCTGACCGGCACGGCGGCGCAGTACGGTCCGTCGGGCTATGAATTTACCATTGCCAACCAGCCGCTGGCATCCAGGGGTAGTTTGTCTGTCCGTTTACTCGATCAGGCGAATCTACCACTTTCCGAGCGGGTTGAGTTCGATACCTTTGCCGATTGCGAGAAGAACCTGATTTTGATCGATTTCAAACAGGTTAAATAGCCGTTTTGCGTGAATGAATTTCGATCTTTTCCACGTTGGAAAGGTGGCCAGCAATCGATTCTGCTTCGAGCGCCATAACCCGACCGGCGCAAAAGAACTCGAAATCGAACTGAATAATGTCGCCAGCGGCTTTGCCCGGCATGGGCATCAGGCGTGCAGTGAGCGGTTTGTCCAGGCGCAAAGAGAGTGCCGCCAGATCGAGCAGCACGCTCGCCAGTTGTTCGGGTGTGCTGTCGCCGGGCAGGGGAACCGTGTCCAGCCCGGTTCCGCAAACAGTCGAGTAAAGCAGCAGGTCTTTGACGGTTAGGCTGCCTTGGGCGGCGCGCAGCGCAAGAACCGAATCTTCCAGCACCGGTAACATCAAGCCGTTGAAGCCGGTGCGTATCCATTTGCCCATTTCCAGCGTTTCAGCAAGAAATGCTGCGGCTGCCAGTGAGCCATGCTGACCCAGGCGGGGAACGCCCAGTTTTTCCAGGGCAGCCCCGGCAGAGCACCAATCCTGCGGGTAGGGGGCTGAGGAGAAATCAAAACCATAAAAAGCCACCCCGTAGTGGCTTTGCAGCGGTTCGAGCAGGTGCTGCAGGGTGGTAGCGGTGTTTTCAAATCGCTCAAGCAAGTTAACGCGAGCGGCATCGAGATTACCGGCAGACTCAAGGGCAGCCAGGATATCGTCCGCGCATTCGAAAGCCAGCCCGAAGGCGGGCGGTTTACCCGGTGCGTGGTACGCTGCCGGTAAAAATGGACTGCCCGGCGAAACGTTGCCCAGCGCAGCGAAGCGCAGGTTGGCAAACCCGTTTTCCTCCAACGGCGCGTTGTGTGCAATTGCCTCAGCACAAGCCTTCACCGCTGGCAGGTCAACACAATTATCCACTGTCATCAATCCGGTCAGGAAAACGCTGCGCGTGGCTGCCAGGACGGTAGGAATAAAGGAATAGGCGGCAGGGTATGCTGGCAGTGCAGGTCCCAGCGACAAGTAGGCGAAACCGTGGCGGGCAGCGAGCGCTTCCAGTTCGACAGCGCGGGCGGTGAGCCGGGCGGCGGTTCGATCAGAATGCCAAAGCGGAAACGGACTGGTTGCCAGCCGTCGGGTTTGTAGAACGAAGCCTGCCTGCTGGATTGCCTGGCTGGCAGCGGCGGCAAAATCCGCCAGGCGTGGGAGTACCTGGATGGGTGGGTTAAGCGCAGGGTCAAAAAAGCAGGTCAGGGTGCGTATTTTCATTCATGCCTCTGGCGGACGACCTCAAAGAGTAAAATACCCGCTGCTACGGCGGCATTGAGCGATTCAAAATGACCCGGCATAGGGATGGTCAGAAGTTCATCCGCCAGCCGGAGGGCGGCTGGGCTGGCTCCGGCGGCTTCACTGCCGATTACCAACGCGCAGGGGGAACGCAAGTCTGTCTGCCATATGGTTTGCCCGCCACTGACCGCGGTCACCAGGATACGGGCAGGTCCTTCCTCCCGTTGATGGCACAGAGTTTCGATTTGCGCCCAGGTGTATTGCTGGATGGCGATGCGGAAATGTGCGCCCATTGCGGCGCGAACAACTTTGGGTGAATATGCGTCCACGCTGCCGGGGGTGAGGATCACTGCCTGTGCACCAGCTGCTGCGGCACTGCGCAGTAATGCACCGAGGTTGCCCGGATCGCGCAGTTCATCGGCGATTACGATGAAATCCCAATTGGGTGGCAGGGACAGGGGATTTTTCCGAGCGACAGCCAGCAGCCCCTGCGGGGAATCGGTATCCGCCAGGCGGTTGAAGACCGTTTCGGCAACCGATTCGACGATGACTCCCGCGGTTGACAACCTTACCCGCAATTCCTCGCCGCGGGAGGTGAGATTAGAGCTGGCGAGCACAAACTCGAGTGGGCAACCTGCCTGCCAGGCTTCTTCAATCAGGCGCACGCCCTCGATTACAAATACTTGCTCATCTTCACGCCGGTCGCGTTGGTTGAGCAAGGCGCGTACGCGTTGCAGGCGCGGATTGTGAGTAGATGTGATCATTGGTCAGATGCCTGGACAGATAGATAGCGGGTATCCCAGGTTTGACGGAAGGATAGCGATGTTTTTTCATCCCAGACAACCAAGCGCACCCACTCAAGATGCGTTTGCGGGTTGCGTTCGAAGAACTCTTCAATCGAATCCAGGATGATGACGGCTGCCCGCGCGGCGGGGAAGCGAAAAGTACCGGTGGATAGAGCCGGTAAAGCCAATGAAGACAACCCCAGATTTTCTGCGGTGCGCAGGCTGGCAAAGATGGCGGTTGCCAGGCGTTCATCGGCGCGATCCATGCCCCATACCGGACCGACTGCATGAATGACATGTTTGCACGGCAGGTTGCCCGCACTGGTGTAGGCAGGTTCTGCATGGCTTACGGGACCCTTTTCGCGTACCCAGTGGTCGGATTCATCCTGGATGACCTGACCGCCTTTTCGAACAATAGCCGCCGCCACGCCGCCACCGTGCATCAAATATTCATTGGCAGCATTGACGATGGCATCCACCGTTTCGGCAGTGATGTCACCGCGTACCAATACGAGCTGCTGACCGCCGGGGAACTGTTTACAACGTTCAACCTGGTTCATTGTAAAAGACTCTCCCAATCCACCTCAGTATACCCCAAGATTAGATACAGTCGGGGTGGAGTGGAAAATAAAACGGGATGGTTTTCCATCCCGTCCAATCAATCGCTTTTGCAGAACCGTTATTCGCTTGTTTAGGCTGCCCTGGCTTGTTCCACGATGGCGGTGAATGCCTGCGGGTCACGCACTGCCAGGTCGGCGAGCATTTTACGATTCAATTCAATGTTGGCTTTACGCAGGGCGAAAACGAGCCGGCTGTAGCTCATCCCGTTCAGGCGCGCTGCCGCGTTGATGCGGGTGATCCATAACTTGCGCAGATCTCGCTTGCGGGTGCGCCGGTCGCGGAAAGCATACCACATGCTCTTGAGCATGGCTTCATTTGCCCGGCGGAAGAGGAAATGCTTCGTACCGCGCTGACCTTTGGTAAATTTCAAAACCTTCTTATGTCGCAGATGACCTTGCGGTCCACCTTTTACACGCATGTTTTACTCCTTTGCAAACCCCTGGGCGCCGGTGTTGTCACCTGTTGCGAACACCCAACAGTCGCACAAAAAAAGATACCGAAATTGCCTCAGTCCTTTTTATTCAAGTAAGGCGCGAGGCGTTCAACCCGTTTGATGATGTTTTCCCCTTCAACAGGGATCATCTCGGTGAACAATGCTTTGGTGCGCTTGGCGGTGCGGCGGCGCAAGTGGCTTTTACCGCCTTTGGTGCGTACCAGCACACCCGACCCGGTCAGGCGAAACCGTTTGGAGGTTGCCTTATGGGTCTTCATTTTGATTTTTCCTGCTTTTGCTTTGCGAGGCACGGTGTATCTCCTCTCATCAATACCCTAGGATAACGGTCTGCTTCTGCGACCGCTGATTATACCAGATTTTGGGATTCGAACAAGGCGCGAGCGCTGAAATTGGAACAGTTCAGCCAGCAGTCGTCTCTTCGCTGGTTACCGATTCGGGCGCGTCGGCGGTCTTTTTACGCGGTCCGCGCACTGGCGCCAGCACCATGGTCATGCTCTTGCCTTCGATGGAAGGCATCGACTCGACCGTGGAGATATCCGCCAGTTCCTGGGCAATTTCCTTTAAGTCTTCCAACGCCAGCTCTGGATAGGTGATTTCTCGACCGCGAAAACGAATTGTTACGCGTACCTTCATCCCCTCTTGCAGCCAGCGGCGTGCATCGCGGGTCTTGAACCCGCGGTGATGTTCATTCGTTTTTGGGCGCAGCCGGATTTCCTTGACCTCGATTTTTGTCTGGGCTTTGCGGGCTTCACGTTCTTTTTTGGTGCGTTCGTAAAGGAATTTACCAAAATCCATCACCCGGCAAACCGGGGGAGTTGCCCCGGGGGCTACCTCCACCAGATCCAGTTCGGCTTCGCGGGCAGCGCGAAGAGCTTTATCGATAGTCAAGACGCCCAGATTTTCACCGTTGGGTCCAATCACCCGCACTTCCGAGACTCGAATTGCCTCATTTACCCGATAATTCGTTGTACTAATGGGCTTGCTCCTTTCTTCTCCTCAGCCAATGATATACAAAACCCTCCGCTAAGCGCTCACGGAACGGGTTGGAATAGATATTACCACATTTTTTCGAAGCGCGTCAACCAATTGGCTACTCTCTTTCCAACCAAATGGTGACCGGACCGTCGTTTTCAATTTCAACCAGCATGTGTGCGCCAAATACCCCTGACAGCACCTCGATACCCTCAGCGCGCAAGGCATCGATGAAGTGTTCCACCAGCGGCTCGGCAATATCCGGCGGGGCGGAATCGGTAAAAGAGGGGCGGTTGCCCTTGCGCGTGTCGGCATACAGGGTGAATTGCGATACCACCAGTGCTTCACCTTTCACATCAAGCAGTGAAAGGTTCATCTTCCCGTTCTCGTCCTCAAAGATGCGCATCAGGGCAATCTTTTTCGCCAGCGCCTGGCAGATTTGCTGGTTGTCCCCCGGACCAACGCCAAGCAGAATCACCAGTCCGCGACCGATTTCGGCAACCCGGCGCTGTTTGACGCTGACGGCGCCGCGCTGTACCCGCTGGATGACTGCACGCATATCAGGGCAAACCAATTGCCTGGCGAACTTCCACCATGGTGGCTTCCGCTATTTTCAAGGCGCGCTTACCGCCGTCGCGCAGAACATCCCAAACATCATCGGGGTTGCGGGAGATTTTGGCGCGGCGTTCGCGGAAGGGCAGCAGGTGATGATTGAGGTTTTCGGCAAACAGTTTTTTGCAATCCACGCAGCCAATGCCTGCCCGGCGGCATTCGGTGTTGATATGCTCCACCTGATCGGGAGGTGAAAACACCTTGTGCATGCTGAAGACGTTGCACACATCCGGGTTGCCTGGGTCGGAGCGACGCTGGCGCTGCGGATCGGTCACCATTTGCATAACCCGTTGGCGGGTTTCCTCAGGGGTGGCAGCCAGTTCGATATGGTTATTCAGGCTCTTGCCCATTTTTTGCACACCATCGATGCCAAGCACCTTGGGTACCTGAGTAGCCTTCATTTGTGGTTCGATCAAGGCTTGCGTGTTGTAGCGGTAGTTGAACGAACGCACGGTTTCGCGGGCAAATTCGATGTGGGGTGCCTGATCGATCCCTACAGGCACGAGATCGGATTTGTACAAAACAATATCCGCGGTTTGTAAAACCGGGTAACCAACCAGCCCGTAATTGACATTGTGCGGCTGCTCGCGGGCTTTCTCTTTAAAGGTGGGCAGATCGGTCAGTTTGCCTAAAGGTGTGACCATGGAAAGGTAGGTGTGCAGTTCCATCACCTGGGGAACATGCGATTGGATAAAGACAATCGTTTCTTCCGGGCGGATGCCGGCTGCCAACCAGTCGAGCGCCATTTCATAGGTGTTCTGGCGCAGGTCGAGCGTGGTTTCCATTGTGGTCAGGGCGTGCACGTCAACGATGCAATACACGCAGTCGTAATCATCCTGTAGCGCGACGTAGTTGAGCATTGCCCCCAGATAGTTGCCCAAATGCTGGCGCCCGGTGGGACGTGCACCGGAGAATACCCTTCCTTTTTTCGGCATAAGATCAAGCACCTCCCTCTAGATAATTTTTGATCAACTCCTGCACCTCGCCCGGTTCGGCGTGGCGGTGAGTGGCAAGTTTGGAATAGAGTTTGGTTCCATTCACGATCACCTCGAAACAGCCGCCATCGGATGGCAGCAGGGTAATGGCGCGGATACGGGTTTCATACGTTTTCAGCAGGCTGACCATCAAACTGATGGCACGCTCGGTATAGTGTCAGACCGCGCAGTATTCGATTGTGATCTCAAGCTGCATGGTTTGCTCCGTTCTGGATTGGGTTGCTGAATTATAATTCATGTGGCTATAATCTTCATCTTAATTGGGATGTGAAATGCTGTTTTTTTGAAAGACATCATGCCGCCAATACCATTGCGCAAACGAATTTTTGACCTGATTCTGACGCTGATTTTATTGTTGCCTGCTCTACCGCTGATGGCAGTAGTTGCGCTGGTCATTTATATTATGGAAGGTAAGCCGGTTTTATTTCACCAGCCGCGTCCCGGTTATGGCGGGAAAATTTTCACGCTGTACAAGTTCCGCACTATGCGCAATACGGTCGACCGTCATGGCAAACCCTTGCCAGACAGCGCGCGTCTGACTCGCCTGGGACGTTTTCTTCGTTCCACCAGTTTGGACGAGCTACCCGAATTATTCAATGTGCTGCGCGGTGAAATGAGTCTGGTCGGTCCGCGTCCGCTGCTGGTGGAGTACCTGCCACTATACAATGCCGAACAAGCACGCCGCCATCAGGTATTACCCGGCATCACCGGTTGGGCGCAGATCAATGGGCGGAATGCGTTGACCTGGGAAGAAAAATTTCGCCTGGACGTGTGGTACGTGGATCACTGGTCATTGCGGTTGGACGCAAAGATACTTGCCCTGACCATTTGGAAGGTATTGAGCCGCGAGGGGATCAACGCGCCGGGACAGGACACGGCTGAACCATTTGCGGGCAGTCGCCCCGACAACCGCAGCTAGATCACGGTACACTAAGCGGGGCGATCCAGCCGTCCTGCAGTTCGGTAATTAGTTTTCCGACCAGGCGCAGCTTACCTTCCGTCAAGCGCTGCGGGTTGATATTGCTCAGTTTGATCGTGGGTTGTACCGCCTTGCCGGCTGCCCCGGACTGCCATTCCTGCCACAGGTTTTCCAGGGCTGGCTGCGCATCTGTTTGAATCGAGGCAATCCAGCGCTCGGCGTATCCATCCGGAGGGGCGTAACCTGTCAGGACAGTCACATTCTGGGCAGCCAGGTAGTCCAGGAACTGTGTGTCGAGTGCTGCCGTATGGGGTAGATATAAGGTTTCGATGCGGTTTTGTTGGAGGGCATCGAAGGCAGACTTCCAGGCTTCAACTCCATCGCTCAGGCTGAGCGTTCCGGCTTGGGGGAAAAATACGATTGGGGCGTACACTGGTGCACAGCGACCGCAGAAATAGCGGCCACCGTTGAGAAATGCATCCTGCAACTGGCTGACACGCGGATCATTTTGATCGAACAGAGCCGCCGAGCGGAAATCGGGGGCAACCAGTGTGGTAATGAAACCGGCGACAAATGCCTGGTTAACGGATGCCGGGCGCACCACGCTCAAGTTGGCTGCCGGTTGGGTCTCTGGATCATCCAGCAGGATCACCCGTATTTGCGGGTAAGCAGCTGCC
This sequence comes from Bellilinea sp., assembly GCA_034411135.1. Taxonomy (GTDB): domain Bacteria; phylum Chloroflexota; class Anaerolineae; order Anaerolineales; family Anaerolineaceae; genus Bellilinea. Next base: position 17,414 of record DAOUMN010000056.1, read on the forward strand.
CAGCCCGCCGCGGCGGCATCCGGGGCGGCAAACACTGCCAGGCGCAGGTTTTCGGGATTGCTGTTCAGGGCTGACGGGTCTTTGATTTCGAATGTCAGCCCGGCGCTGGCAGATTTTTGCTCCAGCCAGGTTTGAAGCACTTGGACGGTTTGCGGTTCAACGCCAGCGGGCAACACCAGCCAGACTACTCCCGGCAGAGCGGTTGGGGTTGAGGTTTCTGCTGGTTGCAGGTCGGTTGGCTGGGTGGATGGGTTGGGGCTGGGACTGGCGGTGGTTTGCGCCGATTGGTTGCAGGCACTCAACAGCGCGAAGATGAGCGCAAGGAGCAGTAATCGAGAGGGCAGTATAAGGCGGCGTTTCATCATGGGCTAATTGTACCCGTAAATTCTTTTTACAGTCTGTATTATAATTGTCCTATGATCGAAATTGCCATTCCCGGGTGGGGAGAGCTGAAGTTGAATCACTTGGTGTGCGATGTCAATGGCACACTGGCGTTGGACGGCAGATTGATCGATGGGGTGGCGCGGGCAATGACTGTCCTGCGCGACCGTTTGAACCTACACTTAATCACTGCCGACACCCACGGACAACAGATTCACATCGACCGCCAGTTGAATCTCACCGCTCATCGTCTGCATCCTGGCGACCAGGCAATCCAAAAGGCGGAATTTGTCCGTGCGCTGGGTGCCGCCCAGGTGGTGGCAATTGGTCAGGGCGCAAATGATGCTTCTATGCTGGCGGAGGCTGCGTTGGGTATCTGCGTTTTTTCGCGCGAAGGGACCGCTATGCCCACTCTGCTGGCGGCTGACCTGGTTGTGCCCGATATTCTCAGCGCACTGGAACTGCTGGAAAAACCACTACGCCTGATTGCGACGTTGCGTCAATGAGCATACCTACCAGCGAACCCATTTTACCGGAAGACGAAACCCGGTTGCCACCTGCCCGCCGTCGGCGTGTTCGCCGTCAACTGCTGCCGCCAGCCGGTGATGAGCGCTCGGCACTGCTGCATCAGCTTGCTCACCAGGTCACGCCAGGGTATGAATTTTTCCTGTTTGCCTTGCTCTCGGCAGTGGTTTTGAGTCTTGCCATCCTGACCGATTCCCCTGCGTTGTACCTGTTGGCGATTCTGTTTGCACCGTTTTTAGGTCCGGTTCTGGGGCTTTCTCTGGCGGTGGTGGTTGGCTCCGGGCGTTTTTTTCTCAAAGCGCTGGGCAGCCTGTTAACCGCCAGTGGATTGATCTTTGGTATTACCTTGCTTACTGGCTGGCTGGTTAAGCTGATCCAGCCTGGGCTGATTCTTGACCAACCGCGCAATTTCATGGTCTTCACCGTGCCCAATTTCGTCGTCCTGGCGCTGGGTGCAGGTCTGGCGAACTTCATGCTGGTCCGCTCACCGCGCCAGAAACCCCTGGTTGCCAGCGTGGCAATCGCGTATGAATTGTTCATTCCGCTTGGCGTGGCCGGTTTTTTTCTAGGCTACGGCGTGTCAGCAACCTGGATGGATGGTCTGATTGTCTTCGTTGTCCACCTTGCCTGGGCGGCGTTGACCGGTGCGGTGGTGCTGTTTGTGATTGGCTTAAAACCCGCCAACTTGTTTGGCTATACCCTGGGTACCTCGCTGGTGCTGATCAGCACAATTGCGTTTGTCATCATCTCCGGACTATTGACCACCCGCCCGGTGGTGGTGGCAACCCAACCAACGGCAACAATAACAGTTCTGCCCAGCGGCACGCCGTCCCAGGTTATGCCCCCCTCGCAAACTGCCCAACCGCCAACCCCGTTTGCGACTGCCACGTCAACCATTCGACCGACCTTTACCCCAACCCAAACGGTCACTCCAGAACCGACACCAATCTGGGCGCGGGTAAGCGCAAAAGATAGTGATGGCGCCTTTGTGCGCGAAGAACCCAACGGAACTGTGTTGACCTCCCTGTTCAACGGCAGCCTGGTGCAGGTCATTTCCGAGCCGGTGCGTGGGCAGGGCACCACGCTGTGGGTCAAGGTGCGCACAGATACCGGTTTGGAAGGGTGGATGGTGCAGGCTCTGCTGGCGACTGCCACACCCGCTCCCAACTGGTAACAATTCACCCAAAAAATTACGGAAGACTACGTTTTGTATAAGTCCGTTACAATCCACTTCAAGGAGCACAACGAATGACGATTCATTTTGGCACGGATGGCTGGCGTGCGGTAATATCCGATACATTCACCTTTCACAACTTGCGCCTGGTTACCCAGGCGATTGCAGACGCGGTAGCTTCGGATGCCTGGCTGAACGGTAATGCCGATGGCTTGAGTCCGCAACCGCGCGTTATGGTTGTCGGCTTCGACACCCGCTTTTTGTCAGACCGCTATGCTGCCGAGGCAGCCCGCGTTCTGGCAGCCAACGGATTTACCGTTCACCTGGCGCAGGCGGACGCGCCAACCCCCGCCATTTCATACGCTGTTCGTCATCTCAACGCCATAGGCGGGATCATGATCACCGCCTCGCACAATGCGCCGCGCTATAACGGGGTCAAACTCAAGGCAGCCTTTGGCGGCTCGGCTTCACCGGAGCAGTGCAGGAAAGTCGAAGTCTATTTGAACGACAACGAGGCTCAGGCGCGCGGTCCGAACCTGATGGACTACGAGCAGGCGCGCCAGATGAAACTGATCCAGCGTTTCAACCCGATACCGGCGTATGCCGAACATCTGCGCGGGTTGATCGACTTTGACCTGATCGCAGAAAACCCACAGCGCATCGTGGTTGATTCCATGTATGGCTCCGGCAGGGGAGTTATTCGCTCGATCCTGCAAGGCAGCGGCTGTGAGGTTTGTGAGGTTCGCGGGGAGATGAACCCCGGTTTTGGCGGCGTTCATCCCGAGCCGATTGGGCGTTATCTGGGCGCACTGGCGGGGGCAATCTCAACCGGTGCGGGCAGTTTCGGGCTGGCAACCGATGGGGATGCCGACCGGATTGGAGCAATGGATGAGCGCGGTAATTTCGTTGACCCGCATAAGATCATGGCGCTGGCACTGCGTTACCTGGTTCGTAAACGTGGTTGGAAGGGTTCGGTGGTGCGTACGGTTTCGACAACGCGGATGATTGACCGCCTGGCAAAAAAATTCGACCTTGGCTTGTACGAAACCCCGGTTGGCTTTAACCACATCGCAGATTATATGCTCAAGGAGGATGTGCTGATCGGCGGTGAAGAATCGGGCGGTATTTCATTTAAAGGTCATATCCCCGAAGGTGATGGGGTGATTATGGGTCTGTTGATTATCGAAATGGTGGCAGAAAGCGGTGGCAGCCTGGTCGAACTGGTAGATGATCTATTGGCGGAGGTTGGTCCGGCGTATTACGAGCGCACCGATCTGCGCCTGAAACACCCGGTTGCCAAAGAAAAAATGACTGCCCGGCTGGTGGATGAAGCCCCGGCGCAGATTGGCGGGGAAAGCGTTCAAGAAATCAGTACTCGCGACGGGGTCAAATACATCTTGGCGGACGATTCCTGGTTGTTAATTCGCCCGTCGGGCACCGAACCGGTCTTGCGGGTGTATGCCGAGGGCAGGTCGAACGAGATGGTCAAAGCCCTGTTGAAATATGGTGAGCAAGTTGCAGCGAGTGTATCCTGAAAACAGGTACTCCCCGGTGAGAGGCAACCGGGGAGTGGTTTTTTAACCATAAAGGGGTGCCCGATAGACCGGTTGTTAGCTAACAGCCGGGTCTGCCGGTGATTGTGGAGGTGGTTAACTGGAGGCTGAAAGACGCAACCGGCGGACGATCAAAACCACCAGGATCAACGCCAGGGCAACGCCAAACATGCCCGGCAGTCCAACCTCATCCATGAATCCGGTATCCGGCAGTGCCGTGGAGGTAGGCACGGTCGTTCCAGCAGCTACAGTGCCAGCCACAGTAGGAGAACCCTGGGCAACCGCCGTCAGGAAGGCAGCAACGGTAGCAGTGCGGGCAGCCGAATCACCCTCTGCGAGAACAGCACTGGTGCCAGTTGGCTGCGGAGTGCTGGTGGCAATAACGACCACGGCCGTGGGGGTCCAGGTGGGCGGCATGATAGCTTTTTCGGTCAGGCGCTGGATTTCCTGCGCAGCAATATTGGTCGACTGCTGCGCAATGGCAGTGTTTTGAGCATTGATCTGAGCGGCTTGATTAGTATAACCATTGGTGGCGCGATTGCGATTGAGAAAAACAAAGATGATCACTGCCACCACGGCGAGGACAAACAAACCAGCGATCACACCGACCACAATCCAGAAGGTTTTATTGCTTTTCTGACCACCTTCTTCATCGGGCAGCGGTTCTTCCTGATAGTCTTCCTTGAATTCATCGAATTGGTTGTCGTCCAAGTTGCTGTTGTTGTCTATGTTCATGGGTGCCTCTCCTCTGAGTTATTCTAGCACATCCAGGTTTGTAAGCGGTAACGAAATCACCTGGTTATTTTCCAGTCGTATATCCGCCACCTGAGCGCGCAATCCGCCAGGCAGACGGGTTTGCCCGGGGCGGATGGTCAGTAGTGTACCGACGGAACCGGCATGAGGTGCCGACAGAACCCGAACAGTGCGTCCGGGGGAGAATTCGATGGCATCGACCGGCGGTGCACCGGTTGACGGCAGGCTGATGATGACTTCCGGACGTTCACCATATTCCGGATTCCAATTGGTGTTGATGGAAACATCCCGTTTTTCGTGTGTTTTCAACAATTGAAACGCTGCACGGTTGATCGGGATGTGCCCAAAACCTTCGGTGACCAGGATGGGGACGGGCGATTTCTGCGCCGCGCTGATTATACCGGCGGACAGGCTGCCAATGATCAAACCGCGCAGGGGCAGCTGTTCGGCAGCTTCGATGGTGTCAGCGGTCTCGATGTGCCCCCCAACCACGATCGAGCCGCGCAAATTCATATCCAGATTGGCGCGGGTCAATTCAACATCCGGCTGGTTGATGGGCAGGATGAGCGAACCAAAGCTGATTTGCCCGTTGCCCCACACCCCCTGGATCAACGCACCGTGGGTCTCGACGATCACTCCACGTTCGGGCAACACTTCACTGACCACTCCATTAAAACCCGCCTTTAATTCCAGGTGTTCACCCGGTTTTTCCAGCAAAATTTGACCGCGCTGGATGGCAACGACCTGGCAGTTGACTGGGGCACGGATAACTTTGGGCAGAATGCCACCCGTTTGAGCGAGGATATCACCTTTTTCAACCCGCTCGCCGACCTTTCGTTCGATCAGGCGGTGTGCCTGTTCCACCCGCCGCAGCCCAAGTATGCGGCGCACATCCACCAGAACATGACTGCCGGGCAAATCGGCTTCCGCCACGACGAAGGAGGCGCTGACTTCCTGACCAACACGGGCGAGGATTCTCCCTTTTCCGGGCAGCATACGCGCCCGGCGTATGTGAGCCAGGGGAAGAATGTGGGTTACGGTGGCAATCATATCAACTCAATTCCTCGATCTTATCCGTGCAACATCTATACCAGGATCAACCACCCAGGGCGGCAGACCATTTTTTGAGCAAATCGCGCCGCCGGGCTGCATCTGCGGGCAGGGTAAGCGGACGTCCGCGCGTATCGATTATGGCGCCGCAAACGCCGCCGATAATTTTGAATGAACGGGTTGAGTCCTTACCAGACGGGTCAATCACCAAGGGGCGCAGTGCTTGCAGGTGAATGCGCGCGACCTGCCCGGACTGGATCGGCAGAGGGGTAATCATGCCCTGGCGGACTTCCAGGCTGACTTGATCGCCGGCTTCGTATTCCACTCGCACCTTTAGGATGGACGTGCCGTAGCGGGCGCTGCTGAGCGGTGAGATAACCGTTCCCAGGTTGAGGTAGGCGTTGGATTCGATTACCTGCACCGGCAGGACACTGTTATTAGCGGCGATTACCCCAAGGGCGGAGGTCAAGCCGTGGGCATCCATGACAAAAGTAGTCACCCCAAAGGGTTGGATGCCATCGATCAGTTGCATCAGGCTTTGCGCCGCGCTCCACTGGGTAATGGGCATACCGGCTGCCAGCACGGGCTCGCAGACCAGTGGAGTCTCGCTGAACCGGGCACGGTGCTGTGCCAGCGCGGAATTCAACAGCTGGCGCACCATCGCCTGCTCGATGGCGACACTTTCCTGAGTGGCAGGTAAAATTGCCGGGTGGAGCGTCTTGTGCCAAAGGTAATCCTGGACAACACTTTCCGGAATGTGAATCGGCAGCCAACGGGTGATATCCGCTAGTGGAATGTTTTTGAGAGCTTGCGCCAGCCCAACCCCCATGCCCATTGGGAAGACGCTCAAACCCAAGTTGCCCTGCCTGGCGGCAGCTACAATCAGGTTGCCCGCGCCCAGATCAAGACCGATGACTCCTTTTTGTGGGTTGTTGATCCGGCTGAGAAAACGTACCATACGTCCGAAGGCATAGGGAGTGGAAAGCGGCTCACTGGCGCAGATTGACCGGTAGGACTGCAAACCACCCAATTGGCGCATGCGGATGTGCAACTCTGCGTCGCCAAACACTTCCTGCGCCGGGGGAAGATTTTCATGGTCGATTTCCGGACGAACATTGGGTGCCAGATGAACCTGGGTGTATTTGCTCAACACGTCCTTGACCGCTGTGGCTAGTGCCTGGTTACCAGCAAAAATGATCTCGGGGCGCTTTTCGCGGGGGACAATTTGCAGCGCCAGGCTGAGCAGGTCGACATTTTTTGCCACCGAGCGGGTTGCACCCTGGTCAGTTCCCCCAGAGAGAATGATCAGGTCCGGCTGCGCCCGCAAGAGGGCATCAATCTGCATCTCCGGCGCGCGTCGGTCGTTCAGACCGATGGTTTCGACGATCAACGTGCGCGCAGAGGCAGCCAGACGGCGAGCGCTTTCCAGAGAGACGTCCTCCAGCAAACCCATCACCGCCACTCGCAGCGGCTGACCGGCGGAGTAGGTCAGCACGACCTGATCCACACCGCTGCCGTCTGGTCTTGCGGGTAGGATCAGGCGCGAATCTTCAACGAAGATGCGCGCCGTGATACCCTGTAAATTGACGATTGCCTGATGGATACCCTCACTGATGTCGAAGAAAGGCGCGTTGACGGTGGTGGGGGCGCGCCCCGAGCCAATAAAGCGGTATTGCCCATCGACCACATCGAACAGCAAAGCTCGGGTGTGAATACTGCCAATTTCGATGGCGAGTACGGATTCGGCGTCAACAAGGGAGGTGGTCATAAGGTTTTCTCAAGGAAGCATGCTTTGCAATGCGGTGCGGAGAAAATCAAAGCGCTCGATCAACGCGGTCAGGGCAGCTGCCAGAACACCGGCATACAGCGCACCAAGCGTGATGGCGATGAAAACCTGACCGGCAGCGGCAATGACTTGGATCGCGCCAGCCCGTCCGACTTGCTGATTCGCTTTACGGCGGGCGGAGAATTGAAAATAAATCAGAGTCGATACCGTGCCGACCAGCAGAATGACGGAACCGATCAACTGGCTGCCCGCTTGCAGCGCGTCCGGCGCTTGAGCCAGACCGAATGGCTGGATGGTGCCTCGTATTTGCCCAAACAGCGTTCCACTGATTGCGCCTGTGATGATTACTGCAGCACCAACTCCGACCAGGAACGCCATCGAGGGATTACCCAACACTGTGAAGCGTGGGGATAGTTTGAACAAAAGAAGCAGGCTGAGCACTGCTGGTATGATGGTGAGCAGTTTCTCGGATACACTGCCGAAAATGAGCGGAGCAACCAGACGAGGCAGGATAACCTGGTAAAGCAGAATGATTGCAACATACCCGGCAGATACGCCGATGAACAGGTAGGTGACGATTCGGAAAAGGGGGTTATCCCCCAATAAATAACTCAGGGTGAGCAGGGTGAGGAAGAATGCAACCGCAGTCCAGATGAAATCCATGTCCATGGGGTTCAATTCCTCTTCTCAGATTTTGGCTTGACCAGCTGACGGCCGATGAAAAATAAGCTGCTGAGCAGAATCATCACCACAATTAACATCAAACCAGCCTGGTAGGCGTTCCAATAACCTGACCGCAGAGATGCGCCTCCACTTAACTGCTGGTAGGCGGCAAATCCGGGTAGCCCGGCGAGCATTCCCGTCACCTGCCCGCTTTGAATGTAGGGTTGGATCATTGGTGCCGCCTGATTGCTGGCAATTACCAGCAGCGGGGTTTCACCCAACGCCGTGGCAACCTGTTCCACAAACACCCGGCTGTTTTCAGTATTATCGGTCAATAACAGAACAGCGGAGAAATCGGATAGTTTGGTAACATTTTGTAAAAATGGGCGGTCCCAGGCAAAACCCCCCTCGTGGTCGGTGGGTGCTGCCAGTCGCGGCTGGCTTGCGAGGGCTGCCAGCGCACTACTACCGCCAGGTAAATAGCCGATATTCATCACAGCATCCGGGTTATACCCATCCATTTCTGCTAACAGGTCTTCGGCAAGGACAGCCCCGGTGGGATTGGTGGAGAGAATGACCAGCGGGATGTTGTTGGATAACAAATCTTGCATGACTGGCGCAGCTGCAGTACGGATTTCTCCTGCCAGGGCAGGTTCGAAATCCACTGCCAGCAGGATCGGCGCGGTTGGGGATGTGTTCCTGGAAAGGGATTGAATGCGGGTGAAGAAGGCAACGTTTTCTGGCGCGTACAATCTGGGTAACCCGGTAGCGGTGAACCCACCAACCAGAAACGCCAGCACAACCACCACGATCAGCATGCTGACCAGAATGCGCGCCAGCAGGCGTGGAGCGCTGCTTTTTTCAGCCGGGGCGGGCTGGGCGCGTTTTTCATCAGCAACCAGGTTTTCCAGCAAGCTGGCATAGAGGCGTTGTTTTTCGAGCACCTGCAGCCGTCCGGAGTAAATGCCGGGTTTGGAATACTGGGTAACCAATGCTTCACCTGGAAGCACGCCCTGGTAGCCGGTCAATGGACCGCTGGTTTCAACGCGTTGATCGGCATCGCTGCCGGTGCGCCCCGGGGCGACCGCTTCGAGCGGGCGCATAGCTTGCAGCCAGCCGGGCAAGTCAGCCGGTTCCAGGCTGGTTTCACCTTCGGCTGCCATTTTTTCACCCTCATGCAGGCTTTCGAGCAGCTGCTCGTCGGCGAACCAGTCGGGTAGTTCGTCGCTGATGAAAGGCGCTGTAACGGCTTCATCATCGGGTATTGCCGATTCCTCTGGTTGGATGCCAAAGGCAGCGCTGGATTCCAGTTCCTCCAACGGCGGCAGTTCTTCCGCAAAAAGCAAATCGAACGGCGGCGCTTCGCTGTCCACTTCGGCAGAAGGGCCGCTTTCCTCGAAGGCGGGTTGTTCTTCCTCAGGCTGGATGAGGTGGGTTTCTTCTTCAACCGGGAGTGGCTCGAAGGATTTGAGCCATTCTTCACCGCTGAGTTTGGGGGTTTCTGCCTGTGGCAGCGCCTCTTCGGTCATTGCATCGAAGGATTTCAGCCATTCTTCCCCGGAAACGGACAGGGGTTCGCTGGTTGTTTGATCAGCTGGCAATTCCTCCTCAGCAGCCAGAGATGCCAGCCAGTCCTCGCCGGTTAGGTCGGTCTTTTCAACTTCGCTGGTGGGGAGGGATTCTGCTGCCGGGTATTCAACCGGCGACGTTTCTTCCGCTTCGAGCGAGGGAATAAATGGTGAGCTTTCTGTTTCGCCAGGCTCTGGCTCTCCGAATGATTCGAAGGATTTCAGCCAGTCGTCACCGGTGTCTGCGGGGGATTCTTCGAAGGGCGTAGATTCACCGGCGTATGAACCGAAAGACTTCAGCCAGTCCGGGGTTTCTTCCGTGGGTAATGCTGTTTCGTCGGCGGGTATCTCCTCCTCACTTGGCTGTGGAAGTGTGGATAGCCATTCCGGTAGTTCGCCTTCCTCTGGCATGGGCTCGGCTTCCGGTTCAGCAGTGACCTGCAGAGTGTCTGGGATGGTATCCTCCAACGGTTCGGAAGGACCTTCCGCGGCGGCGAGCCAGTCGGGCAGGGGAATTTCATCGAGAGGTTGTTCGATTGGTTGGCTTTCGCCTGCTCCGGTTTGATCTGTGATATGGATCTCCTTTAGCCAGTCGGGCAGTTCCTCTTCCTGTTCAGTGCCTTCAAAGGGTTGCTCCTTTGGAGCCTCTTCCTGGGTGCGCTGGCGGATGCGTGCCAACCAGTCGGGGATTTCTTCTTCGCTGGAGGGTGTTTCTTCTGTCTGTGTTGATTCATTGTCTGGCAGCGGATGAGTATCCCCGCGCAGGCTGTTTAACCAGTCATCATCCGGGCTGGATTGCGGTGTAGATGGGACAATTGGCTCGCCGAACAGGAATTTGTGGCAGGATCGGCATTGATCAGCGTCCGGCGAGTTGGATGTTCCGCAGTAGGGACAGATGATCTCACTCATAGGATTATCCGCTGTAAGGGCGGTCTGCACCAATCAAAACCCGCAGACCGGTAGTTATGCTGCCGAGCGCAATACCAAGCAGGATGCCGCGTGCGCCTGCCACCGGCAGGGTGTTAAGAGCTGCCAGCACGTCTTTGACCAGGGGAATGGACTCGCCGACGGTGAGGAAGCCACTCAGCACGACCAGAAATACAACCGTGCTGGCGGCAAAAAGGATAGCCATCCAGCCCACCCGACGCTGAAACATGCGGATGCTGGCAAAAGTCAGGCTGACGGTCAGCACACCCATCAGGCTGGCTTCAATGGGAAACTGGATGTGTGTAACCACTTTTTGAAAATCGGGGTCTGAGGGACCGAGAATCAGACCGGCAGCAAACGTGGCTATAAAACCAAGCAGCAGGATGATGCTGTAGGTGTCCCGCTCACGGGGGTTGTTTAATTTGTGCCAGTGAACGCCAAGTAGATTCAGAATGGCTACCAATCCGGCGGCAGCCGCAACCGGGATTGCCCAGGAGAGCAGTGTCTGGCGGACCGGCTGTAGGGTGGGGACGGGCAGAAAAGCGCCGAGCAATATGATGATGCCGACCGCAATTGCCAGAGCAGTGGAAAATGGCGCTCTCATATCAACCCCACTAGTGTCAAAATGGCGCCCGCAATAAGCACAAGCACCACGCCCCAACGAAGGATATCCTGAACTTGCAGGCTGGCGGTATATACCGCTCCAGCATTCAGGTAGGCAGGGGTGGCAAACAGCTCCTCGCCGATCAGAGTTTCCTGGGCGGAGGGGAAGAGCGCTGCCTGGGCGCTGAGTGAATCGGTGGCTGCCAGGCTGAAGGCGGATTCCATGTCAGCGGCTTCCATCAACAAGGCGATTTCCGCTCCGAAATTACCCACCGCGATGTGAGTGGAGACATTTTCGCTGTCGGCGACCGGGAGTAAGCCGGCAGCGTAGGAGAACGAGGTTGCCCCGCTCAACCGGCCGCGGTCAGCATTATACAGTTCCAACTGATTGATCTGGCGATAGGCAGCTCGCAGCGTATCCTGACTGAGGATGGCAAGAGTTCCTTCTCCACTGGTGGCAAGCGGCGGGCGGTCACTGATGCTGCTGACCCGTGCTATTCGTTCGAGGGTGGACAGTCCCGCCAGACCAGACGCGCTGATAGACTGGGTCATACCGGCTTTGCCAAGCGTGATGTGTATACGGGTGCCGTTCTCGACCGCCAGTCCAATGGCGCGGCGCAGACGGTCGAAGGCTGGTAGCGGGCGCAATCCGCTGCGCAAGATGCTGCGCTGTACGGTGAGCAGAAAAATCAACCCCACGCTGACCAGAATCAACGCCAGTGCGATGATTGCTTCGATCATACCTGTTTAGACCTCCTCTCGCAAAAATGCGATAAAGGATTGGCTCTCCTGGCTATCCTCCAGCAATCCCGCCACAGCCAGCCAGGGTTTTCTGGATGGGGAAAAGGTCTCGATCAGGGGAATACCGGCAAAAAGTGCCTGGGCTGCCAGGATTCGCAAAGGAGCAGCTGCCTCGAGGAAAAGGATGGCCATATCCTGCAGCCGGTTGCGGTGAAGAAATATTGCCCAATCTTGCCAGTATGCACGATTTTCGTCCATACAATCAGTATAGCATAATTTTTTCAATGGACTTTTTGGGCGGGTATTTGTTTTATTCCAGTACAACGAAGGCTTGCTACAACCTGCGTCCCCATAGCGTAGTGCCGCCGCCTCTTAACCAATACTGCTCGATGGCGGTGCGCATGTTTTGCTCATCCTGCCAGAAGGTGCTGATTTGTGAGCGGTAACAAGCGACTGCATCCTGCCAGGCAGCCAGAGAGGAGCGCATGATACTGAGCGCGTGGCTTTCCCAGGCTGGATCGAGCCGGGCTGAAAAATCGTTTTCTTGCTCGACCACGTAAGGGTAGTCGGCGTAATACAACAAAGGACGGTGGATTTGTTCGGCGGCTGCGCGGGTGAGGTGATGATCGATATGACCGCCGATAGTTAACGGGCTAACCAATATACAATTTGTTGGAAGGGTACAGGCAAGTCCGGCGGCAATTTGCTCCACAAGATAGCGCTCACTGGCTGGCAGGGGTTGGAACAAATCTTCATTGTGCTCAACCAGAGGGCTCCCGGTGGCTGGGTTGCGGCGGTAAATGCAATCGGGTATGTCGAGATGGCGAGTGGAAGCGCCCAAACGGCGGCAGGCTTGTAAATCCTCCGCACGGCGCAATTCAATCGCTCCTGTGCCGCTGCCCCAGCGGGCATGCAATTCTTCCGCCAGGGGTGAAAAATCTCCTGGGGGTGGGTCCCCGGCGCAGATGGTGATGATTTCGACTGCGTCACCGGTTTGCGTTCGTTGGTGAATCCACCCGCCGCACGAAAGCACCGCATCATCCAGGTGGGGGGATAAAAAAATCCAATCCATGGTGAAGATATTGTACCATTCGCCTGTCTTCGTGATAAAATCCAGTCTGGAGGTGCGTGTGGGCTGGCTTGATTTTTTATTCGAAAAGAAACCCTATCCGCCTGAAATGCGCATCGAAATCGAGCGACTGATTGAAGATCTGGTGCGGATTGGCGAGAAAGAAGATTTTCTCTCCGAGCGATCGGGAGGGTCTTTTAACGCCCAATGCCGTCATACCCGCGCTCGTGAAATTGGCATCCGTCTGAATCAAGTTGGCGGGATTGAACTGATGGAATATGTTCAAAAAAAGGTGCGCAAACGGCTGGGCGCTAACTTGGCTTCCCATCTTGCCTACGCCTGGGCGGATATTGGCAAGTGGGTACCATAAACCCGTCTTGACAGCTCCTTTTCTTTGGAGTAGACTGATGCTTGTTGTGGGGAGTAGCCCCCTGGCAGGGACGGGTTGTCGTCAAAACGAAGTGTTATCTTCCGGCACCCCGGGCGCGTAAGCCGTGCGTCAGGCAAGACCATCACGTTGATCGGGATGGTCTTTTTTGTATACCGTCCCATATTTGACGAACGGGAGGTAGGATGATGAAAAGCTGGCATGCCGAAACATTGACCGATATCGAACAAGAATTGGAAACTGACCTTAAGCACGGGCTTTCCAATGAGCAAGTTGCACAAAGACGAGAAAAATATGGTTGGAATGAGCTTGTCGAGCGCGGCTTGAAAAGTCCGTGGAAAATTTTGCTGGAGCAGTTGTCTGAAATCATGGTTGTTATTTTGATTATTTCAGCGGTGATCTCCCTGCTCTTGCACGAGACAACCGATGCGATTGTCATATTGATCATTGTAGTTCTAAATGCATTGCTCGGTTTTACCCAGGAGTACCGTGCTGAACGAGCAATGGCAGCCCTCAAGCAAATGGCAGCCCCACGGGTTAAGGTGCGCCGCGAAGGTCACTTGAGCGAAATTTCCTCGCGCGAACTGGTGCCGGGTGATGTCATCCAGTTGGATGCCGGTGATGCTGTCCCTGCGGACAGCCGTCTGATCGAAGCGGTCAACCTGCGCGTACAGGAAGCGGTGCTGACCGGGGAATCCGAGCCGGTTGAAAAACACGTTGCTGGGTTGAGCGGAGATCACTTGCCAATTGGTGACCGGAAAAATATGGTATTCATGGGCACGGTGACCACCTATGGGCGCGGACTGGCACTGGTGGTGCAAACCGGCATGCAGACCGAACTGGGACGCATTGCCGATATGATTCAAGGCGTTGGACAGGAAGCCACCCCCTTGCAAAAACGGCTGGAACAGTTGGGGAAGGGGCTGGCGGTTGCTGCCTTGGTGATTGTGGCTATTGTGTTTGTGTTCGGGCTGCTGCGCGGGGAGCCGATTCGGATCATGTTCCAGACCGCGATCAGCATGGCGGTTGCAGCAGTTCCGGAAGGATTACCTGCCGTGGTGACCATTGCGCTGGCACTCGGCGCACAACGTATGCTGAAACGTAATGCGCTGATTCGCAAACTACCTGCTGTGGAAACGCTGGGTTCTGTTACGACGATATGTTCGGATAAAACCGGCACGCTGACCGAAAACCGCATGACCGTGACGGTGGTCGATGTGGCTGGCAACCGGCTCGATTTTCAGGAAGAGGTGCAGAATTATTCGCCTACCGTTCCGGAGCGCGAAAGTGTCAAGCCGGTGCTGGTCGAATACCCTGCCGTGGCTTTGCTGCTGGTGGGCGGGACATTGTGCAACGACGCGGTGATCGAAGCCAATGAGCAGGCGCGCGGCGGTTTCGTCTCGGTTGGTGACCCGACCGAAGGTGCGCTGGTCATTGCCGGGGCGCGGACGGGTTTGTGGAAGGATGATCTGGATAAGGCTATGCCACGGGTTGCGGAACTGCCGTTCGACTCGGAACGCAAACGAATGACCACGGTGCATCGCTTAGAAGAGGAACACCTGCCTGAGGTTTTGAAAACCGCCGAAAAAGTGATCCAAAGCGAAATCTGGCAACCCTACATCGCCATTACCAAGGGTGCGGTGGACAGCCTGCTGGAAGTCAGCAGCCGGGTATGGGTAGGTGACCGCAGTATGAACCTGGATCAGGAATGGCGCCAACGGATCGAGCAAGCCAACGCCGACCTGGCAAAGAAGGGTATGCGCGTTCTGGGAGTGGCATTCCGTATGTGCCCGCCGGATCAAGTCGAAGGCTGTGACCAGCCGGTTGAAGAGGATTTGATATTTATTGGCATGGTGGGGATGATCGACCCTGCCCGTCCGGAAGTCAAAGATGCAGTCGCAACTGCGGTGTCTGCAGGGGTGCGTCCGATCATGATCACCGGTGATCATCCTTTGACTGCGCTGCACATTGCCCGCGAACTGGGCATTACCACCCCGGACGGACGCGCCATCACCGGTCATGAACTGGCAACAATGCCCATGGATGAGTTAAAGCGGGAGCTTAAATCGGTCACCGTGTTTGCGCGTGTCTCGCCGGAGCACAAGTTGAAGATCGTGCAGGCATTACAGGAATTGGGTGAAATTGTTGCCATGACCGGTGATGGTGTCAATGACGCGCCGGCGCTCAAAAAGGCGGATATCGGTGTGGCGATGGGTATTACTGGCACCGATGTTTCGAAGGAGGCTGCCGACATGGTGCTGCTGGATGATAACTTTGCCACCATCGTTGCGGCAATTGAAGAAGGACGGCGT
Organism: Bellilinea sp.; assembly: GCA_034411135.1. Lineage (GTDB taxonomy): Bacteria > Chloroflexota > Anaerolineae > Anaerolineales > Anaerolineaceae > Bellilinea. The sequence continues at coordinate 32,907 of DAOUMN010000056.1, forward strand.
ATTTATGACAATATTCGTAAATTCATCAAGTACACCCTGACCTCCAACGCTGGCGAGATCTGGGTAATGCTGGCTGGTCCGTTTTTGGGCATGCCGCTGCCACTGACTCCTATCCAGATCTTGTGGGTCAACCTGGTAACCGACGGGCTGCCTGGGCTGGCATTGACCATTGAGCCTGCCGAACGAAACACGATGAAGCGCAAACCGTTTCCACCCAAGGAAAGCATCTTCGGACGCGGTATGGGGCGTGACGTGTTATGGATCGGTTTGCTGATGGGTGCCGTCTCGCTGGTGGCGGGTCTGTGGGCGTTGAATACCGGCCGCACTGAAACCTGGCAAACAATGATCTTCACCACGCTAACCCTGGCGCAAATGGGCAACGTGCTGGCAATCCGTTCCGACTGCGATTCGCTATTTCAAATTGGTCTTCTCTCCAACAAGCCATTGCTCGGTGCTGTGCTACTGACTTTTGCCCTGCAAATGGCAGTCGTGTATGTTCCATTTCTGCAGGATATATTCAACACCCGCCCATTGCCACTGGAAGACCTGTTGATCAGTCTCGGCTTTAGCACAGTGGTATTCATATCGGTTGAACTGTTCAAGTGGTTGCGCAGGGCGAGGAGAATAGAATAATCCCCTCTTCCCGCGGATTAGTGGTCAATGTATGAATACTTTTTACGAAACGGGTGCAGTTGGTCGCCCGTTTCGTAAAAATGGCAAGGAGCAGTCCTTGACAACTGAAACCCTTACCTCCGGCGTATGGATTACCCGCAAAGAATATCGGTGCTTTTACTAATTTGATGAATACAGTAAAAAATGCCCCATTGATTTATTTGACAATGCGTAATAAAATCGGGCTGTAAAGAATATCATTTCGGGTTAATGTTCTTTATAAAAATTTTTATCTGGATGAGGCCCCAGGACGGGGTATGAAATTAATAAACAAAATTGATCATTCTTTAGGAGATTCTATGCCCACGCGTGGTGGTGGTAGCAAAGTTGGCATTTACGTTGATGTAGCCTACGTGTACAACAACGGCGGCTCGAAAATGCAATACGACATCTTGCGGGAATTTGCCTGCCGGGATTATTCCGAGCCGGTGCGCATGAACGCGTATGTCAGCTATGACCGCGAGCGGGCAGAATGGGATGAAGTCTATCGCAAAGGCACGCAGAATTTTCATTCTGCGCTGCGTGATATGGGTTACAAAGTCATAGTTAAGGAAATCCAGTGGTTTGAGGATGAGAGCGGCAACCGCTACGGCAAGGCAAATGCTGACCTGGATCTGGCTGTGGATGCGCTGCTGCAATCGGCAAAATTGGACCGCGTCCTGTTAGCAAGCGGCGATGGTGACTTTGTCCAGGTGGTGCGTGCTCTGCAGGACAAGGGCTGCCGGGTGGAGATCATGGCTTTGGACAATGTGTCCAGCAAATTGCGCCACGAAGCCGATTTCTTCATCTCTGGTTACCTGATTCCTGACTTGATTCCGGTCAGCAACTACAAAACCGATCAGCCTGAATGGGGCGAGATTGGGTCGCGGGTGCGCGGCTGGTGTTACTGGCATAGCGAACAGGGTTATGGCTTCATGCGCTACTTGAAAATGATTGCCCAGGGTTTATGGTTGACCGATACCCGTCACCCGGATTCCCCCTATGCAACAGCATTCTTTCACGACTCAAATTTACCCGAAACTGTGCGTCCGAATGTGCTACCCAGCCGTAACCATATTTTCGAGATGGAACTTGCCCGCTCGGAGCGCGGTGGCGGTATTCAGGCGATTAATATCGAATTGATCAGCAAATTCTAGCTGGGTATAACCCGTCTAACTCAGCCGGCGAATTTTAGGCGCAGGCTGGTATAATTTTTCTGTTAACCCCACAATCAAAAGAATGCTGGTATGCTTGAAAAACTGGAAAAGATCGAAGAACGTTTTGTCGAAATAAATCGTCTGCTCGAAGAGGCTGGCGAGGATTATCAACGCGCGGTCGAGCTGGCAAAAGAGCGTGCCGAACTGGAGGAGATTGCTGAAAAAGCCAGGCACTATCGCCAGACATTGGCAAGAATCGAAGAAGCCAAACAATTGATCGACGGCGAGGATGAGGAACTCAGTCTGCTGGCAACGCAAGATCTGGAAGAATTGCTGCCGTTGCAGGAAAAGTTGGAAACGGAATTAAAGTCCCTGTTGCTGCCCAAAGACAAGCGTGATGAGCGCAATGTCATTGTAGAAATCCGTGCCGGTACAGGTGGAGAAGAAGCCGCGTTATTCGCCGCCGACCTGTTTCGCATGTATACGCGCTTCGCCGAACGGCGAAACTGGAACGTGGAAATTCTCTCGCAAAATGAGACTGGTATCGGCGGTTTCAAGGAAATCATCTTCATGGTCAAGGGGCGCGGGGCGTACTCGCAGCTCAAGTTTGAATCGGGAGTGCACCGCGTACAGCGTGTACCAGCAACCGAAGCCTCTGGGCGAATCCATACTTCGACAGTCACCGTAGCCGTGCTGGCGGAAGTGGAGGAAGTGGATATCCACATCCCCGAAACCGATATCCGCATGGATATTTACCGTTCCGCCGGGGCGGGCGGGCAGAATGTGCAGAAGAACTCGACCGCAGTGCGCATTACCCATCTTCCCACCGGCATCGTGGTGGCTTGCCAGGATGAACGATCCCAGTTGCAAAACCGGCTGCGCGCAATGAGTATTCTGCGTGCTCGCTTGTACGAAATCGAAGAAACCCGTCGGCAGCAGGAATTGGAAGAAACCCGCCGCTCTCAAGTTGGCAGCGGCGAGCGCTCGGAAAAAATTCGCACCTACAATTATCCGCAAAACCGGGTCACCGATCATCGCATCAACGTTTCGTCCTTTAACCTGCCCGCGGTAATGGATGGCGACCTGGACGAGTTCATCGAGGAATTATCCCTGCGGGACGAAACGGAGCGCCTGACTGCCAATGAGGAAGATGGGGATTGAAGTCGGGGAATGGCTGAAGTACGCCCGATCGCTGTTGATTAATCACGATCAGCCCAATCTCGAGGCGCAAATTTTACTGGCGCACGTTCTCGGCGTCCGCCGCGAAAACCTTTTGGCGCATCCCGAATGGCGCATTCCTGCACAGCAACAAGAAATTGCCGACGGGCTTCTGCACCGTCTGAGCCAAGGGGAGCCGCTGGCTTACCTGACCGGTTGGCGGGAATTCTATGGGCTTTTGTTTCGGGTTACGCCGGATGTGCTGGTGCCGCGTCCGGAAACGGAGCAGCTGGTTGATCTGGCTGTGGATTGGCTGCGCCGGCATCCCGCCTGCCGCCGCGCTGCTGACGTGGGCACAGGCAGCGGCTGCATTGCGGGGACATTGACTTACCAAATCGATGATCTTTGGTGCTTGGCGGTGGATTGCTCCTGGGCTGCGCTGCAGGTCGCTGTTGAAAACTTCCACCGGTTGGGTGTGCAGCCAAGAACACCACCAGTGCAGGGAGATTTGTTAAGTGCATGTACTGGACCCTTTGACTTGGTGTGTGCCAATTTGCCCTATATCCCGGCTGGGGTGCTTCCATCACTGTCGGTCGGACGTTTCGAACCATCCCTCGCTTTGAACGGCGGGAGCGACGGTTTAATCTGGATACGTGCCTTGCTGGCAGATGCCCCGCGTTGGCTTGCCCGCCCCGGCCTGCTGGTATTGGAGATCGAAGCTGGACAGAAGAACAGCGTTCCGGAGGAAGCGCGCCGGTGTTTGCCAGAAGCACAGATTGACCTTTTTTACGATCTTAATGGGCTTCCGAGGGTGGTGCGGGTGGAACGCAGTTAAAATCCAAAATTCCAGCACACAATGGTACAGCATTGGATTCATGCTACAATATCTGCATGTCAAATCAAAGCGAGACGGGACCATCTGCCACGTATCTGAAGCATCGAAAACAGGTGCAATGGCAAATCATCCTTCCGGTGGTTGCTGCAGGTGTAGTCTTTTTTGCGCTGGGCTTGTTTTTGGTGCTCAGCCCGACACCGGGCAGTGCCAAAACCGGTCAGTGGGCAGCCATTTCAACTATTTGGCTGGTTGCTCCGCTACTGGTGGTTGGACTGCTGTTTTTTGTTGTGACGAGTGGGTTAATTTATTTAATGAGCCGCTTTTTAAGGATTCTACCGTCGTATTTGCGCCTGGCTCAAATTTATGCCCAGCTAGCCAGTTTGTGGGTGTTGAATTTTTGTAACCGCTTGTCCGAGCCGTTTATCAAGATAGGCGGTTGGAACGCCGGGGCGAAAGTGCTGCGATCCAAACTAACCCGGCGCTGAATTTTTTGAGGCTTAATCCAACCATAAGGGACTGCTCATGGAGAACTGGAAAACCAAAACAATTCTCATTGGAGGAATTCTGGGAGCGCTTGCCGGAGTGATTGCCGCATTCATGCTGATTCAACGGTCGGAAGAGACACAACAGTCACCCAAACTGACCGCCGGGGATGGTGTTAAGGTGGGGTTGGGGGTGCTCGGTGTGCTGCGCATGATCTCGGATATTCCCGGCTCTAAAAAATAACTGAGCGCAACGCGCTGCTTGCGGGGGATGGGTTGGATAGCGCTCCTTTTTTACGTTACCTGATCGCGGGTAAGTTACAGCGCGATTATCTTCTTCCATTGAATGGTAAACCTTCCCTGGATGTTGCCGGGGGAAGCCTGATCTATTCCGCGGTGGGTTTACGTATTTGGGATCAGGGTATTGGCTTAATTGCCCGGGTGGGAGAAGATTATCCCAAGGAATGGCTGGAGAAATTTGAACAGCACGGCTTTGACTGCCGCGGGATAAAGATTCTGCCTGATGCGCTGGACGTGCGTTACTTTGCCGCCTATACCGAAACCGACTCGCGCGAAGTGGATAATCCGGTAGCGCACTTCTCACGGTTGGGGCTACCCTTCCCCAAAGCCATGCTCGGCTACAGCGCGGCAAATCGTTCCATCGATAGCCGCGTGCAACCTTCGGAATTGACCATCCGAGCGAACGATTTCCCCCCCGATTACCTGGACGCAACAGCCGCGCATATTGCTCCGGTGGATTTCCTCAGCCAAAGCTTGCTGCCATCACTCTTCCGCCAGGGACATATTACCACCCTCACCATGGATCCCTCGGCTGGTAGCATGAACCCAACCTTCCGTGACGATTTGCCCGCTATGCTGCGCGGGGTGAATGTGTTTTTATGCTCCGAGGAAAAGTTGCGCAGCCTGTACCAGGGTATCAGCGATGATCTGTGGACTATGATCGAGATGATTGCTGCTTATGACTGTGAAGTGGTGGTCGTCAAACGTGGCAGTCGCGGGCAGGTGGTATACGACCGCGCCCGCCGCCTGCGATGGGTTGTTCCGGCGTATCCAGCCAGGGTTGTCGATCCGACTGGCGCCGGAGACGCCTTTAGCGGTGGTTTTCTGGCGGGCTTCCGCCAGACCTACGACCCATTGGAAGCTGCATTGCGCGGAAATATCTCGGCTTCGCTGGTGGTTGAAGGCAGCGGTCCCTTCTATGCGCTTGACACATTACCCAATTTGCCAACCTTGCGCCTGGAAAAACTTCGCGATATGGTGAGCAAAGTCTGATGGTGAAGATCGATCCCCATCTGTTGGAAGCCATGATCCATCATACCGCCCGGATTCAACAAATCCCCGCGCCGACTTTTCATGAACAGCAACGGGCTGCTTATCTGCATGCTGAAATGGTTCGCCTGGGCATGGATGAAGTGTTTCAGGATGATGTTGGTAATGTATACGCACGCTGGCGCGGCAGCGATCGACTTCCGTTGGTTATTACAGCCCATCTGGATTCGGTCCATCCAGATCAGCCGCCCCTACCGCTTGAAGTGACAACTGGAAAGATGACCGGTCCGGGCGTGGCGGATAATGCACTTGGGCTGGCGGGTTTGCTTGCCATCGGTCAATGGCTGGTTGACACCTCGCGGCGCTTTCCTGGAGATATCTGGCTGGTTGCCGATGTGGGTGAAGAGGGTCTGGGCAATCTGTCTGGCATGAAAGCGGTGGTTGATCGTTTCGGGGAAGAAGTTCAGGCTTACCTGATCCTCGAAGGGCTTGGTTTCGGACAGGTTTGCCACCGCGGTTTGGGCGTGGCACGTTACCGGATCACTGCCAGCACAGCAGGCGGGCATGCCTGGGTTAACTACGGCACACCGTCCGCCATCCACGAGCTGGCGGTTGTCATCCACAATTTGGCAGAAATTGTATTGCCTGCCAGACCCCGCACCAGTTTGAATGTGGGCATGGTACATGGCGGAACATCCATCAACACAATTGCTGCCAGCGCGAGCTGCGAGGTTGATTTGCGTTCGGAAGACCAGACCACGCTCAACCGGCTGGTCAATCGAGTCAAGCGCATCCTTGCTGCTCGGACGCGCAAGGGAGTTAAATTCGACATGGATGTGATCGGCATTCGACCAGCGGGCGGTCTACGCCCTTCGCATCCATTGGTCAAGTTGGTATTGGAGTGCCTGGCGGAAATGCATGTCCCGGCAACGTTGGAAGTCGGCTCTACGGATGCCAACATCCCCCTCAGCCGGGGGATTCCGGCGGTTTGCCTGGGGTTAAGCCGCGGTGGCGCCCCGCACACGGCTCAGGAATACCTGGAAATCCCGCCCATCCGGCAGGGGTTACAGCAGGTGATCGAAATGATTGAAATGGTATGGGATAAGTTGCCTGAGAAATCCAGACCTGGCGGTACAGACGGGTTATAGCAGCACACTCAGTTCAAAAACTGGTATGGGTTCGCGCTTTCCCTTGGCGTGAATCGGCAGAACCGGATGGTAAACACCGCGTCCATCTAATCGGTCAATGACTGCCTGAGTGATTAAAATTTGCCCGCTGGATGCATTTTCCTGGATACGCTTGGCGGTGTTGATGCAATCACCGATGGCAGTATATTCCATCCGTTTAACACTGCCAACCAACCCCAACACGGCTTCGCCAGTATGAATGCCCATCCCAAAGGTGAGGTGATGTTCAGGTGGCATCTGGCGGTGCAATTCATCCATAGCCTTACGAACATTCAACGCAGCCCGTACAGCGCGCAGGGCGTGATCCGGCTGACGCACCGGGGCGTTGAACCATGCCATGATCGCATCGCCCAGAAATTTGTCGATCGTGCCTTCTTCTTGCAACACCGCTTCTGCCGCGGCTGCCAGGTGGCGGTTGAGTACGCTGACCAACTCCTCTGGAGAAGAGGATTCGCTGAAGGTGGTGAATCCGCGGATGTCGGCGAATAAAACGGTGATTTCCTTGCGCTGTCCGCCGAGGATCAAGCTGTCGGGGTTCAGCTGGCGGATGACTGCTGGAGAAACCATTTTTTCAAACAGGCGGCGCTGCGCTTCCAGTTGTTTCTTCTCTGTCAGGTCGTCCATGACGATGGCGACCCCCTGGGTATGCTGGTGATCGTCCTTCAGCGGAGTCATGCTCAGGCGGAGATCGATCTGACCGCGCCGCGGCACGCTAGGGGATATTTCCAAGCCTAACACCGGTTCATCGGTTTCCAACACCCGTTTCAGCTCCGGCAGCAGCGCCGGCGAGAGCGCAGCAAGCACCGATTCGAGGTTTTCGCCGACCAGCTGGTGCGAATTTTTGTGCAGGATTTCTTCCGCAGCGCGGTTGCACAACAGGATACGTTCCTCAATATCGGCGGTCAGTACCCCGCTGGCGATGGATTCAAACACATTGTCCATCAGGCTCTTCAGTTCAGTCACTTCGGAGAGAGTCTGTTTGACCGAGTCGAACAGACGCGCGTTTTCGATTGCCACGGCTGCCTGGTTGGCGAATGCCGCCAGCAGATCGAGCTGTTTGGCGGTAAACAAGCCGCTGCGTATGCGGTTGTCTGCGTAAATTACACCAGTGACTTCGTTCTTAACCCGCAGCGGGACGCACAGGATCGAGCGCAGGTTGTGGGCAATGACCGAGTCTTGATTGCCAAAACGCGGGTCTTCCTGGGCATTGGTGGTCAGTACTGGTTGTCCCTCGTTGACTACCCGGTCAATGATGGTGAAGCTGATGTGCAATTCAGTGGTGTTAAGCGATTCCTGTACCCAGTTGCGGGCAATGTGAGTGACTAAGTTTCCCTGGGAGTCGCGCAGCATTAGGAAGCCGCGTTCAGCGCCGGTAATGCGAATGATCGTGTCCATCACGATTTGCAGCACAATCGACAAGTCGAGCGAGGAGTTGATCACCTGACCAACGCCTGCCAGGGCTGTCAGGTTGCGGCGTTCTTCTTCTAGCTCCTCAACTTGCTGGTTGACTTTTTCGACCAGGCTGTGTACCTGAAAGACTTTTTCGAAAAAGTTCTGCGAAAGCGCCGCGGGGCGGTTGGTTTGCAGGTATTGACGAACCTGCTCGCTTGCCGTCTTCAGGTTTTCGAGGTTGGTTGTCAGGTTGTTTCCCCGCCCTACAGATTTGATCTCACTCAAGCTGAAATTCCTTCAACGATTATTGGGTGTCCGATCGTGGATTAGGAGGGCACGCCCCGAATTTTTGCCCAGATCATTTTACCGCGTTTTTGAAGAGTGTGCTGCCATAATTGTCGGCTGGCTTCACGAGCCAGCGGGTTGTCGGGAGGATGAGGGCTGTATACGGCTTTGTGGTACTCCTCCAGCAGCTGGTTCGCTGGGAGTTCACTCTCCGGTAGTACGCCGACCAGCGCGCGAACGTGTTCCGCCGGAGTCCAGGCGGATTGTACCTGAACGCCCATGATACGGTTCATCCAGCCCACGCTGTAAAAGCTGCGTTCGATGGGGCTGAGCTGGTTGAACAATGACCATTGAGTCAACCAGCGCGGGATACGCCAGCCGCGCCGGCGCAAGGTTCGTTCCAACAGCACCGGCAATGATTGCTGGGGGTCGAATTGGCGTTTGCGGCGACCCGGACCATAAACAAAGAAAGCGATCACCCCAACCAGCAGACCGAGGATGATCAGGGTTGCACCAACCAGCGGAGTGGTCTGTGTGGGCGCTGCGGATGCGTTGCCTTGATCGTCGAAACCAGTGGCTTCCTCGAAATCATCCAGCAACTGGGGTTGATTGGGATTGGGCTGATTGGGAATTGTGCGGTCATCGGGCGCGCCACCGAGTGGCCGGTCAATGGCAACCTGGAGTGCTGTGGGTTCAAACTCGATCCAACCCAGCCCCGGAAAGTACACTTCGGGCCAGGCATGGCGATCCTTGTCGCGCACCCAGTAAATGTCCTCTTCCTCATCGAGGAAGCCCTGCGCGTAGCCAATGACCCAGCGCGCCGGTATACCCAGTGAGCGCAGCATCAGTACCTGGGCGGTGGCGTAATAATTACAAAAAGCCTGTCTGTAATCGAACAGCACCCACTCGATTGGATCTCGACCGACAGGCGGTTCGGGGATGGTGGGCGAATAGGCGATATTCTCGCGCAGCCATTGAGTTATGGCGGCGGTCTTGTCATAGGGATTGTCCAGCCCGGCGGTGATTTCGGCAGCCAGCTGGGTGATGCTCGCCGGTAGATCGGCGGGCAATTGCAAATAGCGCTCGGTGATCCATTCCGGGTATTCCACTCCGGCTTCGCGCATGGCGGTGATAGTGGGCGCGGGGATGGATGAGGTTACCTGATAGGTGCTACCGGGGGGGATATCCGGATCTGCCAGGACAGTGATCACGTCTTCCAGTTCGGTGCGATTGGTCCCATCGAATACGAGCTGAACATTGCGGTTGATGGCAACCGGTAACCCTGGCACGTACACCATGCTCAGGTTGCGCACCGGGCGAAATTCAAAACGCACGTTCAGGCGGCGTGAAAGTCCAGGATAATTGACAGGTGCGCTGGTGTTGGTTAGCGGGCGCATATTAGTTACCGTGCTTTCCCAGCGCCCCTGGTTGTAAGTGTCGTAACTGCGGATACGCCAGTAATAGGGCACGCCGATGCGCTGGGTGATGCTGGGCTTGACCGTGAAGATGTTTGCATCAGTCAACATACTGCCGGTGCCCAACGCGTATTCATCAGCGTAGAACTCGTTGGGCACGGCGACGGATCCACGCAGCGGGGCGGTAGCGTTTTGAAACCGCTCGCGCAATGATTGCAGGGATTGAATCATGCGCTGCCGTTCGGGGGTGTTGGGAACAAAGGCACGCACGATCGTCGGGGTGCGCCAGGCGACGATCACCAGCAAGATCACTACGACCAGGGTGCTGCGCAACAGGTTGAAGCCGGTATCTGAATCCACGCCGATCTGATCGTGTTCCCATTCGCGGGCACGTTTCAGGTAATGCATGCGACTGACCAGCAGCAACGCAAGGATGGCGAAAATTGCAGTGGCTACTCCGCTTTGCGCCAGGGGTGGATGATACAGGTCGATCACCACCAGGGCAATACCGGTGAGGATCAAACCCTGCCAGGGTTTGCCGTAGCGGGTAAGTTGGTAAGCGGTGGATATGGCAACCAGCCAGAAGAGCAACACCATGTTGGCGAGGAACAGGATCGAATCGTTGAGCGGCTGATCGCGCAGGAAGAGCACCAAATTCCGCCAAATGCGGTCACCCAATAACCAGAGCCTTTCCAGCCAGATGTAATTGTCAGGAGTCAGTTCGCCCAGCTGCCAGGTGACGAAGAAAAGCGTGAAAAGCAAGCCAAATAAGCCAACCACCGGCGGGCTGAAACGGCTATAACCAAGTGCAAACCCCAGAATGGCAGCGATGAAGGTCAACCCAATTACGATGTTCAGGTTTTCCGTCCACCGGGTGTCCGCCAACCGATAAGTAACGGTAATTAAGGCTGATAGGAGCAACACCGCGGACAGGAGGTCCCACCAGCGTTTTTCATTTGTACGCATGGTTTTAGTGTACAATACTTTAGACTTTTTCGTCAACGGTGGGATTAACGGTTGAAAGGGTTTTTTGATTCCAAATTTACCAATCAGGATGGATGGATATGGATGCACTGACGCTCGTTGAACTAACCGTCAGCCATTGGCTGCAAACCTGGCTGGGTTGGTTGAAACCATTCTTCTCCACAATTACCTTCCTGGGAAATGAAGAGTTTTACCTATTGATCATCCCATTCCTGTACTGGTGCGTGGATACAGGCTTGGGGCTGCGGATTGGAACAATGTTGATTGCCAGCAACACCTTGAATAGTGCCTTGAAGCTGGCGTTCCATTCGCCGCGCCCATACTGGGTGGATGGAACTGTGCGCGCCATGATCCATGAAACCTCTTTCGGTTTGCCTTCCGGGCACGCCCAGAATGCCGCCAGTCTGTGGGGATTGGCAGCCGCCAAAATTCCACAACCGTGGGCGTGGTGGGTCGCTGGGATTTTGATCTTTTTCATTGGTGTTTCGCGTTTAGTGCTTGGGGTGCATTTCTTACGCGATGTGCTGCTCGGCTGGGTGGTGGGGTTTTTGCTGCTGGCTGTTTTTCTGCGTTTTGAGCACAAAATTATTGCTTGGTTTACCGCTTTGCCGGTTGCACGCCAGTTCACCGCAGCGCTTGGCTCTGCGCTTGGCATCTTACTGCTCGGATTGTTGATCCGCATGGGGTTGAGTACCTGGCAGCTGCCGCAGGAATGGGTATCGGCTGCGCTAGCGGCTGTGCCGGACGAAAGGATTGATCCACTTTCGCTGAACGGATTTTTCACCGTTGGCGGTACCTGGTTTGGCTTGTTGATGGGTGTTATCTTGCTGTTGAGCCAGGGCGGTTTGATCAACACGCGCGGAAGCGTCACCCAGCGCGGTATTCGCTTCGGTGTTGGTCTGGTGGGGGTGGTGATCCTTTACGTCGGGCTGGGCGCAATTTTTCCGCGCGAGCCTGATCTGATTGCCTACGGATTTCGCTTTTTCCGATACACCTTGATCGGGTTCTGGGTCGCGGCGGTTGCTCCGCTGATATTCGTTCGCCTGGGATTGGCGCAGCGCTCCCCATGAACCCTTGCTTTCCGGTATAATTCATTCAGATCAATGTCTGGATTCCCAAAGGAGGTTACGATGCGTCGCCTGGCAAGTTTCTTCATTGGCGTTATGTTGGGTGGGCTGGTTGGCGCGCTCCTGGCGTTGCTTTTCGCGCCTTCATCCGGCAGGCAGCTGCAGGAACAATTGAGTGTAACCGTTGACCGGGTGAGTGATGAGGTGCGTATGGCAGCCATGCAGCGCCGCAAAGAACTGGAAGACGAACTCAACCGGCTGCGGCAAACGCGGATTAAGCTGGAGTAAGCGCCCTTTTTTGACCAACAAATCAGAAGGCTGCTCGATTTGTTCGGGCAGCCTTCTGATTTTATTTTCGAAAATCAACGCTGAGCGTCGAAGCGGTAGCTGGCTTCCTGGCGGGTGAAACGGGTGGTGCCGCTGACTACCAGCACGACTTGTTGAGAGGGGGCACTCAGGTTCACTGCTACCTGGGCGGTCTGGTTTTCGTCGAGGAGGATGCTTTCCACCTTGGGGTTGGTGCCGAGATAGATCAACGACAGGCGAAAGGTTTGCGGCAGGCGGTTTTGAATGCGGACGAATCCCTGGGCTTCCCAGCCGCCGTCATCGGCTTCGAAATCGGTGAAATAATCAACCGCTTCCACCGCAACATCATCCAGCAGCAACCCTTCGCCGTTGACTGCAGCGTCAGTAACGTATTCAAATCGCAGCATCACTCGCTTGCCGGCATAGGCAGATAGATCAACTTCCTCCTGGATGTAACCGCTGGTCACGCCGTTATAGCCGCAACCGTAGGAATTCCCGGAAGGGTTGGTGGTGGTGCAGGAAGGGGTGGTGAGGATTTTCCAGGTCGCACCGCCGTCTTCGGAAGCCACCAGGTAGAGATAGTCATAATCGGTTTCCAGATCGTACCAGGTGGCGTACTGTATGCTGATTGGCGCAGAAACGTCGCGGAAATCAAATTCACGGGTAAGGGTCATATTGGATTCGTCGCCTTTGTTCGACCAAAAGGCATAAACGCCGGAATAGGCATCCATCGGCAAGACGCCAACCTCGCTGCTACCCTGAAAGTTGAGGGTAAAGCTGCCCTGGCAATCGAAGCGGATGTAGTCGGTGCCATATTGCTTGACGGCGCGGGTCTGTGAACGCCCATCGCAGGCGGACACCGTTTCGGTATCGTTGAAACTGGGCGCTGAGGTATAGCGTTTGTAGGAAAAACGTCCGTCACCGACCCTGGGATTGTTGAGGTAATTGGTTGCCGCCCAATCGGCGAACACATCGTCCGCCTGGATGACTGTGCCGGTTAGCGGATCGCGGTCGTTCAGGTCGGCGAGCACTGCGTCGATGCTGTCCAGTCCGTTGTCGGGGTGTGCCACCAGCGCCTGGGTGGCTTCCTCGCCGAACCGGTCGAGGAAATATGCCACGAACAGGAAGGAAGCGCCGTAATGCGGTGTGGTTGCGCTGGAGTCGTTGGGCCAGTCGTTGAGCTGCAAATCTGGATCAATGGAGAAAATGTAGTCGAATCCGCCCGTATCATAACCATTGAGCAATACTGCCAGTTCCGAAAAACCTTCATTGAGCCAGGTTTCCTCGTTGCGGTCGCGGTACCAGTGGATCATGTGCTGAAACTCGTGCGCCAGAACGCCGTAGGTGAATTCTTCTGCCAGCCCGGTATTGTCGGCGCTGAGGATGAACATTTCATGGGCATTGGAATATTGATGCGCCAACGGGTGAACCGAATCTGCTGATGAGAAATAACCGGCAATGTTTCTGCCTGCCCCGCGGGTGTACAGGATGAACAGGCGCGGATCGTTGTCCACGCCCGGATTCCATTCGGAGCCGAAGAATTCGCGGTTGGTGGGAACGATCTGGTCGTTGAAGGTTTTTGTTAGCCGCGCGAGTGCACCAGCATCGTATCGCACCCCATCCTCAATCCAGAAGTAGGCGGTGTCGGTGACCGAACGCAGCACTGCCTCAACCTGGAAGTTTTGGGTGGTGTCCACGTTGGTGACCCAAAACTTTTTCCGGTCGCCCAGCTTGAATTCACCGCTATACGGAACGGTTTCGGGTATTGCCCCTTTGCCGCCCAGGCGTTGGGCAAGTTCGCGCGGGTCGTTGACCGGCACGAGTGCTCGTTGCAACTGCTGGAGCGTCTCGAACGCTGCGTTGCCGGCGGGAGTGGGCTTTTCATCCGGTTCGCGCGGCACAGAGGGTGTGAGGGTGATACCCGGCAGGCGCGGGGTAGTGGTTTCTATGCCGGGGGTTTCGAGGAATGACTCCCAAACTGGCGGGGTGTCGTCATTGACGGATCGAAAGATCGAGAAACCAAGTGCGCCGGCAATCACTGCCGCCAGGCACAGGCACAGGCAGAAGATGACCAGGACGGCGATAACGATAATCCAGACTTTGTTATTGTTCATGCGACGCTCCAACGAATGCGGTTAATAGGAGGGATTATAATAGGTTTTGGGTCGAATAATCTTTAGATGTAGATGAGGGATTATTAAAGTTGAATTAGATAAAGAGAAGCTTTTCAGGCAGAAACAACAACTGAATAATTATTTTTCTAGTAAAAACACGTTCACATTGGATGCATGAGGATAAATAATTTGATATCTTAAGATCGCATTATGCGTATAAGCATCCATGCGTTTATGCACCCGTTCTGGTAATTCCGGATCGTCTGCCCAAACGATCCAAATCCGTGATGCCTTAATTTTTTCGAGAGGGGTTTTCTGGATTTGATAAGCCTGTTGTAAAGGCTCAATTAAGAATCCAGGTGGCAAGATTTCGTCAAGGAGAATCTGTTGATGTTTTGGGTAATAAATTGAAAAAGGCAAAAGCGTTGTGGCGGTAGCATGAAAAAATACATCCCCTTCTTTAGTAAGACCTTGGTTAGAAATGATAGCCTCTTTAAGGTAACCTCCTTTTTCCATAGGTGACCAATATGCCCAATGAATAGTGATTGTCGTTAGTAAAAGAAAGGCATAGAGACAACCAAGTATTTTCACTTTCTTAAGAAAGGAATAGATACTCACAATCAATGGTAACGATACTACGCTTAGGGATCTATAAAAAAAGACATTTTTATAGCTGATCGATGCCAGAGCAATCAGTATTAATGACAAAAGGCTAATTACTATCCAGTTAGGATTTTCACAGGAAGAAAAAGTTGCTTGATTATTTCTCTTCAAGAGAACCGATTTTA
This sequence comes from Bellilinea sp., assembly GCA_034411135.1. Lineage (GTDB taxonomy): Bacteria > Chloroflexota > Anaerolineae > Anaerolineales > Anaerolineaceae > Bellilinea. Next base: position 48,018 of record DAOUMN010000056.1, read on the forward strand.
CAAAAAAAGATATAAATGCAACTAATAAGGAAACAGAAATTATTGTAAAAATAAGATAAGACGTTATTGTAGTGATTCCTGAAAAAGCTGATCGCGGGGCAAAAATAAAAGCCAGATGTTCTATTGCTCCAAATGGGTTTAATGCAGGTTTTAGGAAATACGAACCCTCGATTTTTCCCCAAAATACAAAAAACCAGGGGCAGAATGATAATAAAATCAATGACAAGATGATGAGTGCTGTTCGCCACCTTTTCCTGAAATGAAATATGAATAAAAGGAATAACGGCACACTATAAAAAGGAGCAGCATTGTTGGTATAAAGCATTAAACCTGTTGCACCAATAAATCCAATCTTGTTCGATTTAAGGATGTAATAAAAGGCTAACATATAGAGGAACGAAAAAAGTGCATAAACTCTGGCATCCTGCGCCATCCAAACCTGGTAAGGCAGAATCGTTGCAAGGAGGATTACTGAAAATTGATCTCGTTTACTCCAATTGAAATGTTGCAAAATCTTATGGAGGATCCAAAGTGTTGCAAGGCTTGTGAGCAATGAAATTAAGCGATACGAGAATTCGCTTTCACCAAAAATTCTACGTACGAGCCATTCAAGAATTTCCCATAACGGAGGGTGAAAATCCAAAGAAATAAGACGAACCATCTCAAATAATGGCTGACGCGTGAGGAAGATTGTGAAAGATTCGTCATACCAAAAAGAATTTTGAGTCAGGTTGTTCAATCTGAGAAATACTGCCAGAATAAATGGTAGCCAAAGATATGTCTTGGATAGAAAAATATTTTTCAGAGTCAATAACTTGATTTTTGATAAGTTTGTCGATGCCATAGCACGAGAAATACCCCCAGCAAAATCATTCTGGCAGGTGCAATAAACCACAGGGTTTGAAATAATTCGCGCATCAGAAGCAGCGGCCATTCGATAAACGTCAACATCATGAAAAGGATGGTAAGCATTAATCCGCGCGAAAGGGGCAGGGTGAGCAGGACAAGGGGGATCAAATACAGCATCCATTGCGGGCTCCAACCCGGCGACCACAAGAGGAACACCGCCCAGGTAATGCCGGTAAAGGCGATGTAGGAACGGTCGTCGAAGGTGTTGCGCTTCCACAGGAAAAATGCCCCGAGTAAACCGAACAATAGCAGGGTCAGGTTGCTGGAGATGACCGCCGGATTGCCGCGCGGAATGCCAGCAATTTCCGGGTGCAGGCGGTCTTCAATGGTCAGGAATGCGCCAGTGGTCAGGTTGTTGTCCAGCAACGCCCAAATGGTTTGCCAGGAAGAGCGTCCTGGCTGAGCAATTAAAGAGGCGGTGGTCATCTCAGGCGAAACAATCCATAAAATTCCAAAGACCAGCACGGTCAATCCCACGGCAATCAGACTGATCTTCACCAGCCGTTTCCACGAGCGGAAGCGGATCAACCCCGGCAGCAGAAAGAGCGGAAACCATTTGGAGAGAATACCAATCCCGATCCATATTCCTGCCAGGGTATCTTTTTGTTGCAAGATCAGCCAGATGCCCAACAGGAACAAAAATACGGTGATCGGTTCGGCGTACCACCAATTGTAGGGGATAAACAGGGTCAGGAAATTGAAGATCAGGCTGCGCTCCTGACCCTCTTCATTGCCAAAGACGCGTATGGCAATGTTGCGAAAGACGATCATCATGCCCATGCCGGCGGCGGCGATGACGATGCACATCAAGAAATCATAAACAAAGCGTTGTTCGCGGGCTAGGATGAGCAGCAGTTCGCTGATCAATGGAAACAGGGGTGGGTATTCGACCCAATAACTGAAATATGGAAATCCGGGCAGCGCAGTCCAGGCATAATAGACCGGCAGATCGCCAAAGCCGTAATAACCGAACGGCATCAGGGCGAGAAAATAGATCAACCGGCTGACCAGATAGAGAAATGGGAAAATCCAGACCTGATTTTGCTTGTACCAGCTTGGCTTCATACGTGGCTTCCGTGTGCTGCTTAATTGAGATAGGGATTGTTGTCCACCTCATCCTGGACGGTGGTTTCCTCGCCGTGTCCGGGCAGCAGGCGGGTATCGGGGGGCAGGGTAAGCACCTGAGTATAGATGGATTTGAGCAATTGGGTACTGCTAGCACCGGGTAAATCGGTGCGCCCAACGCTGTTCTGAAAAATCAGGTCACCGACGATGGCTGCTCCTGCCTGTGGCGCGTAAAAAATGACGTGACCGCGGCTGTGCCCGGGGGTGTGGCGCACCTCGACCGGCTGGCTGCCAACATACATGAACTGCCCATGTTCAAAGAACAGGCTCGGTTCGGGCATTTGCGGCATGTTGATGCCGAACATGCCCGCTCCGCCGCCGGAATGATACAGTTCCAGATCGTCCGGGTGAATGCCGATGGGCAGCGGTGGCTGGCTAATTTCAGAAAACAACTTCGCACCGGCAATGTGGTCAAAGTGGGCGTGGGTCAGCCAGATTTGTTCCAGTAAGATGCCGCGCTTGAGAATGGTCTCGACGATATGATGGCTGTCAAAAGTCGGGTCAATAATGGCTGCCTGGTTGGTGTCTGTGTCAACCAACAGGTACGTATTGTTTTGTAACGGACCCAGGGGGAAGGTGAGAATTTCGAGCGGCAAGGTTGTCTCCAGTTCTCGCCGTTCACGAGCTGTGACGGCGGATGAAATCCAGGGCGGCGGCGAAAACCACCTCGCGTTCCGGCTCGCGCGGAATGTTGTGACCGCTGTTATCAACCCACAGCATGTGTTTATCGCGGCTGCCGAGCGCAGCGAAAATTTTTTCCATGTTGGCAGGCATGACGCTAAAATCCTGACGTGAATGCGCCAACAGAACCGGTACACTTACCCGTGGCAGGACGGCGCGGAATTCGCCGAGCAGGTCGTTTAATTCCGCGATGGAATTGGTGGGGTAATACGGATAATCGATGTGATCGGCGGCAGCATCCGGGTTGCGCCAATCGGGTGAACCTTTCTCCACGCGCGGCTGTATGCGGCGAAGCAGCCGCACGAATTTCAAGCGCCAGTCGGCGGGCAGTTCATACGGGGTCGACATGGCGACCACGCCTTGGACGGGCAGAAAGGGTGCGCTGAACAAGGTCAGCACACCGCCTAAGGATAATCCGCACAGGAATATCCTGTTGCACGTTTGGCTCAGCAGATTGAAGCCATCCTCCACGCTCGCCAGCCAGTCCAGCCAGCGGGTTCGTTCCAATTGATCCGGGGTGGTGGCGTGCCCGGCAAGCCTGATGCCTAGTGCAGAGATCTGGTTGGCATGCAGGTAATCGCCCATCCAGCGCATCTCTTTCGGTGTGCCGGTCAAGCCGTGCACCAGCACGCATCCGGTACGACTGGCGGGCAGGTAGAAGGGTTCGGCGGAGGGAATGGTTTGAGGGAATGGCATGGTTATAGAATCGTCAAATCACGGGGGAAATCCGTCAAGGATTCGCATCCATGCGGGGTGACAAGCATGTCATCCTCGATGCGCACACCGCCGACTCCCGGCAAGTATATGCCTGGCTCAACGGTGTACACCATGCCGGGCTGAAGCAGTAGTTCATTTTCGCCAAATAAATAGGGCGGCTCGTGGGATTCCATGCCCAGCCCGTGACCGGTGCGGTGGGTGAAATAATCCCCATAACCGCCCGCCTCGATGACTGCGCGGGCAGCAGCGTCGATCGCTCCGGCTGCCAGGCTGGGTTTGCCGGCAGCTCGTCCAGCTTCATTGGCAGATTGCACCAGCTGATAGATGCGGCGCAATTCTTCGCCGGGGTCACCCAGCGCAAAGGTGCGGGTGATGTCCGAGAAATAATCTGCGTAGTTTGCGCCCCAGTCGAACAGCAACAGATCGCCTGGTTTCAACATCCGGTCAGTTGGTACGGCATGCGGGTTGGCGCTGTTTTCTCCAAAAGCAACGATGGGCGCAAACGGCAGCTCGGATGAAGATCCATTGCGCAACAAGGCAACGATCAATTCGGCTGCCAGCTGACGTTCGGTGATGCCCGGCTTGACCAGTGGGAGGGTGTCCTGCAGGGCGCGTTGGGCAATACGGGCTGCTTCGCGCATGGCATCGATTTCGGACGCATCCTTGCAGATGCGCAGCGAACTCAGAACCGGTTCGGCAGAAACGAAGGCGGCGCTGCGAGCAGCGGCTTGCAAGTATTTCATCTCAAGAAAGCGCAGGCGGGTGGGTTCAACTCCGATCTTCTTACCATCCAGCGCATTGGCATCTGCGGCGGCCTGAAATGTCTGTTTCCACATGGCAGGATTATCACCAAAGGGGAACATCTGTAACGGGATCGAAGCAGTGCGGGCTTTATCGCTTTCCAGTTGTGGAATGATCAACGCGGGAGGATTTGGCGGGGCGACGATCAACGTGGTGGGGCGTTCGCTGAGGTGAAAATGCAGTCCGGTCAGGTACACCAGCGTTGGTCCGGGGTTCAACACCAGGGCATGCAACCCGGCAGCGTTCATCAGTGAGATCAGGCGTTCGAGCCGTTTTGTGGTCATGGGGTGTCTCCTGACAACATTATAGTCCAACCGCGAGAAAGCGTTCTTTGCGCGGGACGATTAAATCAAATTACCTGATGCGGATGACTTTCTCGGCTCGAACTATCCGGCCTGGTCTTCGCGCGTCTGCAAGTCCGCCCTGCCAATCTTGCCGGTGGGGGTCATGGGCATCTGATCAATGATCTCGACTTCACGCAGCGGGTTGTTTTCGCCCAATAGGGCGGCGCAATGACGCAATAATTCCTCAGCGGTTGTCTGGGCTTCTGGGTACAACTCGACGATGGCTTTAGGCACTTGCCCGGCGGCTGAGTCTTTTTTGGCAATAACGCACACGTAACGAACAGCCGGGTGGCGCAGCAGGGCTTCTTCCAGCGGGCGCGGGAAAATGACTTGCCCGTGCATCAGAATTCGCTCGCTCCAGCGCCCCACCAGGCGGATGTATCCCTGTTCGTCCATCACACCCATATCGCCAGTGTGCAACCAGCCATTGCGCAGAGCTTCAGCGGTCTTCTCCGGCAGGTTGTGATAGCCCACCATCACGCCGCCGCGAATCAGGATTTCACCGGGTGTTCCGGTTGGAACTTCATTGTCCTGTTCATCAGCAATGCGCACTTCTCGGTCTGGTAATTCCGGTCCTATGGCTTTAAACTGCTCGCCGTGAACCGCTCGCGGATAGCCCAAGGCAACGAATCCGCCCAGTTCGGATTGACCATAAGACTCCACCAGTGGCGCGCCCAGCTCGTCCTGATATGCCATTTTCAATTCGGGCGGCACCGGCGCGCCACCGGAAACCACAAAGCGCAACACGGCGGGTTTTCTGCCCATTTTTCGAGAATGCAACAGCAGATCGTTGAGCAACAATGGGTTTGCCACCATGAAGGTCACGCCACGTTCGTCCATTTCCTGCCAGACAGTCTCAACGTTCCAACGGGTGCGTATCCCGATGTAAACACCGCGGTGGATGCCTGGCAGCAGATTGCCAACTAGGTGATAAGAACTGGCAAGCGAAGTTGGACCGTAGGAAACATCCGCCGGAGACAGTTGCAGCCGTTCGGCGATACAATGGGTTGCTCGCGCTGTGTAGCCATGCGCCAGAATTGCGCCTTTGGGTTTACCGGATGAGCCGGATGTATAGGACAGGTGTGCCGGGTCTTCTGCGTCCACTTTTACCGCAGGCGGTTTCAGGTTTGCGGAGAGCAACGCGTTCCAATCATGCGAACCGGGTTTCTCTCCGTCCAGGCAGATGTAATGGCGAACCGAGGGCATGCTTGGGCGGTCGCGCTCAATCACTGCGTGCAGGTCGCCAGTGTAGATTAGCACGTTTGGTGTTGAATCCTGGACGAACCAGGCGAGATTATCCGCCTGAAGCACGTTGATATGATCAGACACCGCGCCAAGCTTCCACGCGCCGTACATGGCCATGACATAATCCAACCCATTATGCGCAAAAATGCCAACCCTATCGCCTTTGCGGACGCCCAGTTCTGCCAATGCACCGGCAACCGAATTGCTCAGCTCTTCGCCTTGCGCGTACGTCAGCGAGCGGTTACGATCGCTCCAATATAAAAATGGATGATTTGGTAACCGCCAGGCGGTGCGACGCAGCATATCATTGAAAGTCAGGAATCCCATAGTTTCGCCTCCAAAAAATACTATCCTGGACTGCCCGCTGGCTAAACAGCGGCACGATTGGGGAAAAATATTATGTTTTACATTCCGGGGGGAATTGACGTGTTGAATATGAATAGTGTAGCGGATTTTCGGGTTGAGAATCAAGGGGTAAACTGGTCAAACAGAAAATTGATTGACTTGACAGAGTTTGCCCTTGCGGGTAGAATTCAACCACCCGTAAAAACGGGCCTGTAGCGCAGTTGGGAGCGCGCTTCAATCGCACTGAAGAGGTCAGGGGTTCGAATCCCCTCAGGTCCACTGGGGTGGATGCCCCAAAATCAGCAGGCCGGTACATTACCTTTCAAACACATTCTTATCAGGGCCCATAGCGCAGTTGGGAGCGCGTCTCAATGGCATTGAGAAGGCCGGGGGTTCGAATCCCCCTGGGTCCACTCAAAAACGAGTTTGAGGGCTTCCTCGGCTCGTTTTTTGAAAAGCCAGGACAGGAGTAGTAAATCATCCGCCAGCGAGCCGGGAGGAAGCAGTGTGAGCCCGGCGCAGCGCCAACGGAGCGCGTAAGGTTGAACTCGCCTGTCTGCTCCCCAGAGCAGGCTGCAGCGGTGAAGACGAGTAGTCGCTGCCGGGGTACGCCCGTTAGCGCGTTCTGAGAGGTCGGGGCGATTTTTCCCCGACAACCAGGGTGGTACCGCGGAGCAACCCTTCGTCCCTGTTCGGATGAAGGGATTTTTGCTTAACTTCTAGACAGGAGCACCGAATGAGTTCGATGTCAATTCCGAATTACAGCCCAGGCGAAATCGAGGGTAAGTGGCAGCAGCGTTGGGAGGCAGATGGTTTGTATAACGCGAACATCGATTGGCAGCGTCCCAAGTATTACGCGCTGACCATGTTGCCCTATCCGTCGGGAGATTTGCACATCGGGCACTGGTATGCAATGACCCCCTCGGATGCACGCGCGCGCTTCATGCGGATGCAGGGATACAACGTTCTTTTCCCAATCGGATTCGACGCATTTGGTCTTCCGGCGGAAAACGCTGCCATCTCGCGTAACATCCATCCCAAGGTTTGGACATACCGCAACATCGAAAACATGCGCCGCCAATTGCGCAGCATGGGCGCAATGTTTGACTGGCGGCGCGAGGCGGTCAGCTCCGATCCGGAATACTACCGCTGGACACAGTGGTTCTTCCTGAAACTGTTTGAACACAACCTGGCATATCGCAAAATGTCACCGGTGGATTGGTGCCCCAATTGCAACACCACCCTGGCTCGTGAGCAGGTTTGGGGCGAAGACCGTCATTGCGAACGCTGCGGCACGCCGGTGACCAAGAAAAACCTGGAACAATGGTTCTTCAAAACCACGCACTATGCAGACGAATTGCTGCGCTTCGACGGCATCGACTGGCCTGAGCGGGTGCGCACACTCCAAACCAATTGGATTGGACGATCGGAAGGCGCAGCTGTTTACTTCACCACCCAAGATGAGGACGTGCTGGAAGTGTTTACCACTCGTCCGGACACCTTGTGGGGAGCAACCTTCATGGTGTTGGCTCCAGAACATCCGTTGGTGGCAAAGTTAACCTCTGAAGAGCAGCGAGCCGAGGTGGAAGCGTACATCCAACAGACCTTGCGGCAGTCTGATATTCAACGCGAGGCAGCCGACAAAGAAAAAATCGGCGTTTTTACCGGCGGCTACGCCATTAATCCCGTCAACGGGCGGCGAATACCGGTCTGGATTGCGGATTACGTGTTGATGACTTATGGAACCGGCGCGATTATGGCGGTTCCTGCCCACGACGAGCGGGATTTTGCCTTCGCGCTCAAGTTCGGGTTGCCCATCCTTCCGGTCATTGACCGACCAGATGGACTGGCAAAATCGTTTGCTCCGGTGGGTTCGATGCGCGCGGGTTTCGTGGCGGCGTTGCAATCCGCAGGGATTGCGTACGCAGAAGACGGTAAGGGAGTCTCGATTTCATTAACTGCCGGGCAGGTGGATTCTTACCTGAATATTGCCAAAGAACACCTTAACAGTGGTTACTGGAATGAGGTGATCGGTTCGCGCTGGGTGTTCATCTTCGATAACGGAATGTGGGCGTGGGAATCGCTCGATTCCGAGGTGCGGATTCTGGCGCGGTGTAAAGAATTGGATCCACAAGTGCGCCAGGCACGCACGTTGATGGAAATGTTGTGGAGCCGCGAATTTTACCGCGATCTGCTCTTCCATGCTGAATATGGTGTAATGATCAATTCGGCTGAATTCAGCGGCACAGATGGAGAACGGGCAAAAGCCGAGGTGACCGCCTACCTGGAGCAGCAAGGCAAGGGTAAATACGCAGTCAATTACCGCCTGCGCGACTGGCTGATCTCGCGCCAGCGCTACTGGGGTGCACCGATCCCAATGTTGTTCTGTACCAGATGCGGAATTGTCCCCGTACCCGAAGATCAGTTGCCGGTAACACTGCCGGAGGATGTCGAGTGGAAGCCAACCGGCGAAAGCCCGTTGAAGTTGCACCCCACCTGGCGGATGACCACCTGTCCACAGTGCGGTGGCAGCGCCGAGCGCGAAACGGATACGATGGATACCTTTATGTGTTCATCCTGGTACCACCTGCGCTATCTCAGCCCATGGTATCACCAGGGTCCGTTCGACCCTGCGGAGTACGATTACTGGATGCCCGTGGATACGTACACTGGGGGGATCGAACATGCCACCATGCACCTGATCTACACGCGCTTTTTCCATAAAGCCTTGCGGGACATGGGTATTGTCAAGGGGGACGAACCCATGCTGCAACTGCGCAATCAAGGTATGGTATTGGGCGAAGACTCAGAGAAGATGTCGAAGAGCCGCGGCAATGTGGTGGCGCCAGATAATCTGGTGACCGCCTACGGTGCGGATACCGTGCGCGCTTACCTGATGTTCTACGCTCGCTGGGACCAGGGTGGCCCGTGGAGCAGCGGCGGGATCGAAGGGGTTTCGCGCTGGCTGCGCCGTTTGTGGTCGCTGGTGCTGGAACCTGCAACCCATGGGGAAGCCAGTGAGGCAACCACTCGCAGCCTGCGGCGTAAAGTTCACCAGACCTTGCGAGCGGTTACCCGCGATTTTTGCGCTTTCGAATTCAATACCATTATCTCGGCGTTGATGGAATTGCTCAACGAGATGGGTAAAGCCAGGCAGCAGGCAGCCTGGGCAACGCCCGCCTGGAACGAGGCGGTGGAGATCTACCTGCGTATGTTGGCGCCGGTTTGCCCCCATATCAGCGAAGAGTTGTGGCACTTGCTAGGAAAACCGTATTCGATACATCACCAGCCCTGGCCGCAGGTGGATGAAGAAGCTGCTCGTGAGGAGGAAATCACCCTGGTGGTGCAGGTCAACGGCAAATTGCGCGACCGCATTGTGGTGGCGCTAGATATCTCCGCGGAGGATGCCAAAGCCCGTGCCATGGCGAGCGAAGGTGTTCAGCGTCATCTGGAAGGTCGCACCCCGCGCCAGGTGATCTACGTTCCCGGTCGGTTGGTGAATATTGTAATTTGACAACAGCGGCTGAAGGAGGAGCACCGTTTTTTAGTGCAGCAGCGAAGCCCCGCGCTTCGCTGCTGCGTTTAACCCAAAATTGAATGAAACACGGTATACTGCCGGTAGGAGAAAAATGGAGGTTATTATTATGCGCCTGGAAGATTTGAACTGGATGGATGTTGAGGCGTATTTGAGAAAGGATAATCGTATCCTGCTGGTTATCGGCGCCTGCGAGCAACACGGTTACCTAAGCCTGTTGACCGACGTGCGCATTCCCCAGGCACTGGCAGATGCCGCCAGCCAGCGCACCGGGGTATTGGTCGCGCCGTCCTTGAATTTTGGTGTTTCCCCCTATTTTCTTAATTATCCGGGTACCATCAGCCTGCGCGCCAGCACGCTGCTTCAGGTAGTTGAGGACATGGTGCGTTCGCTTTACCGGCAAGGGTTTCGCCGCATACTGGTGTTGAATGGTCATGGTGGGAACGAAGGCGCACGAAACGTGTTAGTTGAACTGGCAAACGAATTACCCGATTTACAAGTGGCATGGTATGCCTGGTGGACTTCACACAGTGTTGAGGCGGTGGCGGAAAAGACGAAGTTGAAACCGGCTCACGCCAACTGGCTGGAGGCATTTTCGTTCGTTCGCGTGGCGGAATTACCAGAGGGTGAAAAAATCCCACCTTCCTTCCGTGGACTGCCGGGCGCTGTGCGGATGCGCGACGTGTTGGGTGATGGCAGTTTTGGAGGCTTTTACCAGACGGATGAAAGCGTCATGGCGGAACTGTTCGAGGCTGCCCTGGCGGATATCCTTCTGCTACTTGAATTTGAATGAGTTTCAAAAATGAGATAAATTGGTAATAAGAACTATCTATACTTCGCCAGTCACAGCCAGGCTTAAAATGAGGATAAATTGCCCTCAAATTTTGTTTGGAATATTAAAAAATCATGTATAATCTGTTAAAGAAATTGAAACTCCCTTTGTCCGGTTGGATACCTGGTTGATAAACCAGGCTGGTCTGGGAGAATAAGTTTGTGTCTGGATTTGCTCACTCTCCACTAGGAGGGTCGAGATTGAAAAAGATGCGCCGAAGAGGCTTATGGTTCTGTTTGTGGGGCAGGTGTAAACAGAACACGATTGATTGGTAAGTATCTACCTGGAGTAAATCTGCATGGTAGTTGAGTGTGCCCTTCCTCTTGGCTATCTCTGAACCCGTTAAGGTTCCTGTGGGCTGTTCGCGGATTTCGCTCCACCAGCCTTTCTAACCCGCATCCTTTAACCCGCACAAACCGCTTCTTCCGTGTATCCACCGGTCAGCCAGGTATTCTATTGGAACCGGAGCGGAAGATTACCGCGCTTAAAGTGCAAAGGCGAAACCCCAACCGGGTGAATGTTTACCTGGATGGTGAATTTGCCTTTGGATTGTCACGGATCGTAGCCGCCTGGCTTAATGTTGGTCAACTGTTAAGCGAGGAAAAGATCCACGTGCTTCAGCAGCAGGAAACTCGCGAAGTAGCGTACCAACGTGCACTGTTGCTGCTCAGTTACCGGGCGCGTTCGGAGCACGAAGTGCGACAAAGACTGGGCGAAAAAGGCTTCGACCCACCGGTTGTGGATGAAGTGATCGAGCGCCTGAAAGGTGAACGGTTTTTAGGCGATGCAGAATTTGCCCGCCACTGGACGGAAAATCGCAGCCAGTTTCGCCCGCGCAGCCGGCGTATGCTGCGCTATGAACTGAAGCAGAAGGGAGTTTCGGAAGAACACATTGAAAAGGCTCTGGAAACCGCGGAGGATGAAAGTGAACTGGCGTACCAGGCAGGCATTCGTTACGCCCGCCGATTGGCGGGCGCAGAACAGGAATTGTTTCGCAAGCGGCTGGCTGGCTTTTTAGCCCGGCGTGGCTTTTCTTACGGAACCATTGCTCCTGTCATTCGCCGCATCTGGTCGGAAGTGCAGGTGGAAGAGCCAAATACCTGACTCTGGAAAGAGGAATTGGAACATGGGAAATTTTGGATTGGAAACATTATTAATTATTTTGGTGGTGGATGTTATCATCCTGGCTGTCGCAGTCTATTTGCTGTCCCGCTTTTTTACGGAAAAGTTCAAAAAGGATCAGCAAACCAAAGCCGACTCGGTGCTGTTGATGGCAAACGAGAAAGCACGCGAGATTGAGCTGGAAGCCAAGGATAAAGCGTTGAAAACGCTGCAGGAAGCCGAGGCGGAAATTAACCGGCGTCGCAGCGAAATTAACCGCGAAGAGGACCGCCTACAAAAGCGGCGCAGCGAGCTCGACCAACGCATTGAGCGGATTGAACAACGCGAGCAAATGATCAATAAACGCCAGTCGGCTTTGGACAAGCGGATGAATGAGATCGACAAGATGTACGACCAGCAAATGGCGGAGTTGCAGCGTATTGCACAGATGTCCGTCGAGGAAGCCCGTGGCTTGCTGCTGGTCGAAGCGGAAAAAGAAGCCCGCTCGGACATGGCGCGGATTATCCGCCAGATCGAAGCCGAGGCACGCGCCGAAGGTGAAAAACGTGCCCGCGAATTGATCGCCGAGTCGATCCAGCGGGTGGCTTCCGATCATGTCGTCAGCGTGACTACTTCGGTAATTTCGCTGCCTAATGAAGAAATGAAGGGGCGTATCGTTGGGCGTAACGGGCGAAATATCCGCGCTTTCGAGCAGGCGGCTGGTGTGGATGTTATCGTGGATGATACCCCGGAAGCCGTCACGGTTTCCTGCTTTGATCCGGTGCGGCGCGAAGTTGCCCGCCGTGCGCTGGAGCGTTTGATTGTGGATGGACGCATTCACCCGGCGCACATTGAGAAAGTGCTCAACGACGAGCAAAAGGAAGTGGACAAGAGCATCGTCGAGGCGGGTGAACAGGCGGCGTATGATGCTGGTGTTACCGGGCTGCATCCGGAAGTAATCAAAGTGCTCGGACGGTTGAAGTACCGCACCTCATACGGACAAAACCAGCTTGCACATGCCGTAGAGGTTGCCAAACTCTCCGCTGTGTTGGCGGCTGAACTGGGAGCAGATGTGGATATCTGTCGGATGGGCGGCTTGCTCCACGATCTCGGTAAAGCTATGGATCACAACACCGATGGAACGCACGCGATGATCGGTGCAGAATTTGCCAAACGATATGGCGTACCGGCGCGGGTGGTCAATACAATTGCTTCGCACCACCACGAAGTTGAACAGGAATCTGTTGAGGCAATCATCGTCGAGGCGGCAGATGCCATCTCTGGCGCGCGTCCAGGCGCCCGCCGCGAAGACCTGGAGCAATATATCAAACGTCTGCGCGCTCTGGAGGAAATTGCCAACTCGTTCAAGGGTGTCAGCCAGAGTTACGCCATTCAGGCAGGGCGCGAGGTGCGTATTATCGTCCGACCGGAAGATATTGACGACCTGGCATCTACCCGGTTGGCACGGGATGTTGCCAAAAAGATTGAAGAAACCATGCAGTACCCGGGTCAGATCAAGGTTACTGTGATCCGTGAAACCCGCGCGGTTGACTACGCTCGCTGATCGGTTTGCCATGAAACAATTGCTGCAATACCTTCGCAACGGAAAGATCGAAGTTGTGGATGTGCCCACGCCGTCTGTGCGTACTGGTACTGCACTGGTACGCACTGCGGCTTCATTGATATCAGCCGGAACCGAACGCTCGGTAGTGGAATTTGGCGGCAAAAACTTGCTGGCTAAAGCACGTTCGCGTCCCGACCTTGTGCGCCAGGTGCTGGATAAAGCTCGCCGCGAGGGTCCGCTCTCCACACTCGAAACAGTACTCAACCGGCTCGACCAGCCGATGGCGCTGGGGTATTCTTCTGCCGGGACGATTGAGGCGCTTGGGGCGGGAATGGAAGGCTTTAAGGTTGGCGACCGGGTTGCCTGTGCCGGGGGTGGATTCGCCGTACATGCTGAATATGGCGTAGTGCCGCGCAATTTGCTTGTTGCATTGCCGCCGCAAGTCGATCTGGAATCGGCTGCCTTCACCACATTGGGCGCGATTGCCCTTCAGGGTTTTCGCCTGGCAGAACCGCAAGTCGGTGACCGGATTGCCATCATCGGGCTGGGTCTGCTTGGTTTGCTGACGGTCGGCATTGCGCGCGCCGCAGGCTGCCACGTGTTCGGAATCGACCTGGATGCCCGCCGTATTGCGCTAGGGAAGGCAATGGGCGCGCATGCGGTCGCGCGATCTGGTGCGGAGGAAGCCGGGCGGGCATTCAGCCAGGGGCGCGGCTTCGATGCGGTGTTGATTTGCGCGGATACCCGCGCCAATGACCCGGTTGAGCTGGCGGGCGTACTGGCGCGTGACCGCGGTAAAGTAGTTGTGGTTGGTGCCGTCGGATTGAACCTGCCGCGCAAGAATTATTACGAGAAAGAATTGCAGTTCATCGTATCTCGATCCTACGGACCAGGGCGGTATGACGCTGAGTACGAAGAAAAAGGGCGTGATTATCCGTACGGGTATGTTCGCTGGACCGAAGGACGCAATATGCAGGCGGTGGTCGATCTGCTCGCCAGCGGAGCGCTGGATGTGCGCCCGCTGATCACTCACCGATTCCCAATCGAGCAGGCGGGAGAGGCTTACCAGGTGATTACCGGTAAAAGCGGTCAGCCGTTTCTCGGTGTGCTGCTCACCTACCCGCAGCCGACAAACGAACCACGCGAACGCAAAGTTGTGCTCAAACCCGAGATCAAGGCCGTGAGTGGGCAGCCCGGATTAGGTGTGTTGGGGGCGGGCAACTATGCTACAGCGGTGTTTTTACCGGTGGTGGCGAGGACCGGCGGGATCGATCCGGTTGGGATTGCCACCGGCAGCGGCTTGAGCGCGCGCCACGCTGCCACTCGTTTTGGGTATGGATTTGCCAGTTCACAGGAGGAGGATATTCTCGATAATGAGCGGGTGCAGATTGTCGCTATTCTGACCCGCCACAATCAACATGCCCGCCAGGTTGTGGCTGCCTGCCAGGCGGGCAAGCATGTATTTTGTGAAAAACCATTGGCGCTCAACATGGATGAGTTGGAGGCGATCCAAACAGCGCTGGAAAATCACCCGCAAAGTTTATTGATGGTCGGTTTCAACCGCCGCTTTGCACCGTTAACCCATCGACTGGTGGAATTTATCGGGCGGCGCAGTGAACCATTGGTGGTGCATTACCGTGTGAATGCGGGCTACATTCCCCTGAGTCACTGGGTGCACGACCCGGCGCAGGGCGGTGGGCGGATCATTGGTGAAGGTTGTCATTTCATTGATTACCTCACTTTCCTGATTGGTGAATTGCCGGTCAAGGTTCACACGTATGGAATTCCGGATGGTGAGCGTTACTGTGAAGATAATGTGGTCATGAACTTTCTTTTTGCGGATGGGTCTGTGGGCATGGTGTCTTACCTGGCAAATGGGGATAAGAGCTTTCCCAAAGAGCGGGTGGAGGTATTTTGCGGGGGGCGGGTGGCAGTGCTGGATGATTTTCGCTCACTTGAATTGGTTCAGGATGGACAGCGTAAGACAACCACTTCCCGCTTGCGACAGGACAAGGGTCATCAGGCTGCCTGGTTGGCGTTTTTGCAGGCTGTAAAGAGTGGTGGTGAGCCGCCCATTCCATACCCACAGCTCTTTGGTGTGACCCGTGCCAGTTTTGCGGCGCTCAAATCGCTGCGCCAACGCGAAGAGATTACCGTTTGATTTCTGCAAGGCGGATGGTTTCGCCATGTTTTCGCGGATAAGGCTTGCCAGGCGGTTACTGCATGATGCAGGACTGGATGCGCTGTGGCAATATGCCCTTTATCAACTCGGACTGCGCAGCGGATTTTATCGCTGGCACACACCTGTCCAGGCGGTTGAATGGCGTGAACCGCCGACAATGAACCTGACCCTCTTTGAACTGCCTTCATCGGCTGATTTGTCCCGTTTCCTTGGTGAGCAAGCAACATACCTTATGAGAGAAGCGGATGAAATCGTTGATGGGCGGGTACGCTTGTTCGGTGGACAGGCTCGACCTTTGAGCCTGGTTTGCCCAAATCCGCAGCGACACTGGAGCGAACTGGAAGGCGAAGACTACCCGGAGGATATCAAGACTATATGGGAACCTGCCCGGTTTGGGTGGGTGTTCACGCTCGGCAGGGCGTACCGTCTGAGCGGCGATGAGCGCTACCCTGAGTTTTTCTGGAACGCTTGGGAACAATTTTTATCATTGAACCCGCTGAACTGCGGTGAAAACTGGAGCTCTGCCCAGGAAGTTGCACTGCGCTTGATAGGGTTGATCTTTGCGGCGCAGGTATTTCGCAATTCACCAGCTTCGAACGCTCAACGGGTTAACCGGCTAACCGCCGCTTTGATTGAACATGCCCGCCGGGTGGCTGCCACTCCGGCTTATGCTCGTGCCCAAAACAATAATCACCTGATCTCCGAATCGGTTGGATTGATCGTCGCTGCGCATGTTCTTCCGGGGTGGAAGGAAGCCCCGGTGTGGCGGCGCAGCGGCTGGCAGCGCTTCAACCGTGCTATGAGCAGACAAATTGGCGCAGATGGAGAATACATTCAGCACAGCGTTAATTATCACCGCCTGGCGCTGCACCTGGCACTGTTGGCGGAACGAGTCGCTCGTCTCGAACAACATGAACTCCCGGTGGACGTGTCCCGTAAGCTGGGTTTAGCGGCAAATTGGCTGGCGGGGGTGATGGATGAAGTCAGCGGTCAGGCACTTCAGTTGGGGCATCACGACGGCGCCAACCTGCTGCCTTTGAGTAGTGGGGGAGTCGCGGATTACCGGTCAACGCTTCAGGCAGCCCAGGCGGCTTTCAACCATCAGCGGGTACTACCACCCGGATATTGGGATGAACTGGCAGCCTGGCTGGGTGTTGGGTTACCGGATACCGTTTCATCCATCTTTTTACCCCGCCTTGAAGGAGTGCGCCGGTTGGGTTCTTCGTCTGCTTGGGCAAGCCTGCGGGCGGCACGGTTCGATTCTCGCCCGGCGCATGCCGACCAGTTGCACGTGCAGATCTGGCAGGATGGGATCCCATTGGTGTTGGATGCAGGTACCTATTCCTATAACCTGCCTCCACCCTGGCATAATGGTCTCGCTGGGGCGGATATGCACAATGCGCCAATGGTCAATTGCCAACAGCCGATGATCCGGGCGGGCAGGTTCCTCTGGTTGGATTGGGATCAAGCCGAATTTCTCAATCCAGAATCGTCTCATGGGCAGGCTTTATCTGCCAGGCGCAGCGGGTATCGCCGGTTGGGTGTTGCGCAGCAGCGCTGGCTGCAACCAGGGGCGGATGGAGGGTGGATTGTGCGGGATGAGTTGCTGCCCGTTCGCTCATTGGGTGAGAGATATGCAGTGCGACTTCATTGGTTATTGAAGGATGGTGTTTGGGAGGCTGGTTCTCAGGACTGCAAGGTTAATTACGGCGCGATTACCCTGAAAGTCAGTGTTGGGTGGAAGGGCGGGAAATTCACCGGCTTGCGGTTGGTGCGTGCTGGTCGGGTACAGGTGGGCGAAGAGGAGAATTTTGACTGTTTCGGCTGGTATTCACCCACTTACCTTTCCCGCCTGCCGGCACTATCGTTGGTATTCGATTTCAGCCTGCAATTGCCAGCTGAATTGATCACGCGCTTTGAAATCAGCGCCTCAAAATCCTGAAATTCGGCAAGTATCCAAAAAAAGTTTTAAGATAAAATCAATTCCATGCATGTGCTGTTGATCCACCAGGCATTTGCCGCACTGGACGAAGCCGGGGGCACTCGGCACTACGAAATGGCGCGCCATCTTGTTCGCCGTGGTCACCAGGTGACGGTCATCGCCAGCCCAGTTTCGTACTTGAGCGGTAAAACTCGGACCGATCGAATGCGCTGGTGCACGGAAGAGCAACCTGAGACAGGGATTACCATTCTACGCACCTACACCTATTCCGCACTGCATCGCAGTTTCGTGCACCGGGTGTTCAGTTTTTTTAGTTTCATGTTCTCTTCATTTTTTATAGGTTTGGGCATCCGCCAGGTGGACCTGGTTTGGGGTACTTCACCCCCGATTTTTCAGGGGGTAACGGCGTGGCTGCTGGCGCGATTAAAGGATAAGCCGTTCCTTTTCGAGGTGCGCGACCTGTGGCCTGCTTTTGCCATTGCCACCGGGGTACTGCGTAATCCGCTCTTGATCCGGCTCTCGGAATGGCTGGAACGATTTTTATACCGGCGCGCCGATCGGTTGGTCGTTAATTCACCCGGTTTCATTGACCACGTTAGCCGGTGTGGCGCAGAGTGGATCGAACTGGTGCCAAATGGTGCTGATCCAGCCATGTTTTCGCCGCAGCAGGATGGGCATGCATTTCGGGCACAAAACGATTTCGGGGCGGATGACTTTGTCGTCATGTATGCCGGCGCGCACGGGATGTCCAACGACCTGGGGGTGGTATTGCAGGCAGCAGCGAAATTGAGTGATTCCCCGCACATTCGTATTGCGCTGGTGGGGGATGGGAAAGAAAAACCCAACCTGGTGGCAACCGCGCAGCAAATGGGCTTGACCAACGTGGTGTTTATTCCACCCGTAGCGAAGAATGAGATTGGTGCGGCATTGTCTGCGGCGGATGCCTGTATTGCTATTCTCAAACCGCTGGAGTTGTATAAAACAACGTATCCAAACAAGGTCTTCGATTATATGGCGGCTGGTAAGCCGGTCATCCTTGCCATCGACGGGGTCATCCGTGCGGTGGTTGAGGAAGCCGGCGCCGGTGTGGCAGTTCCACCCGGAAACCCGGCAGCCTTGGCGGATGCTGTCCGCGAACTGGCGGCTGATCGACAACGAGCCCGGCAGATGGGTCGTGCTGGTCGCAATGCTGTGGAAACTCGTTTCAATCGAGAGTATTTTTCTTGTCAGTTTGCTGGTATCATCGAAGAAATGAGGTCATGACCATGTCCGAAAAAATTCTGGTTGTGGAAGATGAATTAACCCTTCAGGAGACCCTGGCATATAACCTGAAACGGCAAGGGTATGAAGTGGCAACGGCTGGGGATGGGCTTTTAGCGCTAGAAACTGCTCGTCAAATTCACCCAGACCTGGTCATTTTGGACATCATGTTGCCGGGGATGGATGGTTTCGAAGTGTGCCGGGTCTTGCGCCAGGAGATGACTACACCAGTGTTGATGCTCACGGCGCGGGATGATGAAATCGACCGTGTGGTTGGGTTGGAAGTCGGCGCGGATGATTACATGGTCAAGCCTTTCAGCATGCGCGAACTGCTGGCGCGGGTTAAAGCCATGCTGCGCCGGGTGCGCCTGATGCGCGAGGAATTCAGCGCAGCCGCAAGCGAGGGTAGTGTCCCGGCGCAATTGCTTACCTTTGGCAACCTAGTTATCGACCTGACACGCCGTGAAGTCCGCCTTGACCAGCAAGTGATTGCCCTGAAACCCAAAGAGTACGAATTGCTGCTCTTTTTAGCACAGCACCGAGGGCAAGTTCTCTCACGAGAATTCATCCTGGAGCGCCTGTGGGGATGGGATTATATCGGCGACAGCCGTACGGTTGATGTTCATGTACGCTGGCTGAGAGAAAAAATTGAGCCGCGCCCCGCCCAGCCGGTGCGAATTGTGACTGTCCGGGGTGCTGGTTACCGTTTCGAAGGCTAAAGGCTGAGCATGCATCGTTCGCTGTTGTGGAGAATCGCCATCCCATTCATTTTGTTAATCATTCTCTCGGTCGGCGGTACCAGCCTGTACACTTACCGCTTCATGGAGCGTACCTATCTAGAGAATTTGCGCGCTACCCTACGCACCGAAGCAAACCTGATGAGCCGCGATATCATTCCCTTGCTAAAACCTGGTGGGGAAGCCAAAACTCTCGAAGAAGTGACACTCACCTATGCCGAAATCACCCAGGCGCGGGTTACTATAATTTTGCCAGATGGTAAAGTGGTGGGGGAATCTTCACGCGAGCCGGCTTTGCTTGAAAATCATCTCGACCGGCCGGAAGTACAGGCTGCCCTGGCAAACGGTGAAGGCAGTGAGATTCGCTTCAGCGATACGGTCAAACAACGATTATTGTATTACGCTCTACGAATTGATCACGACGGGCAAACGCTGGGTGTGGCGCGATTTGCCAGTTCGATGAAAAAAATTGAAGCCGATCTGGCGCAACTGCGTAATACGGTGATGGGGAATGCGCTTATCGCAATCGTGCTGACGGTCTTGCTGGCTTTTGGGGTGGCAAACCAGACCATATCCCCGCTGAGGCGGATGACGCGTGAGGTTTCCCGGTTGGGGGCAGGGAACTTTAATGTGGAATTGCCTACCCAACGCAAAGATGAGATCGGGCAATTGAGCCAGTCCTTTTTGCGCATAGCCAAAAGATTGAGCGAGCAAATTGAAGGATACAGCGAAGAACGCGTCAAGCTGGATGCGGTGCTGCGCAACATGAATGACGCTATCCTAATCGTTGACCCGCAGGGGATGGTAACCCTGGTCAACCCAGCTGCCGAACGCATTTTCAACCTGGAAGCCAGTCGAGCGCTGGGGCGTTCGCTGGTCGAGGTGGTGCGCCAGCACCCCTTTGTGGAGCTCTGGCGCGCTTGCGTTCAATCCCGTCGCCAACAGATTGCAACCATCGAAACCACGCCGGACCGTTTCTTCGTGCAGGGGATTGCCACCCCGCTCGAGCCGCTGCTGCCGGATTATACCTTATTGGTGTTTCAGGATTTAACCCGGGTACGTCGCCTGGAGGTGGTGCGGCGCGATTTCATTAGCAACGTTTCTCACGAACTACGCACACCGCTGGCTTCTCTCAAGGCACTCACCGAAACGCTCCAGGAAGGCGCGCTGGAGGACCCGCCAGCAGCACGGCGCTTTCTGCAAAAAATGGAAAACGAAATTGATAACATGACTCAATTGGTGCGTGAATTGCTTGAACTCTCGCGGATCGAATCGGGCAAGGTGCCGCTGGATTTGAAACCCACAGCACCTTATCGGCTTGTACAACGAGCGGTTGAGCGCATGCAGCTGCAGGCAGAACGCGCGGGCTTGAATTTGCGCAGCGAAGTTGGGGAGAACCTTCCCGATGTGATGGCGGATAGCGAGCGAATTGAGCAGGTTCTGGTCAATTTACTCCACAATGCCATCAAGTTCACGCCGCCGGGGGGTGAGATTGTAGTCCGTGCCTGGCAGGATGGTGGTCAGGTCATTTTTGCGACCTGTGATAGCGGAGTGGGCATTGAATCCTCTGCATTAACGCGCATCTTCGAGCGTTTTTACAAAGCGGATCAATCCCGTTCAGGCGGTGGAACCGGGTTGGGGCTTTCGATTGCGCGCCACACGGTGGAAGCCCACCAGGGGCGAATATGGGCGGAAAGTGAGGTCAATCGCGGGAGTACGTTTTATTTTTCTCTCCCACTGGTGTAAGGCAAGGTGTGAAGTGAGGGCAGGGCGATAGATTACAGAGTTTTCTGATGAGTGGGTGGGTGACATTCAGGCAATTAAAGCAGGATGTTTGACCATAGCGGTGGCCGATTCCTCTTTATAAACTAGAACCAAATAGTGGACAATCCGCATTATTTTTATGCTATTTCCTTCCATTGGGTGAAAGGGACAAAGAAATGAACTCATCGGTAACGATTCTTTCTCAATGGCAGTTTGCGGTGACTTCGGTGTACCACTTTTTCTTCGTCCCACTGACGCTGGGATTATCCGTGTTGGTGGCGATCATGGAGACCATCTATGTGCGCACCGGGAACGAGGTTTACCGCCGTATGACTAAATTTTGGGGCAAGTTGTTTGTCATCAACTTTGCCATGGGTGTGGTGACCGGCATTGTGCAGGAATTCCAGTTTGGAATGAATTGGTCGGAGTACTCGCGCTATGTGGGTGATGTATTTGGCGCGCCGCTGGCAATCGAAGCCCTGTTGGCATTCTTCATCGAGTCAACCTTCCTGGGGATGTGGATCTTTGGCTGGGATCGTCTGTCCAAGCCGCTGCACGCTGCCACGATTTGGCTGGTGGCAATTGCCTCTAACCTTTCCGCCTTTTGGATCCTGGTGGCGAATTCATTTATGCAGTCGCCTGTTGGTTATGCAGAGGAGAACGGCAGGTTGGTCATGCAAGAATTTTCTGCATTGCTGACCAATCCCTATGTATGGGGGCAGTTCCCGCACACTGTGTTTTCCGGTTTTACAACCGGCGCATTTTTTGTGCTGGGGATCAGCGCTTATCACCTGCTTCGCGAAAAACAGAAAGAAGTGTTCAAGCCTTCCTTCCAACTGGCGACCATTTTTGGGGCACTTTCGGTGTTAATGGTGATCCTCATCGGGCATAACCAGGCGCAGCAAATGGTCAAACTGCAGCCGATGAAGATTGCTGCTGCTGAAGCATTGGTGCAAAGTGAAGACCCCGCCTCCTTCTCGCTGCTCTCGGTGGTAGATCAGGAAACCCTGAATGAACAACTCTCGCTGCGCATTCCGCGCGTTCTCAGTCTGCTAGCATATAACCGTCTGGATGGAGAAGTCAAAGGAATGGCGGACTTGCAAAGCGAATACGAGCAAAAATTTGGACCCGGTAATTACATTCCCTCGATTGCAGTGACCTACTGGTCTTTCCGTGTCATGGTTGGGAGCGGTTTTATTATGCTGGCATTGATTGGGCTGGCACTCTACCGGGTACTGCGTAACCAGCTTGATTTCACCAAATTCGGCATGAGTCTGTTCCTACCAGCCATCGCGCTGCCCTACCTGGCGAATATTTTTGGCTGGATGTTAACCGAAATGGGGCGCCAGCCATGGGTAGTGTACGGAAAAATGCGTACCGTGGATGCGGTCTCGCCCAACCTTACCACGGGAATGGTGATCACCAGTTTGCTTGGATTTACCGTAGTATATGGACTGCTGATGGTAGCAGATGTGTACCTGATCCGCAAATATGCTCTAGCGGGGGCTGAAACAGCGCTGCCAAAACCGCGCACGACCGAAGAACAGGCATACTGGGAATAGGAGCTCATCATGGATCTGAATACCCTTTGGTTCATTTTGATTGCGGTGCTTTTTATCGGCTATTTTGTTTTAGAGGGATTCGATCTAGGGGTTGGCATGCTACTGCCGTTCCTGGGAAAGAATGATACCCAGCGGCGGATGATACTCAACAGCATTGGTCCACACTGGGATGGCAATGAGGTCTGGCTGATCACCGCTGGCGGGGCAATGTTCGCTGCATTTCCAAACTGGTATGCCACCCTGTTCAGCGGGTTTTATATGGCGTTGTTCTTGATGCTGATTGCGTTAATCGTGCGTGGGGTGGCGCTCGAATTCCGCTCCAAGGATGAGAACCCGCTCTGGCGCAAGTTCTGGGATTGGGCAGCCTGTATTGGCAGTTTTGTGCCTTCGTTGTTATGGGGGGTAGCGTTTGCCAATTTTATACAGGGGGTGCCGATCAACGCAGAGAAATATTATGTTGGCGGTTTCTGGGATTTGATCAATGTCTACGCAATTATTGGCGGTCTGGTGACTCTGTTTGGGTTTTTGCTGCAAGGGGCGATTTTCCTGTCCCTCAAGACCGAGCAGCCCATTGCCGATAAAGCACGCCAGGCAGCACGTCGCATCTGGTTTGGTACCACGCTGGCGCTGCTGGTAGCTACCATTTCGACCTATTTCTTCACCGATATTCTTGACCGGCTGGGCGTTAACCCCGGGCCGGTGCCGATCGGTGCTGTGCTGGCGTTGCTGGCGGCTGGCTGGTTCATCCGCCAGGGACGTGATGGCTGGGCATTTATCACCAACACGCTAGCCATTGTGCTCTCTTCAGCGACGATTTTCATGACCCTTTATCCGCGTGTTTTGGTATCCAGCCTTAGCCCCAATTTCAGCCTGACGATTTATAACAGCGCTTCCGGCCCAAACACGCTGCAAACCATGACGATTGTGGCATTGATCTTTGTACCTGTAGTGCTGGTATACCAGGGATGGAGTTACTGGGTATTCCGCAAGCGGGTTTCAGCGGATCCAAAGGACTTGCATTATTGATTGTTGGTGATATATCAACCATTTTTGGGCGGCTGTCGGCGAGCCGCCCTATTGGGTTTGCGGCACACTTTACCAGAAGAGAAAGATGGCGTAGAATCAGTAGACCAACCCTAATCCTCAGAGGAGGTCGTGCATGTCTTGTTGTTGTAGAAAAGAAAGTGTAGCTACGGATCAGGCGCCTAAGCCGATCGGTCCTTATTCAGCGGCTGTCAAAGCTGGTCATCTGGTGTTTACTGCCGGTCAAATTGGGATTGATCCGTCCACGGGGGAGGTGGTTAGCGGGGGCGTGGAAGCGGAAACCCGTCAGGTAATGAAAAACATCCAGGCACTGCTGGAAGCCGCTGGTACACGGCTGGATCGTGTGGTCAAGACCACGATCTTTTTACGGGACATGAATGACTTTGCCCGAGTTAATGCAATTTATGGCGAGTACTTTTCCAGCCAACCGCCTGCCCGCTCCACTGTGGCGGTAGCCGGGCTGCCGAAAGGTGTAGCGGTCGAAATCGAAACCATCGCGCTGCTGCCCGAGGACGACTCGGACTGCTGCTGTTGCTGAGCCGGTTTTGCTGACGGCAATATGGTTGCAGGGCAGTACACCTCGGTTTCGATTATCATTCCCTGTTATAACGAGGAAAAAACCATTCCGTTACTGCTGGAAGCTATCCATCAGCAGACCTATCCACGCGAGTTCCTGGAAGTAGTTGTCGCAGATGGTGGGTCTGAGGATGCCACCCGCGAACGGATCGAAGCGTTTCAGCGCACCCATCCGGACCTGCGCGTCAAAGTGGTCGAGAATCCAAAACGGATTATTCCTGCTGCTTTGAACATCGCCATTCGTGCCTCAAGCGGTGAGATCATCGTCCGTCTGGATGCCCACTCGGTGCCGGTTAAGTCCTATATTGACCGGTGTGTCACCTTACTCCACAACCGGGTTGGTGAAAATGTCGGCGGGGTGTGGGAGATTCAACCCGGCGGCAACGGTTGGATGGCGCGTTCGATTGCGGCGGCGGCAGCCAACCGGCTTGGCGTGGGCGACGCACGCTACCGCTATACCCAACAAGCTGGGGAGGTGGATACAGTTCCGTTTGGCGCGTTCTACCGCTCGACCTTTGATCGTTTGGGCGGTTTCGATGAATCGCTGCTCACCAACGAAGATTACGAGTTCAATACACGTATCCGCCAGAATGGTGGAAAAGTTTACCTGGACCCGGCAATTCGCTGCACGTATTATGCCCGTTCTTCACTTGCCAGCCTGGCGCGGCAGTATTGGCGATATGGCTATTGGAAACGGCGCATGCTGCGCCGCTACCCACAATCCTTACGCTGGCGGCAGGCGCTGCCGCCCATCTTCGTTCTGGGAATGGCAGGCTTAGGGCTACTGGCGTTGGTCTTTGATTGGGCACGCCTTTTGTTCGGTCTGGCTGCCCTGGCGTATTTTTTGATCCTGGCAGCATCAGCGCTGCCAGCGGCATTAAAACAACGCGATGCGCTGCTGGTGATTGGCATTCCCCTGGCAATTGCGGTTATGCATTTCTGCTGGGGCTCTGCGTTCCTGTTCAGCAGTCTGCGTTCATCCAAATCGTGAGATAATTATTGTCATGGCTTCACCCAGTTCACTGCCGCGCCAAACATATCGATTGCGACCGACCGAACGACGATCCACGTTGTTCTTCGGTGATTTGTTAATGGCTATTCTCTCGTTGTTGATAGCCTTATACTTGTGGGCAAATGGTCCAGAGTGGTTCGGTTTTTCCATGTCTTTCCTGGAAGAGCGGGTTCCCTTTTGGTTCTATTTTTTGCCATTGCTCTGGATGTTGCTGTTATCCGAATCGTACAGCCCGCGACGTTCGAACATTCGCGCCGAAACGGTGCGCGAGATCCTCACCGCGGCGGCAGTCAGTCTGGGAATATACCTGGTCATCTTTTTTCTGTCCGAACCGGATTCGCTCCCTCGGCGGGGGGTTGGTTATTTCATCATAACTGTGGTTGTTCTGACTCTGGGTTGGCGCTTTCTGTATATTCGCTTGTTCACTGCGCCGCTGTTTCTGCGGCGGGTGTTGATCGTCGGCGCGGGTCGGGCGGGCAGTGAGCTGGTACGGATTATAAAGGAAACCTGGCCGCCGCCTTTTTTCCTTGTCGGTTTGGTGGATGATGATCCGGAGAAACTTGGCACGCAGATTCATGGCTACCCCGTTTTAGGCGGCAATCAAAAATTGTTCGATCTGGTTCAGGAACATCAGGTGACTGATCTAGTGTTTGCCATCTCCGGGACCATGAATCCGCAAATGTTCAGCAGGCTGCTGGATGCCGAGGAGCAAGGCATCGAAGTAACCACTATGCCGGCAATGTACGAGGAATTGCTGGGTAGAATACCGATTTACCTGTTGGAATCGGACTGGGTACTGCGTTCTTTTGTCGATCAGGCTCACGCGGGTGGCTTCTACGAATTAGGAAAAAGGCTGTTGGATATTTTTGGTGGTCTGGTGGGTAGCCTGTTTTTAATTCTGATCTTTCCATTCATTGCATTCCTGATCTATGTGGATAGTGGTCTGCCCATACTCTACCGTCAGGTTCGGTTAGGCAAAAACGGCAAACCGTATGATATACTCAAATTCCGTACTATGATTCAGGATGCGGAAAAAGACGGTATTGCCCGCCCAGCTTCGAAGGACGATGATCGGGCAACCCGAATTGGCAGGCTGCTGCGTAAAACGCATATGGATGAACTTCCTCAGTTCATCAATGTGTTGCGCGGTGATATGAGCCTGGTGGGTCCGCGGGCGGAGCGACCGGAGTTGGTTGAGGAATTGCAGAAATACATCCCGTTCTACCGGGCGCGATTATTTGTCAAACCGGGTTTAACCGGCTGGGCGCAGGTCAATTACGGCTATGCGTCCAATGTTGCTATGAATGCCATTAAACTGGAATATGATCTGTATTACATCAAGCGTAGAAACTTGTTGTTGGATATCTTGATCATGGTGCGTACATTTGGAACCGTACTGGGTTTCAAGGGTCAGTAGTCGCATGAAAACCAAGCCCAATATCCGCAATCGTTATGTATTGGTGGGGGATTTGGCGCTGATCGTCATCTCGGTGATTGGTGCATTGATTTTGCGTTTCGAAACGGGCAGCCTGTTCTTTGCCTACTTGCCATTTGGCTGGTGGATGATTGGGGTTTCGCTGGTCATCAAACCGGCGGTTTATTACCTGTTCGGGTTGTACCGGCGAATGTGGATGTATGCCAGTGTGGAGGAACTCAAGCTGATCGTGATCGCGGTCAGCACGGCGTCCGTGGCGGTTGCGCTGGTGATGCTACTACTGTTCAGCCTGGGGTACCTGCCCGGTTATTTGCGCTCGGTGTTCATCATCGATTGGTTGCTTTCGTTGGTTATGGTGGGTGGACTGCGTTTTGCGGTGCGCTTCCTGGCTGAGACCAGCCGGCGATTGAACGAAATGCAAGCCGGACGGGTGAAACGGGTGTTGATTGTTGGCGCGGGGGACGCTGGTGCATTGGTGGTAAAAGAACTTCAAAAAAACCCACAATTGAACCTGATACCGGTTGGGTTCCTGGATGATAATCCTACCAAGCAGCGCCAGCAAATTCACGGCATCCCCGTTGTGGGCACGTTGAATGAATTAACCCGTGCCCTGGAACGGCTGCGGGTGGACGAGGTCATTATCGCCATCCCCAGTGCGCCGGGGCGGGTGGTGCGCATGGTGGCAGATGTGGCGCGACTAAAAGGGATTCCCTTCCGCACCATGCCGGGAATTTATGAATTGCTCGGTGGGCGGGTAAGCGTCAGCCGCCTGCGCGAAGTTGACATCACCGACTTGTTGCGCCGCCAGCCGGCGCGGGTGAAAGAGGAACTGATTGGGAACATCCTTTCCGGCAAGGTGGTGTTGGTGACCGGTGCGGGTGGCTCAATCGGCAAGGAAATGTGCCGCCAGATTGCCCGGTATAACCCGACTGAGTTAATCATGCTTGGGCATGGCGAAAACAGCATTTTCGAGGCGTTGCTTGAGCTGAAGGATCATTTCCCTGCTCTGGCGTTTCACCCGATCATTGCTGATGTGCGTGACCGGATGCGCCTCAATCAGGTGTTCAGCCAGTTCCATCCGCAAATCGTGTTTCACGCCGCAGCGCACAAGCACGTTTCACTCATGGAAGCCAACGTCGAAGAAGCCGTGACCAATAATATCCTTGGCACCCGCAACTTGGTTGATCTGGCCATTGAGCACGGAGTTGAACGACTGGTGATGATCTCTTCGGATAAAGCCGTTCGCCCGGCGAACGTGATGGGCGGCACCAAACGGATTGCTGAGATGCTGGTGATCGATGCAGCATTACGCACCGGTAGTCCTTTTGCGGTGGTTCGCTTCGGAAATGTACTGGGCAGCCGTGGCAGCGTGGTGCCAATCTTCAAACAACAGATCGCGCGGGGTGGTCCGATTACCATTACCCATCCGGACATGAAACGCTACTTTATGACCATCCCGGAAGCGGTTTACCTGGTGCTGCAGGCAGGCGGAATGTGCCGCGGAGCGGAAACTTTTGTATTGAATATGGGACAGCAGATTCGTATTCTGGATCTGGCGGAGGATTTGATCCGCCTATCCGGATTGGAACCGGGCAAGGATATCGAAATTGTGTTTACCGGGGCGCGGCCGGGTGAAAAACTGAGCGAAGATTTGTGGGATGATGGTTTCCAGTTCATTTCCACCGATCACCCGGATATTTTCCGTTCCGAAAACACGGAACCGGTCAGCAGCGAAAGGTTGTCCCGGCTGGTCGATGAATTGATCAACCTGGCGCGCGAAGGATCCAATGAGGAAATTATTCATCTGATGGACGAAATTATCCCCGGCGCCGTCATCCAAAGCACCCCACCTCCGGAAATCACTTCGATTATCTGATGCCAGTCCTTGACCCCAAGCAATGGAGCGAATTTCTCCATCAGCACCCGTCAGCGCACCTGCTGCAAACTGTTGAGTGGGGGCAGTTGAAAGCCGCCTTTGGCTGGCAACCCGTATGGGTGGGCAGCCCGGTATGCGGGGCTCAAATCCTGTTCCGAAAATTGCCACTGGGGTTGACGGTTGGCTATATTCCCAAGGGTCCGGTAGGCGAAAATTGGGAGGTGCTGCTGCCGGAGATCGAGACAGTGTGCCGTCGCCAGCGAGCTGTTTTTTTGAAGATCGAACCGGATGCCTGGGAGGATGAGGCGTTGCCTCCGAAGATAGCCGGGAGGGCTGCCAGCCCGATCCAGCCGCGCCGGACGGTGGAAATTTGCCTGGAGGGCAGCGAGGAAGACTGGCTGGCGCGTATGAAGCAAAAAACCCGCTATAACATCCGCCTTGCCCAACGCAAGGAAATCGTGGTCGAGTTCTGTGCGGATGTCCCCGAATTTCACCGCATGATGCTCATCACCGGCAAGCGGGATGGCTTTGGCGTACATTCACTGGCTTATTACCAACGAGCGTATGATCTCTTTTCACCCAAAGGCATGTGCGCCCTGCTGGTGGCGCGTTATCAGCACCAGCCGCTGGCAGCCTTGATGGTCTTTGCCTTTGGTGAGCGGGCATGGTACTTCTATGGGGCATCTACCGATGACGAACGACAACGCATGCCGGCGTATCTGTTGCAATGGGAAGCCATGCGCTGGGCGGCGGTACGTGGCTGCCGCAGGTATGACCTATGGGGTATTCCCGATGAGGATGAAGACGTTCTGGAAGACGGGTTTACCAATCGTCAGGATGGATTGTGGGGGGTGTATCGGTTTAAGCGCGGTTTTGGCGGCAGGGTACGCCGGGCAGTAGGCGCTGTGGATGTGGTCTACAGTCCGGCGATTTACCGGCTCTACCAGCTTTACAGCCGACTGCGCCGCGGCGAGGGTGGCGCATGATGAGCTATTGTTACCGCTGCGGAAACAGGCTGCAATGGCTGCCGGTCGAGGGAATGCTCAGGGAGTGCTGCTCAGACTGCGGGTGGGTGCATTATCCGCAGTTGAAGGTCAGTGCCGCGGCATTGGTCACACAAGGTGATGCGCTGCTGCTCGTCCGGCGCCGGAATGATCCCTGGCAGGGGTGCTGGTATCTACCGGCGGGATTCGTGGAGGCTGATGAAGACCCAGCACGGGCAGCCGAGCGCGAATTGAGAGAAGAAACTGGACTCATCGCCACAGCAAGCGGCTTGACAGGCGCTTACTTCTTTGATGATGACCCCCGCGGTAATGGTTTGCTATTGGTTTACCATTGCGTACCGAATGGCGGGAGGTTATACCTGACTGCCGAAGCTGATCAGGCAGGTTATTTTTGCGCTGACCAGCTGCCTGAACCACTGACCGGCGCCGGACATGAACGTGCCATTCGCGATTGGGTGCGGCATGGGATTACGAGGCTGCCATGAAACCCGCCGACCTCGAAAAATGGAATGATCTGATTGCCTGTCTGCCCGGTGCGCATATCCTGCAAACAGGTGAGTGGGCGCAGTTCAAGGCGGCCTATGGTTGGAAACCCCTGCCTCAGGTATGGCTGGATGAGAATGGCAAGGCGCAGGCAGCAGCCATGGTGCTGGAGCGCCGTCTGCGTCTGGGTGGGTTCTCGGCGCTGCTGCGCGTGCTGTATGTTCCGCGTGGACCACTGCTGGATTTTAGCAATGCCACCTTATGTGCTCGGGTGGTAGAAGACCTGGAAAATTTGGCGCGCAGGCGGCGGGCGATTTTTATCAAGATCGATCCAGAAGCGGTGCTGGGTAAGGGAATACCCGGCGAGCCGGATGCGGTCAATCTGCCTGCCGGGCAGGATTGGCAGGCATTGCTGCAAAGCCGAGGCTGGTTTTTTTCA